>JAWWOO010000072.1:0-163434 GCA_033851545.1 Frankiales bacterium | reverse complement strand
CCCCCCCCCCCCCCCCCCCCCACGCCTGTGGTGCCTCAGGTCTGGTGCTGGGTGGCTAGCTGGCCGCGAGCTGCTGCTGGTCGGCGGCGAGGGCCTTGGAGATCTCGTCGCTGGTGACCGTCTTGCCGCTGGCGATCTCGGAGAAGAACGTCTTGATCGACGTGCCGACCAGCGTCTCGAACTGGCTCTCCGACGTGGTCGTCGGCAGGGGCGCCGCCGTGCTGGCAAGCACGTTCTTGAAGACGGTCACGTTCGGGGTCTGGAACGCCGGGTTGGCGTAGGCGTCCGACACCGACGGCAGCGAGCCGTAGGTGGCGTTGAGTGCCTCCTGGGTCGGCGTGCTGGTCATGAACTTCGCGAACTCCAGGTCCTCCTTCTGGTGGCTGCTCGCCTTGAAGACCGCCAGGTTGATGCCGGCCACCATGCTGGTGATCTTCTTGCCACCGGACGGCGGCGTCGCCGGAAGCGGCACCGGGACGACGCCGATGTCGGCAGCGTTCATCCCGAACTGCTTCAGTGAGCCGGCGGCCGCCTGCCACATCACCATTGCCGACTTGCCGGTGGCGAAGTCCTTGAGCGCCTCCGTGCCGTTGCTGTACTCGGCGTCACTGATGTTGACGACCTTGTCCTTCTGCATGAAGTTGAGGTACTGCAGGATGCCCGCAACGTTGCCGGGAGTGTTGAAGGTCGGCTTGCCGCTGGAGTCGTAGAACGAGCCGCCGTTCTGAGCCGCCAGGGTGAAGGCGCTGTGGATGTTCTCCGTCGTCGAGCCGCCCTCGACGGACAGCCCGTACTGGCTGCCGCTGGTGAGCTTCTTGGCGTCAGCGGCGAATTCGTCCCAGGTGGCCGGCGGGGTGGTGATGCCCGCAGCAGCGAACATCTTCTTGTTGTAGTAAAGGCCGTAGGCCAGCGAGTAGATCGGCACCGCGACAGGGTCCTTGCCCGGGGCGCCGGTCGCCGACAGCGACCCGGCCAGGAAGCGGGACTTGCCGCCCACCGCGGTGAGGTTGGCAGCGTCGAACGGGGTGAAGGCGCCGGTGGCCTGCAGCGTCGAGGACCAGGTGTTGCCGATGTTGAGGACGTCCGGGCCCTTGCCCGAGGTCGCCGCGGCGAGGATCCGGTTGAGCAGGTCCGACCACGGGACGACCTCGAGGTTGACCTTGATGCCGGTCTGGGCGGTGAACTTCGCCAGCTGGGGACCCAGCACCTGCTTGTCGTTGTCGAGGCTGGTGCCCTGGTTGCTGGCCCAGTACGTCAACGTCACGCCGGTGAGCGGGACCGACTTGCCACTTGCCGCGGCCGCAGACGAGCCGCCGGCCGCGCCGGAGGCCCCCGCGGCGGCCGAGGAGGCCGCGCCTGTCGCGGATGCAGCGGCTGCGGCCGAGGACGCCGAGGACGGCGAAGCCGAGCTGCTGCTCGAGTTGCCACAGGCGGCCAGCGGCGCCAGGAGCAGGCCGATGGCGCTCGTGGTGACGATTCGGTTCAGTCGCACGATAGGTCCTTCCGGTTCAAGAGCGTGGGCAAGGCGCCTGCCCAGGTGGGGCGCCGAGGTGGTCCGGGGAGAGCTACCGACCTCATGCATAGCTTCCTCTAAGTCGTGAATCGTGCTCGGTAGGAAGCCTATCGTCAAGGAAAGCACAGCCTCCGTGGCGCATTCGTTATCAAGGACGCCGACCAGGGGTTCGACAACGCTTCCCTTGCCACGACTGGACTTTCCCGCGTCGGCGGTCACTGTCTGTGGTTGGCGCGGGTCGGGCCAGGGCCGGCTTCGGGCACGCACCGTAGCGCCGAATGAATCGTCTCACTATGCGAGCGGCACTTGGGCACGGCCCGACGGGCGGCGGCGGGCGTCGGCGACTGGACCGTTGCCGACTGGCCCATCGACGAGCCCGCGGGTGCGCCGGAAAGCGCAGTCCCAAACCGGCCGCCGCCCGTCCTGCTGACCGCCGGCGGATCCGTCCGCAGGACAGCGGTGCCCCGCCTCCCTGCGCAGGAATCCCCACTGGTGCGAAACAACTTGAAACTCGAGCGGTACGGAGAAGGCTGGGCTAGACCACTAGGACGCCGGACAGCGCTCTCTCGCAAGCAGCCTGGCTTTCCTCCAGAGCGTGAAGTATCGTGCGGCGAAAGTGCTACCACAGGCTGTCAGCAGACCGAAGGGGTGCCCGTTGGCCAGGGCCAGGACCACCAACGTCCGTGACCTGCGCAAGAGCAACCGTTCACGGGCCTTGATCGAGATGTACATGAACGGCCCGATGACCCGGCAGGAAGTCGGCTCAGCTGCCGGCGTCAGCCCCGCCACGGTGAGCAACCTGGTCGGCGAGCTGCTCGAGCAAGGTGTGCTGATCGAGGCAGGAGTCGAGGACTCCGACGGCGGCCGGCCACGCGCACTGCTCCAAGTCAACCCGGCCTTCGGCTACGTCGTCGGAGTCGACGTCGGCGAGCAGGGCACTCTCGTCGAGCTCTTCGACCTCAGCATGCAGGTCCTGGCCTCGCACACGATGACTCTCAGCACCGCCTCGCTCGAGCCCGACGCATCGGTCGCCCAGGTCCTCGAGGGACTCAACAAGGTCATCAGTGACGGCGGAGTCAACGAGGACTCGATCCTGGGTGTCGGCGTCGGTGTGCCCGGTCTGGTCGAGCACGGCGAGGACGCGGTCGTCTACGCCCAGACGGTCGGCTGGGAAGCCGTGCCGCTGGGCCGGATGCTGCGCCGGGGCACGTCGCTGCCGCTGCTGGTCGACAACGGCGCCAAGACGATGGGCCAGGCCGAGAAGTGGTTCGGCGCGGCCCGGCACGTCGACAACGCGGTGATCGTGCTGCTCGGCGCCGGGGTCGGCACCAGCATCATCACCGACGGCGAGCTCTACCGCGGCCCGTCGAGCAGTGCGGGTGAGTGGGGCCACACGACGATCATGGTCAATGGCAAGACCTGCCGCTGCGGCGCCTCCGGCTGCCTCGAGGCCTACATCGGCGCCAGGGCGATGGTCACCCGCTACGACGAGCTGCGCCGCAGGCCGACGACCGACGCGAGCGAGGACGACCTGGTCGCCCGGCTGCAGGCCATCACCTCGGCCGGCGCCGGGGACAAGTCGGCAGCCAAGCTGCTGGACGAGACGGCCACCTACATCGGAGCCGGCCTCGCCGACCTGATCAACCTGTTCAACCCCGAGCGCATCGTCATCGGCGGCTGGCTCGGCGCGATGCTGACCGACCGGGTGCTGCCCGACATCATCGAGACGGCGTCCAAGCACGCGCTGCGGCTGCCGTTCAGCCAGGTCTCGATCGTCTCCGCAGAGCTTGGTACGGACGCGGTGGCTCTCGGCGCCGCCACCCTGCCGATCAGCCAGTTCCTCAACGCCGGGGCCGTGCCCCCGCCGCGCAAACCGCTGCCCCGAATGCGCCGCCCGGCCCTGGTGCGCACCGTACGCAGCTGATTGCTCGGCGGCGGGACCCCCACCCGGTTGCAGTACTGCAGCCCGCGCGCCCCAGCGCCCGGCTTGCAGTACTGCGGCGGGACGGGGTCAGTCGTAGTTGCGGATCATCCGCACGTTCAGCACCAGCATGACCGCGCCGGCCACGGCCACGACCGCGAACGCGGCGCCGATCCGGCCCCAGTTGAAGTTCTCGAGGATCAGCGAGCGCATCCCCTCCATGACGTAGGTCACCGGGTTGTACGTGGCGGCGACCTCCATCGCGTGCGTGAGCATGTTGCGCGGCACGAAGTTGGGAGTCAGGAACAGCAGCGGGAAGAAGATCAGCCCGCCGGAGTTGGTGGCCGCGGCGCTGCGCGTCTTGAGCGCGATCAGCTGCATGAACCCGGAGTAGACGACACCCCAGGACGACGCCAGCAGGATCAGGAGCAGGAACCCCAGCACGTTGCTCGCGATCCGGATGCCGAACGGCAGCGAGAGCAGGACGAGCAGGCTGGCGATCCCGACACCCTTGACCGCCTCGGCCACCAGCCGGCCGAGCACGATCGCTGTACGGGTGACCGGCGTCGCCCGCAGCTTGTCGAAGTAGCCGCCCTCGATGTCCTCGACCAGGAACAGGGCCGCGCTGCCGAACGAGGCGGCCAGCAGCAACGAGCTCGGCAGCGTGAAGGCCGCGTAGCTCTGCCCGTGCAGGAAGCCGGTCGACGAAGACGGGAAGATCTTGCCGGCCTGGCCGACGTTGACGACCAGGAAGAACATCGGGATGAACAGCGTGGGCAGCAGCGCCTCGGGCGTGCGCCGCATCTCCTTGAGCCCGCGCGCGCCGAGGACCATGGTGTAGGTCATGCCGAGACCCCTCGCACGTCGCCGGCAACCCGTGTCCGGCCGGTCGCGTCGAGGAAGACGTCGTCAAGAGTGGGGTCGGACGGCAGGTCCAACCGCTCGCGCAGCTCGGCCTTGAGCGACTCCGGTGTGCCCTCACGCACGATCAGGCCACCGTCGATGATGGCCAGCCGGTCACAGAGCTGGTCCGCCTCCTCGAGGTATTGGGTGGTGAGGAAGACGGTGGTCCCGCGCTCGTTGATCCGGCGGACCTCGTCCCACACGGTCAGCCGGCTCGCCGGGTCGAGGCCGGTCGTCGGCTCGTCCAGGAACAGCACCTCGGGCTCGTGCACCAGCGCGGAGGCCAGGTCGAGCCGGCGCTTCATGCCGCCCGAGTAGCCCTTGATCCGCCGGTCCGCGGCTTCGTTGAGCTCGACCAGGGTGAGCAGCTCCTCGGCGCGCTCCTCGGCCCGCTGCCGGGTGAAGTCGAACAGCCGGCCCTGGAGCACCAGGAGCTCGCGGCCGGTCTGGCGTACGTCGAGGCCGGCCTCCTGCAGGGCGACCCCCATGCACCTGCGTGCTGCGTCGGGATCGGCTGCGACATCGACACCCGCGACCCGGGCCGTGCCGGAGGTGATCGAGAGCAGCGTGGTGAGCATCTTGACCGTGGTCGATTTGCCGGCGCCGTTGGGGCCCAGGAAGCCGAAGACCTCGCCGGCCTCGACGCTGAGATCGACCCCGCGGACGGCATCGACCACGCCGCTGCGGCCGCCGTACTGCTTGACCAGCCCGACCGCCTCGACGGCCAACCCTCTGCCGGCAACCTTGTGCATCAACGCGCTCCTGTCGTGGGGTGACGATCATTGTGTCCACCCGTACGACGGTCGGCGAGCGGATTCCTCATCGGTCAGCAGCTGGCCGACAGGGGAGTCCTGGGGAACGAGCAGGTCAGCTGGCGTGCGGCAGGCGCGCACGCACCTGCTCGGCCCCTTGCCGAAGATCGAAACAGACCTGCTGGAGGCGGTCCCGCCTGGCCTTGATCGACATCGGCCGGCCGGCCCACCGGGCGACCGCCCTGCGCTCGGGCTCCTCGAGCTCGGACCATGTCCGTGCGGCGGCGTCGTCATCGGCCAGAACCGGCTCGAGCGCGTACATCCCGCGGGTCACTGAGTAGGGGTTACGTACGAGCCGCATAGGCATCCTTGTCGTCACTACGCGAACAACACATCCGTTCGCCGGTTTCATCGCGGGATGCGCTGCCCTGTTACGCATCGTACGAAACCGACATGTCGGCGTTGTGTCCCGGTGGTCAAGTGTCCTTACCGCGCCGGGACATTTTGCTGCATAGCGGGCTAGCCGCGGTACATGCTCACGAGGGGGCAGGTGAACGGGTCACGCGCGCGCAGGCCGACAGCGTTGAGGTAGCGGATCACGATCCCGTACGAGGTCAGCAGTGGCACCTGGGTGTAGGCGATGCCCGCCTCCTCGCAGAACGAGCGGACGATCGGCTGGGCGCGGCGCAAGTTGGGCCTGGGCATGTTCGGGAAGAGGTGGTGCTCGATCTGGTAGTTCAGGCCGCCCATCGCGAAATCGGTGAGCGGGCCGGGGGTGATGTTGCGCGACATCAGCACCTGCCGGCGCATGAAGTCGATCTTGGCCGTCTTGGGGACGATCGGCATGCCCTTGTGGTTGGGCGCGAACGAACCACCCAGGAACAACCCGAACAGGCCCATCTGCAGGCCGAGGAAGGCTGCGGCCTTGCCGAACGGCAGGAAGAACATCAGGACGGCGACGTAGCCGGTCAGGCGCACGGCGACGAGCGCGAGCTCGACCTTGCGGCCATGACCTCGCTTCAGCGGGTCTGATTTCGTCAGGCTCACCAGGCTGGCCACGTGCAGATTGAGGCCCTCGAGGAGCAGCAGCGGGAAGAACAGGTAGCCCTGGTACTCCGCGAACGCGGCGCCGAAGCCAGTCCGCTTCCCGGCGATGTCCGGCGTGAACGCAAGGGCGCCGGGCGCGATGTCGGGGTCCTTGCCCTCCTGGTTGGGGGCGCCGTGGTGCCGGTTGTGCTTGCTCGCCCACCAGGAGTACGACAGGCCGGCGAAGGCGCCGGACAGAATGCGGGCGACCCACTCGTTCCAGCGGTGGGAGGCGAAGATCTGCCGGTGCGCACCGTCGTGGCCGAGGAAGCCGAACTGGGTCACCACGACGGCGAGCAGACCGGCCGGGATCAGCTGGAACCAGGAGTTGCCGATGAAGGCGAAGACCACCCAGATCCCGACGAAGCCGCTGACCAAGGCGACGATGCGGATCCAGTAGTAGGCGTAGCGGCGCTTGAGCAGCCCGGCAGCCTGGATCTGCTTGGACAGCTCCGCGTAGTCGGTGACCGCGTGGGCCCGAGCAGACAGCAATCCAGACGTCACTGAGACGCGCCTTCCTCCGTGCACGCACATCGGGGCGATGTGGTGGTTTTGACCGCCGGGGGATGGCGACGACCCTCACTGTAGGCCCCGCGCGGCGGCGCGGGGGCAGGTCCTCAGAGGATGCCAATAAATCTTTCGGCGGCTTTAACCGAAGGTGAAGCCGCAAGAGTCCTACCGCTGAACGGCCACCGCGAAAGATTCGTGCCCAGGTTCGTCGGTTGGTGGGCCATTGTCGAGACCTCGGGAAGTAAAGTTTCCCGGCATGGCCGCCTCGGGCTGGACGGAGAAGCCGAAGACCGTCTCCGTGCGCCGGTCCCGCAGGTCCGTCAGCCCGGCCGAGACGCTCTGGGCGGTGACCTCCCGCGAGGACGCCGCGCTGCTGGCCCCGTACACCGCCTTGGTCATCCCGGTTCCCGACCCAGGACGCCGGCTCTCCTGTGTCGTCGACGAGTGGGAGAGGCGGAGCCAGGTCCGGGTGGTGGAGCGGCTGGCGGTGGCCGATCCGTGGCGCCTGGTGACGGAGGACCTGAGCACCGGCGTGACCACGACCGCCGTCGTCACGCAGGCCCGCTCGGGCAGCCGAGTCCAGCTGGAGATGAGCTGCGAGGCTCCCCGTACCGCCGCCAGGGCGCGGCTGTACTCGTTCGAGGCCGAGGTCGCTGCCTGGCTGGAGCAGGTGACCAGAGTCGCCGAGGGATTCGCCGAGCTGCCCGAACCGCGGCTCGAGGCCGTACGCGCTGCCGGTCGCCTCGGACCGGACACCGCCAGCATCCGCGGTCGCCGCGCCCTGCGGGCGACCAGGCAGGAGATCTGGCAGCTGCTGACCAGCCCCGCGGTGCACCCGCCGGAGTCCCATCGCTTCTGGAGCGGTGCCGGGCCGGTCGCCGTGGGCCACTGGCTGTGCACCATCACCGAGGCGGCCGGGAGGCCGGCGGAGCTGCAGGAGGTCGTGGAGTACGTCGAGGGCGAGCTGCTGACCTTGACCACCGTCGCGGGCGGGCACCATCGGACGCACACGGCCTGGACCCTCGAGGACGGCGCCGGCGGCACCCTGGTCAGCCTCGACCACGAGTGCGCGACCTCGCACGTCGGACTCCCGCCGGTCGTGGAGCTGGCGCTCGACAGGGTGGCGGGGCTGCTCGGCGACCGATGAGTTGCCGGATCCCTCACCGTCCCCTTACCGGAGTCGAACTGTCGGGGCCGTGTGACAGGGTGGCGGACAAGGCGCAACAGGGGAGGCACGATGCCGAGCAGCGTCGAAGCCGCGGTGATCGCGGATTCGCTGGTCAAGACGTTCAAGGGCAAGGTCAAGGCGCTGGACGGGGTGAGCTTCGAGATCCCGACCGGTACCGTGCTCGGCCTGCTCGGTCCCAACGGCGCCGGCAAGACGACCGCCGTACGGGTGCTGACGACGCTGCTCAAGCCTGACTCGGGCAGCGCGCGGGTGGCCGGCGTCGACGTGCTCGCCCACCCGGGTCAGGCCCGCACCGTGATGGGGCTCGCCGGACAGTACGCCGCGGTGGACGAGGCGCTGACCGGCATGGAGAACCTGATGCTGGTCGGCCGGCTCAACCACCTCCCGCGGGGCGACCGACGGGCCAGGGCGACCGTGCTCCTCGAGCAGTTCGGCCTCGCCGAGGCGGGCGGGCGCACGCTCAAGACCTACTCCGGCGGCATGCGCAGGCGCCTCGACCTGGCCGCGGCGCTGGTCGCCCGGCCACCAGTGCTGTTCCTGGACGAGCCCACGACGGGGCTCGACCCGCGCAGCCGCAACGACCTCTGGCGGGTGATCGAGGACCTGGTCTCGGAGGGCGTGACCGTCCTGCTGACGACGCAGTACCTCGAGGAGGCCGACCGGCTGGCGCACAACATCTGCGTCATCGACCACGGCCGGGTGCTTGCGACGGGGACGTCCGCGCAGCTCAAGGCCAAGCTCGGCGGCACCGCTGTCGAGGTCGAGCTGGCCGACGAGGCTGCGGCCAGCACTGCTGCCGAGGCGTTGCGCGGCGTCGGCGACGAGGCTCCGGTGATCGACGGGCTGACCGTACGGATCGCCACCTCGGCCGGCCTGTCCACCATGGCCGAGGTGGTCCGCCGGCTGGAGAGCACCGGCCTTGAGGTGCATGCGCTGCAACTGCGGCAACCGAGTCTGGACGAGGTGTTCCTGTCCCTCACCGGGCAACCCGCCGAGCCCGACCTCGATCCCGCTGAGGAGACGTCATGAGCATCGCAGCGCCGGCCGGCAGCCGGATCGGTTACGCACTGTCCGACACGCTGGCGATGGCCGGACGCAACGGGCGGAGGATGCTGCGCATGCCCGACCAGGTGGTGTTCAGCCTCGTCTCGCCGATCATGTTCACCTTGCTGTTCCGCTACGTGTTCGGCGGTGCGATCGGCGGGCTGGGGCACATCAACTACGTCAACTACCTGATCCCCGGCATCGCGGTGCAGACCGCGATCTTCGCCTCCGGCACGACCGGTTTCGCGCTGGCCGAGGACCGCAAGGCCGGGTTCATCGACCGGCTGCGCTCGCTGCCGATGGCGCGTAGCGCGGTGCTCGCCGGCCGGGTCGCCGCCGACTCGGTCAACAACGCCGTCGGGCTGGTGATCATCGTCCTGGTCGGGCTGGCGGTCGGATTCCGGCCGCACAGCTTTTTCGGGCTGATCGTCGGCTTCGGCGTGCTGCTGGCCTTCACCCTGGCGACGTCGTTCATGTTCGGCCTGCTCGGGCTCTACGCCAGCAGCGCCCAGGCGGTCAACGCGATGACCTTCCCGGTGATCTTCCCGCTGACCTTCGCCAGCAGCGCGTTCGTGCCCACCGCGACGATGCCGTCCTGGCTGCGGGCCTTCGCGGACCACCAGCCGGTGACGACGGTGATCAACACCGTCCGCGACCTGACCCTGGGCACCGTCGGACCGGCGCAGCGGGCCCAGCTGTTCGCCGGCCAGAGCACCACCTCGCTGGTGGTGCAGTCGCTGCTGTGGACCGTCGGCATCGGACTGCTGTTCGGTTTCCTCGCCGTGCGCCGCTACAACTCCACCTCGAGCTAGGCCGAGGTCGGCCAACTCGGCGACGTGGCCCATGATGCCGTCTGCGTCGCGGCGGGTGAACCGCAAACAGGAAGTCGATGATGGGGTCAGGCGCGGCCGGATGAGAGCAGCCGCAGCTCGCGGCCACGCCGTACGGCCGAGGATCGGTCGGTGGCACCGAGCTTGCTGTAGATCCGTCGGATGTGGGTGTTGATGGTGTTCAGCGAGACCGACAGCTGCCCGGCGATCTCGGGCCGGGTGAGGTTGGTGGGGAGGTAGCGCAGTACGCGCAACTCGCTGGGACTGAGCTGGTCGGCCGGTTCGGGGGCGGTGGCGTGGGCGGGTGCACCGCCGCGCATGGCGTCGAGGATGTCGCTGCTGAGCGCGGCGTGTGCCGTCCCCGGTGGCAGGGTCGCCAGCAGCTCCCATGCTCCGGTCATCGCAAACGGCAGGATCAGCCGGTCCGGCTCCGCCAGGTGCAGCGCCCGTTCGAGTGCCGCCATCGCCGCGCGCTCATCGTCCAGGTCGCGGCAGGCGAGCGCGTCGAGCAGGTGGGCTTCGATCCGGGTGAGGTGGGAGCAGTTGACGGGGGAGGCGCCGTCGAGGACGGGCTCCAGCTCACGGCGGGCCGCTGCGGGGTCCTTTTCTGCGAGGAGGACCATCGCGGCCGCGTTGCGGATCTCGCCCGTGCCGGCCAGCCTGCCGTCCACTGCGGTGAGGGCGGCCCTCGCCTGGTCGAGGTTGCCGAGGCGGGCATGGGTGGCGATCGTCCACCCCATGACCTGGGAGGTCAGCGCGTGCTGTCCGACCATCAGCGCCTGCACTTGCCCGGCAGCCAGGAGTTCGGCCAGGGCCTCGTCGTACTGGCCGCGTGCCGCCGGGAGGATCGCGGACATCAGGTGCAGGAGTAGCTGCATGCCCGGCTCGCCCGCGGAGGGCGTGGCGCGTCGGGCGCGCTTCAGCCACTGCTCGCCCTGGTCGAACTCGCCGGTCCAGATGAGGATCCCGGCGAGCGTCGCGTACGCCGGAGCTATCACCGGCGCGTTGTCCCAGCCGTGCCGGGCCGCCAGCGCAATGGCGTCCTGGCAGTACCGGCGGGCCCGGGCGAGGGTGTCGCCGGTGGCGGCAAACCCGAGGTGGGCGAGGCAGGCCACCTCCAGGTAGGGGCGGCCGATCTCGCGGGCCAGAGCGGCGCCCTCCCTCAGGTGCCGCTCGCTGTCGGCCAACCGCAGCGACCATGCCTCGGTGACGCCGAGGTTCAGCAGCGCGACGGCGCGCAGGTCGTTGCCGAGCGCCACGTCGGCGCCCGACTGGCCGACCGTCGTCGAGGGCAGCGCGCTCACCAGCTCGAACACGCCGTCGAAGTGTCCGCGCAGCCGCGCCGACAGCAGATCGAGCGACGCGATGGCCATCCCCAGCCGGTACGCCCGGTCGGGCGTGGTCGTGGCGGCATACGCGCTGGCGACGTCGAGGTGCGCGTCGGCATGGTCGAGGTGGAGCTGGTCGAGGTCGGCGATCGCATGCACGAGGGCCAGGCCAGGGGAGTCCTGGACGGTACGGGCCGGGAAGGAGCCCAGCAGCGCCGCAACGGTCCCCGCCTGGCCGTCGAGGGTGAGGCTGAGGGCGTGGTCGGTGAGCAGCCGGGCCGCCTCGGTCCATTCCCCGGCCGCCTGCAGGTGCCGGATGGCCTCGGCGGTTTCCGCGTGGTCGGCGAACCACCGGGCGGCGAGCCGGTGCAGCTCCGGGACCTCACCGGGAGCGGTGCGACGCAGCTCGAGCCGAAGCAGGCCGCTGAACATGTGGTGGTAGCGGAACCAGGTGCGGGCGGGGTCGAGCGACAGGACGAACGCGTTGGCATCCTCGAGGTCCAGCAGGATCCGTTCCGATCCGCTGGCGCCGGTGAGCAGATCGGCCAGCTCGCCGTTGACCCGGTCCAGCAGGGAAGTGCGCAGCAGCAGGCGCTGCACCTCCGCCGGCTGCCGTTCCAGCATTTCCGCCATCAGATATTCGGCGACCGTACGGTCGCTGCCGGAGAACTCGGCGATGAACTGCTCGGGGTGGGGGTGCCCGGCTAGGGACAGGACGGCAAGCCGCAGTCCGGCCGCCCAGCCCTCGGCCCGCTGGTGCAGCGTCGCCACCACCTCGTCGGGCAGCGTGACCCCGGCGGCGACCAACAGCGCGCGGGTCTCGTCCTGCGTGAAGCGCAGCTGCGCCGCGCGGATCTCGGCGAGCTCGCCGGCCAGCCGCAGCTGGTGCAGCCGCAGTGGCGGGTCACGGCGGGTGGCCAGGACCGCGTGCACCTCCGGGGGCAGGTTCGTCAGCAGGGCGGTGAGCTGCTCCTTGGCCTCGACGGAGGCCAGCTCGTGCAAGTCGTCGATCATCAGGACGAACGGGCCGCCGTACGCCGCGAGCTCGGACCGCAGCTTGTCCGCCAACGCCTGGCCGCTGAACCCGACTCTCGCGGGCGGAGGCTCGTCGCTGCCGGTGGCCGTCCGGAGCGCGGTGAGCAGGCCGAGCCAGAACAGCTGGGCGTCGAGCTGGCCCGGGTTGACGGCCATGTAGCCGAACAGGCGGTCCTGGCGCGGCCGGTTGGCCCATGCCTGCAGCAGCGACGTCTTCCCGCTGCCGGCGGGCGCCGAGATGATCGTCACCTGCTTGCCGGCCGCCCGGTCGAGCGCAGCAAAAAGGTCGGGGCGGTCGATCAGCCCCGGCCGGTCCGCGCCATCTCCTCGGGGCACCCGGTCAGCGTAGCCCGGCGGGCAGATCACCGGAATCCGGTGACGCCCCCTCACCTTCCTGGCCGTGAGGCTCGCAGCAATTGATCGGCCCAGAACGGAAGGAAAGTGGGAGACCATGACTTCGTCGAGTCCGTACGCGGACAGTTCAGCCCAGCTGCCGGACTACGTCCCCGTACCAGAGTCGGCCTTCGGCCCAGCGCTCAACGAGCAGGGCTACTACGTCGGCCGCGTCGAGCGCAACCTGTTCTGGGTGACCGACGGGACCTACCAGTCGGCGTTCCTCGCGACGCCCGACGGGGTGGTGCTGTTCGACGCCCCGCCGACGATCGGGCACAACCTGCGGCGGGCCGTGGACGAGGTCGCGGAGGCCGAGGGCATCGGCAACACGGTGACCCATCTCGTCTACTCCCACCACCACGCCGACCACACCGGCGCTGCGAACCTGTTCGGCGAGGACATCGTGCGGATCGGGCACGCGGAGACCCGGCGGCTGCTGCTGCGGGACAACGACGCGACCCGGCCCGCCCCGGAGGTCACGTTCGAGGACCGCTACACCCTCGAGGTCGGCGGCGAACGGGTCGAGCTGGCCTACCACGGGCCCAACCACTCGCCGGACAACATCTACCTCCATTTCCCGGACCACGACGCGCTGATGCTCATCGACATCGTCAACGCCGGCTGGGTCCCCATCTACAACCTCAACCTCAGCGAGGACGCGCCCGGCTACATGGCCGCCCCGGACCAGGCCATGGCCTACCCGTGGCAGCACTTCATCGGCGGTCATCTCGGTCGGCTGGGCACCCGCGAGGACCTGGTCCTGCACCAGCAGTACATCGCCGACATCACCGACAGTGCGTACGCCGCGCTCGCCTCCGTCGACCCGACCCCGTACTTCACGAAGTACGGGCCGAACGTCTGGGCTGGGGTGGGCGGCTATCTCGACGCCGTCACCGCGCACGCGGCCGCGCCTGTCATCGCCAAGTACACCGGTGTGCTCGGGGCCGCCGATGTCCCGGCGTTCACCTACAGCACGACCTTCACGATCCTGCAGTCGATCCGGCTCGACCTCGGCACCGGCTCGCAGGTGCACCCATGAGCGGCGGGCGGGTGGCGATCCTGGCCGGCGCGGGTGGCGACCTCGGCCTGGCGACGGCGCAGAAGCTGACAGCGCTCGGATTCACGGTGGTCGGCATCGATCGCAACCAGGACGGCCTCAAGCAGCTGCCCGACGGCATCCGGTACGAGGTGGGCGACCCGAGCGACCCGGTCGTGGCCAAGAGCCTCGTCGACCGGATCGCCACCGAGGTCGGCCCGCCCGAGGTGTTGGTCAACACCGTCGGCACCTACCACCTGGGTGATGCCCTCGACACGACGCCCGAGGACCTGCGGCTGATGATCGACGTCAACGCCGGCACTGCGTTGTGGCTGACCCAGGCGGTGGCGCCGTACATGCGGGAACGTGGGTCGGGCGCGATCGTGCACGTGGCCGCCCGCCCTGGGCTGGAGCCGACCGCCGGCATGGCCTCGTACGGCGTCAGCAAGGCGGCGCTGGTCTACCTGGTCCGGGTGCTCGACCTGGAGCTGCACCCGCTCGGGATCCGGGTCAACGCCGTCGCTCCGCAGGTTATCGACACCGCGAAGAACCACCCGTATCTGCCGCCGGAGGTGCTGGCGCATGCGGTCTCACCGGCCGCGATCGCCGACATCATCGGCTACCTCGTGAGTGACGCCGCCGCGCCGATCAGCGGCGCGGTCGTACCGGCGTACGGCCCCTGACCCCGTCGCACGTCTGAAAGGATCACCATGTCATCCAGCTCCCCAAGCCGCCGCGCGTTCCTCGCGGGCGGCGCGGCAATCGCGGCGGCCCCTGCGATCGCCACCCTTGTCGGCGGAGTCCTCGCCGAACCGGCCTCCGCCGCCGACCCGTTGCCGGACTATGCGCCGATACCACCGGGCGCGTTGGGCCCGGCGATCAATGCGCAGGGCTACTACGTCGGGCGGGTGGAGAAGAACCTCTATTGGGTCACCGACGGCACCTACCAGGCGGCCTTCCTGACCACCAAGGAAGGGGTGGTGCTGTTCGACGCGCCGCCCACTATCGGGAACAACCTGCAGCGCGCGATCGACGAGATCGCGTCCGCCAACGGCGTGTCCAACAAGGTGACCCACATCGTCTACTCGCACCACCACGCCGACCACCTCGGCGCCTCGTCATTGTTCGGCAAGCACGTGGTCCGGGTCGGCCACATCGAGACCAAGAAGCTGCTGGCCAGAGACAACGACCAGACCCGGCCCGTACCCGATGTGGTCTTCGAGACGCACCACACCCTGCGCATCGGCGGGGAGCGGATCGACCTGGCGTGGCTCGGCACCAACCACACGCCCGACAACAGCTACATCCACTTCCCGCACCATGACACCCTGATGCTGGTCGACATCAACCTGCCGGGTTGGGTGCCGTACGACAGCTTCAACCTGAACGAGGACGTCCCCGGGTCCATCGCCGCCCCGGCCAAAGCGCTGGCCTACCCGTGGAAGCACTTCATCGGCGGGCACATGGGTCGGCTCGGCACCCGTCACGACATGGTCGTGTACGAGCACTACGTGAAGGATCTCCTCGCCGGCGTCAAGAAGGCGCTGACCGCAGTCGACC
This sequence comes from Frankiales bacterium, assembly GCA_033851545.1. Classification (GTDB taxonomy): domain Bacteria; phylum Actinomycetota; class Actinomycetes; order JAWWOL01; family JAWWOL01; genus JAWWOL01. The sequence continues at coordinate 148,334 of JAWWOO010000072.1, read as the reverse complement.
CCACCCCGTTCTTCACCAAGTACGGCAACAACAGCTGGGCCGGGGTCAAGACCTACCAGGACGCACAGGTCGCATATGCGTCGGCGCCGGTCATCAAGAAATACAAGGGCATTCTTGCCGCTGCCGACGTCTACACCGCCAGCACTGCGTTCATCCTGCTCGAGTCGATCCGGCTCGACCTCGGCGTCGGGTCACAGGTGCACCCATGACACGCATCGGCGTCATCCTCGGCAGCACCCGCCCCGGGCGCCGAGGCGAGCCGGTCGCTCGTTGGGTGATGGACCAGGCGGGTCGGCGCAGCGACGCCGAGTTCGACCTGGTTGACCTCGCCGACTATCCGCTTCCCCACCTGGACGAGCCGCTGCCCCCGAGCATGGGGCAGTACCAAAACACCCATACCCAGGAGTGGGCCGCCACCATCGGTCAGTTCGACGGCTACGTCTTTATCACTCCCGAGTACAACCACTCGACGTCAGGTGTGCTCAAGAACGCCATCGACTTCCTTTACGCCGAGTGGAACAACAAGGCAATGGGAGTCGTCTCGTACGGCGTCATCGGCGGTTCCCGAGCGGCCGAACATCTCCGCCTGATCGCCGGTGAGCTCAAGATGGCCGACGTCCGGACCAACGTGACTCTCTCCTTGATCACGGACTTTGAGAACTTCACGGACTTCAATCCCATTGCGCGGCAGGCCCAGGTGCTCGACACGCTGCTGACGGAGGTCGTCGCCTGGAGCCAGGCGCTCGCGCCGTTGCGACAGGTCACGCAGTCCGCCTAGCCGAGAAGATCTTGCCGGGAAGGAAGGTTTGGTGATGGCTTCAGACGCTGAGCCGGCCGCCCAAAGCAAGGGAGACGGCCACCAGAACGGACTCGAGTCGTTCGAGGACGTAATCGGAGAGCTGCCCAGCCGGCGATGGTGGGCCCTGTCGGTGATCGCGATCGCACAACTGATGGTGGTGCTCGACGGCACCGTGGTGACCATCGCGCTGCCCTCGGCGCAACGCGCACTGCATATCTCCAACGCTGATCGACAGTGGGTGATCACCGCCTACACCCTGGCGTTCGGTGGCCTGCTGCTGCTGGGCGGACGGATCGGCGACTACCTCGGCCGTAAGCGGATGTTCCTGGTCGGGCTGCTCGGGTTCGCTGCGGCGTCGGCCCTCGGCGGTGCTGCTCAGAACGGCGCCACCCTCTTCGGCGCCCGGGCGGTCCAGGGCCTGTTCGCGGCACTGCTCGCGCCGGCAGCCCTGTCGCTGATCACGGTGACGTTCACCGAGGTGAAGGAACGGTCTCGGGCGTTCGCGGTGTACGGCGCCATCTCCGGAGGTGGCGCCGCGATCGGCTTGATCCTGGGCGGCACGCTGACCGAGTACGCGTCCTGGCGCTGGTGCCTGCTGATCAACGTGCCGATCGCGATCGTGGCCTTCATCGCCGGCACCCTCCTGGTCACCGAGAGCAAGTCCCGGGCCGGTAGCTCCTATGACATCCCAGGCGCAATCCTGGGCACGGCCGGGCTGGTCGCTCTCGTCTACGGCTTCACCGAGGCGGCCAAGACCGGTGTCGGCTGGCTCTCGGTTCAAGCCATCAGCTACCTCGTAGGCGCCGTCCTCCTGTTGGCCGCGTTCGTGCTCGTCGAGCTGCGTTCGTCGAGCCCGTTGTTGCCGATACGGGTGGTGCTGGATCGCAATCGCGGCGGCACGTATCTCGCCTCCTTGCTGGTCTTCGCCGGGCTGTTCGCGATGTTCCTGTTCCTGAGCTACTACTTCCAGTACAACCTGGGCTACAGCGCACTCAAGTCGGGCATCGCCTTCCTGCCGTTCAGCGGAGGCATCATCGTCACCTCAGGCGTCGTGTCGACCCTGCTTCCGCGCACTGGGCCCAAGCCACTGATGCTGATCGGGCTCGCCATGGGCGCGATCGGCCTGGCCACCTTCACGTCCATCTCCGACACCAGCAGCTGGGTTACCAGCGTTCTGCCGGGTGAGTTGCTGATGAGCATCGGCCTGGCGCTGGTGTTCGTTCCACTCTCGAGTCTTGCGCTCACCGGGGTGAGTGACGATGACGCGGGAGTCGCGAGCGCGGTGCTCAACTCGACCCAGCAGATCGGTGGATCGCTCGGCACGGCGTTGCTGAACACGTTCTATGCGAGTGCAGTCTCCTCCTATGTCGTGGCCCACCACCTCCCCCCGTCCGCGTTCAATTCGCTCGCAGCCATTCACGGCTATCACGTCGCGTTCTGGATCGGGGTCGGGCTGATCTCCGCGGCGTTCGTGGCCATTCTGGTCTTGGTCAATGCCGGGAAGGACGACATCACGACCCAACCCGGCCTCCCGGCCGGCGCCTGACCAACTGAGGGAGAGGCACGTGATCGGAGGCTGGTCATTCGACCTGGGGCCCTGGCGTGTCCACAGGGCGGGGTACGGGGCGATGCAGCTCGCCGGCGACGGGAGGTTCGCGCCGCCGCGGGACCGCGACGAGGCACTGCTGGTGCTGCGGGCGGCCGTGGCAGCCGGGGTCAATCACATCGACACCGCCCAGTACTACGGGTCGGGCACGGTCAATCAGCTCATCCGCGAGGCGCTGCACCCCTATCACGACGACCTGGCGATCGTGAGCAAGGTGGCCGCCATCCACAACCTCGAGCTGCGCCAGGGCATCGAGGACAACCTCCGCACGCTCGGCGCCGACCGGTTGGCGGCGGTGAACCTGCGGATGATGGACCCGTTCGACCCCCCGGGCAGGCAGTTCGACAGCCAGCTCGCGGCGCTGGTCCAGGCCCGCGAGGAAGGGCTGATCGACGGAATCGGCCTGAGCAACATCTCCCGGCAGCACCTGCTGCAGGCGGTCGCCCAGACGGACATCGTCTGCGTACAGAACCTGTTCAACCTGGCCGACCAGCAGTCCCTGGACGTCCTCACCGAGTGCCAGGCACGCAACATCGCGTTCGTGCCGTTCTGCCCACTCGGCCTGCCCGGTGAGCAGCGGCTGCGGCTGCTCACCGACCCCGTGCTCGCCTCGCTGGGCGCAAGGCTGGGTGCGACACCTGCGCAGATCGCGCTCGCGTGGCTGCTCGACCTGGCCCCGAACATCCTGCTCATCCCGGGTACGCGCACCCGCGCGCACCTCGCCGAGAACCTCGGCGCCGTCGACGTCCGGCTCGACGATGCGGCCCTAGCCGAGCTGACCCGTCATCACGCTGCACTGGCTCGCCGAGCTTGAACCGGAGGACCTCACCATGAGCGTTCATTCACCGATCCCTGGTACGGAGGCCGCCGACCGGCTGGCCATCCGGGAGCTGGTCGACGCCTATGCGCACTGCGCAGACCGGCGTGACGCCGAGGGTCAGCTGGCCTTGTTCACCGAGGACACCCACTTCGTCGTCTACATGGACGCTCGCGGTCCGGAGCCGACGCAGGAGCTGCACGGCCGGCAATCCCTGGCGCCGGTTTTCGACGCCCTCAATGCGTACGCGGCCACCATGCACTTCAACGGCCAGAGCACGATCGACCTGGCCGGCGACCGGGCGACCGGCGAGAGCTATTGCCTGGCGCATCACCTGACGGAGGCCGAGGGCGGGTCCCGGACGCTGATGGTGGCGTCGATCCGCTACCTCGACCGGATGGTGAAGAGCGACGGCGCCTGGCTGTTCGCCGAGCGCCGGCTGATGGTCAACTGGACCGACACCCGGCCATCCGTGCCCTAACGGCTGGCCCGGTCAGGCTCCTGACCTGGCGAGCCGCGCCGACAGGAACTGCCCGGCTCGGTCCAGCGCCGCGGCGCCTTCGTCGAGGATCGCGTGATAGGCCTGGAAGACGTGCGGTACCCCTGGGGTGATGTCGAGGGTGACCTCGACGTCCGCGGCGGCCGCCTGTTGCGCGAGGCGGACGGCGTCGTCGAGGAGAACCTCGTGAGTTCCGGCCTGGATGATCAGCGGCGGCAGGCCGGCCAGGTCGGCGAAGATGGGGCTGATGAGGCCGAGAGCGGCGTCTTGTCCCGACGCGTAGTCGGGGATGCGGGCCTGCAGGGCCTCCCGGCTGAGCAGCGGGTCGACCTTGCCCTTGGTCTCCATCGACGTGCCGGCCAGGGTGAGGTCGGCGTACGGAGACATGACGAAGGCCGCGGCCGGCAGGGGCAGTCCGTGCTCCCGCGCGTTGATCAGGGTGGCGATGGCGAGGCCGCCTCCGGCCGACTCTCCCGCGAACACGATGTCCGAAGGGGCGGTGCCGGTCTCCAGTAGGGCCTCGTAGGCTGCCAGGGCGTCGTCGACCGCTGCCGGATACGGGTGCTCGGGGGCGAGCCGATAGTCGACAGAGATGACCTTGGCGTGCGTCCGCCGACCGACCTGCGAGGCCAGGTCGGCGGCCGCGAAGGCGTCCCCGAGTACGTACACGCCGCCGTGGAAGTAGAGAACAACGTGGCGAGGTTCGATTCCGTCGACTGTGATCTCGGCGGTGGGGACGCCGTCCAGTGCGGCTGCGGTCACGGTCACGTCGGCGGGCAGCGGCTGCCCCGATGTCAACTCTCGGAGCACTCGCCGTTGCTCGTTGACGTCGCTGTCGACGGGGAAGGCTGCCTGTCGCAGGATTGCATCGAGGATCTCTCGCTGCTGGGTGCTCACGGAGGATCTCCCTTCGGTTGGGTTGTTTGGCAGTGCTCCCGGCTCGCTCGCCCATGGCAATCCGCACCTGAAACTTCCTGCCGGGAGGCGGGCCACTATTAGCCTTGTCGCCAGGCAGGTGAGAAGGCGTCACCGGATCACGGTGATTCGTGCGCTGGCCACGCGGCGCGGTCACCCCCTTGGAGCTGGTGACGGGAATCGATCGAACCCGCACTGTCAGCTAGGAAGCTGGACCGGGTCCAATGGATGCATGGCGAGAGCTTGAGGGGGACGCCACCGCCCGGCGGCGGAGGTCTGTTTACCTATTTTGCTAGTCAAGGGTTTACCCATCTCCCTAGGTAGGTTTACAGTTCCCGTCATGCTCAACTTCCGGATCGAGACGACCAGCGGCCTGGCTCCGTACGTGCAGGTGGTCCAGCAGGTCAAACAGGCACTGCGCCTGGGCTGGCTGCAGCCGGGCGACAAGCTGCCGACGGTGCACGAGGTCGCGTCGACGGTGGCGATCAACCCCAACACCGTGCAGAAGGCCTACCGGGAGCTCGAGCTGGAGGGGCTGGTGGTCGGGCGTCCGGGCCAGGGGACCTTCGTCGCGCGGAGCCTCAGCCAGTCGACGCCTGAGGCGCTGACGGCGCTGGGCCGCCGACTCGAACGCTGGATCGCCGCCGCACGTGCGGCGGGCCTCGATGACGACGGGATCATGGACGTGGTCCGGGCGACGATGCGCAACCTCAGAACGGAGGCGAGCGCGTGAACGCGCCGGCCGTCGAGGCGGTCGAGGCCGGTCACCGCTACGGGGACTTCTGGGCGCTGCGGGGGTGCACCCTGTCGCTGCCGAGCGGGTCGGTCACGGCAGTGGTCGGGCCGAACGGCGCCGGCAAGACGACCCTGCTGAACCTCCTGGTCGGGCTGCTGCCGGCCTCGGAGGGCCGGTTGCGCGTGATGGGCGATCAGCCCAGCAGCCGGCCGGAGTTCCTTGCCCAGGTCGGCTTCGTGGCCCAGGACTGCCCGCTTTACCGGGAGTTCTCCGTCGCGGATCTGCTCCGGTTCGGCCGGGCCATGAATCCCCGCTGGGACGACGCCCTTGCGCGGCAACGTCTCGCCGCTGCCGAGGTGCCGCTCGACCGGCGAGCCGGGCGGCTGTCCGGCGGGCAGCGGGCGCAGGTGGCCCTGGCGCTGGCCCTGGCGAAGCGGCCTCAGGTCCTGCTGCTCGACGAGCCGCTGGCCGCCCTCGACCCGCTGGCCCGCCGCGAGTTCCTGAAGACGCTGATGAACAGCGCGAGCGAGGCCGGCATCACCGTGGTGCTGTCGTCACACCTGATCGGGGAACTCGCCCGGGTCTGCGACCACCTGGTCGTGATCCGTGACGGCCAGGTCCGGCTGGTCGGCGAGCTCGACCAGCTGCTGGCCGAGCACCGCTGGGTCGCGGGGCCGCCGGAGGACACCGCGCGGATGCCCAGCGGGGTCGAGGTGCTCAGCACGTCCAGCCATGAACGGCACAACACGCTGCTCGTACGCAGCCAGGGGCCGCTCCTCAACCCGGCGCTGACGGTCAGCCCGGTCGACCTGGAGGAGCTGGTGCTGGCTTACCTCGAACGCCCGGCACCGCACCTCTCGCCGCCGCTCGGTACGCACGAAGGAGCCCGGCCATGATCTGGACGACCTGGCGCCAGCACCGGGCCGAGGCGATCGTCGGCACCGTGATCGTCGCCGCCATCAGCGCCATGATGCTCGTCGTCGGGAGCATCGCGCGAACCAGGGCGCGCACCGCCGGGGTCCCCGCCTGCCTTCGCTCGCGTGCCGACTGCTCCGCCGCGCTCGAGCAGCTGCACCGTTACTTCCACACGATCCCTCCGTTCACCGGCGCCTTGATCGCGCTGCCGCTGCTCGCAGGGATGTTCTGGGCCGCGCCGCTGGTTTCCCGCGAGTACGAGGCCGGCACCCATCGGCTGGCCTGGACCCAGTCGGTCGGCCCGCTGCGCTGGATCACCGTCAAGATCGGCCTGATCTTCGGGCCCGTTGCGGCCGGCGCGTTGATCCTCGGCCTGCTCGCCACGTGGGCGCTCGATCCGCTCGCCCCTGCGTTCAGCGGCCGCTACAACAGCACCTGGTACGACATCCAAGGTGTCGTACCCGTCGCCTGCATGCTGTTCGCACTCAGCGTGGGCGTCGCGACCAGCGCCCTCATCCGGCGCACCGTCCCCGCCATGGCTGTGACCCTGTTCGTCTACGCGGCGGCGCGGATCCCGGTCCACTGGATCCGGCCGCACTTCGCCCCCCTGACCACGCGGACCCTGACCATCCCGCTCAGCGGGCTGCTGCAGAATGCGGGCGCCAACATGCAGGAGAGCTTCGCCTCCACCGTACCGCTCGACGCGTGGGTGCAGCAGGTCACTGTCAGCGACCCCTCCGGCCGCGCGGTCAGCCCGAACCAGGCCAACCTGGACATCCTCGCGCGCTACTGCCCCAACCTTCAGGCCATCCGGGGAACCGGCACGAACACACCGCCCCGGATCAGCGCGGCCGACGCCGCAGCCTGCCAGCCGCACCTGCAGGGTCTCAGCCTGAACGAGACGGTCAGCTATCAGCCGGCGTCGCACTTCTGGCTGCTCCAGACCGTGGAGAGCGCCCTGTTCCTGGTGCTGGCCGCCCTACTCGTCACGGCCGCCATCCTCGCCGTCACCCGCCGCCGGCCCACCTGACGCCACGGGCTGCAGCAGGTCCCAGCGGTTGCCGTAAAGATCCTCGAAGACGACGACCATCCCGTACGGCTCCGTACGGGGTTGTTCCAGGAAACGTACGCCGGCGTCACTCATCCTGCGGTGGTCGGCCGCAAAGTCCTTGGTACGCAAGAAGAACGCCACCCGACCACCGGTCTGGTCGCCGACCCGCTCGCGTTGGCTTGCTCCGTCAGCCCGCGCCAGCAGCAGGCCAGCACCCCCGTCAGCGGCCGCAACGACGACCCAGCGCTTGCCGTCGCCGAGCGGCTTGTCCTCGACCAGGTCCAAGCCGACTTTGCCGACGTAGTAGGCGATCGCGTCGTCGTAGTCGGCCACGACCAACGTGACGGTGGCGATCACGTGAGCTCGAACGCTGGATAGGACATTGCTGCTCCCGGCAACAGAACGGATTGGCTGGCTGCACGTACGCCGTCATGGACCGCGTGCTCGAGGGTCTGACCACGGGCAATGGCGGCCGCGAGCACGCCGACGAAGGCGTCGCCCGCACCGGTGGTGTCGACCGGGACGACAGTAGGTGCGGGCGCGTGACCCCGGCCGTCACCTGCCCAGACCGCTCCGCCCGCGCCGAGCGTGAGGACGGCCGCACCACCGATGGCTGCCAGCGCATCGACGGCAGCCATGGTGTCGCCGGATACCGTACGGCCGAGGAGCTGTTCGGCTTCGGCCTCGTTGACCACCAGGATGTCCACGTGGGCAAGGGTTTCCGGCGCAACCGCGACCACGGGCGCGAGGTTGAGGATGGTCCTGGCACCGAGGGCCACCGCCCGCTCGATGCCTGCGACGGGGATCTCGCCCTGCAGGACCACGACGGCCGCGGACGTGACGGCCTCGGACGCGGCGTCCACCCAGAGGGCGTCGGTGCCGGCGTTGGCGCCGGAGACGACCACGATCTGGTTCTCGCCGCTGTCGTCGACCAGGATGTGCGCCGTACCGGAGGAAAGCCTCGCCGCCCGTACCAACGACACGTCCACCCCACGCTCGGCCAGCCAGTGCCGCAGCTGGTGGCCGGCCGGGTCGTCGCCCACTGTGGCGAGCAGCGCTGTCGGCGTGCCCGTCCTGGCGGACGCAACCGCCTGGTTGGCGCCCTTGCCGCCGAGGGCATAGGCGACGCTGCGACCGATCAGGGTCTCTCCGGGCGCAGGAAACCGCTGGACCCGTACGGTGATGTCCTGGTTGACGGAGCCGATCACGAGGACCGAAGCGGGAGCCGGCACCCGCCCATCATGCCCCCGGCCGCAAGGTGCCGCCCTCTGTTACGTTGAGGCTGATCAAGCGGACAGCACTCGACGGGACGGCGATGTCACCCCTGAAGCTCCTCAGCCGCCTGCTCAGCCTGCGGGCGCTGCCCCTGCTGCTCGGCTATGTCGCGCTGTCCGGCGCCCGCGCAGTGGTCGATCTCGACGTTGCCCGCTGGCAGGAGGCCAAGCGCCGCGACGAGCGGGGCATCTGGGCCTTGCTGCAGCTGCTGACCGACCAGACGCACGAGTTCCGCAACCTCTACTACCACCGGCTCGGGCGTCAGGGGATCCCCGGCAAGGTCCTGGGCCGGGCCTCGGCGTTGGTCTACCGGCCCGAGCTGACCCTGTTCCTGTGGACAGAGGACATCGGCCCCGGACTGTTCATCCAGCACGGCTTCGCCACCATCGTCAGCGCTGAGCGCATCGGCACCAACTGCTGGATCAACCAGCAGGTGACGATCGGCTACGACTCGAACCTCGCCGTCCCGGTGCTCGAGGACAACGTGGTCGTCTCGGCTGGGGCCATCGTGGTCGGCGGGATCACCCTCGGCCGCGGGGCGCACGTCGGTGCCGGCGCCGTCGTCACCAAGGACGTGCCGGCCGGGATGGTCGCCGTCGGGGTGCCGGCCAAGAACCGCGAGGCCGGCGCCAACGCCAAGACGCACGGGCCGGGCGAGCACCGGTCGGCCTGAGCCGTCCGTCACATTTGCCGGGCCCGTTCCGTCAGGGAGGCAGCCGGGGAGCCGCCCGGAGGGGCACGAGGAGAGGAGGCAAGCCATGCTGGGCCGCAAGGACTACACCAAGGACGAGCTCGACCACGCCAAAGCCGCGGTCGCCGAGCAGCTGGCGGCGTACAGGACCTTCGCCAGGGTGGCTACGACCGACTTCGAGGCTCTCTACTTCAACAACATGCTGCTCGTGCTGGACCGCTACTTCGTGCACCGGGCGCGGGCGGTCACAGGCAAGGACGGCAACCCCATCAACGAGGTCGAGCTGCTGGCCGAGTCGTTGATGAACAACGATGGGATCCTCCGCGGCAACAGCGTGCTGAAGTACGCCCCGGAGCAGTCGGTCGTGAAGCTCAAGGTCGGCGACCGGATCCGGCTGACCGCCGACCAGTTCGACCGGCTCTCGACCGCTTTCTTCGCCGAGATGGAGGCCAAGTTCCTCTGACCGCGTTGCGGGACGGACGTAGCCTGCTGTCATGAACGTCCGGTTACTGGCCTGCGGCGTCCTGCTGACCGCTGCGTGCGGCGGAGCGTCGACTCGGCAGGCGAGCCCGGTCACCTCTGCCACGATGCACCTCGAGACCTCTGCCGGGTCGGCGGCCACGTCGACAGCCCCGCCCGCCACCACAGCCCTGCCCACCTCGAGCAGCCCTGCGCCGACGTCCCAGCGGCCGCCTCCGGCCGGCATCAGCAAGGTGCTGACCATCGTCGAGGAGAACCACAGCTTGGCGGAGATGCGCGCCGGGATGCCGTACCTCTCCGGGCTGGCAACCGGCTACGGCTACGCGGCCGACTACCGGGCAATCACCCATCCGTCCCTGCCGAACTACCTCGCCATCAGCGGCGGCTCCACGTTCGGGATCACCGACGATGCGTCACCGCGGGTCCACCCGCTCCGGGGCGCGTCGGTCTTCGGGCAGGCACTCACGGCCGGCGGCACCGCACGCCTGTACGCCGAGTCGCTGCCCTCGCGGTGCGACACCTTGTCCTCGGGGGCGTACGCGGTGAAGCATGCCCCCTGGGCCTACTACGTCGACGAGCGCGCGCAGTGCGCCAAGGGGATGGTGCCTGCCGGACGGCCGACCACCGGCCAGCTTGCCGACGACATCACCAGCGGACAGCTGCCGAGCGTGGGCATGCTCGTCCCGAACCTGAACCATGACGCCCACGACGGGACCTTGCAGCAGGCCGACGACTGGCTCAAAAGCTGGCTGCCGTTGCTGATGACCGGCCCCGACTTCCGGGCCGGGCGGCTCGTCATCGTGGTGACCGGGGACGAGGACGACAGCTCGAGCGGCAACAAGGTGCTCACCGTGGTGATCGCCCCCGGCCTGGCCCACCACGTCGTCGAAACGGCCCTGAACCACTACTCGCTGACCCGGCTGTACGACGAGGTCGTCGGTGCGCCGCCGCTGCGAGACGCGGCAACCGCCCCTTCGCTGGCTCAGGCGTTCGGCCTTCATCTCGCCCACCGACCCGGGTAGGCGCTGGGCTACCAGGTCGCGAGCACGGCGCCGTCGGCCGCCCAGGGCAAGGGGACAAGGATTCGAGCCAGGCCGCGCCCTGTTACCACCTTGTGATGTCCGTGCCCTTGACTGGTGTTCTCCTTAGCCTAATTATTTGGCTCAGGCAAAGGAGGCAAGTTGCGTAGCCACACCGTCCGCGACCTTCGTAACGGCAACAGAGCCCGCGTACTCCGCTTCATGCTGCAGAACGGGCGGACTACCCGGGCCGAGATCGCCCGCAACTGTCACCTGTCCGTGGCGACCGCGGGGACGGTTACCGCCGATCTGCTCGCTGAAGGCCTTGTCACCGAGACCGGGACCATCCCCTCCGACGGTGGACGACCGGTCGCTGAGCTGTGCCCGGTGCCTGACAGTGCCTTCGTGATGGGAGCGGATATCGGGGAGGCAGGCGTGACGGTGGAACTGTTCGACCTCACCTTGCGGCGCCGTGACCGTGCCTTCATCGAGGTGGCGGAGAGCCAGTCGACGCCGGCGAATGTCTCGGCCGCGTTGTCCGCTGCCGTTGAACTTCTGCACGAGCGCAACTCGTTCGCCGACTCATCCCTCCTGGGCATCGGACTGGGGCTTCCCGGTGTCGTGGAGATCGCTGCTGACGGCACAGAAACCGTCTTCGCTCAGAGCATGGGCTGGCTCGGCACGTCCGTGCGGGACCTACTGCCGGACGCGAAAGTCACGGTGCACGCCGAGAACGGGGCCAACACCTTGGCCTTGGCCGAGATGTGGCTCGGTGCCGCTCGCGGAGTGGAGCATGGTGTCGTCGTCCTGGTCGGCCGCGGGCTCGGAGCCGGGATCATCTCCGCAGGGCGCACCTTCCGCGGCTCGTCCGGGGGAGCCGGCGAGTGGGGACACACCAAGATTTCCTCCGGCGGCCCACAATGCCGGTGCGGACGCCGCGGCTGCCTCGAGGCCTACATCGGCGGTGATGCCCTGGTACGGAGCTGGCTGGCGACCGGTGCCACCGCGCCGACACCCTATGGTGAGGCGCTCGAAGCGTTGCTATCACGCGCCGATGAGGGGGACGGCCCTGCTCGCCGTATAGCCGACGAGGCAGTCGAGCTTCTCAGCCTCGGCCTGTCCAACCTGGTCAACCTGCTCAACCCCGAGCGCGTCGTCGTCGGCGGCTGGGCCGGGCTGAGCCTCCTGGCGGCGCGAGGCGCTCAGATCACCGAACGAGTGCGCCTGGAGTGCCTGGACCGACCAGGCGAACAGGTCAGTCTGGTGCCCAGTCACTTGGGCGGCGACGGCGTCGCATTGGGCGCCGCCTTGCTGCCCCTCGAACTGCTTATCGAAGGCCCACGAAGAGTAGGGGCGCCTGTCTAGCGCCGCAGCAAGTCAGCCATTCCCAGCAACAACAGCGAACGTGCACCGTTCGCTGCTCGACCCTGCCCTGCTCCGCCGGAAGAGAACCAGCCAACGCGCGCGAGCCCATGCCTGTGGGCCCGCATGAACACGGAGAGTCAAGCATGAGAATAACAACTGCAGCAAGTGTCCTGGCGACAGCGACCGCCGCTCTGCTCGCGACGGGGTGCGGTGCCGCATCCTCAACGGCCGGCGGCGCCGCGACAGCAACATCGGGAGGGACTTCGACGGCAACAGCAAGCGGCGCCGCAGCGGCGACCCCTGGCGCTCCGAGCCCGTCTGCCGCCGCTACCTCTGCCGCACCGAAGAAGGACGTCACACTCAGCGTCTGGATCATGGGCGACGAGGGCAAGCTGTTCCCCGCGTTAGTCAAGCAATTCACAGCCTCCACCGGGATCAAGGTCAAGGTTGAGTCGATTCCCTGGGACAACGTGAACGACAAGCTCACGACCGCGGTCGCATCGGGCAACGGACCCGACGTGCTGCAGGTGGGCTTGTCGAACCTGGCCACGTTCAAGGCCGCCGGGGCGCTCAAAGATCTGACATCGGAGCTCCCGAAGTACCCGCACCTGGCCAGTGACAACTTTGTCAGCTCCCTGACCAACGAGAAGCTCAACCCCGACGGCCACGTGGTCAACGTCCCGTGGGTAGCGGACACCCGGGTGCTGTTCTACCGGTCGGACCTGCTGACGAAGGCCGGGATCGCCGCCCCGCCGAGCACGTGGACCGACCTCCACGCGGACGCAGTCAAGCTGGCGGCTGCCGGCGGGAAGGGCAAGTACGGCTACTACATCCCGCAGTGGGACCAGGCATTGCCGAACATCTTTACCTGGCAGGCGGGTGGCGAGATCCAGGACAGCTCCGGCAAGGTGACGTTCGCCAGCGCGGCGGCCAAGACGGCGACCGACTTCTACGAGAGCTTCTATGCCGACAAGCTCGTCCCCACCAACGCCGACTTCGACCAGACGCAGGGATTCGTCTCCGGGGCAGCCCCGATGCTCGTGTCCGGGCCCTACCTGGAAAAGGCGATCAACGACGCAGCGCCTCAGCTCAAGGGCAAGTGGTCGGTCGCACCGCTCCCCGCGGGCCAGAGCAACATCTCGGTAGTCGCCGGCTCTTCCCTCGGCGTCTGGAAGAACAGCAAGAACCTCGAGGCGGACCTGCAGCTCTTGGACTACCTCGACACGCCTTCGACCCAGGTCGCCTGGTTCAAAGCCGCGAACGAGTTGCCCAGCACCAAGTCGGCCTTCGACGACCCGGCCCTGACAGCTGACCCCATGGTGGCTGTCTACGCCAAGCAGCTCGGCAACGCCAACCTGCTCCCGCTGGCGCCGAAGTGGGGGGCGATCTCTGCAGCACAACTGAAGGCACTCAACAATGTCGCTCTTCAGCATGCGAACGAGGCCAAGGAGCTCGCCACCCTCAACAGCACGGTGGCCAACCTCCAGAAGTAGCGTCTAAACGAGGTGCGCGCCCGGCGACGGACGGCGCGCGCACCGTGCGAAGGTGCGGGCGTCGTGGTAGGCGGCGCCCGCACCTTGACAGAGAGGTTCAATGTCGTGACCACGTCCATCAGAGCGAAGGCCACAACGGTGTCGCAACTGGCCCGCCCTCTCCGCCGCTCGCCCAGACGACGACGCCCCACCACGCGTGCGCCCTACTGGTTCGTCGCCCCCAGCGTAGCGATGCTTCTGGTGTTCGGAATCCTGCCTGTGCTGGTTGCCGCGATAGTCAGCCTGACGAACATGGACATCGGCGACCTGGCCAGTCCGACGCATGCCCACTTCATCGGGCTCCAGAACTACCGACAGCTCTTCGGCGACAGCGCCTTCTGGCAGGCGCTTCGCAACACAGTCCTGTTCGTCGCGGTGGGGGTCCCTGTCATCATGGTCATCTCGCTGGCTATCGCCTTGGGCCTGTCCCGATCCGAGAGCCGCCTCTACCGGGCGCTCCGTGCGCTGTACTTCCTGCCGGCGATCACGGCGATTGTCGCGATCTCCCTCATCTGGGGTTACCTCTACAACTCGCAATTCGGCGTGCTCAACTACCTGCTGTCGACGGTCGGGGTCAGCCCGGTGGAGTGGCTCGGAAACTCCAATCTCGGAAGGGCTTCAGTAGCCGCCGTAGGCATCTGGCGGGCGACCGGTCTGGACATCATCATCTTCCTGGCCGCCATCATGGGCGTCCCGCAGGAGTACTCCGAAGCAGCGGCCATCGACGGCGCCGGCCGCTGGCGTACTACCTTCTCGGTGACCATACCCCTCATCCGCTACGCCCTGTTCTTCGTCGCCGTCACCACCGTCATCAACTGGCTACAGTTCTTCGACGAGGCGTTCGTTCTCAACCAGGGGAGACCCAACCCGGCGACAACTTCTCTTTCCCTCTACATCTATCAGGAGGGCTTCAAGTTCAACCAGTTCGGCTTCGCCTCCGCTGGTTCCGTGGCTCTGTTCGCCTTGATTGCGGCAGTCACCGCGCTGCAGCTCCGACTGAGGAAGTCCGATGACTAGACGGTTCAATATTCGCGCGGTCGCCGCAGCTGGCGCGCTCACGCTGGTCGCCCTGATCGCCGCTTTTCCGTTCCTATGGATGATTGCCACGTCCTTCAAGACGCTGCCTGAGACGGTGTCGAGCCCGCCAACCTTTCTGCCCGCCCACCCGACTTGGGCCGCCTACCGACGGCTCTTCGACGAGCTCGCCTACGCCCGGTACCTGGCAAACACGCTGATCCTCGTCGCGATCGGCTACGTCGGACTGGTGCTCATGGCCATGGCTGGCTACGGATTCGCGAAATACCGGTTCCGCGGCCGCGGCACGCTCTTCATGCTCGTCCTCGCGACGATGATGGTGCCCGCCCAGGTGACCATGATCCCCACCTATCTCATCCTCAACTTCGCGCACCTGACCAACACCATCACCGGCATGGCCCTACCCGGACTGGTGGTCGCCTTCAACATCTTCCTGCTGACCCAGTTCATGTCCACCATTCCCGACGAAGTCCTGGAAGCGGCGCGGATCGACGGGGCCGGAGAGCTGCGCATCTTCTTGCAAATCGTCCTGCCGTTGAGCAGGCCAATCCTCGCGGTTCAGGCGATACTCACCTTCATCGCGGGGTGGAACAGCTTCCTGTGGCCGCTGATCGTGGCCAACGACGAGAGCAAGTACACGCTCTCGGTTGGCCTGTCCCTGCTCAACCGTCAAACGACTGTGGATCCGCCACTGCAGATGGCCGGCGCCTCTCTGATGGTCATCCCGATCGTCATCGTGTTCCTGCTCTTTCAGCGGCACATCGTCCGAGGGTTCACGCTTTCCGGACTCAAATAGTGCGCCCAAAGTCCGTCCCGCCGCCAACGAGAGGTTCCACCGTGCGCCCGATCAAGGCTCCAGCCGTCTTCGACGGGTTTCTCCGGGCTGTCGACGGCCATCTCGTCGACGGGTTGGGTCAACGTCGGCTCCTGCGCGGGGTGGGCCTCGGCAGCTGGCTCCTCGCGGAGGGGTACATGTGGCGCTTCGGCAACCAGGGCCCGCAGTCCCCGCGAGAGATTGAGCAATTCGTCACCGGACTGGTGGGCGACGAGCAGGCGCGGCGATTCTGGACCGGGTACCGCGACAACTTCATCACCGAGGCAGACATCGAGCAGATCGCTGCCGAGGGCATGGACCACGTGCGCCTGCCCATCAATGCACGCCTCGTCATCGAGGACAGCGGGGTGCTACTGGAGTCCGGCCTTCTTTACATCGACTCGCTGATCGAGTGGTGTCGCCGACACCATCTGTGGGTGATCCTCGATCTGCACGGTGCTCCCGGCGGCCAGACCGGCACCAACATCGACGACTCACCGAACGGCGAGCCGGACCTCTTTGCCCATGCTCATTTTCAAGACCTGACCGTGGTCCTGTGGGAGGCGTTGGCCAAGCGCTACCAGGACGAGCCGGTCGTCGCCGGATATGACCTGCTGAACGAGCCGTTGCCGGGCGAATGGCAGGCACGCTACTCCACCGAGTTGGTGCTGCTCTACAAACGCATCACCGCCGCGATCCGCGCGCACGATGTCAACCACCTCATCATCTACGAAGGAACCCATTGGGCCACCAACTGGTCCATCTTCGAGGAGTCCTGGGACGAGAACTCGATGCTCCAGTTCCACAAGTACTGGTCCACCCCCGACCGCGCCAGCATCGAGCAGTTCCTCGCAGTGGGTCAGCGCCTTGGACTTCCCATCTACGCCGGTGAAGTGGGTGAGAACAACCTCGAATGGTTGCAGCTCGTCTTCCAGCTGTTCGAGGACTGCGACATCTCGTGGAACCTGTGGACCTGGAAGAAGGTGGACAGTTTCACCTCCCCTTGCTCAGTCATCGCTCCCCCCGGCTGGTACACGTTGGTGGCCGCCGCCGAAGGCCGGGAGGCGGCGCCTGCGGACGCCCAGGCGATTCTCGACCGATACTTCCAGGCCCTGCCGATCGGGCGGTGCCACTACCGGAAGGACGTCCTCAACAGTGTGATGCGCAAGGCACCGCTACGGATATCCGCCGTTGGCTATGGCCACCGGGGCCCCGGAGTCTCCTACGGCACATCAGGCTCGCCATCACCGCACGCCGAGTTCCGGACCGCGGACGCCGTCACGGTTGTCGCCCGCAGCGACCAGGCGACCGCCTTGGCCTGGGACCATCATGGGGGCAGCCCCCGCTCTGTCGACCAGGAACTGCAGGTCGTCCTGTCAGCCGCAGACTGGCTGACGTACGAGGTGGTTACCGTGGACTGCGGGTTCCTGGCCGTCGAGGTCGTCCTCGCCTCGAACACGTCGGAGATGCGTGAGCCGTGTCTGCTCGTGAAGCTCGATGGGCGGGCGCTGCCCGCCGTTCAGGCCGGCGACCGGCTCGAGGCTCGCAGCCCATCCACGATCGCCGCCGGCGTCCACATCATCCGACTGCTCGCCCTGCGCTCGGGGACGCGGGTCAGTTCCTTGAGCATCGCGGTTGTCCGGGGACTGCCAAACGTCGCCGACTCCTCGGAGCGCTGTTCGATTCCGGCGGTCGGGGGACCTACTGCTACAACCGGGCAAGGTGGTCGCATAGTCGGGTAGCTCATCGGCCTCGTGTCCGACAAGCCGTGGACCACGATCTCCTAGATTCCCTTCCGGCCAGCGGAATCGCTGCTTCTGGGCTCACAGGCGCTCAACGACGATCCAGCCGTGGCAATCGTCGTCCGCAACACCCCTCGCACCGACCTAGCCGTCGTGGACGGCCTTGCCGAGCTGGGCGTTGCGACCGTGCAGGCCCAGCCTGGGGACATTCCTCGTCGTCTCACCGACGAGTCCCCTCCGAGGCCGGCGTGCTGGAGACCGGCTCTGCCGAGTCGCTGCGTGAGGCCGGCGTTGGTGCGCGGATGGACGCGCAGGGTCGGTCGGTGTTCGTGTACGGCCAGCAGGAAGCTATGCGTACGACCATCCAGCGTCATAGGGCAGCCCTGTGTAGTTCTCGGCGAGATGGGTCGCCAACGCGCGCGAACCGGTGACGTAGTCGAGCTCAGAGAGCGCGAGCCGATCGTCGAACTCGTTGCCGGCCGGATCAGGCCCGGCATGTTGCCGCGGCAGACTCCGTGGAACCCGTCTGCGCCGACCACGAAGTCGCAGTCGAGCCGCTGGGCTTCCCCCTCATGCAGGAACGTGATGAACGGACTGTCGCTGTCGATCTCGTGCAGAGCGAGCAGACAGGCAACCAGGACAGCGGCAACAGCCTCTCCAACACTGTCCGAATGGACCTCGAGCGGAGGCCGTCTGGCGAGCGAATTCCGTGATCAGCGAACGGTTCCGGACCGCATGCGGGGCATAGCCTGAGGCTATGAGAACTAGAGCGACAAGCAGTTAGACTTCATGTCGGGACGGTCCTAGCCTCAGCACATGACGAGCCAAGATGTCCTTCAGCGCCCGACGCATCCCACCTCGCACCGCCGGCTGATCGCCTGGGTGGAGGCCATCGCCGCACTCACCCAACCTGACCACATCGAGTGGTGCGACGGGTCGGACGAGGAATGGTCCCGGCTGACAGAGCTGCTCGTGGCCAACGGCACGTTGGCGCGGCTCAACCCCCTGAAGCGACCGAACAGCTTCCTTGCCGCCTCCGACCCGACCGACGTGGCACGGGTGGAGAGCCGGACGTTCATCTGCTCCGAGCGGGAAGCCGACGCGGGTCCCACCAACAACTGGGAGGAACCCGCCCAGATGCGAACCACCCTGGACGGACTGTTCGCCGGCTGCATGCGGGGCAGGACGATGTACGTCGTGCCATTCTGCATGGGGCCTATCGGCTCCCCGCTGTCGGCGCTGGGCGTTGAGATCACCGACTCTGCCTATGTAGCAATCTCCATGCGTGTCATGACCCGGATGGGCACCCAGGCGCTCGAGGCGCTGGGCGACGACGCAGAGTTCGTGCCGGCGGTCCACTCCGTCGGCAAGCCCTTGGCGCCCGGCGAGCGCGACGTGGCGTGGCCGTCCAACCCAGAGACGAAGTACATCGTCCACTATCCCGAGACCAGGGAGATCTGGTCGTACGGCTCCGGCTACGGCGGAAATGCGCTGCTGGGAAAGAAGTGCTACGCCCTGCGGATTGCGTCCGTCATGGCCCGGGACGAGGGTTGGCTCGCGGAACACATGTTGATCCTCAAGCTGACTTCTCCGCAGAACGAGGTGCACTACATCACCGCCGCCTTCCCGTCGGCCTGCGGCAAGACGAATATGGCCATGCTGCAGCCCACCCTGCCGGGCTGGAAGGCTGAGACGATCGGCGACGACATCGCGTGGATGCGGTTCGGCGCCGACGGACGCCTTTATGCGATAAACCCCGAAGCCGGACTGTTCGGGGTGGCCCCCGGGACGGGCGAGCGTACGAACCGCAATGCGGTCGACACGTTGTACGCGAACGCGATCTTCACCAACGTGGCCCGCACGGACGACGGCGACGTCTGGTGGGAGGGACTGACCGACAGCCCACCTGCGCACCTCATCGACTGGCAGGGCAGGGACTGGACGCCGGCGTCCACGACCCCCGCGGCGCACCCCAATGCGCGGTTCACTGTCGCAGCCGGGCAGTGCCCGATCATCGCGGACGAGTGGGAGGATCCGGCCGGCGTGCCGATCTCGGCAATTCTTTTCGGTGGTCGCCGCGGCACCGCCGTACCCCTGGTCGTGGAGTCCTTCAACTGGCAGCACGGCGTCTTCCTGGCCTCCAACGTGGCTTCCGAGGGCACAGCCGCGGCGGAGAACAAGATCGGGGTCCTGCGTCGCGACCCGTTCGCGATGCTGCCCTTCTGCGGCTACAACATGGGCGACTACTTCGCCCATTGGCTGGCACTAGGTGAACAGAGCGCACGCAACGGCCAGCAGGCGAAGCTGCCGAAGGTCTACCTGGTCAACTGGTTCCGCAAGGACGCGCAGGGTCAGTACGTGTGGCCAGGATTCGGCGAGAACAGCCGCGTTCTGAAGTGGGTGGTGGACCGGCTGGAGGGCCGCACCGGCGTGGCCGCATCGCCCATCGGGCTGCTACCCGAGTCCGGCGCACTCGATCTCGACGGGCTCGGGCTGACGCCTGAGCAGACGGACCTGCTGCTCACCTTCGACGACGTGATGTGGCGCGAGGAGACGGCGCTGATCGGCGAGCACTACGCCTCCCTCGGCAGCCAGCTGCCTACGCAGCTGCAGGACGAGCTGGCCGCCCTTACCCGCCAGCTGAGCCCACCGTGACCGCGCGGAGCGTACGGTCGAGTCGCGGTCCCGGTTCATCATTGCGCAAGCGCAGGATTCATCCGTTACGCCGACGAAGCGGAGACATCCCCATGACTCACTACGTGTACGAGTTCGCGGAGGGCGACCGGGAGCAACGCGACCTGCTCGGCGGCAAGGGAGCCAACCTCGCGGAGATGACGCGGCTCGGGCTGCCGGTGCCTCCAGGCTTCACGATCACGACGGAGGCCTGCCGGTTCTACCTGCGAGCGGGCTCCGAACCGCCGGAGCTTCAGGTGCAGGTGACCGCAGCGCTGCGGCGGCTCGAGGACGTGCTGGACCGCCGGCTGGGCGACCGGCGCGACCCGCTGCTGGTCAGCGTCCGGTCCGGGGCGAAGTACTCCATGCCCGGCATGATGGAGACGGTCCTCAACATCGGGCTCAACGACGACTCCGTCGCTGGGCTGACCGAGGCCTCCGGTGATGCACGTTTCGCCTGGGACTCCTACCGTCGGTTGATCGCGATGTTCGGCAAGACGGTCCTCGACATGGACGGTGAGGTGTTCGCCGGCGCGCTGGACCTGGCCAAGCACGACAAGGGTGTCAAGTCGGACCTTGATCTCGATGCGGGCGACCTGATGGCGCTCGTCGGCCGGTTCAAAGAACTTGTTCGCGAACACACCGGAGCCGACTTTCCGCAGCATCCGCGGGAGCAGCTCGACCTTGCCATCCGCGCCGTGTTCCGTTCCTGGAACACCGATCGGGCCCGGTTGTACCGCAAGCGCGAACGTATCCCGCAGGACCTCGGCACCGCGGTGAACATCTGCACGATGGTCTTCGGCAACCTCGGGGACACCAGCGGCACCGGAGTCGCGTTCACGCGTGACCCGGCCTCCGGCAGGCCCGGCGGATACGGCGACTACCTGTCGAACGCCCAGGGCGAGGACGTGGTGGCGGGCATCCGGAACACCGCGGGCCTCGATGAGCTGGAGCGGTTGGACCCGGCCGTTCATGCCCAGCTGCAGGCCGTGATGCGCCGACTGGAGACGCACTTCAGGGACCTGTGCGACATCGAATTCACGATCGAACGCGGAAAGCTGTGGATGCTGCAGACCCGGGTGGGCAAACGCACCGCGGCCGCGGCGTTCCGAATTGCCATGCAGCTGGTCGATGAGCAGCTGATCACGATGGACGAAGCCCTGAGCCGGGTCTCCGGCCAACAGCTGGCCCAGTTGATGTTCCCGCAGTTCGATCCCCAGGTGCCCCGGGAGCGGATGACCACCGGAATCGCCGCCTCGCCCGGAGCAGCCTCGGGCAAGATCGTGTTCGACTCGGCGACGGCCGTGGCGTGGGCCGATCGCGGCGAACACGTTCTCCTGGTACGCCGGGAGACCAACCCCGATGATCTCAGCGGCATGATCGCCTCGGCCGGCATCCTGACCGCTCGCGGCGGCAAGACCTCACACGCCGCCGTTGTCGCCCGCGGCATGGGCAAGACCTGCGTCTGCGGTGCGGACAAGCTGCTGATCGACCCGGACGCACGTACCGTCTCGGTCGGGGCGCTGACCCTGCACGAGGGCGACCTGCTCTCGATCGACGGGTCCACCGGTGAAGTCTTTGCCGGGGCGGTCGCTGTTGTCGACTCTCCGGTGACCCGCCTGCTGTCCGAGGGTATCGAGGCAGCGCTCGCGGACACGGACGGCGAGACCGCCGACCTGGTCAATGCCGTCGACCGGCTGCTCTCGCACGCTGACCGGGTCCGCCGTCTCCGCGTGCACGCGAACGCGGACAACGGGCCGGACGCGGCCCGCGGCCGCTACCTCGGGGCGGAGGGAATTGGCCTTTGCCGTACGGAACACATGTTCCTTGGTGACCGGCGGGTGCTCCTCGAGCGGGTGATCCTGGCGCCGACCGGCGCGACCAGGGCCTCGGCTCTCGACGCGCTCCTGCCGTTGCAGCGGGCCGATTTCATCGAACTGCTCACCGTCATGGACGGGCTGCCCACCACCATCCGGCTCCTCGACCCACCGCTGCACGAGTTTCTGCCGGACCGCAGCGAGCTGATGGTCCGGGTCGCAGTGGCGGAGGAGCGCGGAGCCGTCGACCCGGCCGACGTGGAGATGCTCGCGGCGGTCAACCGGCTGCACGAGAGCAACCCGATGCTGGGGTTGCGCGGCGTGCGCCTCGGCATCGTCGTCCCCGGGCTGTTCGCTCTGCAAGCCAGGGCGATTGCGGAGGCCACGGCTCACTGTCTGCGCCAGGGGCTCGACCCGCAGCCGGAGATCATGGTCCCGTTGGTCGGCTCCGCGATGGAGCTGATGATCGTACGGGAGGAGACCGAGGCGATCGTCGCCTCCGTGTCCAAGACCGAAGGCGTGCCGCTGCAGATCCCGATCGGCACCATGATCGAGCTGCCGCGAGCTGCGCTGACCGCGCATCGGATCGCCGACAACGCCGACTTCTTCTCCTTCGGCACCAACGACCTGACACAGACGACGTGGGGCTTCTCGCGCGACGACGTCGAGGCGGCCTTCTTCGCGGCCTACCTCGACAAGGGTGTCTTCACGGCATCCCCGTTCGAGTCCCTCGACGTGGACGGGGTCGGCCGGCTGGTCCGGATCGCCGTCGAAGAAGGCCGGGCGGCCCAGCCGGGGCTGCGGATCGGGGTATGTGGCGAGCACGGCGGTGATCCGCGCTCCATCGAGTTCTTCCACGAAGTCGGCGTCGACTACGTGTCCTGCTCCCCGTTCAGGGTGCCGGTGGCCCGGCTGGAGGCAGGCCGGGCCGTGCTCGGCCGGAACCCGTAGTCGCCCCGCGGTTGCGTCAGGCGAGTCGGGCGTACTGGCGCTCGCCCGCGTCGATCAGTTCCTCGAGCTCGAACTCGCCAGGCTCCAGCGCAAGCCAAGGTGCGGCTGCTCCCCGCATGGCGGCCTGGGTCTCGGCGAGCGACGACCGGGACAGGGTGAGCGAGGACGGCGCGAGGAGCTCCGCTGTCCAACCCTCAGCGTGGCGAGTGTAAATCACTTGGTAGGTAGCCATTGTCGTCCTCCCGGTACTGCGCCTTGTCTCAGGTTAGGTGCCGACGAGGATGCCGTCTAAATGCTTGTTCCTCTCGTTTCCATAGCCCTAGACTATGGCTCATGCATCTGCAGCAGCTGCTCTGCTTCGTGACCGTCGCCGACGAGCACAACTTCACCCGGGCGGCGGCCCGGCTGCACATGGCGCAGCCGTCGCTCAGCAAGCAGATCAACAACCTCGAGCGCGAGCTGGGCAGCCGGCTGTTCGACCGCGGCCACGGCGGGGTGCGGATCACGGCGGTGGGCGAGGCGCTGATGCCCTACGCGTTGAGGATCCTGCGTGATGTCGAGACGGCCAGGCTCGAAGTCGGGCAGCTCACCGGGCTCAGCGCCGGTCGGATCCGCGTGGGGGCACTGCCGAGCCTGTGTACGACGGTGCTGGCCGACTCACTGAAGCGGTTCCACGCCGAATATCCCGCAATCCAGCTCCTCGTCGAGGAGGCCGGCTCCCGGGAGCTCGTCCGCCACCTCGACGAAGGGGGCCTGGACCTGGCGATGATCGTGCTGCCGCTGATGCGGGATGACCCCGACCTGATGACCCGCCCCGTCCTCACCGAGGAGCTCGTCCTGGCGACAGCCGCCACGGACCTGAGCATCACAGCGCCCACTCTCAAGATCACCGACTTGCGGGACCTTCCGCTGGTGATGTTCCGCGAAGGCTACGACCTCCGGTCGACGACGGTCGCGGCCTGTCAGGCGGCGGGTTTCGAGCCGACGTACGCCGTGGAGGGCGGCGACATGGACGCCGTGCTGAGCTTCGTCGAGGCCGGGCTCGGTGCGGCCGTCGTGCCCGTGCTGGCCCTCCGCGGGAGGCCGGCTCTGCGTCAGATCCCCTTCGCCGCGGGCAAGCTGCGCCGCACCATCGTGTTGGCCCGGCTCAGTCATGTCCATCCGAGCCGTGCGTCTCAGGCCTTCCAGGACGTCGTGATGCGCACCGCGGCCACCTTCGAGTTCAACGCCGGCCTGGTGTCGAGCGGACCCTGACCTACGGCGCGGTGACGGTAAGGACCGCGTTGCCACGGATACGGCGACTGGTCAGATCGTCGAGAACCGTAGCGGTCTCGGCCCAGTCGGCGATACGACCGATCTCCGGGTGCAACCTGTCCGTGGCAACGAGGTCCACCAGCGTCGCGAGATCGTCCCCGTCCGACGTGGTGGAGACCCAGTGCGGGAAGTGCTTGATCGTGACAGGGCTGATGCCGAGGAGGTCGAAGAAGCTCAGCGTCAAGGGCTGGAGGCTCGCCTGCCCGAACCACAGCACGGTGCCGGCCGGCGCGAGCCGGGAGAGCGCAGCGCTGAACGTCTCGCCGCCGACCGACTCGAGCACGACATCGAACGGGCCCTCCGCGTCGGCGACGCCCTGCACGACGTGCGCGGCGCCCAGGTCGGCCAGCCGCTGCCCTCGTTCCACTGACGCCGTGACTGCTGTGACCTTCGCACCTGCCCTGGCCGCGAGCTCGACGATGAAGTGGCCGACGCCGCCTGAGGCGCCCGTGAGCAGGATGCTGGCCCCAGCCTTGGTGCCCGCCTCGCGTACCAGGCGCAGAGCGGTGATTCCGGCCAGCGGGAGCGCCGCGGCGGTGACGGCGCTGACACTGTCGGGCAGGGCGGCGACGCGGCTAGTCGGAACCGCCACCCGCTCGGCCCAGCCCCCTGAGTCGGGGTGACCGACCACTCGCTGCCCCACGCTGGGTCCGGATCCGTCAGCGGCGGCCCGGACCACGCGACCAGCGATGTCCTGGCCCGGCAGCCATCCACGCTCGGCGGGAGAGCCGTAGACCCCGCTCAAGGTGAAGCCTTCACCGCGGTTGACCGAGAACGCGTCGACCGCCACGACGACCTCGTCCGCGGCCGTCGCCGGCTCCGCGACTTCCGTGAACTCCACTGTGCGTCCGGGATCGCCCGTTGCCGTAAGTGCCTTCATGTTGTCTCCTTGATCGTCCGTACAGTCACCGTACGAAGGTTGGTTACTGCTGGCAAGAAGGCACCCAAACGTGATATAGGTACCTGATGGAAACCAACCCCGCCGATGACCTCGACGTCTTCAAGCTGAGCTGCCCGTCGCGGGAGGTCTTCGACCGCCTCGGCGAGCGGTGGACCGGCCTGGTGCTGCTCGGTCTGCGGCCGGGAACCCTTCGCTTCAGCCAGCTGCGACGCCAGATCGAGGGGATCAGTCAGAAGATGCTCACCCAGACCTTGCGGGGTCTCGAGCGCGATGGCCTGGTCGCGCGCACCGTCTATCCGACTGTCCCGGTGACCGTCGAGTACGAGTTGACTGCCCTTGGGCGAAGCCTGGGCGAGGCGATCGACGTGCTGCGAGCATGGGCGTACACCCACATCGAGGACCTGCACGCCGCCCGGGAGAGCTACCAGGCAACGGCTGGTTAAGAGCGCTCTGCGGTTGAGGCTGCCGACTGCGCGGTGGTCCCGCGCTCGGACAGTGAGGCGAGCAGCGCCTCCAAGGTTGCCCGCAGGGTCGCGATCTCCTCCTGGCCTACGAGCTCGCCCCACTGCTCCTCGATGCGCCGGCCGGTCGCGAGGCTGACCGGCCGGACCGCTTCACCGCGCGGCGTCAGGAACACCAGCCGAGCCCGGCGATCGTGGGGGTCCGGCCGCCGCTCGACGTAGCCCAACTCCTCCAGCTGCTCCACCGCCTCGGCCATCGACTGTTTGCGTATGCGCGCCCGCTGGGCCAATTCGCTGACCTGAATCCCGTCCGGGCCGACGAAGGGGAACACGTTGGCATGCGGCGGCCGGATGTCGCCGAAGCCCGCCTCGGCCAGCGCCGCGTCGATGTCCTGAGCCCAGTGCTGCTGAGCCAGTCGCAGCAGCAGCCCCAGCAACGGGCGGGGAGGCGAGTCAGCCATCTAGACAGGCTCCTGTCTTTCTAATATAGTCAGTTGCCTGTCCATGTTAACGGAGGAAGCAGCCATGCCCTCGGTCCCTGTCCTTGACTCCACGATGAGCTACCGCGAGAGCGGCGCGGGCGCCCCGTTCGTCTTCCTGCACGGCAATCCCACCTCGTCCTACCTCTGGCGCAAGGTATTGCCCAGTGTCAGCGGCGTGCGCTGCCTGGCTCCGGACCTGATCGGCATGGGGGAGTCGGGCAAGCCAGATATCGGCTACACCTTCGCTGACCATGTCCGCTACTTCGAGGCCTGGGTGGACGCACTAGGCATCGACGACGCCGTCCTGGTCGGCCACGACTGGGGCGGCGCGCTCGCCTTCGACTGGGCTGCACGTCACCCCGAGCGGGTCCGCGGGATCGCGTTCCTCGAGACCATCCTGCGACCGATGGCGTGGTCGGAGTTCCCCGCCAACGCACGACCGGTCTTTGAGGCGTTCCGCACACCCGGCATAGGCGAGCGGCTGGTGCTGGAAGAGAACGCGTTCATCGAGCAGTCGCTCAGCCGCACGATTCCTGAGCTGACCGACGCCGATCTCGCGGTCTACCGAGCGCCCTATCCGACCCCGGAAAGTCGCCGGCCGTTGCTGCAGTGGCCGCGTTCGATGCCGCTCGACGGCACCCCCACCGACGTCGTCATGAGGGTGGCGGCCTACGACGGCTGGCTCGCAGCGAGTTCGCACGTGCCGAAGCTGCTGCTGACGTTCGACCCTGGACCGGGGATCATGATCGGCCCGGATGCCGTGGCATGGTCTCGCGAGCACATCGCCGCGCTCGAGGTCACGCACTGCGGCGCCGCCGGCCACCACGCGCCCGAACAGCGTCCGGACGCGATCGCCGCAGCAGTCGTCGAGTGGGCTGACCGCTGGGACCTGCGGACTCGGGGCGACCAAACGGGCAACCGGCACCGGCCGGTCCTGGACGAATAGCTGCCCAGCGATCAGGCGGACACCCGAGCCTTGGCGCTGATGTCGCGGCCGACGGAGCGCAGTACGGCGTTGGTGCTGTCGAGGATGGTCGCGCGCAGCTCCTCGGCCGTCGCCGTCGAGTTGCCGACGATGGCGCCCTGCAGGCCGCTCATGGCGAAGCTGACCTTGATGCGGTTGGCCAAGGACAAGTCGCTTCCGGCGATGGCTGCGCTGAGGCGGTCCTGGATCGCCTGACCGCGAGGACCGATGACGGGATGGCTGAGCACGGCGAGGTCCCTCGACAGGAAGCCGAGCACCTGGCGGTGCCGGAGCATGCTGTCGACGAAGTTCTCCAGCCGCAGACGCCGTCGCTGCAACCGGTGGTGTTCGCCCGGCTGTGGGAAATCGAGCGCGGCCTCGACGTCGCTGAACATCGGCTCGACGATGGCGGCCAGCAGGTCGTCCTTCGTCTTGAAGTGGTAGTAGAGCGCGGCCTTGGTCACCCCGAGTCGATCGGCGATCTGCTGCAAGGCGGTGCCGTCGAAGCCCTGCGTGGAGAACAGCTCGAGGGCAACGGTCTGGATCTGCTCACGAGTGTTCTCGGCAGCGCCGTCCGTCGCGCGCTTGGTCATCGGGTGTCCCCTTCGTCCTGTGGTCAGCCAGAACCCTACCGCCCAACTCCACCGTTTGACTACCTGCCAACCGGTAAGTCACTTACTTGACGTACGGCAAGTAGACCGGCACAGTGGTCGTGCGAATGGCACTGGCTGAGCCACCGGCTGCGGTGCCCGAACCTCAACCTCTGGAGAGATCCCGTGAGCACGTACCTGTACCGGTTGGGCGCCCTGTCGGTCCGGCGCCGAGGCACCGTCCTGGCGCTGTGGTTGATCCTTCTCGCCACCCTCGGGACCCTGGGCGGCCAATTCGGCAAGACTGCCCAGGCGTCCTTCTCGATCCCGGGGATCGAGTCAGTGAGTGCCAACACCCTGTTGTCGGAGCGGTTCCCGGCCGGAGCCAGCGGAGCGGCCGGACGCATCGTCTTCGCCGCCCCGACCGGTGCGAAGTTGTCACAGCCGGCGTTGCACAGCGCGATCGAGAAGGTCGTCGCCGAGGCGAAGGCGGCGCCCCAGGTGGCGTCGGTCACCGACCCGTACGCAACCGCCGCGGTGTCGAGCGACGGCACCGTCGCCTACGCCTCCGTGCAGTACACCGTCCCCATGGAGAAGATTGCGGCGTCCTCGCGCGAGGCCCTGCTCAACTCCGCGACGGTCGGGCGCCAGGCGGGGTTGAAGGTCGAGTTCGGCGGTGAGGCGGTCCAGGCGATACCGGGATCGTCGTCCACTGAAGGCATCGGGGTCCTGGTTGCCCTGCTGGTCCTTGCGGTCACGTTCGGATCGGTGCTTGCTGCCGGTCTGCCGCTGCTGAGCGCGCTGATCGGCGTCGGGGTCGGCATCACCGGCATCACCGCCACGTCGGCTTTCGTGAACCTCACTTCGACGGCCCCGACCTTGGCGCTGATGATGGGTCTGGCCGTCGGCATCGACTACGCGCCTTTCATCGTCTCCCGGCATCGTCAGTACCTCGGCGAAGGTCTCGAACCGGGCGAAGCGGCGGCCCGGGCAGTTGCCACCGCCGGCGGTGCGGTCGTCTTCGCAGGCCTCACCGTCGTCATCGCCCTGTCCGGCCTGTCGGTCGTCGGCATCCCCTTCCTCACCACGATGGGCCTGGCGGCGGCGGCAACCGTGGCCGTCGCCGTCCTGATCGCCACCACCCTCGTGCCGGCGTTGCTCGGCTTCGCCGGCCACCGGCTCGACCGCTGGAGCATCCCGGGCACACCGGCCGGGCGTCGCACCAAGGCCGCAAGGCGGACCGGCTCCCTGGCACTCGCCGGCGCCGTCCCCGGAACGAACATCGCGAGCAAGCCGAACTTCGGCACCCGCTGGGCTCGCGGCATCGTGGCGCGTCCCGTGCCCGTTCTGGTGGCTGCGGTCGTGGCGCTGGGCGTGATCGCGCTTCCTGCGCTGTCCCTGCGTCTCGGGCAGCCCGATGACGGCAACCAGCCCACCACCTCCACCCAGCGCCAGGCCTACGACACCCTCGCCCGGGGCTTCGGGCCCGGATTCAACGGCCCGCTCACGATCGTCGTGGACGCCGCCGCCAGCCCGGACCCCAGGGCCGCGGCCCAGAAGGTCAGCTCCACGCTCGCCACGGTGAAGGGGGTCGTCGAGGTCAGCCCGGCGACCTTCAACGCGGCCGGCGACACCGCGGTCATCAGCGTCATCCCGGCCACCGGTCCGACGGAGGCCGGCACCGCAACACTGGTCACCGCGATCCGCCATCACCAGGGGGAGATCCTCAACAAGACCGGCGCCAGGCTGCTGGTCACCGGCGCCACTGCCGTCAACCTAGATGTCTCGACCAAGCTGTTCCACGCCATGCCGTTGTTCCTGCTCATCATCGTCGGGCTCTCGCTGGTGCTGCTGACGATCGTCTTCCGCTCCCTGCTCGTCCCGCTGAAGGCGACGCTGGGCTTCCTGCTCTCCATCGTGAGCACGTTCGGAGCGCTGGTTGCCGTCTTCCAGTGGGGCTGGCTGAAGGACCTGTTCGGTGTCAACGCCACGGGCCCGGTGATCGCCCTGCTTCCGATCCTGCTGATCGCCCTGCTGTTCGGCCTCGCGATGGACTACGAGCTGTTCCTCGTCACCCGGATGCGCGAAGGCTACGTCCACGGCGCCAACGCGAAAGATGCCGTGGTTGGCGGTTTCGCGACGAGCGCCCGCGTGGTCACGGCGGCGGCGATCATCATGACCTCGGTCTTCTCCGGGTTCATCCTGGGTGACGACGCCACCATCAAAAGCATCGGCTTCGCACTCGCCTTCGGCGTCCTGGTCGACGCGTTCGTCGTCCGCATGACGATCGTTCCAGCGGTCATGGCCCTGCTCGGCGACCGCGCGTGGAGCCTGCCCAGCTGGCTCGAGCGGGTCGTACCCCGCGTGGACATCGAGGGAGAAAGCCTCGCCCGCCGCCTGCAGGGGATGAGCGACGGCGAGCGCCTGCACTCCGCGTCGTCCTCGCTGCCGGAAAGCGCAGGGAGCACCAGGAGCTGATCGACACGGGAGCGGGCCCGGCACTTTCCAACCGGGCCCGCTCCCACCCTGACAGTGGCCGTCATCGCCACGGCTGTCATCTCGGCACTAGGAAGTGGAACGTACGTGTTCCACCACTACAACGAATCCGAGGCGGGCCCTGTCGTCGGGAACCTCGACCTCGCCTTCGAGGCCATGCAGCTCCCCGCCGATCCCGGCCAGACGGTTGTCGCACACGGCGCTGAGCCGGGCTCACCATCGGCGGACGGGCTCAACCTCCTCGCCAGCTGGGCGGCAACCCTCGACCGGGCCGAGGACACCCACGCAGCGGACCATGGCCCGGGGGGCGCATGTCATCGAGGTGCGTGGCGCACAGGGCGGCACGCCGTCCGACCGCTAGCAGAAGGAACCCGCCGAAGCGGGACCACCAGACGCCCGCCTACGGGACCGGGTTGTTACCGCAGTCGACGTGAGCGTTGAGACAGCGATCCACGAGGCGTTGCAGACCGGGCTGGTCCCAGGTGTTCCAGAAGTCGGCGTGAGCCGTGTAGTAGGGCCCGCTCGACAGCGAGATCGACGCGCTCGACGTACCGACCGGGTACTCCAGGCGGAAGATCACCCGCGGCAGGACCGTGCCATAGCCGGACGGGCACACGTAGGACGACGGGTAGCGCAGGTGGCTCGTCTCGTTCGGCGCGATGACGCCGTCCCAGCAGTTCGGGAATCCGACATGCAGCGAGATCGCCCCGGTCGGGCAGTTGATCGGAACCTTGGACTTCACGTCGGGACTGTTGTTCGAGCAGCCCCAGTAAATCTCGCGGCCGAGGTACGGGTTGTCAGCCTCGCTCGTCGCGTGACTGTTCCCGGCGACCATCCGGAAGTTCGCGGGGAACGCCGTCACGTGGTACGAGCTGAGGACATTGCTGGTGCGGTAGTAGAACGTGTTCCGGGTCGCTCCACCGCTCGCGTAGAACCCCTTCGCGAGCACCTTCGCCCCAGACTTGTACAGCGCCGGGGTCCAGTAGCCTGCCTTGTCTGCTGCCGTGCCGCACGTCGTGCCGGCCGCCTCCATCGAGGTGTACGTCGAGGATGCGTTGGCCGACTTGTTCCCCAAGTAGTCGTGCAGGTGCGACACCCCAGGCTGTCCCGGGAACAAGATCGGGTCGTCAGCCAACGAATGATCGTAGGGACAGATCGTGATCCACCCGCCCGCCCCACCCGACGCGAGCGCAGTCGGCGACGGTAATGACACCGCTGCAACCATCAGCGCAGACACCGCGAACAATCTGAAAATCTTCAATGATCCACTCCCTCGGCTCGTCGCCCCCGATCGATTTGTCAGCCTTTGTCCATCAAGGCGTGTGGAAACTACCACCGCCGTAGCGCCTCTTCCGCCGCACCACCCCCGCTTTGGCGCCTACGGGCTCTTGCGCACTTAGTGGAGGACTCCGGGTAAGCCGCGCGGCCGAGCAGGAGGTTGCCGGGCAGCTTGGTCGCGTCCAGGGGGCCAGGTGCCAGGTCACAGATGCGGAGGGCGTGGGATTCGAACCCACGATGGGTTGCCCCATATAGCGGGTTTCAAGTTCCCTCCCCAGTCTCTGGCCTGTCGCGGAGTCCGTGAAGGTCTCGTGAAGTCGTTGGTACGGTGACGGCATGCTCCTGGCGGCGGGACCCCTGCGCACTCTCGGCGGCTCCCCATCACGGCTGACGTTCGGCGAGGGGCCGAAGTCGGCAGGAGGAGGTCATGGACGAAGGCTTCTGTCCTTGGACGACAGGCCGGCCTTTGAGCTGACCTACTGGTGCGGCACCTGCACGTTCCTCTTCCAGCGACTGGAGGGAGCCAACGAGGCTCTGTCGGTCGCCGGGCTCGAACGACGGCTGTCCGATGGTCTCGATGGTCTCGACGACCAGGTCATCGGCGACTTCGCAACACTGCTGCCGGGCGGTGACTACCTGCCACTCCTGCTGACCGTCCAGCCTCGGCTGACCTATCCTGCAGGGCCAGGCGACTACTTCACAGAAGAGCAGGTGTCGACCTGGGGCATCGACTCGTTCTGGGGCCTGCCGGAGTACCCGCACACCCCGTATTACAGGGCGCTCGAGACGGCGATCGATCCAGGAGCTCACCTGTTCGAGTTCATCGTGCCCATGGTGCCGCCGAGCTGGAATGTCACTGCCAAGGTCGCGGAGCATGTCGAACTGCTTCGACGCTCGAGCAGGCCGACCGCCGTCGCCCTCTCCACGCTGGACGTCTGCCAGCCAGCCGAGGCCAACGACGCCGGTGACTACTACGCCCACTGGTGTCTGACGCACTTCCTGCTGGACGGCCACCACAAGATGCAGGCTGCCGCCGGGAGCGGCCGTCCGCTGCGCCTGCTGTCGCTGGTCTCGGTGGACGCGAGTCTCGCCACCACCGAGCAGGTCACCCGCATCCCTGGCTTCGTCTCGCAGCCGGCGACCCGTCGTGCCTAACTGAGAGGCCGAGAAGTCGAGCGACTGAATGGGGTCCGGGCTACAACCCGCTGGACCTTGTCTTCTGCTGCGAGGACGGCTCGCCGGTCGCTCCGGATCAGGTGAGCCGCCGCTTCCTCGCGCTCAGCGCCACGGCTGGCCTGCCGAGGATCATCCTGCACGGGCTGCGGCACACCCACGCGACCCATGCCCTTGCGGCAGCTGTCGACGTCAACGTCGTCTCGAAGCGCCTCGGCCACTCTCGCAGCTCGTCCACGGCCGACACCTGCACGAGGGTGCTTCCGCAGGTCGCCAGCAGGCAGCCGAGTTCCGCATCCGGGCGGCGGCGAGCCACTCGTCGATGGGCGCCCACGCAAATCGGGCGTGTGTGGCTTCGTACCCGTCCTGCTTCGCGATCGGGCTCGCCAGCAGCGCACCCCCTCGAAGATCCGTGGCGTCCAATTGGACTCGAGGCGGGCTCGGCCGACAGAGAGTACGGCAGGCGGCTCACTCCAGGTGAGGCGTCTGTGCACCTCGGCGCGGGATGTCCTAGCCGTGATGCCGCGACCGGGTCAGGTCTCGACGGTCTCGTGCTCGCCGTCGCCCTCGGTCATGGCGATCCGGTCGCCGTGTGACGCCTCTCGGTCGCCCTTCGCGTGCGCGCGATCCATCCCGGCGTTTTTCCGCTCTGGCCAGTGGGTGCCGTAAACGCTCTCCGGGTTCAGCATGTCGGCTCGGTCGAGATCGCGCTTGTTCGCCGCTGCGTCGCGCCCACCAGAGACGACGCCACGCTCGTCGGCACCCGCCCGAATCTCCTGGGCGGCGACTTCTTCGACGCAGCCGTCTTACGGCAATGTGCGGGCTTCGGCGTGTGTCGCGTCGCCCGACAGAGGCCGCCGAAAATGGAGGCTCAACGCGAGCAGGCTCGCGGGCACGGTGATGCTCCATGGGATCCCGCCTAGCAGCAAGATCGGTACCGAGAAGCCAGGCCAGAAATACGCGACGGCGAAGATGGGCGTGATCGATGCGTTCGCTAGCAGTACTCGTCGGATGACTCGATGTGGGCCCCGTCGCTCGAAAGCCGCGGCCGCGAATAACGTTGACAGATTGAGGAATATGTACGCAAGCCCGTCTAGATCCCACATGAGCGAATGAGGTGTCTGATTCAGAACGCTCAGTGGGCCGGGTGTGCCCGCCTGGTCGGTGAAGCTCCAGGAATATCCCGCCGGGAGAACCGTAGCCAGCTGCACGACGTAATTGATGCAGGCGAGCGTCGCGTAAATGCCCGCAAACTGGACCGCTACGTGCGTCCAGAACCGCTTCTCCGGCAACACCGTGTAGTGCAAGGCAACTACAGCGACCAGGAATGAGGGTGCGATAGCCAGCGATGAAGCGAAGGCGACCGCGGCGTCCTGGGTCGGGCTCAGCACCGACGTGATCTGCAACGGGACAGACAGGATGTAGCCGATGGCCCCCACCAGCGCCAGCACTGCCGCCCAGAACCCCGCAGCACGAATTGAGGCGCGCTCACGCCGCCCAATCGACTCGATCGTCAAGTCGATGTCCGGATACGAACCATGCTCGGAGCCCGTGGCTAACGACCTGCCGGAGCTGTCGACGTCAATGGTAGTGCGCGGTCGGCTCGTCATCACGTGTTTCCCGGCTATTGGCAGGTTTGGTCGAGGATGGCCCCTACATTCAGACTGAAACACGGCCATCCGAACCGGTAGGGTCGTTGGTCCTGGATGAAGTCGATGTACCTGCAGCGGATAGATCAAGTCGACGAACATCGGCGCATGCGGCTGTTCGAGTTGCAGGGAAGGGTTCGCCCCTGATGCGGCGCCACAGGGCGAACGGCGTGGCAGGGCAGGACCAAAGTCACTGGTGGCCGTGCGTGACCGGGCACAGGCTCGAGCCATGGCGTCAATCCGTGCAACTGCCGGCAGAACACGACTCGCTCGCCGCGCCCTTCTGGCCATCGAGCTCGGGACCGGCGGATCGGCGCTCGTGTGCGGTGGGCTCCTGGTGGTGCGGCCCGACGGGTCGTTGATGGGGCTCCCGATGCGCGTGCTCAAGGGCGGGCCATTCACCGACTGGAGGCTGCCCGGGCTGTTCCTCGGAGGCTTTGTCGGCCTGGGCTACCTGGCGGCCGGCGGCTGGGAGCGAGGCGGCTACCCCCGCAGTCGCGAAGTGTCGGTCCTCGCCGGGGTCGGACTCGTCGCCTTTGAGGTGGTCGAGTGGCGCTGGCTAGGCTTCCACCCGTTGCAGGCGGTGTTCATGGGAGTCGGCGCCGGCGTTGTGTGCCTCGCCCTCGCCGACTCCGCACCGTGACCGCGATGCCCCCGGCACGCCCCGGATGGACTGCACTGGCCAGGACCCCTACTGCTGGGCGATCCCGGTCAGCCTGCCTCGAAACCAGAAATCGTGAACAGGTCGCGGACTCTCGCTGGGGGTGCCTCGAGACTCTGGGCCTGCACTAGACGGGCCCTTCGCCTCTACGCCCACTCCTTCGCAGGGGACCTACTGGGAGTGGTACCGGACGCACCGCGTACTCGAACAACAGGAGAGGTCGGCCACCATGACCACCGGACAGGCCACAGCAGACCGCAGTACGACCACCGAGACCACGCGCGTACCGGGCGAGGCACTGACGGAGAAGATCCGCGCGCTCCTGCACGAGGGCAACGTGCGACGGATCACCATCCGCAACGACGAGGGCCACCCGGTGATCGAGATCCCGGTGACCGCTGGTGTCTTCGCGGCGGTTGTCGCACCCGCGCTGGTCGCCGTCGCGGCCATTGCGGCGCTGGCGAGCCACTGGGACATCGAGATCGACCGCGCAGCGGTCCCCCCGCAGACGATCGACCTCGCCGGCAAGTCGACGGAAGAAGCGTCGGCGAAGTGAACCACACGCAGATGCACGTAGTGCTCGGCGTAGGGCAGGTCGGGCGCGCCGTCGCGGACCAGTTGACCGCGTCCGGCGTTGCCGTGCGAGCGGTCTCCCGGCACCGGCCGCCCCACCTGTCCGAAGGGGTGGACTGGCGACAGGCGGACCTGACCGACACTGAGGCCGCCGCCGATGCCGTCAAAGGGGCGACCGTCGTCTACCAGTGCCTCAACGTTCCCTACACCCAGTGGCCGCGGCTGTTCCCCCCGCTGCAGCGCACCGTGCTCGCGGCAACCGAACGTACCGACGCGGTTCTGGTCACTTTGGAAAACCTCTACGGCTACGGCCCGACCGGCGGCAGGCCACTGACCGAAGACCTGCCCTTGGC
Organism: Frankiales bacterium; assembly: GCA_033851545.1. GTDB lineage: Bacteria > Actinomycetota > Actinomycetes > JAWWOL01 > JAWWOL01 > JAWWOL01. The sequence continues at coordinate 112,707 of JAWWOO010000072.1, read as the reverse complement.
CGCAACGACCGCCAAGGGCCGCACCCGGGCAACGATGACCGCAGAGCTGCTCGCCGCAGCGGAGGCCGGCCGCGTGCGGATGACCATCGGGCGGGCGTCGGACTTCTTCGGCGCGGGTGTGGTCGAGTCGACCCTGGGCTCGCGGGTGTTCGGCAACGCCGTGGCCGGCAAGCGTGCCGACTTCGTCGGCAACCCGGAGCTGCTGCACACGTACAGCTACGTGCCCGACGTCGCGGCCGGCCTGATCACTCTGGGGGCCGACGAGCGGGCTATCGGCCAGGTCTGGCACCTCCCCGGCCCGGAGACCGTAACGACTCGCCAGGCGCTCCGCCTCCTGGCCGAGCAGATGAGCCATCCGATCGAGATTCGCCCGGTACCAGCGCTTCTGGTACGGGCGCTCGGTCTGGTCAGTCCGATGATGCGCTCGCTGGCAGAGATGGCGTACCAGTTCGAGGAGCCGTTCGTCCTGGACACGGCCAAGTTCCGGTCAACCTTCGGCGAGTCCACAACCCCGCTCGCAACGGCGATCGCGGAAACCCTTACCTGGTACCGGAACGAGGCGAGATGCTCATGAGCCGCACCTTTGACCTGCGAGCCGAGTCGCTGTCCGCACAGGCAGCCTGGTCACGCCGCGTACGCCGCATCGGCGGCTTTATCCAAGCGGCGTTCGCCGGCTTCTGGCTGATACGCGGCAGCCTGGTCCTGCCCGGACTCGCCATCACGGTCGTCCCCGTCGTGGCGGTGGTCTCCGTCGTCGCCGCCTTCGGGTACGGCTTCTGGGCGACAGCAGGCATCGCCCCGCGACCGGCAGGCGTAGAGGCCCGACGGCTCGAGCGCGACATCTCCATCGCCACCGTCCTTCAGCTGCTCGCCTCGTTCGTGGCGCCAGCGATCGTCATCGCCGCCGGGCACTCCGACTGGACGCTCCCGTCGATCGCGATCACGATCGGCCCGCTGCTGCTCTGGCTCAACCAGCAGGTCATCGTTCCTCTCTACCGACCCGTGGGTTGGGCCCTGATTGTCACTCCCGCGCTCCTCGTCGCCACCCTGTCGGGCACCCCGCTCATCGCCATCACCGGACTCGGCGCCGGCGCCGTGCTGCTGGTCACCGCCCTGGTCGGGTTCCACGACCTGGCGGTGACCCGCAAGCTCACTGCGCCACACGCAGTCGTCCGACGCAGCAAGGAGCCGGTACGGCCTGCGTCGGCGGCGTCATGACGCAATATCGCGTTCAAATCACGCCGGGCACCGTTGCCCCGGGCGGAATCTCTGCAGTCGCGGGCAAGGTTTCCCCGGTCACTCTGCAGCGACGTTCGGGCTGCCGCTGGCTCACCGTTGGGAAGCGTGGTGTCACCGGGGCAGGCCGGTTCGCTTTTCACCTGTACGCGACGAAGGGGCTCTACGGTCATTCTGAGAGTGATCAGGCTGCCTCGGCTCATGCCCGAGCGGGACCAGCCCGGTTGCTCGGCTGACGGTTCGCCCGGCCGTCCGCTTGCCGGCTCCAGTTACCCTCCGGCAACCGCGCCAACTCCTGCGCCGACTTCTGCTCCGTCCAGCACACCGCCAACGGTGGTACCGGACGACGACGACGGCGGGTGCGCCAAGCACCCGGCCGACAGGCGTGCCCACGGTACCCATCGTGACGTCGGCCACCCTCGCCGTCGGCACGATTGTCAGACCGTACTCAGCACGCTGGCGGCCTACGGTGCCACACCGCCGTACGAGTGGTCAGTGTTCCGGAACTCCTCCCGCACAGGCTCGAGTTGTCCTCGTCGGGGTAACTCAGTGGCTCTCCGACGGCGGTCGGGCACTTCATCTTCACCGCGGCAGCAACTGACGCCGTCGGCCAAAGAGGTCCGGGGGCTTCACGTTCGATGCGTGCGCGTTGATGGAGTCGGTTCGACGACAGGTAGCGGTTGAAAGACCGCTGAGCCACCCCGGGGGGGCTCACGTCGTAGGTTCCGCAGCGTTGTGGTGCTGTCCGACAGAATCGACCGCGTTCTGGACCATTGGTGAGCCGGACCAGGTCCCGCGCCTGTCGTCCGGGTGACGTAGCGTTGAAGGCCCCGTGCCGGCACACACCGCCGTGTCAGCCGGGGATCGACGAGTGCGACAGTCCTCTGAGCGGCCCAACGCCGCCTCTGGCGGCAATGGCATCGGCGCGCGGGTCTGGTTGCCCTACCTTTCCATTTACCGCGGATAGGTGACTTTCCACGCTGACTGGGGCTAGGGCAATGTTCGTACCGCCGCTTGAAGCCCGTCGCGGCCGAGGACCGTGACGGCGGCTCCGGCAGGTTCGACTGCTGGTTCGAGCCGGAAGGCCCCGTAGCTGGCGGTCGTGAACATTTCTAGGAGGTCGGCGTCGAGGACGATCTCTAGGGTGGATGCTGTCCCAGGCGCCGGCAGAGGCATGGTCTCGGTGGCAAACCCGCGCCGCTTGAGCGTAAGCATCTGGTGGGTGGCGTCGAGGAGGATGAGGGCACGCACCGTGGGCCCGTCGGTGATGACCAGTTGTCGGACGCCGTCCGTGTTCAGTTGTATGTCCGCCCCGGTGGGCCCGATGTCATACACCGTGCCATTGGGTGTGGGTTGTCCGGCGACCGGCTCTCCCAGGACCGACTCGAAGTTGGCGTGCGGGGACAGCGACAGCACCCCGTCGTCGGTGAGCTGCAGCGCCGCAGGGAGGGAATGCGCCCCGGCGCGGCCATGCAGGTCGGGGTTGTTCTGCGGCTCCTCCCGCAGCCAGGACAGCACACTTCTTTGGCCGTCCTTGTCGGTGAAGCTGCTCATGGCGTAGGCGCTGTTGCCGTAGGTGAGCCGCTGCCAGGTGTGGTGCACAAAGGTCAGGCCGTCGTAGTCGCCGACGGCCGCGGCGACGTAGTACAGCACGTCGGCGTCCCAGACGGAGATGATCAGCACCCACCGTGGGCCGAGCGGGAACAGCTGTGGGCACTCCCACAGGGCTCCGGTCCACACGTCGTCCTCGCGGCTGCTGGGCCGTGAGCACAGGACGCCGTCGTAGGTCCAGGTGATGAGGTCGGTGGAGTGGTACTGCAGCGCCGCACCGGAGCCATCGTTCAGCCCGGCCGCCACGATCATCGTCCAATGCGAGTCGGACCGAAAGACGTAGGGGTCCCGGAACTCGTGCACGCCCAGTTCCGCCGGAGGCCCGTCGATGACAACGTCGTCGGCCCCGGTGGCCCAGTCCGTCGCCGTTGCGTCGCCGCGGGCGATCGCCACCCGTCCTTGGCCCCAGTCGTCGCCTACGATGCGGGTGTACAGAATCGTGGGGGCTTCTGCATCCATGACGAAGCTGCCGGACCAGCAGCCGACCTCGAAGTCCTGCGGGGTGAGAGCTATCGGTCGTTCGGTCCAGTGCACGAGGTCGACGGACTCGGCGTGGCCCCAGTGGCAGTTCGGCGCCCAGGTTACCCGACCGGGGATGGCTTGGTAGAACATGTGGTAACGGTCCTGCACCCATGTCACGCCGTAGGGGTCGTTGATCCACCCGTCGGTCGCGGTGAAATGCAGGAGTGGCCGGGGTCGCCCAGAACTTGCGCCCTCTGATCCACACCGCGCATTATCCGATTCATCTTCCTTGCGCATGCAACCTAAGTCGATTCACGAGAGACGAGGGGGCAGTACACGCGCTGAGCGCCTGGCGAGATCACGGCTGGCCCCATGATGTCCAGCAGGGTCCTGACGCCGAGGGATCCGATGTCGTAGTGCGGTAGGGCAACCGTGGACAGGGCCGGGCGCAGGTGCGCTGCGATGACCTCTTGGTCGTCGAAGCCGACGACCGCCATGTCCTGGGGAATCCTGATCCCGGCCTCCTTGAGCCGGTCGTACAGGCCCATGGCGACACGGTCGTTGTAGCAGAACACTGAAGTAGGACGCTCCTTCATTGCGAGCAGCTTGCCCGCAGCTGAATAGCCGCCCTCCTGCTCCGGCTCGGCACGTACCACCAAGGCGGGATCGAAGGGGATCCCCTGCTTGGTCAGTGCGTCCTTGTAGCCCTTGAGCCGCCCTATGGTTGAGGGGGAGCGCTCCTTCGCGTTGATGAAGGCGATTCTGCGATGCCCCTTGGCCAGGAGCGCCTCGGTGGCCGTGCTCCCGCCTTGGACCTCGTCCGGGATCACGCTGTAGGCCCCGGTGCGTGAGGACAGGCAGTTGACGAAGACGGTCGGGATTCGATCCAGGGCCGGCGGCGACTCGACTTCCCGGTGGTACCAGGTTGAGTAGAGGATCCCGTGAGCGCGGTGGTCCACCATCATCTGGATCGCGGTGTCCGCGGCCTCGGGTACCGAGTCGGTGTCAGCGACGAGCAGGACAAAGCCGTGTCGCCATGCCTCCTGCTGGGCCCCTCGAATGATCTTCCCTGCGAACGGCGTGGTGGAGATCGCATCAGCGACGAGGCCGATGAAGGGCGAGTTCCCGCGGACGAGGCTTCGTGCGAGGGCGTTGGTCCGGTAGCCAAGCTCGTTGACGGCCTCCTCGACCCGCTGCCTGGTTCCCTCGCCGACCCGGGCGTGCGCCTTGTCATTGACGACGAGGGAGACGGTGGACATGGACACGCCCGCGCGCCGGGCCACATCGCGCAGCGTCACGGATCCGGACGCGTCTCCAAGGGCCGGCGGTTGAGTCGTGCTCTGGTCCTTGCGCAACTGTTCTCCCTGGGCGGTTCAGCTACGACCGGGTCTGGTTGGTCGCTGCTACCCCTTGGTCGCGCCGCTCTCGATGCCGTAGATGACGGCTTTGTTGAGGACGAGGAACACCAGCAATAGCGGCGTGATGGTAACACAAACGGCTGCGAATGTTGCCGTCCAGTCGACGTTACCCATGTTGCCAATGTAGTTTTGAAGGCCCAAGGGCACTGTTTTTAGGCCGTCGGACAGTACGAAGGTGTTGGCGAAGATGAAGTCATTCCAGATGAATATGCTGTTGACGAGAACGACGGTAAGGATGGTGTTCAGTGATAGTGGGCACACCATGCTGATGAAGATCCGAATAGGTCCGGCACCATCAAGGGATGCGGCCTCGTACGTCTCCTGGCCGATGTAGGTGAAGAATGCTCCGAACAGGTAGATCGACATCGGCAGAGAGAAGCCCGCCAGCGGGATAATCATTGACTGGTACGTGTCCAGAAGGCCAACGTGGGAGTAGTCCACGAACAGGGGAACGAGGGCGATCTGTACTGGGACCATCAAGCCGAGCAGGAACACGGCTCGAATGACCCCGCTGAACTTGAAGCCCAGGACGGAGATCGCGTAGGCACCCATCATGCCGAAGGCCACAATCAGAACATTGGCGCCCAGGGTAACAATAGAGCTGTTGACCATGTTCAGCCCGAGGTTGCCAACATGGAAGGCCCGCGTGTAGTTGCTGAACGTCAGTGAGGTGGGGATCGCGAACGGATTGCCTTCGGTGAACTCTCGGTTGGTCTTCACGCTGGTCAGGAACAGCCACAGCAAGGGGTAGACCTGGACCACAACGATGACAGTCACCAATGCACGGGTCAGCCATCGAAAAGGGGTGATCTTGTGGCGGCGTGTCCGGCTGGGGGGAAGGACTCGTGGCTGCGTCGATGAGGCTGGCGCATAGAGGTCGGTCATGCTGTTCGCCTCCGGGTTACCAGGCCGATCAGGCCGATCGCCACGAGACACTGGACCACGATGAACACCGAGATCGTGCTGGCGTAGCCGAAGTCCGTACTGGTGAACGCCGTCTTGTACATGTAGGTGGTCAGCAGCTCCGAGGCTTGTCCAGGGCCGCCGTTCGTCAGCAGGTAGGGGACGTCGAAGCCGCGCAGGCCATAGGTGACGGCAAGGATCAGACAGGTGATCCAGACCGGGCGGATCGACGGGAAGCGGATGAGCCTGAACGTCTGCCAGCCTGTGGCCCCGTCGATGAGGGCGGCCTCTTCGATCTCCCGGGGCACGGCCAGCAGCGCGGCGTAGAGGATGACCATGTAGAGGCCGCTGAACCTCCACCCCTCGGGAATGGACACGGCCGGCAGCACGGTGTGCACGTTCGACAGCCACGGCTGCTGGAAGTGGCCGAGCCCCACCCAGCGAAGCAGGACGTTGAGCATTCCCTCGGGGGTCGTGGAGTAGATCCGCTGGAACAGGAAAGCGATGGCGACGGTCGAGATGACCGCCGGCAACAGGTACAGCGTCTTGACCAGCTCGCGGCCCCGGCTCAGCGTCAGCAGCAGGTTCGCGACGAACAGGCCCGCTCCGAGCTGGATGACCACGCAGATCACCAGGTACACGAGTGAGTTCACGAAGGCGGTCCGAAAGACGTCGTCGCCGGAGAACATGCGGTGGTAGTTCGCCAACCCGACGAAGCGTCTGGCGCTGATGCCGTCCCAGCTGAAGAAGCTGAGGAAGAGCGACTGTCCGATGGGCAGCAGTACACCGGCGACGAACAGGGCGAGTGGTGGCAGCAGGAAGACCAAAACAGTGAGCCTTGATCGTCGGGGGAGCATAGGAACCTCCGTCGGCGTCCCGGGTCCGGAGGCCCCGGGACGCCATGCTGGTCGTTGTCGGAGAGCTACCGGGATGCGTTCGCCTTGATGGCGGCGTCGGTGGTCGAGATGAAGCTCGAAGGCTTCTCGTTTCCCTGCACCAGCAGGACGAGCTCCTGCTGCAGGCGGGTGTTGGAGGTTGGGTCCAGCTGGGTGTCCCACGGCATGTCGATCTTTGTGCCGACTGTGTTGGCGTCGTCGATGGCCTTCTTGTACAGCGGTGTTGCGTTCGGCGGGATGGTGGTCTGGACGTTGGTCGTGGGGGAAAGGTTACCCAGCGCGGCGTAGCGGGCGGGGTAGGCCGTCAGGGCGTACTTGAGGAAGTCTTTCAGCATCGGGTCGTAGCTCTTGGCGTTGACGGCCATCCCGATCCCGGAGGGGGACACGTACTCGTTCGCGGCCGTCGCCGAGCCCGTCCCGGCGGGCAGGGTGAAGAAGTCCACGTCGTTGCGGACGGTGGGGGACAGCTTGTCGGTCGCGAGGGCCGACAGCTCCCAGGTCCCGATGTTGTACATGGCCGTCTTCCCGGAGGTGAACAGCGCCTGGGCGTCGGAGTAGCCGGTCGACGAGAACCCGTCCTCGAAGCACTTCGCGCTGCCCAGCTGACTCATCCACTCGACCGCCTTGGTGCCGACCGGGTTGCTCAGCAGCACCTTGCCGGTCTTGAGCTGCTTGATGTAGTCCGGTCCCTGCTGGCGGAACGGCTGGTAGCTGATGTAGCGCTCCAGCGGCCACTGGTCCTGGCCGTCCAGGGCGATCGGCGTGATGCCCTTGCTCCGCAGAGTGGTGCATAGCGCCGGGATCTGGTCCAGGCTCGTGGGGATCGTGACACCGGCCTTCTGGAACAGGGCCTTGTTGTACCAGAACAGTTCCAGCTGGTACTCGAGGGGAATGGTGTAGAGCGAACCGTCGTCGAAGCGCTGGTAATTCAGCGCCGAGGGCCGGTAGTTGCTGTACAGCCCGAGGTCCGTCAGCAACTTGGTGACATCCATCAGCTTGCCCTGCTTGGCCAGCTTCGCGGCGAAGAGTGTGGCGTCAGTGTCGAACAGGTCTGGCAGCTTGTTCGCGGCCGCCAGCGTCTCGTACTTCTGGATGTACGAGGGCCGGTCCGGGGTCGTGATCAGGTTAAGGCTGAAGCCCGGGTGCGTCTTGGCGTAGTCAGCGGCGATAGCCTTCATCGTCACGATGACTGATCCGTCCGCAGGCCGCGACAGCAGCCAGGTGATCCCCCGCGACTTCCCCGACCCAGCCGAGGCGGCAGCAGCGTTCGATGCGGCGCCCGTGCCGCTGGCGCTGGCGCTAGTAGTTGCGCTGGTACTGCTGGAGCTGCTTCCGCTGCCGCAGGCGGCCACGGTAGCCAAGGCGACCCCGGCAACGGCTGTGGTGATGAGGCTGTTCATTGGATCTTCTTTCTTAAGCGTCAATCGCGGGTAGATACGGTCACGTTGTGAAACGTCGCGGAACCCTCGCCGACAAAGACTGCGAGGCCCCCTGCGGGGTGGTCATACAGCCGCGCGCTCAAGGCGACCGCATTGTCGAGAGTCGCTACCATGGCGCTCCCGTCGACCAGCAAATCAATGACGTGCGTGCCCGGGGTCAGGTGACACGGCCTTTCGAGCTCGACCAGATAAGGAACGTCGCCGGAGTGCTCCCACTGCATAGGTCCGGTCCGCCGTCTTGGCCACCGATCGAAGACCATGCGTCCCCTCCTGGGCTCCAGCCGAAGCTGATATCCCTGATCCGCGTCTGCCGTTGCCCGAAGCACCACTCCACACTCCGTGGTGTCCTCGTCGATCGTCACGACGACGGTTGCGCGGTACTGCCGCGGGAGCTCCGTCTCGGACGCGGCGGCTATGTAGCCATCCCGGGCGGTGAGCTGCAGCGGTGTCCCCGCGCCGGCGGTCCACCGGGTGACCGGCCCCCGCGTCGTCACGAGACAGAGCGGTTGCTCACGGTAGAAGCTGTCGCGCAGCTCGGCGGGGATTTCGAAGGCGAGCGTGCCATCGACCCGCTGTGTCGCCTCGAGCACTGACAGGTCACCTGCCCATTCCCAGCATCCGTCGTCCCGCGCATTCTCCTTGGTTGCGATCCAGCCCATGAAGAAGCGCCGGTCCCTAAGCTCAAGGGACTTGGCTGCGTAGAAGGCCCGGCCATCCAACGAGTCATGCTCCGGCACCAGCCAAGGCCCGTTCACGTCGCGGGCCATCCGGTACCGCGTCGAGAACCGTTCGGAGAACTCCGAGTACACCAGGTACCACCACCCGGCCCAGTGGAAGACCTCAGGGCACTCATGCGCTTCGTAACGGCCCGGATCCCAAAAGGGACTGGTCAACTGCCAAGACAAGAGATCATCGGAGACATACTGCGCGATAACCCCGCGCCGCCGCTCCGGACCTGTGTCATGCCTGGCTGTGATGAGCATGCGCCACGGCTGCCCGGCATGAGGACGGAAAACGAACGGGTCTCGCCAGTCCCCGGGCTCATACCCTGCAGGCGCAGCAATAGAGAAGCCATCGTCCTTCTCCCACGTGCGGCTGCCGTCCTTGCTGACAGCGTGCATCACACGCTGTAATGGCGTAACTCCGTCCTCAGCCACGACGTTAGGGTTCTGCCCCGTGTAGAACAAATGCGCCACGTCGCTGTCCACGACCACGCTCCCCGTGTACGCATTGAAGTCCAAAGCGGCGGGGTCTCCGGAAGGCAGGGCGACACCGTCATCATCAAAACTGACGAAGTCCCTCGTCCTCGCCAGCGACCAGCCCATGCCGCGACGCGCGTCCCGCGGGTCGTGCAGGTAGTAGAGCCACACCTCCCCGTCGACCACATGGGGGATCACGTCGCCCACACAGCCGTTTTGGGGACGGAAGAACACGGGTCGGGCCACGAGCCACGCTCCTCATCAAACGTTTGACGGAACTGTAGGGCCGAGTCCTAGGTTCCGTCAAACGTTTGACCGAATCGTTATCCAGGCGTCGCAAGAACGACAGCTGCCTCGCCGGCTGCCCAGCGGCACGGTCTCACCGAGGACGTTGATCCCTCAGCCCCGGCGTTCTCGCTCGTTCACAGCGCACACCGGAACTGAGGGATGCGGGTCGTGTTAGGGACGAAGGCACCTGGCCGGGTCAGCCTCGGCTCGAGTGTGCCCTAGCGCCGTTTTCGCAGAAGGGCTCCCGCGGCAGGGCATCCTGTGGCTGTCGCAAATGCTGCCGCCCCGTGCGCGTGGGCGATGTCCTGTGCTGGCCAAAGCTGCGCCGTCGGCGGGAGACGATGCTTTACGGCGCTCACGTCTGCGGCGCTCGTGACCCGCGGACGACGCCGCCACCGCCGACGTCACTGAGCGTCAGGTTTGTACGCCCACAAGAGAGCGGGACGAGCGTGCCCGCGGAGGGCGTGGGATTCGAACCCACGATGGGTTGCCCCATAGCGGTTTTCAAGTCAGAACGCGTGAGTCCAGCCCGGTCCATCCGGTGGCGTTTCGTCCTTTCCTGAGCGTGAATATCCGGCAGCGTGTCCGGTTGATGTTGCCTCGTGCCGGGTGCTGCTATGTCTGGTGGTGGCGAGATGTTGTCACGCCGACCCTTGCCGGAGCCTCGTCGTGACGGCCGCCGAAACCGCGGTGGGAACTCCTCCGATCGTAGCGCCGGAGGCTGCTGGGCTGGTGGTGGAGGACCGGTTCGCGATCGTCCCGGAGTGGCTGCTGGACGCTGACATCAGTGACGCCGCGATCCGCCTGTACGCGGTCCTGCTGCGCTATGGGCAGAGCTCCGGTGCGCGGATGCCCGGCCGGGCAACCCTGGCCCGACGGCTGCGCAAGCGCTCCACAGACTCCGTCGACCGGGCGATGCGCGAGCTCGTCGAGATTGGCGCCGTGCACATCCAGCACCGCTATGCCGGCGGACAACGGCTCACCAACCTGTACCAGCTCAAAGCCGTCCGCGGCCGACCCGACGAGGAAGGGGGTAGCCGCACATTTGCGGCCACCCCCAGCGCGGAACCGGCGGTGCCGAGCGTGCCCGTCGAGGGGGGTGGCCGCACGGATGCGGCCAGGGGTAGCCGCAACGCTGCGGCGGGGGTAGCCGCAACGCTGCGGCCCAACCCAGAGCACCTCACCCAGATAGAAACCTCCTCCTCCTCGGCCGCGCCCGCCGTCGAGGTGAACCACTGGCGGGAGGAGGAGGATCGATTCCTCGCCAGCCTTGGCATCACCGACATGGACCGCTTCGTGACCGACGTCCAGGCGCTCCGCGCCGACGCCGGCGCCGCCGTCGGGCGGTGGTCACGACCCCCGCTCGTCGCCGCCCTGCAGGCTGCCGTGGCCCGCGGCTGGCCCGAGCACACGGCCGCCGCACTCAGGGCGGTCGCGGCGGACCCAGTCACACGTTCCCCGATGCGCCTCGCCGAGGCCGGACCATGGTGGGACCTTCCGGCCGCCTGCCCAGCGGTGGACGTGGCCGGACCAGCGCCAGACCCCGACACCCATCCCGCCGAGACCCGAGTGCCGCTCGAGGTCGCCGAGGCCGAGCTCGCGGAGACCGACGGACTGCGCGTCGTGCTGCAACGCACCGCCCGGGAGCAGCTCGCCGCCGAAGGCGCCCCGGTCACACGGATCACCGTCCTACGACGGGCCCACCAGGTCCTGGTCCAGACCCGACAGCGGCAGGAGGTGCCCGCGTGAACGAGACCACCGACTCCGACCGGGCCGGCGACCGGATCCAGGCCGTCACCACCGCCGGCGTCGCCGGACTAGCGTTGGGGGCGTTCCTGCTGTCCTACGACGCCCTGCACCAGCTCGCCCGCACCAGCCACGTCCCCGCCGTGCTGGCCTGGCTGTGGCCCCTCATCGTCGACGGCTTCATCCTCGTTGGATGTCCAGAGCCGGCTGCGGTAGCAGGACCCGTTGTCGGTGAGGACCCGCTGGATGCGGATGCCGGCAGCGGCGGACCAGGCGACCGCGCGGCGCCAGAACCCGGCCGGGGTGGCGGCCTTCTCGCTACGCAGGACCTCGCTGTAGGCCAGCCGGGGTGGTCATCGATCGCGGTGTGGACGTAGCCGTAGCCGATCGGCACATGACCGTTGCGGCGCTCGGGGGTGTGAGCCCGGCTGCGTCGGGCTCCTTCGGCGCGGCCGTGGATCCGATGCCCACCGCCGTCGGGGATCTTCCCGAGCTTCTTGATGTCGACGTGGACCAGGGCTCCGGGTGCGTCGCGTTCATAACGGACCACCGGCCCTCGCACCGCCCGCCGAGTCACCAGGTCGACCTCGTCGAGGCGGGGCAGCCGTTCGCGGCGGCGGACCCCGTTCACCGTCAAGGAGTGCATCCCGAGCTTGTGCGCGATCCGAGCCGGACCCCAGCCGCGGGAGGTGCGCATGTGCACGATCTTGCGGACCACGGGCCGCGGAGTCAGCTTCGGGCTGCGCAACGGCCGGCACGACCGGTCTGCCATCGCCTCGATCGCCGGCCGGGAACCGTCCCGGTCCCGGTAACGGTGAGCCCAACGCTGGGCTGTCGGGACCGACACCTGGAAACGTTCTGCCGCCCGTCGCAGCGACCAGTTGTCCTCGACGACACACTGGGCCAGCGCCAGGCGGCCCTTCGGAGTCAACAGGGCGTTAGCGTGGGACATGAGGACCTCCGATGAGTTGGTGACGCCTTCGCAAGCCCCACCTCACTCGGAGGTCCTCATCAACTCAAGCGACCCGCGGTGTCACCAACGTCCGGGGTCAGTACAGCTAGTGCTCGCTCAAGTCGATGGTCCCGGCGGACTGATCCGGAGCGGTGAAGATCCGGAGCGGTGATAATGACAGCATGGACGAGGACGTCGCCGACAGGGACTCCGCACCGACACGACCGACGCCGCTGACTGTCGCGAGGCTACACGACGCTCGTCGCCGCCGATCCCCCGCTCGCGAAGCGGTAGCTATGCGGGACTCGGACATAGCCGCGCTCATCCGGGTAGCGCTGCCCCGAATCGCATGGCTGCTCGAGCAAGTTGGCATACCTCTGGAAGAAGGCCTCGCGGCTTGGCTTTCGCGCGGGCAACGAGAGCATGTCGTGCGAATGTGCACAGCCAAGCCTACTGCCCGCGATGTCGTCGCCGCGTGGGTCGCCCATTTGGAAAGCGCTGAGAAGTTCACCCTGCTCGCCTCCTTGGTCTTCGAGCATCATCTGTCGATGGGAGCGTCAGAGATCCCGAGACGGCTTCCTCGACGCTTCACATACGAGAAGACGCTGCATGTTGTCCGTCAGCGCGTGGCGATAACTCTTCACGACCAAGCTCGCGAAATAAATTGGCGGCGACCCGTAGTCTTTGTGCGCGCGTTGAAACTGGCGCGACATTACCTGAGAGATGTCGTAGCCAGCGAAGAACTAACACAAGAGTTTAATGCAAGGGAATTTACCGGCAGGCTTGGCGTGACGACGATCCTGATATCCAGGTTCGAAGACGTCTCCCTGGCGGATCTACAGGAAGCACAGGACTGCCTATTCCGCTCCTTGAGCCAAGGCAACTCGGAAGCCGCAGTCATCCCATATTGCATAGAAGGAGCGCTAAGGTTCTACGACAAGTCCGGGGACGTGCAAGCCCTCATTAGGGCGATCAATCTCGACAAGCAAGCCTCTTTTCAACACAACAGACCAGCCGCCTGGCACCTCAGCATGGCGGAGATCTGGTTGCGACTCTGCGACGAAGCGTCGAACCAAGAGTCGTATACAGAGTTTCGCGATCGCGCTCGAGCTGCACTCGATAGGGTCGATGTCGCGAGGCTAGGAGATGCGCAGGACGCCGTACGACTACTGATGCTCCGGGCAACAATAAGTCTAACAGACATCAGCAAGCAGCGGATCAAGCTCCAGATCCGAGGCTTGAGCTTCCCTTTCGCCGTACGGCGCGAGATAGAGGGACTCCCAACCCTAGTGCATCAAATTGCGCCCGAGGTGATCGCAAGCCTGCGACGCGACGCCCCGTTCGGAGAGCCATTGCGACGAGCCATACTCGCCGAGCTTCTCTCAGCAGAATCGCGGTTGGACCTAGCGAACCCGCAAGCACAAGTTTGGTTGCGAGAGGCGATAGACGTTCGCAACAACCCAAGCGCGGGCTCCCCACTCACTGACGAAAGGAATCGTCTTGAGGCGGCCCAAGATACGCTGCTGCTGGCGGCTCTCTCGGATTCACCCAGTCTTCGCCGCCAAGGACTTTCCAGCTTAGTTCGCGAAACGATACTCGACGAGACCGCGACCTCTCCCATAGTCATGATCGCCCAAGACGTCGAATTGCACGGCCCGATAGCGGTTCCTTTGATCGAGCAAGAGATGTGGGTAAATAGCATCTGTCTTGGTGACAGTGTCGCCCTTTACGCCGAGGCAGCGAAGCGAGCCTTACGCAGTCACGACGTCTCACGCCGCGGCTTGGGTGGTCGCAGTAATGTGGTCACCGTTGAGGACTATTTCGGCTTCACCAGTCAAACTTTCGTCTTCAAGGCTACTACCGAGCTATGTCAGGCACGGGACGCTGCTCGCTCCATCGCCCTGGGTGCCTTCCTGGTGGAGAGTTCCCTCGGTGGCCGATTCGGCGTGATCGAACACATAGCTGTGGCGAGTCCCGAAGAGTTGGATCAAAGGTTTTCTGATCGAGAGAAAATCGTAACCGTGCGCCGTTACGCAGAATCGGTGACACTCTCGGGTGCCATTCAGGCGGACAGGTCATCAACCGTTTACCTGTTAACGGAAGCGGCCGAGTTCCTGGCCATTATTCACTCTCTGGAAGCGAGGGGTCGCCAGCCGACGAAGGCTCATATGCAATTGAAGTCAAAGGAACTTGGCAGGTGGCTTCGCGACGGACTTCGAATCGAACGGCCGGGCGAGGTATTCGAAGCCTGGTGGGCGGCGGTACGTAGCTTGCCTCAGCTGCCACGCAGAGACGCGCATGCACTTAATTGGCTAGTAAGCGCCGACCAGCGAATCTTGGCCGTGGACTTCGAGGCCACCGGATGGCGACCTGTCGGCTACGAGTTGGCGCAGTTGACGGACGACCAAGAAGTTCTTCCCGCGTCTGATCTGGCCGTCCGGCATGCGATTCTTGATACGTACGTTCAAGTGCTAGAACGGTATGGTTTGTCTGTCGATGCGTCGGACGCCTGGATCGGTTACCAGGCTGGTCTTATCGCTCGGGCCGTCCGAGATATTACTGACCCGTTGGAGGGGCCTCAGACGGCAGCGCATGGCCGGCGTCTGCTGGCAAGCGTGGCTGCCGCGGCTCAAGGTGAACTTGCCGGCGTTTGCTCGACGCTCCTGGAACGCCTTCACCAGCGAGACGGCACAAAGCCCGGCGACGGCGAGGTCGAAATTGGTGAAGGCAGATCGCGACGGGTGAGTCGTGCCATGGCATTTCACCTCCGTCATGACGAGAAGTTGAGTCTTGGCGCCGGCGGTTGGATTGACGCTGACCTGCTTTCAGCCCGCATGCGAGAGAGCGGGATCTTCGCGAGCGCCTCCGAGATTCGCAACCTCGCTGGGTCAATTAGCGAGCCAAGATTTGAAATCTCTGCCGGGCAGGTTCGAGCCATATACGGTCATTCTCGGCAACTTGAACTGACCTACGAGTCACGCGAACGCTCCGGTCTACTCTACCATGCGACCACAATTTCGAGCATTCGCCAGATTGTAACTGAAAGGCAAGGGCTCTCCGCAATGGCGAGGCAATGGGTCCATCTATCCGAAGATCCGAATTCTGCCGTGAGAAGCGGCCGTCGCCACGGATACACACTCCTTCTATCGGTAGATCCTACCAGAGTTGCAGGCCTGGCTTATGCCAGTGGCATCACCTGGCTCGCGCCATCCGTACCGTTGGAGGCACTTTCGATCGTGCCACTTTACTCAATCTTCGACGCATGATTTGAGCTGCGGCTGCTGGACCGCGCTCGGTATCCTCGCCCGTGACCACGCAGTCGCTGCCAGGCGGTCGCATCGTCTGTTCACGGCCTACGCAGCCACCCGAGCCCGGACATGCGCGCAACTGCCGCGATGACAGGCGGCTTGGTTTGGGGCTCAGGTGTGGCAGCGCCCACGGACCCACAAAGTCGCGGCGACTGCAGGACTGCCGCGCCTGTGATGTCCCGCATGCGGAAAAGTGTCTTCAGGCGGCCGGCCTGGGGTGGCGGTTCGTGCCTTCACCGTCGCCAGCGGCGTCACCCTGTCCAAGTCCGGCAGCCACACGCTGTGGCCCGGTGTCGCCGGGCAGTTGATCGCCATCCTGTCCCTGGCATCCGCGCTCGTCGTCCTGGTCCCGATCGGGGTTCTCGTCGCCCGGGCGCTGCTACGCCGCCCGGCGCACGACAGCCCGCACCGCTCCCTCGGCAAGTTCCGCGATGTGCTGCCGATGACCCCGACCAAAGCCGCGGTCCGCGCCAAGTACCTCCGCCCGTCCCTGGCCGGGGTGAAGGTGAAGGACATCACCGACCCCGACCGCGGCTACGTCCTGGGTCAGCTGGCGCCTCGCAACAAGGTGCGCCTGTTCGGCTCGTTCGAAGACGTCGCATTGGCGTTCATAGCCCCACGGTCGATGAAGACGACCGCGCTGGCCATCCCGATCGTGCTGGACGCCCCCGGTGCCGTGGTGGCCACCGAACAAGTCCGACCTGTGGGCGACCACTTCGGCGGCGCGCGCGCTGTCGACCGGGGAGCGGGTCTGGGCCTTCGACCCGCAGCGGATCGCGCGCGCCGCGCAGACGTTCTGGTGGGACCCGCTGCGCCGCCTCGCCGATAGCGACTACCCGCTCGAGGAGGCCCAACGCCTCGCCGGGCACTTCGTGCTCACCGTCGACGACGTCGACAAGCGGAACATCTGGGGCCCGGCCGCGACCAGCCTGCTCAAGGCGCTGCTGCTCGCCGCCGCACTCGACGGCCGCACCATCCACGACGTCCACCGCTGGCTGGCCTCCGACGGCAACCCCACCCCGGTTGACCTACTCCGCGAGCACGGCTGGACAGCTGTTGCCTCAACGCTTTCCGGTCTGTACGCCGACCCGCCGGACACCCGCGGGTCGGTGTACTTCACGGCCCGCACGGCCACGGTCTGCCTGGCCAACCCGCAGATCACCGCCTGGATCACCCCGCCCAACGACGACAACCCGTCCCTAGACGAGTTCGACGCAGCGAAATTCCCCTGCACCAAGGAAACCCTGTACCTGATGAGCAAGGACGGCGGCGGCGCCGCCGGCCCCCAGGTCGCCGCGTTGACCGACGCGGTGATGCGCTCGGGTGTTACCGCGGCTGAGCGACGCGGCGGCCGCCTCGACGCGCCGATGGTCATCGTCTTGGACGAGGCCGGCAACATCTGCAAGATCGCCGATCTGCCGCAGCTCTACAGCCACCTCGGGTCCCGCGGCGTGGTCGTCATCACGATCCTGCAGTCCTACAGCCAAGGCGTCGGGGTCTGGGGTCAGAACGGGATGAAGCTGCTCTGGTCTGCGGCGACCATCAAGCTGATCGGCGCCGGCATCGACGACCCCGATTTCGGTGAGGACATCTCCCGGCTGATCGGGGACCACGAAGTGCGCCACGTCTCGCACAACATCGGCGGCGAACGGGCCACCCGCACCGTGACCACCCGTACCCAGCGGATCCTCCCGCTCTCCGCTGTCCGGGCGTTACCCAAAGGCACCGCCCTGGTGATGGCCACAGGCACCAAGGTCGCCATGGTCACCCTGTTGCCGTGGTTCACCAGCCCTCGCCAGGCCAGCATCCAGGCTGACGTCGACGTAGCTGTCGAGAGCATCACCGCCTCGGCTGGTGCCCGATGAGCGACCAGCAGGAGCCGCAGCTGCCGCCCATCGAGGAGGCGCGGGCGCTGCTCGCCGAGCTCGCCCAGACCGCCGGCCTGGTCGGGCCCACGAAGTCGGCTCGTCCTGCACGGCCGGCCTCGCCGCCACCTGGTCAAGGGCCCGCCCCGGTCATCGTCACGACGGTGCCGGCACCGGAGAAGACGTTCGTCCGGCTGTACCCGGACGTGCACGCCTGGGTGACCTACCACTACACCGTGCTCTACGTACGCCGGCTGAAGAACGGCGAGCGGTGGTGCTCCCGCTGGTTCCACCACCCCGAGGCAGTCATGCGGATGGAAGCACTGTGGCGGACCTGGGAGCAGGCCCGGCTCAACGAGCTGATCGGCGTCGCCGGGTGGCTACGCATCGAGCTCGACCACCACATGCCCATCCTGCACGGCGAAGGCGGCCCCTTCTCCGGCTGCGTCGACGGCGAACACCGACTGCCCTCACCCGAGCAGTACCCGATCGCCGAACCCACCGACTCCGCACGCCTCGTCGCCGCCCACCGGTAGGAGACCGCCATGACCGAGATTCATCCCGACCCGATCGGTGACTCCGGGCAGAAAGCCGCCCAGTACGTCCAGCTGCTCGCGATGGCGGCCGAAGCCGTCGCCGTGATCATGGCGGCACGGGTCCGTACCGCAGCGGAACGCGACAGCGCCAAGGCAGACAGCATCTCGACCTCCTGGTCAACCACAAGGTGGCGGCTGACCTGTGGCAGCCGGTGATGGCCGACCACAAGCGGGACAAGCTCGACGTCGCGCAGACCCTCACCGCGTGGGCAGCTGCCCAGGCCTGGCGGGAGACCGATCCCGACGCCGAACGCGCCTCCGACCTCGCGGAGGACCGCCTCCACGACCTACGCCCGGCGGCGATAACCCGCTACGACGACCTGCGCGCCGAAGGCTTCGACCCCGTGACCGCGATGCGCCAAGTGGTGCCGCTGCTGGAGACGAACCCCCGCGTCGGCAAGGCGGCACCGGTACGGGCGGCGCTGTCCCAGGACTCCAACCGCGACCTCGGCCTGGATGAGGGCCGGATGCCGGACACCGGGCAGTCCCGAGACCTCGCCAACGAGCTCAACACCGAGTACGCCGGCTACGAGCCGCCGTACCGGCTGTCCGGTTACGAGCTCAAGTACGGGGTCGAGGACCGGATGGCACCTTGGCCGCACCGCGGATTCGACGACGACCCGACCATGCCGGAGGCCACGCCGGCGTCCACCGTCGTCGACCCAATGACGGTGATCGCGGTGGAGACGGTGCTGCTGGCCGAGATGGAAGCGCACCATGACGCGGCCGCTCGCGCGACGAACACCGCTGCGGCCGAGAACCACCTCGCCGAGCAGCTGTCGGCCACTCCCGACGACCTCCGCAGTCCGCGCGTCGACGGGCACGTAGAAGCCGTCACGCAGGCGCAGCCGCACCTCGTGGCGGTCGAGGCGGCAGGGACCACCGCCACCTTCGAACGGAACGCCGAGCAGGCCATCGCCTCCTCCTACCCGAGGGCCTTGACCGACGTCGGGGCGGTCGCCGCGACAGCTGCCCGCACTGCGCCGGTGGACCTGACCGCGACGCTGGCTACCAAGCAGGCGGCGAAGCCCGTGCCGCTGTAGCCCGCGGCTGACCCACCACGCCCTCACTGAACGGCTGGTACCGGTGCCTCCTCAGCCCCCCGCGCCTCGTCGATGCAACCGAGGAACGACCTCCGGGTGGCGACACCGGAAACCGGGCCGGGAGACAAGGTGTTTCTGGGCCTGTCGGGGTTGCTCCATCAGTTCACGTGGCTCACAGGCCGTTCCAGGCTTGGACGGAGACTCAGCCGGGCCCCGGTTTGTCCCGGGGAGCCTCAACCAGAAGGCCGAGCCGCTCCGCGGGACGGACAATTACGGACAAAGAGATGCGACTCCACGGCTTCACTTGAGGGTGCGCGCCTGCCGACACATACACCAGACCTCATGACATGCTGGCGACGTGGGCTGAGGCAAAGGAGGCATCATGCAGGCGGAGCGCGCGTACGGCATACAGAGCCTGCTGGCCGTTACGATTACAGCCGCCGTTGAGCGCAAGATCCCTGCACACGCCAAGGCAGCCCGCTTCGGCACGGCGTTGGTTGGTGCAATGGCTGCCTATCACCCGCTGCGCCTGGCCATCCGCGCTGTGGCGGTTCAGAGGACGGCACCGCTCAGGGAGCTAGCCCGACAGGCGCTCGTAGGGGCCTTCCTAACCGTTGCGGACTCCCAGAGCGACGTAGACCCGTCGGGCCTGGGCCTGCACGCTTTCGTTGCCCAGCGGAAGGTTCTGCCGCCTTTTCAGGTGTACCTGGGGCCAGTGGCCCGCTTCCGGTTGGGGGCTAGACCACCCGCGACCAAGATGATGTGGACCCCGGGGCTCGGCGTGGTCGGACAGTCCTTTGCATTGCGGCAGGTGGTTGCAGTCGACAACGGGGAGCTGGCGCGGAGCGCAGCCGATCCATCGTCGTGGCGCGGCCTGCCGACCGAACAGCATATGGGTCTCACCCCAGCACAGGCCCTCCGTCTCGCGCGCTACTACGGAGCAGTCATCGCCGTGCCAATCATTACCCGGGAGGGCCGGCCACGGGGCTGCGTGGTCATGGACACGCCTCCTGGCACGACCCTATCGACGGACACATCCAAGCAGGTGGTGGCGGCCCTCTCAGAGGCGGCGCAGCTTCTCGCCGATGGCCTGCAGGAACTCAGCCGATGGTTGTATCGTGGCTAGCTTGAAGGCGTCCGTGACTTCGATCCGCACCGGGGAGGCACCGTGACGGGGCTGGCTAGCTACGAAGTAGTGGACCCCGTTCCTTCCATGGCTGGATCGCCCAAGGTCAGGGACGCGTTCTATCGCAACATGTACCGATACAAGCGGGTTGAGAAGGCGTGGCACGGCCCGGCCGGGGCCGAGCCAACGTTCGGCCTGGCGTTCCTCGTCAAGCGGTTGCCCGCGGGCATGTCCGTGGAGCCGCTCGACGCGGCCAGCACCATAAATCGCTTGCCGCTACACGAAACGATGATCATCCATCGGCACACCCACACACCGACCGGTGCCACGCCGGTCGCGGAACACTCGCCGCTGCGCCTGCGGCTCAAGGAGACCCTAGCGGACAACCTTCGCACGATGAAGAGCCGCATCATTCCGCAGGTGTCCGAGCAGAGCCCGACAGCTGCGAGCACGGAGGATCCGATCGTCATCAGTCTCGGGGGCAGTTCCGTAGCCGTCTCACCCCCGGACCCCAACCTGCCGCCTCCGCCCAGCGACGACACGGCAGATTCAACCTGGCGAGGTCGAGTAGTTGCGCACAGTAATGAACTGCTTTGGGTCGAGATGGACGGCGAGCCCGGGCGGCGGGTGGCGTTCGAGCCCAAAGACTTCGCAGGCCCAAACTTCAGCGCCATCCTTTCCGGCGACCCATTCGAGTGTGCCTACAGCGCCCGTCCGACGGAGATTGGCGTGGTCAGCCTCACAACGTACTCATTGCTCAAGGCTGCCCCCGCAGGGGAAAAGCAGACTCGCCTCGCCGAGGAACGAGCTGCACGGATCTTGAGCCGGTCCAACCGGCATCGGCAGCAATCCGAGGCATGATCGTTCCGAGGGAGACATCGTTCGATGGCGCCCCTAGTGACGATGAAGTCGAGGTCACTGTCCTTGGCCCTGGCTACGGCGAATGCGTGCTCGTGCATGTAGGCGGACGGTGGATGGTCATCGACTCCTACGAGACAGCGACTGGCGAGCAGCACCCCGCACTGAAATACTTGGAATTTAGATTGGTGCCTCTAACCGCAGTCC
The DNA here is from genome assembly GCA_033851545.1 of Frankiales bacterium. GTDB lineage: Bacteria > Actinomycetota > Actinomycetes > JAWWOL01 > JAWWOL01 > JAWWOL01. The sequence continues at coordinate 91,554 of JAWWOO010000072.1, read as the reverse complement.
AGTGGCTCGTGGCAACACACTGGCACGACGATCATGTGGGCGATTTCGATCGTTTGGTGGAACGCCTCCCCGACATTCCGATCGTAGTAAGCGCCGCCATGGACCAGGGCGAACTCCTCTCCGGCCTCCTTCGTATTCCATCCGCTGAACACCGTAGCAACGGCGTGGCTGTCTTCCAGCGTGTCAGTGAGATCGCCGACGACAGGGACTCCGGGCTCGAGTTTGGCAAGGCCGGGGTGCCCCTCGTACTCCGGGATCTTCCAGTCGGAATCGGTGGGCGACTCGATCTATTGAGCCCCTCGAGTTCTACTATGCAGCATGGCTTCGAACAGGTGTCGCGGTTACTCCGGGTAGTGGCTGACGGACATCGCGTACGCGTTCCCAGACCTCGACGAAATCACCTAGCTGTCGCCGGGTGGTTCCGCGCGCAGTGGCAACCTTCGGATGAACCACCCGGCGAGGAAGTCAGCATCCTGCTTGGCGCTGATTTGGAGGTGACCGCGCACCCACGACGCGGGTGGAAATCCGTTCATCGAGGCCCATTCCGACCGTCCGGTATCGCCACGGCAGTGAAGGCTGCCCACCATGGGTCCCTGAACGGCTTCCACCCACCCTTCTGGCGAGACAGCGTCGACCCATCTGCCATCGTTGTTATCGCCCCCTGGCGGCGGGCGGGTAGACAATTGCCGACGGCTGCCGGCGTCGAACGACTGAAGGCCACCGCCGGGACAATACTCGTGACTTCAATGGTGAGGGAGGTCCAGGAGGTCCGCAACGGACGTGTTCGCGTGGTTGAGGAAGACTTGCCTGGACGGGTCACACTTCGTCGAAAGCTTGGAAAGTACGGGCAAGAGACGTCATGGACATACGAGCTCGGAGACGCGGCCCGCGCTCTGTAGGTGCAGTGGCCCGTCATGATGGGTGCACGCTGGAGGCGATATGAGCGAGCCAGACCTGCCTGTGTCAATTCGCTACGGTGTCGGACTGTGCCTTTCGGGTGGCGGCTACCGGGCGATGCTCTTTCACATCGGCTGCCTGCGCCGGCTCGCCGAGCTCGGCTGGCTCCCCCGCCTGGACTTCGTGTCCAGCGTTTCTGGCGGCTCGATTACCGCCGCCGCCCTCGCCCTCGCGTGGGGTGAGCTGGCCGACGAACAGTTCAGCCCAGCGGCGTTCACCGATCACGTTGAGGCGCCGCTGCGCAATCTCGCCTCCACGAACATTGACACCAAAGCCGTCCTGGGCGGACTGGTCAAGTTCGACAAATCGATCAGCAGTCGGGTGGTAGCCGCTCTGGACGACGGGTTGTTCCACTGTGCGACACTGCAGGAACTGCCCGATGCGCCGCGGTTCATATTCAACGCCACCAACCTGCAAACCGGCTCATTGCTGCGATTCTCGAAGCCGTACCTGCGCGACTATCAGGTAGCGAGGATCGTGTCGCCGAACGTGCCCCTCGCGACCGCAGTGGCCGCCTCGGCCGCCTTCCCACCGTTCCTGTCTCCACTTCGACTCGAAGTCAACCCCTCCCTCTGGGACGAGATCGAGCCAGCGCCGGCCGGTGTGGTCCCTTGGCCGCCGCGCGAGCTCGTACTCACCGACGGCGGTGTATATGACAATCTCGGCCTCGAGCCAGTCTGGAAACGCTGCGGGACCGTCCTTGTCAGCGACGGAGGCGGCCAAATGGGGTACGCCGCCGACGTAGCCAACGACTGGCTCCGGCACCTGCGTCGGGTGCTGTCCGTCGTCGACAACCAGGTGCGCGACCTGCGCAAGCGCACACTCATCGCCGACTACCGGCGTCAAGCCTATGCAGGCGCCTACTGGGGCATCCGCACGGACATCGTCGACTACGGCCTGCCGGCCGGGCAGGCACTTCTCGCGCCCCTGACGGCGACGCGACGACTTGCCGCCATCCCGACCCGTCTGGCCGCCATGGACAGAACCGAGCAGGCCCAGCTGATCAACTGGGGCTACGCGGTCACCGACGCCGCCATGCGCAGACACCTCCCCGACCCAAGCTATGCCGCGCCGGTCTTCCCCTGCCCCGGCGGCGTCGGTCAGGCTTGACTCATGTGCGTCTGGGAACTGCTTACGGACCTGCGGCTCTAGCACTGCAGTAGCCCTGTGCTTCCCCTAGCGCGGTTCGCGCCGCGCGGACTATGCGCGACGGACGCCTCTTCAGCGACCGCGGCCCCGCCCTGCGGTTGGCCGCTTGGTGCTTTCGGAGTCTCGCGCGGCGACCTCTGTCGCTGTGGCCATATCCACTTAGGACGTGCGCGTCTGCAGCGGACCCGTGGAGTGGGTGGGCTGGTCGACCACCAGCATCGCTAGCGCATCGGACAGGACCAAGTATCCAGCATGCTCGGCCGCGATGGCCTCGGCTGTTCGCAGCGCCGCCGCTGCCTGCACCGCACGGCCTTGGGCCTCTCGCAGCTGCGCCACAGCCTCGACCAACCGGTTGAGCTGCCGGACCAGCATCATCACCCGGGTCGCGTCGTTGACGCTGGACGAGCCAATCATGGCCAGCATGACCGCGCCCATCCTCAGGTGGGCACCCTCGTTAGTCGGCTGCGGAATCCGGCGCCACGGCTGTCGGGCGGCCCGGTCGTAGTCATCGGCTGCGGCACGCATCGGCCCGGACCGGTCGTGCTCGAACAGCCGGGCGGCCGCATTTGAGCATGTCCGACGTCGCCCAGGCCGCATCCGCCGCCTCCTCGTACTGACCGGATGCGGTGTGCCGGCGGCGATCCGCTTTCACGACCTGCGGCACACGAGTGCCAGCCTTGCCCTCGCCGCGGGTGTGCCGATGCGCGTCGTCAGCGACCGCCTCGGTCACAGCACGACGGCGATCACGGCCGACCTGTACACCCACGTTGTACCGAGCGTCGCCCGCGAGGCAGCTGAGGCCATCGCCGGCACCGTCGCAACAGCCGGTCACCGCGCCGCAGAGCGAGATGGTGGCGAGATGGTGGCGAGAACCGGATCGACAGTCGATCCGGAACCCGAGGGAGGACAAAGATGATGCAAACCTGCAGGTCAGAGAGCGGAGGGCGTGGGATTCGAACCCACGATGGGTTGCCCCATAGCGGTTTTCAAGACCGCCGCCATCGGCCTCTAGGCGAGCCCTCCCAACAGCGTCCCCATCATGGCAGACGCTAGGCGACCCGGAACCGCGCCTTGACGGTCGTGACGTGCCCGGCCTTGTTGACCAGCCGGAGCTTGAGCAGATGGATCCCCTTGGAGACGCCGGCCAGCCGCACCGTCCGGACGTGGATGGCGCCGCGGGCGTTGGCCTTGGCCGTACGGACGACCTTGCCGTCCAGCACGTACGACGCCCGGGCCTGGCCGGTCACGGTCGGGAAGATCAGGTACTTCACGCCGTGCAGCACAGCCTTGTCCAGGTGGACCGTCGGCCGGCCGCTCGCCGCCACGCTGACCCGCAGGAGGCGCGCGGTCAGGGTCTTCCCGACCGGCGCCGGGACGGTGAACACGGCCTTGCTCGTCGTCTTCGCTCCCGACGGGAACCTGACGACCGCTGTGATGCTGTGCTTGCCGGCCTTGAGCTTGCTCGGCAGGAACGGCTTGGCGCCGGAACCCCCCGTGCCCACCAGGTCGTACTCGGCAGACGTCTCTGTCCGGTAGACCTTGCCGTCCAGCGTGAACGTCACCGAGACGACCGGCTTGTTCGTGGCATAGAAGATGTACGCCGACTTGCTGACGACGGCCTTGTTCAGGGCGGCCGCAGCGCTGCGGTCGGGGTGGAAGCTGACCAGCAGGCCCGTCGTCGGAGCGGGGGTTGCCGCAGGCGGCGCGGGGGCGGGAACCGGAGCCGGCGGGGCCGTCACCGGGTTGGTCACCGTGGACGGGTCGGCCGAGAACACCTTGGCGTACTCGGCAGCCGCCTTCGGGAACAGCCCGGAGTCGAGCCGGAACCGGCTGCAGCTGTTGTCGTCGACCTGGAAGTAGGCCTCGTACGCGACGTCGTGGCTGGCGACCCAGGAGTGCATCTGGTCGACGAAGTACGGGTCGTCACCGCCACCGTGTCCGTTGCACTTGTAGACGACGCCCCACTCGGGGATCGACATCCGCTTGCCGTGCTGGGAGGCGAACGACGACAGCCAGTTGAGGCCATAGGTCTGGGTGACGATGTGGTTCCACACTCGTGGGTGGTCACTCGGCGGGTAGCTGGTCGCCCAGGAGGTGTCGTAGTTGTCCGCGCCGATGAGGTCGACGTAGGCGTCGCCGGGGTACATCGGCGCCGGGTTGGCCTGTCCCATCGCGATGTTCCAGTCGAAGGTGAAGTGCTGGCCGGAGACGCTGCGCATCGCCGACACCGCCTGGCGGAACGCGCCCACGTAAGCGGCCGGGTCCTTGACGCCGCTCCAGGCGAACCACTCGCCGGTCATCTCCCAGCCCAGGCGGATGGTGGCGTTGGCGTCGCCGCCGGCGACGAGCGCCTTGGCCACGGTCGCGTACTTGGAGTTGTACGAGCCGGTCGACGCCGTCTGAAGGCTGGACGAGCCGTCGGAAGGGATCAGCGGCACCGACCAGACCCGGTGGGCGGCCTCGCCGGCCCAGTAGCCGGTCAGCCCCTGGCCGGCCACGTTGGTGATGCTGTTCCAGCTGTCCGTACCGATGTAGCCGATGACTGCGGTGACCGGCTGGTGCCGCCACGAGGCGAAGGCGTTGGCCGCCGGGGTGCCGCCTTTGATCACGACGCCGGAGAGCACCTTGTTCGCACTCAGGCCAGGACTCTGGGACAGGCTCGCAGCGGCCGTGGGGCCGCCGAGGCTGGGGATCACCGCGCCGGCGGTCGCCAGGACGGTCACCGAGACGGCGCTGACAGCGCCGACCAGATGCTTACGAAGGAACGCTGAGCTTCGTGTCACGTCGTCTCCGAACAGTCGGGTATCGGCCCCGTTTCAGGCCGGTCCTTACAGGTCAATCGGAGGCTTCGGGCTGCTACCTGAGGTGCAACTCGCCACCTTTCTGCGGTTTGACCCTATTAGACCCGCTACTGCGCCCTGTAACCACCCCCCTACCGTGGGTGCTGCATGCCCTCTGACCTGCGCAAACGCTGTGCGGCAACGCCACAGCGCCGACCCGGAGCCTTGGGGCTCGGGCCGGCGCTGTCGTGGGGTCGAGAAGCGGGGGCGGATCAGGCGATCCTGAACGCCGCTGTCGCGACGGAGACCCGCCCGGTCCTGCTGACCATCCGGACCAGCAGGTGGTGCTTGCCCTTGTGCAGGGTGGCGGTCCTCAGCGGGGCCATCGAGCTGCGGCCGCCGGAGCGGGACAGCGAGCTCCGGATCACCTTGCCGTCGAGGAGGAACTGAGCCCGTACGGTGCCAGCGGCGGCGGAGAACACGATGTACTTGTGCCCCTTCACCGTGGAGCCGTCCAGCTTGGCGGCAGCGCTGCCCTTGATCGAGGCGCTGACACCGAGCAGCTTGGCCGTCGCCTTGACGGCGACCGTCTTGCCCACCGACGCAGGCACGGAGAAAGTGGCCTGTGTCTTCACTGTCACGTTGCTGGTGGTGGTGACCGTGGCGAGCACGGTGTGCGTACCACTTGTCAGCGTCGAGGGCCGGAAGGCGTTGGCGCCGGTGACGCCGGTGCCTGCCAGGTCCCAGGCCGGGCTGGTCTCGCTGTGGTAGACCTTCCCGTCGATCGAGAAGACCACCTTGGCGACGGACTTGGAGCTCGGGTAGTAGATGTAGACGTTGTGGTCGAGGCTCTGCTTGTTGAGCACTGCCGGCCAGGAGCGGTCGGGCGAGTAGCTCAGCATCAGTGACGTGCCTGCCGTTGCCGGTGCCGGCGCGGTCGTCGTCGGCACTGGAGCGGTGGTCTTCGGAGCGGTGGTGGTCGGTGCCGGAGTTGTCGGCTTCGGCGCCGCGGTGGTGGTCGGTGCCGGCGTAGTCGGCTTCGGTGCCGCGGTGGTGGTCGGAGCAGCCGTCGTGGTCGGCGCCGCGGTGGTTGTCGGAGCAGCCGTTGTCGTCGGCGCCGCGGTGGTGGTCGGTGCCGCGGTGGTGGTCGGAGCCGCCGTCGTCGTCGGAGCAGGAGCAGTGGTGGTCGGCGCCGGGGCCGGCGCACCCAAGGCCGTGTAGACCCTCTTGTACTCGGCCTGGGCGTTCGGGAAGAGGCCCGAGTTCAGCATGAAGCGGCTGCAGCTGTTGTCGTCGACCTCGAAGTAGGACTCGTACGCCACGTCGTGGCTGGCGATCCAGTTGGTCACCTGGTCGATGAAGTAGGGGTCGTCGCCGCCGCCGTGACCGTTGCACTTGTACTCGACGCCCCACTCCGGCATGCTCAGCCGCTTGCCGTGCTGGGAGGCGAACGATGCCAGCCAGTTGAGGCCATAGCTGCGGGTCAGGATCTCGTTCCAGACCTTCACGTGGTCCGTGACCGGGTAGCTCCAGGCCCACGAGCTGTCGTAGTTGTCGGCGCCGATGATGTCGACGTAGGCGTCACCGGGGTACATCGGCACCGGGTTGGCAGCCCCCATCGCGATGTTGAAGTCGAACGTGAAGTGCTGGCCGGCGACGCTGCGCATCGCGGTGACCGCGTGGCGGAAGGCGCCGGCGAACGCCGCCGGGTTGTTGATGCCGCTCCACGCGAACCAGTCGCCGGTCATCTCCCAGCCAAGGCGGATCGTGGCGTTGCCGTCACCGCCGGCGACCAGGCCGGCAGCCACCTTGGCGAAGTTCGCGTCGTACGCGCCGGTCGCGCCCTGCTCCAGGGTGGAGACGCCGTCCGACGGGATCAGGGGCACTGACCAGGTCATGTGCGCGCCGCTGCCGGCCCAGTAGCCGGTCAGTGCCTGGCCGACCACGTTGGTGACGTTCGCCCAGCTGTTCGTCGAGATGTAGCTGGTGACCTCCTGCACCGGCATGCCCCGCCATGCGCCCCATGCGTCGGACGCCGCCTTGCCACCGCGGATGACCACACCGGCGAGTGTCTTGCCCGGCGTCAGGCCGGGGCTCTGGGTCACCGAAGCGGTGGCCGGGGTGCTGTTCATCAGGGGCACCGCGACGGTGGTGCTGAGGACAGCGACCGCCATCAACGGGGCGGCGGCGCGGGTGCGCCGGAGGGCTCGGGTCAGGGTGGACATCGGGTTCTCCGCACTGTCAATAACCGGGCTCAGGGCGTGCTCGGTTCTGGATCTTTGATCGGAGTTGCGCCACTGCGACATAAGGCGTAAGCCCGACCAGGTGGGGGTTCACCCGATTGGCTGAGGTGGGAGTAGCTCCTCCTGGGCCGTATGGACTACGTGCGACCGCCGGCTATGACCCGGGAGCACGAGAACGGCTACTGACGGCTACCCTGGAGGCGCACCCGGCACCGTCAGCGCACCCTTGCTTCCCGATGGTTCGATGGCGTCCGTGGCTCGACGGGGAGCCGGCGTCCGGCCAGTCCGCGACCCAGTCCGGTACGAGGCACTAAGGAGTAGAGGTGGGCCGAGCGACGGCGAACGCCCGCTGGGCGTTCCTCGGGCTGGGCGTCAAGGTCGCGGTCCAGGGGATCGTCGGTTTCTATGTGCTGCGGGTCGTGGGCACGGCCACCGCCGGTGTGATGGGGATCGGGCTGGTCTACGTCGCCCTCACCTCGCTCCTGCTCGACCAGGGCATGGGGCAGGCGCTGATCCGGGCCCCCGAGATCAAGCGCTCGGACGTCGCCACCGTGCAGGTCACCACGCTGTGGCTCGCGGTCGGGGCCGGCCTCGTGACGGTGGCGCTGGCCGTGCCACTCGGCCGTTTCTTCGACTTCGCCGGGCTGCCGGCGCTCCTGTCGGTGCTCGCGGCCGGGCTGATCTTCAAGAGCGTCGCCGTCCCCGGGCAGGCCGTGCTCCAGCGCGACTTCCAGTTCCGCTGGCTGGCCGGCTGCGACATCGCCAGCGCCGTGCTCGGCATGACGGCAAGCGTCGTCACCGCGCTCAACCACGGCGGCGCGATGGCCCTCGCCGCCCAGATCCTGGTGACCGACGGGGTCTACGCCGCGGGTGTCGTACGCCGATCGGGTGCTCCGTTCCGCGGCGCCAACATGAAGGCCCTGCGCGAGATGCTCGGCTTCACGTCGCAGATCGCCGGCTCGCAGTGGCTCGGCTTCCTGTCCCGCAACGTCGACAACATCCTCATCGGCCGGGTGCTCGGCCCGGTCCCGCTCGGCAACTACAGCCTGTCCTACCGGCTGATGATGCTGCCCATCACCAACCTCACCATGGTCGCCAACCGGGTCCTGCTGCCGACCTACTCCCGGCTCCAGCACGACCTGGCCGGGTTCCGCCGGTCGTTCCTGCGCTCGTGCAAGCTGATGTCGCTGACCGCAACCCCGCTGATGGCGCTGCTGGTCGTGTTCGCCTCTCCGCTCATCCTGGGAGCGCTCAAGCCGCAGTACCACGGCGCCATCCTGCCCACGCAGGTGCTGGCGATGGTCGCGATCATCCAGGCCCAGACCAGCCTGATCACGCCGGCGATCGTGGCCTTCGGCCGTACGGCCTGGCAGCTCAAGTGGATGCTGATCTCCACCCTCCTGACCGTGGCGATGTTCGCCGGCACGGTCGCGTGGGGCCTCAACGCGGTCTGCATCGGCTACCTCGTGCTCAACGTCCTCACCCTGCCGTTCCCGATCATGTTGGTCGGCCGCCTCGGCGGATTCTCCCTCGGTGACTTCGTCCGTGCAGTCGCGCCCGGTCTCGGCATCGGCGCGATCATGCTGGCGATCGGGGCCGCCGTGCGGCTCGGGCTCGAGCCGCTCGGCACCCCGCTGCTGGTCGTCGGGCTCGGGGGTGGCGCCCTCAGCGCCCTCATCGCCGCCCCGCTCGTCCGGATCCTGATGCCGCAGTCGACCCGTGACCTGCTCGGGCTCGTGTCCCGCGGGTCACGCGACCCCAAGACCTCTCTCGAGGTCGCTGCGGCTGCGGTAGCAGGATGACCGAGCTGTCGATGCAGGTGCTGGTGCTGCTCGAGCACGGCCGCGGGCTCACCAGATGGACAAAGCGGTACGAAGCCGGCGCCGTCTACGACCCGACGCCTTACGACTACGGCTCGGCCGAGTCCGACGAGGTCCACGTGTCCTTCTCCCAGGACGGACCAGACGGCGGCGCGTACGGCTTCCTGCGCAAGGGCGTCCTCAAGGTCACCGGCATCGACCTGGTCCATGTGCTGCGCAACCTCCGCGCCGTACGCAGAGCCGACGTGGTCTGGACCCACACGGAGACCGAGCACCTCGCGCTCGGCCTGCTCAAGGGCCTCCAGCTGCCGCTGCCGCCGGTGATCGCCCAGTCGGTGTGGCTGGTCGACCGCTGGCCCCGGCAGAACAAGGTCCGCCGGACGGTCTACCGCTGGGCGATGCGCCATGCCGAGCTGGTCACGACCCTCAGCCCGGTCAACGCCGCGATCCTGTCGCGGACACTGGGTAAAGAGGTGCGCTTCATCCCGTACGGCGTCAAGACCGAGCCGTGGGTCGAGCTGCCGAACGTCCCCCGCGGGGAAGGGCCGTTGCGGGTGCTGGCCCTGGGCAACGACATGCACCGCGACTGGGAGAGCCTGCGCGCGGTAGCCAAGGCCGGGGCCGGCGACATCGAGGTGCGGGTGCTGACCCGGCAGCTCGGCCCGGAGTTCGCCGCCGGGATCCCCTCGATGACGATCTCGCAAGCACGCTCCGTAACCGAGACCGCCGCAAACTTCGCCTGGGCGGACGTGGTCTGCCTGCCGCTGCACGCCAACCTGCACGCCTCCGGGATCACCGTGCTGCTCGAGGGAGCGGCCTGGTCCAAGCCGTGCGTCGTCACCGACACCGGCGGTCTGAACGCCTACTTCACCGCCGCCGAGGTGTCGTACGTGCCGGTCGGCTGCCCCCCCGAGACCTGGTTGGCGGCGCTGCGCACGCTGGAGGACCCCCAAGCGGCGACCAGCCTGGTTACGGCCATGCGGACCCGGGTAGCCACCGACGACTACTCCGGGGCCGGCTTCGCCGGCAAGCACGTAGCAATGAGCCGCGGCTTGTTGAAGAAGAGGTAAAGGCTTGTGGGGACCGTGACAGCCAGTCACGTACAATCGGGCGGAAACAACCGACGAACGACCAGAACGACTACCGAGCGCGCAGCACCGTCGCGGCGTCTCTTCGCAGCCTGACCCTTGATGTCCCGAGTCTGCTGCCTGACCGACCGGGCCGGCCGAGAGTGGTGGAGCGCGTGGGGCTTGCTCTCCTGACGGAGGCGGCAGCAGGACTGCTGCTCCTCGGAGTGCTGGCTGCCGTCTTCCTCCGCCGCGAGGCCACCGGGCGACGGCTCACCGCCCTGCACCTCGCCGTCCTGATCCTGGTTCTGGACTGCGCGCTGTTCCCGGCCGGCGGCACCTCGACCGGCGTCTTCGTGCTCCCGATCAACAATCGGACCACGGGCGTCCTGTTCCTCCTCATGCCCTTCATGCTGCTGGTGCGTTGGCTGTCCGGGCGGGCCCGGCTGCGCTGGACTGCCGCCGGCCTCGGCTGGCTCGCGTTCTTCTGCTGGCTGCTGGTGGAGTTCCTCGCCGGACGCTGGCACGGCAACTCGGGCTCGGCTGCGGTCCAGGAGGCCAAGGTCATCGTCATGCTCGGCGGAGCCGCGATGCTGGCGGCCGGCGTAGAGGCGCGTGACCTGGTCGGCCGCGAGGGCATCCCGCGGATGGTCCGCTGGGCCGCCCCTATTGCCACGATCGTGACGATCACCTCGCTCGCGGGGGTCAAGTCCAACAGCAGTTTCGGGCTTTTCCACGGTGTCAATACCGGCCAGATGGGCGCGGACGCAGCCTCGGTCTTCGCCTCGCTCGGCATGCTGGGCCTAGCCGTCGCCCTCGCCGCACCCGACCACCACCGGCGCGGCCTGATATCGGCAGGCGTCCTGCTGATTGCGCCTGTCTTCACCGGCCAGCGCGCTTCGCTACTGGGCCTGGTCGCCGGGCTGGGGTTGATCGCCGTCTTGCCCGTGTTCAGCCGGAGGCACCGCGTGTTGCGGCTGCTCCCCAAGGAAAAGGTCGCGATCGGCCTCACCGTCCTCGCGGTCGCCGGCGGACTGTCCCTTGCTGCGGCCACCGGCCACGGGTACAACCTCAAGAGCAGCCAGGTCGCGACGTCGTTCACCTCCGCCGGCAAGGCCGACTCGGCCAAGTCGCGCGTCAACCAGTGGAAGGTGAGCGGCGAACTGATCGCCCAGAAGCCATGGGTCGGCTACGGCCTCGGCAAGCAGTACCTCCACGTCGAGCAGATCGAGGGCGAGCCGCTGTTCTACGTCCACAACGACCTGACGCACGACATCTTTCTGGACGTCCTGCTGCGCTCAGGCATCGTCGGGCTGTTCTTCCTGCTCGTCGCGCTGTTGACCAGCGGCTGGGCCGGACTGCGGGCCGCTTACCGGCACGTGTCGCCGCGCATCGGCGCCCTCGGGCTGGTGGCGACCGCCATCCTGGTCGAGATGGCGACCCGTGGCGCGGTCGAGAGCATCTTCGAGAAGGAGCGGCTAGCGGTGCTGCTCGGCCTCGCCGTTGGCATCGCCTGCTCGGCCGGCCGGTCAACCCGCACCAAGGCCCCGACGTCGTCTCTTGTGAGCGCCCCGCTCGTTGTCCCCCCTGAGTGGTTGCCCGAGGACGAGGCCGCCGGGTCCCGTCCGCTCGTCCACTCGGGCCTCGTCCCGCAGAAGAACACCTAGGAGTTGGTCCCGTGCTTCCCGAGCAGTTGTGGAGCGTCATCCGGCGGTCATGGGCGCTCATCCTGGCCGTCGTCGTCGTCTGCGCCATCGGGTTCGTCGGCCTGCAGGTCAAGGCCCAGCGCCCGTACCACTCGTCGGTGCTGCTCAACGTGCAGCCTCCGCCGGCGACGGCCAACGGCCAGGTCAACACCGGCGCCGTGACGCAGGCAGTGCCGACGATCCAGAGCCGGCTGACCTCCCAGGCGCTGAAGACCGCGATCCTGGCCGACACCAAGGCCTACGGCGGCACGTTCAACGTGACCGCCGACCTGGTCTACCCGAACGGCGGTGTCCTCGCCGTCACGCTCTCCGCGGTCAACCCTGACCTGGTGGTCCCCGCGCTGGACAGCCTCTACAAGAACATCCGGAAGTACGTGACCGACGACGTCCTGCAGGTCGTCGTCACAGAGATCCAGCCGCCGGTGCTTCCCGTGCAGGACTCGGCCAACAAGAAGGCAGTTCTCGCGGCGGCCGAGGGCCTCGTCTGCGGTCTGGCGCTGGGCATTTTCCTCGCGCTCGGCCTGGCCCGCTGGCGGCAGTACCGCGACCTGACCGGCCGGCTCGAGCGCAACCAGGGCGTCAAGACGCTGATCACCCTGCCCGAGGCGAGTGAGCCCGGGGCCGGCCGCGAGGACGAGTTCATCCTGCTGGCAGCCGATGTACGCGCTGACGTGCTGAGCCGCCGCGCGTCCAGCTTTGCCGTGGTCTCCCCCAAGACCGGCAGCACCCGCAGCGTCGTGGCCGCGCAGCTCGCGCGCGGTCTGGCCATCGCCGGCCACCGCGTACTCCTCGTGGACGCCGACCTGCGCACGCCGCGGCTCGAGGGGGCGCTGGCCTCGATCGACGCCTCGCCGACCGCCCCGTTCACCGGGATGTCCTGGCTGCCGACCGAGACCACCAGCGTGCCCAACCTCGTGGTGCTGCGCGGGATGGCGCTGCCCAAGGTGCTCGAGCACCTCGGCATGCAGGGCACCGGCCCGGTGCGACTGGTGGCCGGGTCGATCGCCGCGATCGTCGGCGAGGCTCGCAACGCCAACGTGATCCTGATCGTCGACTGCCCGTCGCCGGACGGTGCGGCCGAGGCCAACGCGGTGCTCTCGGCCGTCGACGCGGCGGTCGTCGTCACCTCCGGCACGCTGCGCCGCAAGGACGCGGACCGGCTGGCCAGGCTGATCGACCAGATCACCAAGCTCGGCACCGAGGTCATCGGGCTGGTCGTCGGCCCGAAGAAGGACTACAACCTGCGACCCGTGCCCACGCGGAGCCCAGTGTGACCCTGACGTCCGGTGCACCACGGCGGATCGTCTTCCTCGACCTGGCACGGCATCTGTGGGGGGCCGAGCAGAGCCTGTTCACCCTGGCTGCCGAGCTGCGCCCGCTCGGCGTCACGTGCACCCTGGTCGCCTGGGGGCAGGAGCTGGCCGACGAGTGGACCGCTCGCGGCCTGGGCGACGTGGTTCTGCTCGATGCACCCGAGGAGCACGACCGGCGCAGCGACCTCAGCGCCCTGATCCGCGGCCGGCGGCTGATCCCGCCCGCCGACGCCATGGTGCTGTTCAGCATCGCGCTGCTGCCGGTGCTGCCGGTGCTGCGGGCCACGCCCCGCTTCCGCCACACGGTGATGGCCCTCGACCTGCACGACACCCTGGCCGGCGCCAAGGGCAAAGCCTTGCTGCGCACCGTGTCCCGTACGGCTGACGCGGTCATCGCCGTGAGTGAGTTCACCGCCGGACAGGTCAGCAGCCCCAAGCCGACCGTGCTGCTCCGGCCGGTGGCCGCGCCCCCATCCCCCATCGCACCCGGCTCCGGTGCGAACGGGCCGCTGACCGTCGGCATCATCGGCCGCCTCGACCCGGCCAAGCAGCACCTGCTGGCCATCCACGCCCTGTCGTTCACCGACGCCAAGGTGCGCCTGGTAATCCGCGGGGCGGCAGCCTTCGGCGACGACGACTACGTCGCCCGGCTGTCGCAGGTCGCGGCGTCGTGCCCGTACGAGATTCTGCTCGAGGGGCGGGTCGATCCCGAAGCCGCGCTGCTCGGCCTGGACGCGGTCCTGGTCGCCAACCCGGAGGAACCGATGGGCCGGACCGTCGTCGAGGCGCAGCTGCTCGGGTTGCCGGCGATCGTGCCCGATCAGGGCGGTGCCGCCGAGCTGGTCGAGGACGGCGTAACCGGCCTGCGCTTCGAGGCCGGCAACGCCGAGAGCCTCGGGGCTGCCTACGGCACGCTCGCCGGTGACGCCGAGCTGCGGGCCCGGATCGGCTTGCAGGCAAGGGAAATGGCCATCGGCCGGCACGACCCGACGGCCTACGCGGTTGCCTACGCGAATGCGCTGACCCGCAGCCGGGCCGTCGCCGCGGCACCGCGCACCGAACACGTGGAGGCCGGCGAGCAGCCGGACTACACCGTCCTGCACGTGGTCAATGCGGTGAGCACGGGCGGGGCGCAGACGCTGATCGAGGCGATGGCCGCGCGCCGCCGACCCGGGCAGACGTTACGACTCGTGGTGCTGGCCGGACCGTCCGACCTCAGCTCGCGGTTGGCGGAGGTCTTCGACTCCGTCGACTACCTGGGGTTCGACAAGTCGTCCAACAACGTGCCGGCTCTGCTCCGTGATCTCAAGCGGGTCGTCGACCGGGTGCAGCCGGACGTCATTCACTCGCACCTGCTGCACGCCGACCTGACCAGCGCCCTGTTGCCGCGCGGTCGCCGGGTCCGGGTCTCGACCGTGCACACGACCGGCATGACTCGCGACGATCCGCTGCGCTCGCGCATCCTCGGCTACGTCGTCGGCACGCTGGCCCGCCGGTTCGACACGGTGGTGGCCTGCGACCAGACCTGCCTCGACTGGACGCAGAGCATGCACTACCCGTCGGTCAAGGTGACCACGATCCCCAACGGCGTTGACATCGCAGACGCCCCGGCGCCGGGCGACCCGGGTCCCGTACTGCTGTCGCTTTCCCGTTGGCACCCGATGAAGGACCACCACAACCTGTTCCGCGCTGCGGCTCTTTTGCGGTCACGGGGGGTGCCGTTCCGGCTGGTCTGCGCCGGCTCGGGGGTCTCGCTGGACAACCCCGAGCTGGTCAGCTCCCTTGCTGCTGCTGGGGTTTCCGACCTGGTCGAGATCCTCGGGCCCTCCGACGACATCCCCGGTCTGCTGCGGGACTCCCGCGCGCTGGTGCTGTCGAGCGCTTACGGCGAGGCGATGCCGATGGCCGGCCTCGAGACGATCGCCGCCGGTCGTCCGGTGGTGACCACGGACGTCGGCGGCTGCCCGTCGCTCGTCGTCGACCCGGTTCTCGTCGTACCCCCGGAGGACCCTGCACGGCTCGCGGATGCCTTGCAGGACCTGCTTTCCCGCTCGTCCGAGGACTGGTCCCTGCTCTGCACCAAGTCCCTCGAGCTCGCCCGCTCGCGGTTCGACATCCGGCAGACCGTGGCCGCGTACGAGAAGGTCTACCTGACCGCAATGCGCCGGCGGCTGCTGTTCTCCCGTCCTGCCAAGGGTTCTGCGCCAGTCGGCCCTGAGGAGACCCGTGCCGCGGTGGTCTGCCTGACCCCGCGCGGCGGTCACATCGAGCACGCGTTCAACCTGGCCAGCGCGATCGCCGTCGCGAATGGCGCGCCCACGGCGCTGATCAGCCGCAAGGGTGCGTCTGACTATTTGCCGGCCAAGCGCGACGGTGTGCGCGTGGTCGAGATCGCGGAGTTCGTGACGGCTCCATCCATCAAGGACAAGATCGCCCGTACGCTGCGCGAGAGCCGCGACGTGCGCCGGGAGCTGTCGGCCCTGTCCGGGCTGCGGCTGGTAGTGCTCGAGGAGCCGATCATGGCGCTGGCGGTGCCCCCGTCGCCTCGGATCCAGACGGTGTCCGTCGTGCACAACGTCAAGGACCACGACACCGAGAATGCCGGCGTGGCAACGAGACTGCGGGCCGGTGCCAAGGCTATGGTGCTGTTCCGCTCGCGCCGGGTCCTCGTGCACGGCAAGGAGCAGGGCGCCGCCGTACCCAAGGTGTTCGCCCGCAAGGTCCGCGTGGTCGAGCTGCCCGGGATTGGGGCGTTCGAGGAGGGACACGCCGACGCGATCGGTGCCTCCCCGTTGCCCGAGGACGTCTTCGTCTGCCTCGGCGAGATGCGGCCCAGCAAGAACTACGAGGAAGCGATCCGGGCGGCCAAGGCGTCGGGCCAGCAGCTGGTGATCGCGGGTGCTGCGGTGGAGCCGGACTACTTCGCGCTGCTGCAGACGCTGGTCGCCGAGCTCGATGCTCCGGTGACCTTCTGGTCGGAGTTCGTCGACGCGGGTGGGTTTGCCGGGATCCTCGCGACTTGCCGCGCCTCCGTGGTCCCCTACCGCTTCTTTGCCGCCCAGTCAGGCGTTCTCGAGCGGGCGGTCGCCGCCAGCTGCCCGGTCATCTCCGCCGACCTCCCCGCGCTGGTCGAGCAGGCGGCGGGCCGGCCCGAGGTGACGTTCTATCCCGCCGGCGACGCAGCCGCTCTTGCCGCACTGATGTCCGCAGCACCTTCCCGGGTGGGATCAGCCCAGGTCGGCATGGAGAGCGACCCCCGCTGGGCCGACCTGGCCGGGCACGCCCTCCGCTGAACCTCCCGCCCCCCGCGGCGCTCGGCAGATTGCGCGACTCGCCGCCCGACACGCCAATGCTCTCGCCAGTGGCGGTCAGCGGGCGGAGAGGCAGAGGCCGTAAAGACTGATTGTCGCGTCGAACGCCCGGCTGATCGAGAAGCGCTCCTCGACCCGGGTGCGCGCGGCAGCGGCTTCGCGATCGCGCAGCTCCGCGTCGGTCAGCCGGGCGGCGACGGCCGCACCGAAGCGGGAGGCGAACGTGCCGGCCGGCTCGAGGGCCACGACCGCTCCGGCCGCATCGGGCCCCTCGCCGACGACGTCACGCATGCCAGCGACATCGGTCACCACCAGCGACCTGCCGGCAGCTGCGGCCTCGAGGACGAAGAGTGACATGCCTTCCCAGCGGGATCCCATGACCACGACGTCCGCAGCCGCCAGCCAGGCCGGCACGTCGCGGCTCGCGCCGTGCAGGACGACGTCGGAGTCGCCGCCGATCGCGGTGGCCAGTGCCTCGCGGTCGGGGCCGTCGCCGATCAGGTAGAGCCGGGCGCCGGGGACGGCCGACCGTACGGCCGGCCAGGCGGACAGCAGCAGGTCCTGGCCCTTCTGGCGGCTCAGCCGGCCGACGTTGACGACCAGGGGGACGACGGGATCCAGCCCCAGCCGCTCGCGGGCGGCCTCGCGGGCACCGGCACCGGCGGCCGGCCAGCGCTCGAGGTCGACCCCGTTGCTGACGACGGCGAGCCGGTCGCGCCGTATGCCGATGCCGGCGGCGTCCTCGGCCTCGCCCTCACTGACACAGAGGATCCGGTCGGCCCAGCGCGAGCCGAACGACTCCCAGCGCACCGTGGTCGCACGCAGCACCCCGCTGGTTGCCTGGAACGACCAGCCGTGCGGCTGGAAGACCGTCGGCGTCGAGCCGCGGATCGCCAGCCGACCGGCCAGACCGGCCTTGCTGCTGTGCAGGTGGACCAGGTCGGGCCGCACCTCGGCCACGATCTTGCGCAGCGACAGCACCTCGCTCGGAACGCTCGGTCCCGGCGACCGGCTGGCGTTCCAGTCGCGCTGCTCCGACCCGAGCTCCCGTACCCGCTCGGAGAGCGGCGAGGCACCGGGGCAGGCCACGACGGTCTGGTAGCCGCGGCCGAGCTGGTCACCGACCAGGTCGACCACCCAGTTGGCGACGCCCTCGGTCACCGGCTGGCTGACGTGCAGAACCTTCATCGGCTCATTCTGTCGTACGGGTGATCACGGGCGCAGCCGGCACCACCGGATCCAAGCGTCAGTTGTGCAGGACGGCGGCGCCGCTGAAGCGCCCGTGCGCGAGGTCGGCAAGGGCCTCCGGCGCACTGGCCATGGGATAGCCGACGGTGGTGGGCCGGATGGCGAACCGCTCGGCGAGGCCGAGGAACTCCTCCCCGTCGCTGCGGGTGTTGGCCGTGACGCTGCGCAGCCGCCGCTCCTCGAACAGGTCGTCGGCGTAGTTCAGCGACGGGATGTCCGAGAGCCAGATGCCGGCGACGGCCAACGTGCCGCCCCGGTCGAGGGCGCGCAGCGCTACGGGCACCAGCTCGCCGGCCGGCGCGAAGAGGATCGCGCCGTCGAGCGGTTCGGGTGCCGCATCTGTGGCGCCGCCGACCGAGTCGGCGCCGAGGTCGCGGGCCAGCTGCTGGTTGTGCTCACCACGGGTCAACACGTGGACCCGCAGGCCCAGGTGCAGCGCGACCTGCGCGGTCAGGTGGGCACTGCCGCCGAAGCCGTAGATGCCGAGCCGCCCGCCGGGGGGCACGCCGGCGCAGACCAGCGCCCGGTAGCCGATGATCCCCGCGCACAGCAGCGGCGCGGCGTGCTCGTCGTCGAGCCCGGCCGGCAGCGTGTACGCGTAGGCCTCATCGACGAGGCAGGCGTCGGCGTAACCCCCGTCGACATCCCAGCCGGTGAACGTCGGGGCGAGGCAGAGATTCTCGGCGCCGCGCCGGCAGAACCGGCACGACTGGTCGGTGCCGGCCAGCCACGGCACCCCCACCCGGTCCCCGATGGCGAAGCGGTGCGTGCCCGGCCCCAGCGCGTCGACCGTGCCGACGACTTCGTGCCCAGGGGTGACGCCGGGATGCTTCGGCCGCAGGTCACCCTCAGCCAGGTGCAGGTCCGTACGACACACGCCACAGCAGCTGACCCGCACCCGCAGCTGGCCCGGCCCCGGATCCGGCTCGTCGCGCTCCACGCGGGAGAGCGGGTGCTCGTCGATCGGCGCGGTGTGGCTCACGATCCAGCTCTGCATGAGCCGACCCTCCGTTCCTCCGTCATGACAGGGGTCCTGCCCACGAGCGAGCGGGGCACTCAGCACGGGGCCACGGCGGCCGATGAGTTCCGCCGCCGCGGACGGTCCTACGCTCGACACCCGCCCGAGTCCAGGAGTAGCGCCATGGCCAAGCTGCGCGTCCACAACCTCTCCATGTCACTGGACGGCTTTGTCGCCGGCCCCGAGCAGAGCCTGGACGACCCGCTCGGGGTACGGGGGACCGAGCTGCACGAGTGGGTGTTCAAGACCCCGTCCGGGCACCGGATGCTCGGCAGCGACGGTGGTGAGACCGGCATCGACGACGAGTTCATCGCCCGCGGCGCCGAGGGCATCGGCGCGACCATCATGGGTCGCAACATGTTCGGGCCCATCCGCGGCCCGTGGCCGGATGAGCGGTGGCAGGGCTGGTGGGGCGACAACCCACCCTTCCACCACGACGTCTTCGTGCTCAGCCACTTCGCCCGCGACAGCTTTGCGATGGAGGGCGGGACCACCTTCCACTTCGTGACCGACGGGATCAGATCGGCTCTGCAGCAGGCATTCCAAGCCGCCGACGGGCAGGACGTACGGCTCGGCGGCGGTGCCGCGACCGTACGGGACTATCTCCGGGAGGGTCTGGTGGACGAGCTGCACCTCGCCATCGTGCCGGTGCTCCTCGGCAGCGGCGAACGGCTCTTCGTCGAACCGCTCCCCGGCTACGAGGCCGTCGAGCTGGTGAGCTCGGCCCGGGTTGCCCACGTACGGATGACCCGTACGGCTACTTGACCGTGAACGAGACGGTGGCCGACTGCACGACACCACTCGACGTCGTCGCCAGCACGGTCAGCTGATGGCTGCCGACGCTGAGAGTGCCTGCTGGCAGGGGATTTGCGGCGTCGGTGGTGCCACCCTTGAGGTCCCAAGGCAACGTCCTGTCGGTCTGCGTCGGCGTAGACGTCGTCGCCCGGTCGAGGTAGAAGCGGACCTGCGTTGTCCCAGCGGCATCGACCAGCCAGATGTAGGCGGCCCCCGTCACGGTGGCCCCGAACAGCATCACGCTGCCGGACCTGGTGGCAGACGTGCTCAGCCGGATCCGGGTCAGGTCGAGGGCGCCTGCCGGTGCCGGCGGCGGCGTCGTGGGCGGCGGGGTCGCCACGACCGGCGCCGCCGACAACCTCTGGTACAGCGCCGCGGCCTGTGGGAAATGCCCGTCCAGCAGCGCGGACTTCGTGCACGCGTCGTAGTCGGTGTTGAAGTAGGACTCGTACGCGACATCATGCGACGCGATCCAGTTGTGGAACTGCTGGATGAAGTACGGGTCGTCACCTCCGCCGTGACCATCACAGGTCCACTGCACACCCCACTCGGGGAAGCTGAGCCGCTTTCCGTGCTGGGCAGCAAAACCAGCCAACCAGTTGAGCCCATAGCTCTCGGTGAGGAAGCCGTTCCAGGCCCGGACATGGTCGCTCGAGGGATAGCTCCAGGACCACGAGTTGTCGTAGTGGTCCGCGCCGATCAGGTCGACGTAGGCATCGCCGGGATACATCGGCACCGGGTTGGCCGACCCCATCGCGATGTTGAAGTCGAAGGTGAAATGCGCGCCGGAGACCGACCGCATGGCGGTGACGGCCTGCCGCCAGGCGCCGGCGAAGGCGACCGGATCCTTGACCCCCGACCAGGTGTACCAGTCACCCGTCATCTCCCACGCCAGCCGGATCGTCGCCGCGCCGTCACCACCGGCAACCAGCTGCTGGGCGACAGAGGCGTACTTGCTGTTGTACGCGCCGGTGGCCGCGATCTGCAGGGAGGCGCTCTCGTGGAGCGGCAGCAGCGGCACCGACCAGACCATGTGCGCGTTGGAGTTGTCCCAGTACTTCGTCAGGCCCTGCTTGGTGATACCGGTGATCGAGTCCCACGTCGAGGTGCCGGTGTAGGCCGTCACGACCTCTACCGGATGCCCGCGCCAGGCGGAGAAGGCATCGATGGCCGGCTGGCCACCACTGCCGACAACACCGGAGAGAGTCCGGCCCGTGGTGAGGGCAAGGGGTGCCACGCCGGCTGTGGCCGGGACCGCAGCGGCGACGCAAACCGCTGTCAGGCCAAGGAAAGCGCTCAGGACGACCGCCTGCCACCGGGAAGTGCCGGCCATGACTACCCCTCACACCAAGAAGTCCCCGCCACGGGGGCGGGGACGAGACTTCTATGCTCCCGACACTAGGCCGACCGGGTGACGCGCCCGCGCGCACAGACGGATGTGCGGCCAGCGTTCATCGGGCGTGCACCTGCGCCGCAGACAAAGCGGACAGACGCCGCAGACGCCGACGGGCCGGCCTCCCGTGAGGGAGACCGGCCCGGCAGGTGGCGCGAGGGTTACTTGGTGCCGAAGGTCACCGTGACCGACTGCACGGCACCACTGGACAACGTGGCATGCACGATCAGCGTGTGCGTGCCGGCCCAGGTGCCGCTGGCGTTCCACGGCAGCTCGACCGACCCGCTGGTGCCGGAGAAGTCCCACGGAGCCCAGGTCTCGGTCCTGGTCGGCGTGTTGCTGGTCGCCTTGTCGAGCCAGAACTGCACCTTGGTGGTGCCGCTGGGCGCATTGACGTAGATGTAGCGGTTGCTGCTCAGCGAGGAGCCCTGGAGCGCCCAGCTGCCCGAGCGGTTAGCGAGGGCGCTGGCCCGGACGGAGGCGACGGCCAGGGAACCGGTGGGGGCCGGCGCCGTGGTGGGCGGTGTCGTGGGCGGCGGGGTCGTGCTGCCACCGCCGTAGTAGATCGGGCCGGCCTTCGAGAGCTGCTGGTAGAGGTAGGCCGCGTTCGGGAAGGCGCCGCTGGTCAGCACGAAGTTGCGGCAGGAGCTCTCCGCGAACTCGCTGTAGGTCTCGTACGCGACGTCGTGCGAGGCCATCCAGTTGTGGAACTGCTGCATGAAGTACGGGTCGTCGCCGCCGCCGTGGCCGTCACAGCGCTTGGAGACACCCCACTCCGGGAAGCTCAGCCGCTTGCCATGGGACTTGGCGAAGTTGCCCAGCCAGTCCAGCCCGTACGGTCCGGTCCGGATGTAGTTCCACACCTTCGCGTGGTCGGTCGGGGCGTAGGACCAGGCCCACGAGTCGTCGTAGTTGTCCGCACCGACCAGGTCGACGTAGTTGTCGCCCGGCCAGAGCTTGGACGGGTCGGAGTTGAACATCGCGATGTTGAAGTCGAACGTGAAGTGGGCGCCGGCCTGGGCGCGCATCGTGGTGACGATCTGGCGCCACGCGCCGATGAAGGCCGAGGGGTTCTTGGCACCGGCCCATGGGTACCAGTCGCCGGTCATCTCCCAGCCGAGCCGGATGGTGGACGAGCCGTCGCCGCCGGCGATCAGCGCCTTGGCCACGGTCGCGAACTTGCTGTTGTAGCCACCACTGGCCTCGGTCGTCAGCGACGCCGACTCGCTGAGCGGCAGCATCGGCACCGACCACACGCGGTGGGCCGAGGAGCCGGCCCAGTAGTTGGTCAGGCCCTCACCCGCGACGTTGGTGATGCCGTTCCAGGTGCTCGTACCCAGGTAGTTGGTCACGACGTCGACCGAGCGGCCACGCCAGTTGCCGAAGGACGAGACGGCACTCTGGCCGCCCTTGCCGACGACACCGGACAACGTCTTGCCTGCGACGAGCGGCTGGATGGCCACCGCGGCAGAGGCCCTTCCCTCGCCCGCGGTGCCGAAGACGTGCAGCTGGGCCGCGACGCCGAAGGCGAGGACCGCGGAGAAAACGCCTGCGAGGCTGCGGAAGCGATGCCGGGGACGGCGCGCTGAGACCGGCGCTGGCGCATCCGCAGCCAAGAGCACAGCTGAGGGTTGGTGGCGACCGGGACGGCCGGCACCAGGCATGGTGCTATTCATGGTTGTCCTCTCACACACGCCTGCGAGGTCAGCTGTCGGGTTAGGGCTAAGAGGCTCGCCCCGCCACCGCAAGAAAAGTGGCTTCACCCCGAGGTGGGAACGCCAAGATCACGTACCACCGAGGAACCTGGGTCCCCCGCTCCTGCCCTTGTACAGCCGCAGGTGCCCTCGCGCCGGGCAGGACTCGGCGTTGCACGCGAGGACGTCCCCTCCCAATGGCGGGGACGGCGCCAGACTAGCCCATTCGGGTCTCAACCGACAGATTCGGACAAGGTCCGGGGCGAGATTTAACGCTCCGTACATACGATTCCGGGCGTCCCCGCAGGAAGCGGAGGTACGGGGCCTACAGAGCGTTGCGAGACGGAAAACGGCCGGCAGCCTGATAGCCGCCGGCCGTTCACGTGATGACTAGGGTGCGGTGATCGCGAACTTGGTGAACGTGGCCGAGATCGGCGTCGTGGAGCCCGAGTTGGACACCAGGATGCCCGCCTTGGCCTGCCGCGAGAACCAGCCGGTGACGTCGGCCGGGGACTTGTAGGTCGTCCCCACCTGGACCGGTGCCGCGCCGTCGAGGCTGTAGTAGACCGTCAGCTCGTCGAGCGGGAACCCGTGCACGCCGTACGGGTCGCCGTAGGGCAGCGGGTCAGGCACATCGCCGTTGCCCTTGATGATCAGGTCCAGCGTGCTGGCCGTCGTCATCGCCGGGAGCGACACCGAGGCAACCGTGCCGGAGACACCCTTCTCGCTGTAGAACATCGTCAGCTTGGGATCCCCGGCGCCGTTGTGCTCGGCCTCGACCTTGATGAAGTTGGCCTGGTCAGGCCCGAACCAGGCCCCGATCTGCTGGTAGTCGTTGGTCAGCTGGGTGACCGGGCCGAGCACCCGCGCGGTGATCGTGAAGCCGTTGCGGGTGGCGTCGAAGGTCTTGTACAGCGCGTTCTGCTGGTTGCTGTTGGCCAGCTGGCCTGCCGTACTGGTCAGCGTCAGCCCGTTGGCGCCGAACGCGATGTTGCCCGCGTTGCACTGCGTACCACCGGTATTCGGCAGCACGCCGTCGAAGCCGGTGACCGCGCAGCTGGCGGTGACCGTACCGCCGGTGGTCAGGTCGGTGGACGTGGCTGCCCCGATCACCGGGCCCTGGGCGAGCGCGGGCTGGACGTTGCGCACCAGCAGGACGACGTCCTGGAAGTCGTTGTTCTTGTACGCGGGCACCCGGCTCAGGTCGACGGCGAGGATGTAGGCGTTCGGAATCGCCACGTGGCCGGGCCCGTAGGCCGGATAGACCCGGATGTCGTGCAGGTAGTGCGGCACCGGCAGGTTGACGTTGCTGGTGCTGTGGCCGGTGTTGTACGAGTCGTCCGTGAAGTTGACGTCACTGAAGTCGCCGCTGAAGATGCCGAACACTGCCGACGCGGCCGGCTGGAACGTGGTCACGCCGGTGACACCCGGCAGCAGCTTCTGGTTCTGGTTGTAGGTCGTGACGCCGGCCGAGACGGTGTCGGCGGGGAACTTCCACAGCGACTTGCAGGCGTTGCTGCATGTCGAGTTGGACGCCATCACCGAGCCCGCCGCGTAGTAGCCGGTGCTCTGGTAGGCCGAGGTGTTGGCGCTGCCGTAGTGGTCGATGGGCACGATGCTCACCGGCGCCGTCGAGTCGGCCACCTTGAAGTACGGCGACTGGATCTCGTCGGTGTTGGCCTGCCAGCGGTTGGGGCCGATGTAGCGACGGTCGATGTACTGCGTGTCGACCACGTCGGTGTAGCCCAGCGCCGACAGCAGCTGATCAAGCACCGGCTCGCTGTTGCCCCCGGCGTAGCAGGAGTTGACGCCGGACAGCAGTGAGGAACCGGTCGCCTGGGCTGGGTCGTTGGTGCTGAACGTCAGCGTCGCGTTGCGGAGTGCATCGCCTATGGCGTAAGGGTTTGCGCTGTCGGCGCAGCCGGTGGGGTCGGTCGGCGAGAACTGGATGCTGACCTGCACCGAGCCCCCGGCGGGGATGGTCACCGAGGTGGCCTGCCCGACCGCGAGCTTCCAGTTGTTGGCGTTGGTGCCGCCGATGGCGAGGCTGCTCACGTTGAGCGCCGACGTCCCGTCGTTGGTGAACGTGAACGACCGGGCCGGCGGTGCCGCGGAGCCGCGTACGGCCGAGAACACCAGGCGTGGCGCAGTGAGCCCGAGCAGCGCGTTGTCCGGCGAGGTCACCGTGAGGTGCGGGGTGCCGGCGGCCTGCTGGTTCCAGGCGGTGCTGGCCGTCCCCGCGTTGGACGCGTTGTCGGTCACCGTCACGGTGATGCTGTGACTACCGCTGGCGGTCACCGTGATGGGGCCGGTGTAAGACTTGGCAGCCGCCCCGTCGAGGCTGTAGGTGACCGTCTTGACCCCGGACCCGCCGGCCTCGTCCGCCGAGGTCACGGTGGCGGTGACGTCGCCGGTGTAGAGCCCGTTGACGTCCGCCGAGCCGGACAGCGCGATCGAGGCAGTGGGCGCAGTCGTGTCCGGTGCCTGCTGGGTCCAGGACTTGGAGGCGGTGCCCGTGTTGTTCTGGTTGTCGGTCACGGTGACCTGCAGCGTGTGCGGGCCGACCGTGCTGACCACGACCGGTGCGGTGTACGCGGTCGAGGGACCACCGTCGAGCACGTAGCTGACCGATGCCACCCCGGAGCCGCCCGCGTCGTCAGCGGCCGTGATCGTGGCCGTGACGTTGCCGGTGTAGACGCCCGGGCTGTAGACCGTCCCTGCCAGGCTGACCGTCGCGGTCGGTGCCGTGGTGTCGGCGAGCTGCGAGGTCCAGGTGGCGCTGGCCGTGCCGACGTTGTTGGCGTTGTCGGTCACCGTCACGTTGAGGGTGTGGCTGCCGGCGGAGTGCACGACGACCGGCGCGGTGTACGGCGTGACCGCACCACCGTCGAGCGTGTAGGTCACCGTCTTGACCCCGGACCCGCCTGCCTCGTCGGCCGACGTCACGGTCGCCGTCACGTCACCGGTGTAGACGCCACCGGCCAGGTTGCCCGCGAGGGCCACCGAGGCGGTCGGCGCGGTGGTGTCCGGCGGCGGGGGAGCGTTGATCGTCCACGTCTTGGTGGCGGTGCCGACGTTGTTGGAGTTGTCGGTCGCCGTCACGGTGAGCGTGTGCGAGCCGACGCCGGAGACCGCCACCGGTGAGGTGTACGGGGTGTCGGCGCCACTGTCGAGGGAGTAGGTGACCGACTTCAGGCCGGTGCCTTGCGCCTCATCAGCTGCGGTGACCGTCGCGGTGACCGTGCCGGAGTAGGTGGAGCCGCTGACCAGTGTCCCGGCCAGGGCGATCGACGCGGTCGGCGCAGTGCTGTCGACCAGCGGCGGCGCCTGGACGACGTCGACGAAATCGATCTTGGTGTTGCTGCCGCCGGTCGGGCTCAGCGTGAGCCGGCCGTCCGAGACGGTGACCCGCTTGGTGACCGTCTGGAACAGCGTCCCGGCCACTGCCTGGAAGTTGTTGATGACGACCACGGCGTTGGCCGTGCCCGGCTCCGCGGTGATCCGGTCGACGGAGTTGGTCGCGGTCGCGTCCCCTACGGCGACGGTCACGTTGTAGTCACCGTTGGCCAGCGTGTACTCCCACTGCCCGGGCGTCAGCGTGCCGCTCGAGGAGGCGGCAGTCTGCTGCAGCTGAACCAAGGTGTCGTAGCGCTTGTCGGGAGACAGGGTCGAGTTGCGCTCGCGGCCGTTGCCGACCAGCGAGGCCGGCGTGCCGTCCGCTGCGTTCTCCCAGCCGGAGCCGGTCGCGGCGGAGAACGCCTGCCCGTAGTCGTTGACGTAGCCGCTAGGCGCAGCGCTGGTCTGGGTGCCGAAGTTGACGTGCAGACTGGTCGGGGCGCTGCTGGTGATGCTGAACGTCGCCGTCGCGGTGCCCGGGTTGCCGGCCGCGTCCTTGGCCGTGACGGTGATCGTGTGCGAACCGACCGCCGAGACGGTGACCGGCCCGGTGTAGGCCGTGGCCGCCGCTCCGTCCAGGACATAGGTCGTGCTGGTCACGCCGACGTTGTCGGTCGCGGTGGCCGTCACGGTGACCGGACCCACGTACGGACTGCCGCTGCCGCCGGACTGCGGGCCGGCCAGGCTGAGGCTGACGCTGGGCGCGAGTGTGTCAGCGGCCGCCGGGACGGCATCGACGAAGTCGATCTTCGTCTGCGTGCCACCCGCCGGCGACAGCACGAGCACGCCGTTGGCGACCTTGACCCGCTTGGTCTGGGTCGACCAGTAGTTGCCGGTGGTCGGGGCGAAGTGGTCGATGATCGTCGTCGCGTCGGCGGTGCCGGGCTGCGCGACGATCTCGTCCACCGAGTTGGTGGCGGTCGGGTCACCGACGGTGACGGTCACGTCGTACTGGCCGTTGGGCAGGGTGGTCACCCACTGGCCGGGCGTCGTGTTACCGCTGCCCGAGAAGGCCTGCATGATCAGCTGGGTGTCGTAGCGGACGTCGGGGGAGGTGGCGCTGTGCCGGACCCGGGTGTTGGCCGTGAGGTCGAGCGGCGCGCCGTTGAGGTCCTGCCAGCCGCTGGTGCCGTTGAAAGCGGCGCCGGTGTCGGCCGAGTAGCCGTTCGGGGCGGTGACGCTGGCGGGCTGGAAGTTGACGTGGACACCGTTGTTGACGACGGCGTCGACGCCGGGCGCCAGCAGGGTGATCAGGCCGGCGCTCGGGTCGGTCTCGGACTGTGCCTCCGCGACGTAGACGAGGCCGTTCGCGTCGGTGGCCAGGCCGAGCGGGTTGTTGAAGATCAGCGCCTGGCCGGGGTTGGTCGCGTCCGGGAGCACGGCCTCGCTGACCGGCTTGCCGGTGCCGTCGAGGTTGACGGCGACCAGGTCGTCGCCGTTGGAGTATTCGCTGACCAGGATCTTGCCCTTGAGGGCACCGGAGAAGGCTGAGGTGCTGGTGTAGACGGCCGCGCCATCGGGTGAGCGGTGCACGCCCATCGCGAAGTCGGGTGCGGCCCAGTTGGGGTCGGGCTGGACGCCGACGGGGTATTCGGTGACCTCGTACGGGTCGCCCTGGGCTGTCGGGTTGCCGCCGTTGAGCGTGTAGTAGCCCTGTGCCGGGTTGGGGTGGCCGTAGTACTTGCCGGGCGCGATCCTGGTGAAGTAGTCCGTGTAGGCCTGGACGTTGGTCGCCGGCGGCGGGTTGTTGCTCGCGGGCGACGGGGTGTTGCCACCGGACGCCGACTCGTTGACCGGCGCGTACAGCGAGCCGTTCGGCCCCCAGAGCAGGGTGAACGGGTTGCGGATGCCGGAGGCGTAGACCGTCAGCGGCGCACCGGCCACCGGCTGGTAGCCGGCCGCCGGGTCCGAACCGGTGTCCTCGACCGTGCCGACGACGTCGGTGTTGACGTCGAGGGTCGACGCGGCGGGGAACGCCGCGGAGCTGTGAACGTCGGCGACCAGGATCGACGCGGTGAGCGGAGCCTCGCCGCGGGGACCCCAGTAGGCGTCGGGCGCACCGTAGGCGGTGTTGGCGCCCTGGGCGATGTAGAGCTTGTTGTCCGGCCCGAACGCGATGCCGTTGGTCATGTGGTCATGCACCGAGCGGGGCAGCCCCACGATGACGTCGGCGGCGCTGGCCACGTCTGCGCTCAGCGGCTGCCCGGCCTGGATGGTCAAGGTCGAGACGTGGCCGGACATCCGCGGCGCGTTGGTGTAGCCGGAGTAGTTGTGGGTGACCCACAGCTTGGTCGGGTCGAGCGGGTCGAAGGCCAGGCCGGTGATCACTCGCGAGCCGAACGGCGTGATGTTCTCGCCGTTGCTCAGCGTCCCGTTGGCCGCGCGGTCGAAGCGGAAGAGCTTGCCGCTCGCTGTGCCGACGTACACCTTGTTGTCGGGTCCGATGGTCAGGACGTTGGGCTTGGGCACGGGCACGGAGGCGCGCTTGGTGAAGGCCGTCGAGGCCAGCGGCGGCGGTGCGGTGCCGGTGGTGAACTGGCTGGTGAACGGTGCGAAGGGCTGGCCGTTGGCGGCTTTGAGCCCACTGGTGACGTTGACCGTGTAGACGGTGTTGACGGCGAGGTTGGCGTTCGGCGTGAACGCAGCGGTGCCGCCGGCGGCGTCGGCGTTGTAGTTGCCCGCGACCACACCGCCCGGCCCGGTGAGGGTGAAGTTGGCGGCGTTGACCGTGGTCAGGTCGACCGGCTGGGAGACCCCGAGGCTGACCGCTGCGTTGAGAGCCACCTGAGTTGCCGCCTGGGCCGGCGTCACCGAGGTGATGACGGGCGTGACCGGCTGCGGAGTGCCGGTGGAGGTGGCGATGACGACGCGGTCGAACTTGGTGTTGATGCCACCGATCGGATCGAGAGTGATCTTGCCGTCGGTGACGGCGACCGTGACGGTCTGGGTGATCAACGGCTGCGCAGCGGTGGCCTTGTAGTCGTTGACCGCGAGGACGCCCTCGACGGTGATCCGGTTGGTGGCGTCGAGGCAGCAGTAGTTGACGCCGTCGTTGCTGCGCGCGTCGCCTGCGGTGACGGTGACGTCGTAGGTGCCGTTGGGGACCGCGTACTCCCATCGCCCGCCCGCGGCGCTCCCGCCGGTCTGCATGTAGATGAGGGTGTTGTAGCCCTGCGTCTTGTTCCAGCTGTAGCGGGTGTTCGCGGTGAGGTCCTGAGGATTGCCGTCCGCGAGGTTGACCCAGCCGTAGCCCCGGGCCGCCGTATAGGCCTGGCCGCTGTCGACTGTGTAGCCGGCCGGTGGCGTGATGTCGGCCTTGCCGAAGCTGATCTGGGCCAGGGTGGTCGCCGCCTGCGCAGGCAGCGCCGGGAGCAGCGAGACGACCAGCGTCAGAGCCGCCAGGACGAGCCCGGCAGCCTTCGAGGTCGTACGGGTGAGCGGGGACATGATGCTCCGGGGCTCGCAGGGTCAGTCGGCTTGTGACGGCAATCTCCACCGACGACGGAGTCGGAAGATCAAAAACCTGATACGGAAATGGCTCAAGTCAGGTTCAGTAAGTGCCGAGAGATAACCCGAAGCCGCCGCCCCTAGCCACCCCCTGGCTGGGTTCAGACTACGGGCCGCGGCCACGCAGCGCAACGTCGGGACCGACAATCACGCGTGAGCCACCCTTTCGGGCGTACGAAACCAGGCCATTCGACTACCCAGCGTGATCGCGAGCGCGGACGGCACGGCCATGTCCGGTCGCTTAACGACCGACAATTGCTGGAGTTACGGGCGATAGGCTGCATTTATCTGCACAAGCCCTCTCGGGCGGGCGAACCAGACATTTCCGACGTGACGACAAACATGCCCCAGCCGCGTCGCTGAGTCCCGCCGGACCCAGGCGGCCACGTTCAGGTCTCCTTCAGCCACGGTGATCAGACTCGGTGCACGCCACAGCGGGGGCACAGATTCGTACCGGCCCAGGAGATAACGTGCACACAGCGAGCCGCACCGGTCTGCTGTCTCTCGACCGGGCCGAGACCACCGAGAGTGAACGCAGCGTGAATGCAGGCACCCGCGTCCTCGTCGTCGACGACGACCCCGAGCTGCGCGCCGCCCTCACCCGGGCGCTGACGATCGACGGCTACGCGGTCTCGGCGGTCAGCAACGGCGCCAAGGCGCTCGAGGTGGTGCCCGAGCTCGAGCCCGACGTGCTGGTGCTCGACATGATGATGCCGGTGCTGGGCGGGCTCGAGGTCTGCCGCCGGCTGCGGGCCAGTGGCAACCGCACCCCGATCCTGGTGCTGACCGCCCGGGACCAGGTCGGGGACCGGGTGGCCGGGCTCGACGCGGGAGCCGACGACTATCTCGCGAAGCCCTTCGCCCTCGAGGAGCTCCGGGCCCGGCTGCGGGCGCTGCTGCGTCGAGCGGCGCCGGTGGAGAAGGACGCGACCCGGCTGACCTACGAGGACCTGACACTGGACCTGGAGTCCCGCCAGGCGTTCCGCGGCTCGCGGGCCATCGAGCTCACCCGTACCGAGTTCGCCCTGCTCGAGCTGTTCCTGCTGAACGCCGGCAAGGTGCTGCCGCGCGAGACGATCATGGACCGGGTCTGGGGCTACGAGCTCGAGCCGGCGTCGAACTCCCTCGAGGTCTTCATCGGCTACCTGCGGCGCAAGACCGAGGCCGAGGGCGAGCCACGGCTGATCCACACCGCGCGCGGCGTCGGCTACCAGCTGCGGGCCGAGCGATGACAGCGGTCACCGACGTCTCCCCCGGACCGGAGCCTGCGCCTCCCAAGCGGGGGTTGCGGCACCGGCTGCGTGACACCCCGCTGCGCCTGCGGCTGGTGATTGCGGCAGCGCTCGCGGTCCTGCTGGCCCTCGCCGGTGTCCTGTCGGTCGGCCTGTACGAGGTCCGGCGAGAGCTCCGGTCGAGTGTCGACAGCCAGCTGAGGACGGCGGCGACGGCCGCTGACCGAGGCATTGTCGCGTTGCCCTCGCTCAACGGCACCACCCTGCAACCGAGGGCGCCGGAGGCCGGGCAGATCGCCGCCTACGTTCAGCTGATCAACAGCACTGGGGACAAGTCCACCGCCGACAACTCGCCCGCGCTCCCGATCGGTGCGGCCGACAAGCGGGTCGCCGCCGGACCGAGCGGGGGCGAGCTCGTGGAGGATGTCACGGCCTCCGGCACGCATCTGCGGATGCTGACCGTCGGTCTCGGCAGCAACATCGCCCTGCAGGTCGCCCTGCCACTGACCTCGGTCGACCACCAGGTCGGCCACCTTCGGCGGGTGTTCCTGCTGGTCGGGTTGGTCGGCCTGCTGCTTGCCGCGGCGATCGTGTGGTTCGTGGCCGGCGCCGCGCTGCGGCCCGTACGACGGTTGACCTCTGCCGCCGAGGAGATCGCGGCCACCCGGGACCTCACGCACCGGATCGCCGAGACCCGCGGCGACGAGCTCGGCCGGCTGGCGCTGTCTTTCGACTCGATGCTCGCTGCGCTGCAGACCTCGGTCGGAGCGCAGCGACAGCTGGTCGCCGACGCCAGCCACGAGCTGCGTACCCCGCTTGCCTCGCTGCGGACCAACGTCGAGGTGCTGCACGACCTGGACAAGCTGCCGGCCCAGATGCGTGAGGACGTGATCGCCGGCATCGTCGCCCAGCTGGAGGAGCTGACGGCTCTGGTCGCCGACGTCGTCGAGCTGGCCCGCGGCGACGAGCCGGCCGTCCACCTCGAGGACGTCTCCTACGAACGGATAGTCGAGCACGCCGTCGCCCGCGCGCGCCGGCACTGGCCGGAGCTGAGGTTCATCCTCGGCAGCTCGCCGGTGATGGTCCGTGCGGTTCCCGCCCGGCTGGACCGCGCGGTGAACAACCTGCTCGACAACGCCGGCAAGTTCTCGCCGGCCCGCGGGCAGGTCGACGTGGCGCTGTTCCCGGACGGCCGGCTGACCGTACGCGACCATGGGCCGGGGATCCCCGCCGACGCGCTTCCCCACGTGTTCGAGCGGTTCTACCGGTCCGACGAGGCGCGGGGGCTGCCCGGCTCGGGCCTGGGGCTGGCGATCGTGGCGCAGGTGGCCGACAGCCATGGCGGCCGGGTGCGGCTGAGCAACGCCGTCGACGGCGGCGCCATCGCCGAGCTGTGGCTGCCGCCGCTGCCGACCCCCGCGCCTATCGAGGTTCCGGTCGGCTGACGCTCCCCCCGTCCGCCGGCAGTCCGGCGGAAGCGTGGGCTCAAAGCGGGGTCCGGGCACCAGTCTGGGTCCATCCTTCGGCGGGGTTGCGCCACCCCCGGGGCGCGTATCAGTAGTGGATCGCGCCGCGGGTGCCGCCGCCGACCGCCACGGCATCACCGTTGATGGCGACGCTGCGCGGGGACGCCAGGAACGTGACGACCGAGGCCACCTCGGCTGCCGTGACCATCCGGCCGATGCTGATCCCGGCAGCCATCCCGGCCTCGATCTCCTGCGGCGTCACGCCTTTCTGCTCGGCGCGGAACTCGAGCAGCCACGGCGTCCGCTCGGTCACCGTCATGCCGGGGTGCACCACGGTGACGTTGATGCCGTGGACACCGAGCTCGTCGGCGAGGTTCTTGGTCATCGCGGCGACGGCAACGTTGCGGATGGAGCCGGAGATCGAGCCGGCGTTGCGGGCGTTGAGGCCGCTGATGCTGATGATGCGGCCCCACCCGGCGGCCTTCATGTGAGGGGCAACCGCGCGGGCGCACCGAAGGTAGCCGACGACCTTGGTGTCCAGCTCGCTGAGCAGTGCCTCGTCGGTCAGTGTCTCCAGCGTGGGTGTTGGCCCCGAGCTGGCAGGGGTGGCGGCGGAGTTGACCAGGATGTCGACGCCGCCGAGCTCCGCGACCACCGAGGCGACCATGTCCCGTACCTGCGCGTCGTCGGTCGTGTCGGTGGCGACGCCCACGATGCGGGTGCCGTGCACGGACAGCCGACCGGCCGCCTCCTGCAGGGCTTCTGCGCCCCTGGCCACGATCGCGACGTCCGCCCCCTCGCTCGCCAGGGCGTCGGCGATCGCGAGCCCGATGCCGCGACTCGCCCCCGTCACGATGGCGCGCTTGCCCCCAAGGTGAAGATCCATGCGGGTATCTTCCACCGCCTCAGGGGTCCGCGCTCTGCAGGGTTCGCCAACGCCGTAGGCAGAATGGGCCGATGACCGCTGGGACGCAGCTGGGCGAGGTCGAGGTGCCGGAGGCACTCTGGCCGCTGCTCGAGGGACGGGACCACCGAGCGGTCTGGCGCAACGAGCTCGGCGGCCTGACCTTCGAGGTGCCGGGGGAGTTCTTCGTCAAGTGGGCGCCAGCAGACAGTGGGCTGCGGCTCGACGTGGAGGCGCACAAGCTGCGCTGGGCGGAGCCGTACACCGCGGTCCCGCGAGTCCTTGGCCAAGGTCAGGACGAGGCGGGCACCTGGCTGCAAACCGCTGCGCTGCAGGGAGAGTCGGCCGTCGACGAGCGTTGGCTGACAGATCCCGTACGGGCTGTGCAGGCGGTCGGCGAGGGGCTTCGGGCGCTGCATGACGTGTTGCCCGTCGACGACTGCCCGTTCGACTGGTCGGCCGAGACCAGGGCCGCCGAGGCGATCCGCACGCAGGCGGCCGGCCGCAACCCCGGCCAGTGGGCGCCGGAGCACCAGCACCTGTCGTTGGAGGACGCCCTCGGCCTGGTCGCGGTGCCGCCGCCGACGGACCAGCTGGTCGTGTGCCACGGCGACGCCTGCGCGCCTAACACCTTGATCGCTCATGACGGCCGCTGGTCCGGCCATGTGGACCTGGGGTCGCTCGGCGTCGGCGACCGCTGGAGCGACCTGGCCGTGGCCACGTGGAGCACGCAGTGGAACTACGGCGACGGCTACGAGGACGCGCTGCTGGCCGCGTACGGGATCAGTGCCGATGCCGAGCGGATCGCCTACTACCGGCTGCTTTGGGACCTCGGCCCCTGACAGCTCGGCACCGTGCGTGACACGCCGTAGGACACGCCAATGCTCTCGCCACCTGGGGCGGGAGGTCGGGGCCGCGCCGCCGGGAGGTCAGCGGGACTTGACGATGCCGACCCGGTCCTTGGAGACGCCCGGGAAGACCTTGGCGCCACCCAGCCCGCCGCGCTTCTCGAGCAGCTCGGCCAGGATCGTCCGGTAGTCGGTCGTCCCCGCGAGGTCGCCGTCGTCCAGGGCACTCGGCGCGAGACCGGGCCAGCGGCCGAGCACCTGACCGCCCGCCACACCGCCGCCGAGCAGGAACACCGCGTTGCCGTGCCCGTGGTCCACGCCGCCGGAGCCGTTCTCCTGGACCCGGCGGCCGAACTCGCTGAGAGTCACCACGTTGACCCCCGGCATGCCGGGACCGATGTCCGTGGCGAACGCCGCAAGAGCGCTGCCGAGCTCGGTCAGCTGGCGGAACATCCAGCCGCCGTCACTCCTGCCCAGCCCGTCGTGCATGTCCCAGTTGCCCATGTCGATCGCGACCACCCGCAGCCCGACGCCGGCCTTGATCATGCGGGCCACGTCGCGGAGCGCGCGCCCGAGGCCGTCCGGGTACTGCGCGCCGTTGGCCGGACGGTAGCCGGCCGACTTCATCGCCGATGTGGCGCCGATCGCGTTCAGCGTGGCCATGGCCGGCCCGAGCACGATCTGGTGCTGGCCCCGGTACATCGTGCGCAGCGTCTTCGACCAACGTGCCCGGTCGGCAGCGTCGCCGGAGCCGTCCAGTCCGAAGCTGTCGATCGAGCCGAGGGTGATCGACGGTGCCGGGCCGAGGAACGACGACGGCGCGGTGGACGTGCTCAGCGACGATTGCGCGAATGTCGAACCCGGGCCGGACAACCCAACCATCCGGTTGATCCAGCCGGTACGCAGCGACGATCCCGGCGCAGCCCGCTCCATCTGGTCCATCGCATCGAAGTGCGAGCGCGTCGGGTCGGCCTGACCGACCGCGTGGACGACACCGAACAGACCGGCGTCCCACAGCGGCTTGAGCTTGTTCAGAGCCGGGTGCAGGCCGAAGGTCGAGGTCAGCGGGATCAGCCGCGAGGTCGGGATGCCGATGGTCGGCCGGGCCGCCAGGTAGTTGGGGTCGGCGGCCGGCACGATCGCCGAGAGGCCGTCGAAACCACCGCGCAGGCTGATCACGACGAGCACGTCGCCGGTGTAGCCGGCGTCGGCATAGGCCAGCTGCATGGAGCCGAAGTCACCGACCACGGTCGAGACCGCGCCGAGGGTGCCTGCGGCGGCGGCCGCGCCGAGGAACCCGCGCCGGCTGAGCCCCCGCGGGCCGTCCTGGGGGCAGCCACAATCCTTGGCGGCAGGCACATTGAGGGCTTTGCCGGAGGGCCGCGCGTTGGGCATCGTCGTCACCGCTTCACGTGGGTGGGACTGTCGAGGAGCAGCGCGGCAATGTAGGGCAGGCGCCAGCCGATCGCCTCGTCGTCGTCGGCGATCCGCGAGCTGGGCGTACGGCCGAGGAAGCCGGCGATGGCCCCACGGTGCGACGCGGGCAGCGGCGCGACGGAGAGCTTGGCCGCCAGGGTGTCGATGACCTCGCCCAGGGTCACCGGCGGGCTCTTCGGCAGCATCGCGCGCAGCTGGGTACGGGTCAGCGTGTCGGGCCACCAGCCGGCGGCCAGCTGCATGTGGGAGTTCCACCGGCCGAGGGTGGCCGAGGACGACGACCACGAGCTCGCGATGTCCGGGTAGCCGTTCGGCTCGGACCAGGCCAGCGGCGGCTGACCGACGTTCGACGACACGTACTGCAGCGCCCGGATGCCGTCCGTACCCTTCCTGTCCGGTCCGAACTTCAATGCCCGCAGCGTGGCGATCAGGTCCTCGTACGGCGTCCGGACCTTCTGCCCGGCGGAGTGCTTGAACTCCGGCGAGGCGAACAGCGCAAGGAGCACCGGCTTGATCGCTGTGCCGGAGGTCAGGTAGACGTGGACGAGCCGCTTGACCAGCGCGGGATGCGGCACGTCGGAGACGAACCGGGTGACCAGCTTGCCGCACAGGTGGTAGGCCGTCGCCTGGTGGTTCGCCAGGTACTTCAGGTAGGCCGTGACGACGGCCTGGCCATCGGGATTTCCGTTGCCGGCGTGGAACTTCATGACCTTCACGGGGCCGGTGTGGTGGTTGTACAGCTTGTACATGTAGCCACCGCCGCCCTGCTCGGACTCGTCGATGCTCATGCCGGTCATGATCAGGGCCGAGTTGCGCATGTCCTTCTCGTTGTAGCCGCCGCTGATCCCGACGGTGTGCAGCTCGAGCAGCTCGCGGCCGTAGTTCTCGTTCGGCTCGAACTTCGTGCTGTCCACGTTGTTCAGGTAGTTCAGCATCGCCGGGTGCTTCGCCGACGCGATGAGCATGTCCTCGAAACGGCCGAACGCGTTCTTGCGGATGACGTCGCGGTCGAACCGGTGCCGCGAGTCCCAGACATCCGAGCTGGGGCAGGTGATGTTGAAGTGGTTGGACCAGAAGTCGACCATCACCTCGAGCAGCTGCCGGCGGGACCAGACCGCGCGGGCGATGTGCACGTCGACGAGGTCGAGCATCACGTCCCAGGAGCCGTTGTCCAGGTGCTGGCGGACCTGCCAGATGTCGAGCTTGAGCCGCGGCCACCGACTTGCCAGGTGGTCCATGGCGGTGTCGGCCACCTTGGTGTACGGGTTCAGCTGCGCCGCGAGCCACTTGTCAGCGCCCTGCTTGTGGACGGCGTAGATCTGGTCGGGGTTCATCCCGTACGTGGTGCGGCGGAGCAGGTGGGCGACCGGGTCGAAGCCGCTCGCCTCAGCCTCCTGGGGCACGATCGCGGCGGCACCGGAGAGCACAGCAGTGCCGGCGAGCGCGCCAAGGACGCTCACTCCACTCAGCAGCCCCCGCCGGGTCACGGCGGCGTCGTTCGGCTCGTCGGCTGTGGTCAGCGCAGTGGGAGGCACCTGCCACGTGTCGGCAGTCTCTGGTGATCTCTTCAGCGTTCGGCGGTGTGCGCGCCTTCGGCGCAGCAGGTTTCACCCATCCGGCGTACCCGAACCGGTCATCCGCTCCGTCGTCCCGCTGGGAGGCTGCCGGCGCCCGTCGTCCAGCGGGGTCCCGTCGACCTGGTGCGGCTCGTCCGTGCGGTGCACCCAGCCCCAGGCTTCCTCGTACCGCAGCAAGGACTCGGGGATGTCGACCTGCTCCCGCGCACAGAACATCTGGCCCTCCTTCGGCAGGCTCAGCATTCCAGAATCCGTGGTCGAATGGGCGAATGCGCGCACTTCTGGCAGGGTCGGGACCGGTCGTCGTGCTGCTGCACGGCCAACCCGGCGGCGCCCGGGACTGGGAGCTGGTCGTACCCCTCCTGGACGGGCTGTCGACGCTGGTGCCGGACCGGCCGGGGTACGACGGGACGGCGGCGCAGGGCTTTCTCGGCAACGCCAGGGCGGTGGTCGAGCTGCTCGACCAGCACGGCGTCGGCCGAGCCGTCGTGTGCGGCTACTCCTGGGGCGGTGGAGCTGCCCTGGCCACGGCCCTGGTGGCGCCGGAGCGCGTGGCAGGGCTGACACTGGTCGGCTCGGTCGGTGTCCGCGGCGCGTACACCCTGGGCGACCGGGCGCTGGCAAACCGGCCGGTGCACTGGCTCTTCGAGGCGGTCATGCGGCTCGGCGGCCGCCGTCTCTCAGGCCTCAGCACCCTCACCACCGGCAGCGTCCTCGGCGCCGGAGAGGAGCGCGTGCGCGAGGACCTGCAGGTCGCCCGCCGGGGACCGGCGTGGCGCAGCTTTCACCGCGAGCAGAAGGCCCTGGTGCGCGAGACCACCCAGATCGAGCGACGCCTGGGTCGGATTGCCGTACCAGCAGTGCTTCTCGGCGGTACGAGGGACACCGCCGTTCCGCTCACGGCTGTGCACCAGCTCGCCGCGGCGCTGCCGGACGCCGTCGTCCACGAGGTCGTCGCCGGGCACCTGATGACGTTCGAGGCACCGCAGGCGATCGCCGACGCCATCCGGGAGACCGTGGCCCGCGCCGGCCTAGGGTGAAGGCGTGAAGGCGATCGTGATGGACCACCCCGGCGGTCCCGAAGTGCTGCGCTGGGGCGAGCTGCCCGACCCGGTCATGGGCCCGGGTGAGGTGCTCGTACGGGTCACTGCCGCAGGGCTCAACCGGGCGGACATCGCACAACGGCAGGGCAACTACCCACCACCACCGGGAGCGCCGCAGCACCTCGGCCTCGAGTGCTCGGGCGTCATCGAGGCCCTCGGGGACGGGGTCGACGGCTGGCACGTGGGCGACGAGGTGTGCGCGCTGCTCGCTGGCGGAGGCTACGCGGAGCTGGTGGCCGTCGCCGCCGATCTGCTGCTCCCCGTACCCGCCGGCGTCTCCCTGGTCGAGGCCGCTGCTCTGCCAGAGGTCACCTGCACGGTCTGGTCCAACGTGGTCCAGCTGGCCCGGCTCCAGGAGGGCGAGGTGCTGCTGGTCCACGGCGGCTCCAGCGGCGTCGGCACGATGGCGATCCAGGTCGGCGTCCTGCTCGGGGCCACGGTGGCGGTCACCGCCGGCAGCCCCGCCAAGCTCGAGGCCTGCGAAAGGCTGGGAGCATCGATCGCCGTCGACTACAAGCAGCAGGACTTCGTCGAGGTCGTACACGAGCGGACGCATGGGCACGGCGCCGACGTGATCCTCGACCCGATCGGCGCCGGCTACCTGGCACGCAACCTCGAGGTCCTGGCCCCTGACGGCCGGCTGGCCAACATCGGCATGCAGAAGGGCCGGGTCGCCGAGACAGACCTGGGCCTGATGATGACCAAGCGGCTGACCCTGACCAGTACGGGCCTGCGGGCGCGGCCGCACGAGCAGAAGGCGGCGATCGTGGCAGCCGTCCGGCAGGGCCTGTGGCCGGCGATCGAGGCCGGCCGGGTCAAGCCGGTGATCGACCGGGTGTTGCCGATGTCCGCCGCCGGCGAGGCCCACCGGCTGCTCGAGGCGAGCGGACACATCGGGAAGCTGTTACTGACCGCCTGACGCCGGCGTGGGGGGCCACCCGATGGGGTTGTGCGGAGGCACGATCAGCCCGCGCTTCTGCTTGGCGATCAGCACCCGTAGCGCCGAGGCGTTGACCTGGGCCCGGAACACCGGGTCGGTCTGCGCCCTGGCCAGCACGGCCGCGTACATCGGCTGGAGCAGGCTGCCGTTGACGGTGAGGACCATGTCGCCACCGGCCCGGAGGAACGCGACAGCCCGGGCACCGGGCGTCCAGGCGGCGACCTGCTTGGCGTTGCCCAGGTCATCGCTGATCACGACCCCGTGGAACTTCAGGTCGCCGCGCAGCACCGTCCCGATCACCGTCTTGGAGAACGCCGCCGGACGGGCCGGGTCGATCTTCGAGTAGATCGCCGTCGACATCATCACGAACGGCGCGCCGGCCCTGATCGCCGCGGCGAACGGCGCCAGGTAGGGGTCACCGCGCCTGGTCACCCGGTCGGTCACCCCCGCGGTCGCGTCGGTGTTCGCCGTGACCCGGCCCAGTCCCGGGAAGTGCTTGACCGCAGCGTCGACGCCGGCCAGCCCCAGCCCGGCCGCGAAGGCACCGCCGCGCGAGGACACGCGCGCCGGCGTGAAGCCGAACTCCCGCCTGAAACGCCCGATCGGCGGGTTGTGCGCTGCCGCCGTTGCGCTCGGCACGGTGTCCAGCACCGGCGCGAGGTCGAGGTCGACGCCGGCAGCCACGAGCTGGCCGCCCCATTTCTTGGCGTAGGCGCGGACCGACGCTGCGGACCAGGCGCCCTGGGTCAACGCGGCCGGGATGTCGGAGAACCCCGGGCCGCGCAGGACCTGCACCAGGCCGCCCTCCTGGTCGGTCCCGACGAACAGAGGTACGCCGGCGGTGGTCTTGACCGTGACCAGCTTCTGCAGCCGGGCGGCGACCTTGGCCGTCGCCGCGACCCCGCTGGTGGACCGGCCGGTGAGCATCACGTTGCCGACGTGGTCGGCCTGGACGGCGTGCACGATCTCGTTGCTGAGCAGGGTGGCCGGTGTGCCGACCATGAACAGCTGCCCGACCCGCTGCGCGAGGGACATCCTGGCCAGTACGGCGGCTGCCCCTCCGGCCGGCAAGCTCGTCGAGGCCGTGGACCGCGTCGAGGTCGTCGAGGTCGCTACCGCCGCGTCTTGGCCGGTGACCGGATCCGCGGCCGGCGGGAGGCCTGAATCAGCCGCGCTCGGGGTGACCGTGATCGGCGTACGGCCGACCGACGTGGGCCCGACGCCAACGGCGACGACCACGGCAGCCGCCAGGCAGAAGGACACCCGGGGGACGGGACGCCGGTGGAGGGCTGGGCGGGTCAGACGGGTCATGGGGGTCATCGGGGTCATGGGGATCATCGCCTCTGATGGTGCCACGAGAATGCGGCGACCTGGGTCACTTGCCATTGCCATACCGGGTATGCATACTCGGTATCGCAGCACCCGGAGTGCCGGGTATCGACAGCCGAGGGGGATGACCGATGTCCGTACGGCAAGGCCTGCTGGCACTGCTCGACGAGAGTGACATGTACGGCTACCAGCTCCGGGCCACCTTCGAGCAGCGCACCGGGGCGACCTGGCCGCTGAACATCGGGCAGGTCTACACGACGCTCAACCGGCTCGAGCGGGACGGGCTCATCGAGGAGGCCGGCTCCGACGACGACGGCCACCAGACCTACCGGATCACCGCCGCCGGCCGCGAGGAGGTCCACCGCTGGTTCGTCACCCCGGTGTCGCGTACGGCGGCACCGCGGGACGAGCTGGCGATCAAGCTCGCCCTCGCCGTCCAGAGCCATGACCTCGACGTGACGACGATCATCGCGACGCAGCGTACGGAGACCCTGCGCACCCTGCAGGACTACACCCGGCTCAAGGCGAATGTGGAACCCGCCGACCCGGAGAACACAGCGTGGCTGCTGGTCCTCGACGCGATGGTGTTCCAGGCAGAGGCGGAGGTCCGCTGGCTCGACCTGTGCGACTCGCGGCTGGCCCGGCTCCGCGACGGAGCCCGGTTAGTGGCCGAGGCGCCCGCCCCGGCCGCCGAGCCCCACACCGAGGGGGCGCAGCGATGACCCACAACCCTGTGCTCGAGCTGCTGGCGGTCACCCGCCTGCACGGGTCCGGCACCACCGAGGTCCGGGCGCTGGACGCGGTCAGCCTGGCGGTCCGGCCCGGCGAGCTGGTCGCGGTGATGGGCCCGTCCGGCTCCGGCAAGTCGACCCTGCTCACCCTCGCCGGTGGCCTCGACGTCCCGACCAACGGCCGGGTGCTGGTCGAGGGCATCGACCTGGGCAGTCTCAGCGCCAAGCAGCTGGCCGGCGTACGCCGGCGCAGCGTGGGCTATGTCTTCCAGGAGCTCAACCTGATCCCGGCCCTGACCGCCATCGAGAACGTCTCCCTGCCGCGCGAGCTCGACGGGGTGCCCGTGCGCAAGGCGCGGGCAGAGGCGCAGCGCGTGCTCGACGAGGTCGGCGTGGGCGACCTCGCCGGGCGCTTTCCGGACGACATGTCCGGCGGTCAGCAGCAGCGGGTCGCCATCGCCAGGGCTCTGGTCGGCTCGCGCCGACTCGTGCTGGCGGACGAGCCGACCGGAGCGCTGGACTCCGAGACCGGTGAGTCGGTGCTGCGGGTGCTCCGGGCCCGTTGCGACGCGGGCGCCGCCGGGGTGCTGGTCACCCACGAGGCCCGGCACGCCGCCTGGGCCGACCGCGTGGTCTTCCTGCGCGACGGCCGGGTGATCGACGACACCGGCCGCAGGGACGACGCCGAGACCCTGCTGCCGGCCGGTCCCGGAACCTCGAGATGAGCCGAGCCGCCGTACGGGCCCTGCTCCGGCTGGCCAGCCGGGACGCCTGGCGGCACAAGAGCCGTTCGCTGCTCATCCTGCTGACGCTGACGTTCCCGGTCGCCGGCCTGATCGCGGCCGTGACGCTGCTGCACGCGCTGACCGTCCCGCTGGAGACCAAGGCGGCCTGGCAGCTCGGGACCGCGGACGCCTTGCTGCAGATCGATACGGGAGCCACGGTGACACCCGACACGGTCGGGGCCGCGGTCGCCCAGGCGGTGCCGGCGGGGTCGAGGACCCTCGTCTTCTCCAGCGTCCAGTCCCGCTTCGCCGGGCCGAACGGGCAGCTGCGGGCGGCCGGGCTGACCGACCTCGGGTACACGCAACGGCTGGCCGCCGGCATGGTCGAGCAGAAGCAGGGCCGAGAGCCGCGGTTGCCCGACGAGGTAACGGTGACCAGTGCCCTGGCTCACGCTGCCCACCTCTCCGTCGGCTCCGAGCTCACCCTGCGCGACGT
The DNA here is from genome assembly GCA_033851545.1 of Frankiales bacterium. Taxonomy (GTDB): domain Bacteria; phylum Actinomycetota; class Actinomycetes; order JAWWOL01; family JAWWOL01; genus JAWWOL01. The sequence goes on along the minus strand of JAWWOO010000072.1, from coordinate 49,369 downwards.
CGGCAACCGCCGCGTGCACGTCGTCGGCATCGCCGTGACCCCGGGTGAGCTGGGCACCCAGCAGCTGTGGGTAGCCCCAGGCGCGCTGGCCCAGGCCGGCCAGCAGTTCGTGCAGGCACTGGTGACCCTGCCGGCGCAGGTGGACCCGGTCACCTGGGGCGCCCAGACCCAGGGGGGCGCCCTCACCCGCTACAGCATGCTGCACCCGGTCAGCCGGCCGGTCCCGAGGTTGCAGGCCAGCCAGAGCGTCGGCCTTACCGTGCTGGTCAGCGGTCTCGCCCTCCTCGAGGCGGTCCTGATGGCCGGTGCGGCCTTCGGCGTCGGCGCCCGCCGGTCCCAGCGCGACCTGGCACTGCTGGCCGCAACCGGCGGCGATGCCGGCCAGGTCCGGGGGGTCGTCCTGTCCGGGGCGGCCGTCCTCGGTCTGGTCGCCGGCGTCGCCGGCACGGGCCTCGGCCTCGCCGCCGCCACCCTGCTGCTGCCCGAGGCGCAACGCCTCTCCGGCCACGTCTACACCGGGATCCACCCCCGTCCGGTCGAGCTGGCGGCAGCCGTCCTGGTCGGGATTGTCACCGCCCTCGCGTCGGCCTGGCTGCCGGCCCGGGGCGCGGCGCGGGCCCCCGTCGTCGCTTCGCTCAGCGGACGCCGGGGTGCCGTACGGACCAGTCCGGCGCGGGTCGGCCTTGCTTTGGCGACGGCGGCAACCGGCACCCTGCTGTGCGCCTGGGCCGGAAGGACGCACAGCCTGGGCAGTCGACAGTTCGACGCCATCCTGCTGTTCGCCGCGGTCGCCGAGCTCGGTTTCGCCGGCTGCGCGCCGGCCTTCGTCGGCTTCGCCGGGCGCTTCAGCGGCCACCTGCCGCTGGCTGCGCGGATGTCCCTGCGCGACATCGCCCGCAACCGCAGCCGTACCGGGCCGGCCGTCGCCGCGATCATGGCGACGTTGTCCGGCGTGGTGGCGATGGGCGTCTACGTGGCCAGCCAGCACGCGCGGTCGCAGGCCAACTACGTTCCCTCGTTGCCGTCGAGGACGGTGGCGCTGTCGAGCTACGACGGCAAGGAGCCGGCCGCCGACCTGGTACGCGCCGTCGCCGCCTCCTTCCCCACCACCTCCGTGGCTGCCTTCGGCAACGGGCAGACCGGCGGCGGCTTTGCGTTCCTCTCCGGGCAGCCCTCCGACCCTCACTACGTGAGCAACCTCAGCGTCGGCGGTCCTGACCTGCTGACGGCACTCGGCATCCCCGAGGCGATCCCGGCCCTCAACGCGGGCAAGGGCGTGCTCATCGTCGGCAGGACGGTCGATGGGCGGGTCGGTCTCCACGTGACCAAGGCGAACGTCGACAACGAGGTCTCGCTCCCGGCGGTGGAGGCGCCGGTCGGTGGCTACAGCGAGCTCGGCGGGCTCATCGTCTCGGCGGCCACGGCGCAACGGCTGGGCCTGTCGACGGTGGCCAACCAACGACTGATGGTCCTGAGCCGCAAGCCGGCGCAGCCCGAGCTCGACGCGGCCAACGCCCTCCTGCTCAGCCGGTCCGCCGACGCGAGCGGCCAGATCGGACTGAACTATGAGCGGGGTCTCGACGACAGCAAGCTGCTGCTGGTTCCGCTGGCCCTGCTGGCGATCAGCACCCTCGTGACCTTCGGCGTCAGCGCGATCAGCACGGCATTGTCGGCCGCCGAGAGCCGGGGCGACTTCGCCACCCTCAGCGCTGTCGGCGCCAGCCCGTTCGTGCGCCGGCGGCTGGCCATGGGGCAGGCAGCCGTGCTGGCCCTGCTCGGCGGGATCCTGGGGATCGCCGCGGGCCTCGTACCCATGGCAGCAGTGATCGCCGTACGGTCCAACGTCCTCGACTTCACCGTCCCGTGGCAGGTGATCGCGCTGGCCCTGGTCGGCGTCCCGGTGATCGCTGGAGCCGGTGCCGGGCTGTTCACCAGGTCGCGGTTGCCGTTGGCCCGCCGGCTGTCCTGACCGGCGACTGCCGCCGCCCGGACTCCCCGAAGCCCGGCCCGGCGGAACCTCAGGCAGGATGGAGGGCATGACTGCACCTGTCCCAGAGCCCGAGCCCGCCCACCGGATCCTCGTCGTCGGCGCGGACGGCGCCCCGATGGACGTCCAGGAGGCGCCGGAGGACCAGGACGGCCGGGCAGCCGACATGGTCGAGCAGCCGGCCAAGGTCATGCGCATCGGGACGATGGTCAAGCAGCTCCTCGAAGAGGTACGGGCTGCGCCGCTCGACGACGCCAGCCGCACCAGGCTCCGCGAGATCCACGAGAACTCGATCAAGGAGCTGAGCGACGGGCTGTCCCCCGAGCTGCGGGACGAGCTGGCCCGACTGTCGCTGCCGTTCGGGGAGAACACCGTGCCCAGCGACGCGGAGCTGCGGATCGCCCAGGCCCAGCTGGTCGGCTGGCTCGAAGGTCTGTTCCACGGGATCCAGGCGGCGATGGTCGCCCAGCAGATGGCCATCCAGGCGCAGGTGTCCGAGCAGCAACGGCGCCGGGCCCTGCCACCGGGGGCGGCGGACCACGGGTTCGCCAGCGGCGGCTCCGGGCCCTACCTCTAGGGATTTCACCCGATCGGCCCACACCGCGGAGCCAGATCGTGATGAAGATCGCTTGAATCGCGAATTCGGATGCCGATATACGACTGTGCCGAATCTGCCTCGCGAGGCCTCGCGTCCCGACCGGCGGGTCGACGGTCTGCTCCAGCTCGCCCTCGCCGCAGTCGTCGTGCTCCTGGCGACCTCACTGGTCCGCTTCACCGTCACCCGGCTCGGCTACCAGCCGACGCTGAACCGGCTGCATGCAGCGCAGCTCGCCCAGGCCGACGCCGGCCGGGCCATGCTCGAGATGCAGACCGGGGTACGGGGCTACCAGCTCAGCGCCGACCGCCGCTTGCTCGAGCCGTACGTCGCGGGGCTCGCGGCCTACCCCGGCGCGGTCAGCAGCGTGCGTGCCCAGCTCGCCGATCTCACCGGTGCCCGCGTCGCCTGGCTGGCGGCCGACGCCGACGCCCGGCTCTGGCAGCGTGACTACGCCGTGCCCGCCGTTCGTCCCGGGGTGGCTCGTCCCGGGCTGGCCGACCTCCTGGCCGGCGAGACGGAGTTCGACCACTACCGGAACAGCGCCTCGCTCGCCGCCGCGAGCCTGTCCCGCGCTGCGGACAGCCAGCGGTCGGCAGAGACCGCGTTCCGTACGGCCACCGGCGCCATCCAGGCGAGCGCCCTGGTCCTGCTCGCGCTGGCCCTGCTCCGCCGGCAGCGACGGCCCCACGACCCGCGGCTGCGCACCGAAGGCCTGCCGGTCTCGCGCACGGCTGCCCCGGTCTGGCAGGACGCCTTCGCCACGGAGACCGCCGACCCCGACGCCTTGGCCGCCTCGATCACCCGGGCAGGACAGGACATCTCCGGCGCAGTGTCCGCACACCTGTGGCTGGCCGACGACGGCGGCGAGCTGCGCCGGGTCGACCCGGACCAGCCGGTGATCACCGCCCAGCGCCGTCGGCACGACGTGGCGTTGCGAGCCCACCGTGAAGGCGCCATCATCACGTCCGCGACCCGCTCGCGCCGGATCATCGCCGTACCGCTGCTCCACGAGGGCCGCACCCTGGGCGTGGTCGAACTCACCCTGCCCGGCGGGAGCGGCGCGCCGACCAACGCCCAGATCGAGATGCTGCGCGCCTGGGGCCGGCAAGCCGCACGTGCCGTCGTCCAGAGTCCCGGCGCGGGCGGCCGCGATCGGCTGACCGGGTTCGGCGGCCGGGCCTCCCTCGAGGCCGACCTGGTCCGCACGGTCGAGCAGACCCAGGCGGTCGAGAAGCCCGCCTCGCTGGTCCTGCTCGAGGTCGACCACCTGGACCGGCACAGCGCGGAAGGTACAGCCCTGCGTGACGACCTCATCCGTACGGTGGGGGCCGTACTCTCCGACACCGTGAGGACCACGGACACTGCCTACCGCACGGGCGAAGGGTCGTTCGCGATCCTGCTCCCGGGCGCACCGGCGAAGGCTGCAGCGTCCCTCGCCGAACGGCTGCGGCAGATCATCGCCCGCCGGTTCGTCGAACGGGGCGTGACGGCGTCGTTCGGCGTGGCGACCTGCCCGGATGCGGCAGCGGACGAGCGCGGGCTGGTGGAGGCCGCCGAGGCGGCTCTCTACGACGCCCAGCGCTTCGGTGGCAACCGGGCGCAGCCGGCCCGGCCGCTCGCCGACGAGCTGGCACTGGTCCGCCGGCGGGCCACCGAAATCGACTGAGCCGGCGGGCTCACGAAAGTCGGCACGCGCGCCGATATCTCCCGCACGCACAGGCGGCAGACGGGTGACGAGTGGACGGCGATCACGGAAGAGCGCTGCGACCGCTTCGCGGAGCGGGTGCCTGGCGTAGCGCTGCCGTCCTCCTCCTGCTGGTCCTCGGCCTCGGCCAGCTGGGCCCCGTACATCTGCAGGTCATCCTGTCGTGGGGCCTGCAGGCCGGCCTGTACACCTTCCTGATCTTCCTGATCATCCGGCTGAGCAGGGAGCCGGGGCTGCCGGAGCCGAGCCGGCGGTTCTGGGCCACCTTGCCGCTTACAGCGGCGGCCTCCGCCGGAAGTGCCGGCATCCCGCTGATCCAGAGCCTGGCGGGGCACGGAACCGACGGTTCGGTTCCGGGATTTGGCCACCACCTGTGCGGCACGCTGTCGGTGGTGGTCCTTGTCTGGGCCTGCCTCACCTACCGCTGGAGCGGCGACACCCGGCGCCGCCAGCTGCGACGCTGGCTCGACGCCGCGTCCTTGCTCATCGCGGGCCTCGGCGCCCTGTGGTACTTCGAAGCCGGCCCACTGCTCGGGGAGCACGTCAGCGCCCTGAGCGTCGCGACCGCGATCCTGTTCGACGGCCTCGCGATGGTGGCCGTACTCGCCTTCCTGCAACCGATCACGAGCGACGTGCGGCCGATCGTTCGCGGAGCCGCCCTCATGGGCGCCTGCGCCGTCATCACCTCCTCCGTCATCGAGGCCTGCCTGCCGGCAGCGATCGGTACGCCCTGGCTGCGACTGCTACTCGTCGCACGGGTCCTCCCCGCCGCGCTGTCCTGCCTCGCGGTCGGCTACCAGCAAACGCACCTGGGCCTGCCCACCAAGCCGGCCAGGCGGAGCCGCCGCATCTACAGCCGACTCCCCTACCTCTCGGTCGTCACGACCTTCGTCCTGCTCGGCCTGGCCCTCCAGCTGAACCACGCCGACCCACGGACCTGGGGCCTGTTCACCGCCGCCTGCGCGGTGACGTCCCTGGTCGTGGTCCGCCAGACCACAGCGATGTCGGACAACGCCCGGCTCGTACGGGACCTCACGGCCTCGGTCGGCCGCGCGGACCAGCTGGCCGCCGAGCTGCACCACCACGCGTTCTACGACGAGCTGACCGGGCTGCCGAACCGGACGCTGTTCGCCGACCGGCTCGAGCATGCCCTCGTGGCCCGCCGGCGCTCCAACGCCGACCTCGCGGTCATGGTCGTCGACCTCGACGACTTCAAGCTGGTGAACGACCGGTTCGGCCACGCAGGCGGCGACTCGGTGCTGCGGGACGCCGCCGCTCGACTCACGGCGAGCCTCCGGGCCGGCGACACGGTCGCGCGTCTCGGCGGCGACGAGTTCGCCATCCTGGTGCACGGCGCCGACGACGACGCCGTCCGGGTCGTCGCCCGCCGGGTCGTCGACGCCTTCCTCGCGCCGTTCGCCGTGCAGGATGGCTTCACGGAGCTCGGGGTGAGCGTCGGGGTCACGATGACCACCCCGGTGGTCGAGAAGCGCGACGGGGCAACGCTGCTGCGCGACGCGGACATCGCGATGTACGTGGCCAAGTCAGGCGGAAAGCACCGGTACGACGTGTTCCTGCCGTCGATGCTGGACCTGCTGGTCTCGCGTCACGACATGAAACAGGCACTCACCCACGCCATCGCCGCCCGCGAGCTGGTCGTGCACTACCAGCCGATCGTCGACGCACCGGACGGGCAGGTCCGCGGGGTCGAGGCCCTCGTCCGCTGGCAGCGGCCAGGCCACGGCATGGTGCCGCCACTGGACTTCCTGACCCTCGCGGAGGAGTTCGGGCTGATCCCTGACATCGACCTGTTCGTGCTGCGACAGGCCTGCGGCCAGGTCGAGGAATGGAATTCGCACCGTCCACCCGGTGAGCAGCTCTGCGTGCACGTGAACATGTCGGCGGTCACGCTGGCCCACGCCGAGGTCGTCGGCCAGGTGGCCACGGCGCTCCAGGAGAGCGGCCTGCCGGCTCACCGGCTGACGGTCGAGCTGACGGAGAGCACGCTGATGGCCGACCCGCGCGCCGTCATCGCCCGGATGCAGGCGTTGCGGCAGACCGGCGTGCGGCTGGCGATCGACGACTTCGGCACCGGCTACTCGTCGCTCGCCTATCTACGCGATCTGCCGGTCGACACCGTCAAGGTGGACAAGTCCTTCGTGGACGGGATCGTCAACGAGGAGATCGACCGCGAGCTGGTCACGACCATCATCAGCCTGGCCAGCCGGCTGGGCCTCGACACGGTGGCCGAGGGCGTCGAGACCGAGGAGCAGGCAGCGCTGCTGTCCTCGATCGGCTGTGCTCGGATGCAGGGCTTTCTGTTCGCCCGGCCGATGCCGCCCGAGGAGCTCGAGGCGGCCGGCGACCGGGTCGGCCGCAATGCGCGCTGGCTGACTCACGCCGCGCTGTCCGCGGCCGCCGTGATCGTGCCCGCCCCGCGCTGATCGCCCGCGATGTGCCGGGCGGCCTTGTCGACCTGGCGCGGTGACGCGAGATCGGCCTCGGTCACTGACAGCTCGGTGAACTTGCGGGCACTGACCAGCACCCGTGTCTCGAGCGTGCCCACGGCCGCGTTGTAATGGTCAACCGCCTTGTCCAGCGAACGTCCCACCTGGTCGACATGGCCAGCCAACGTGGACAACCGCTGGTGCAGCTCGCGGCCGAGGTCGCACACCTGACGGGCGCCGTCGGCCAGCGCCTCCTGGCGCCAGCCGTAGGCGATGGTGCGCAGCAGCCCGATCAGCGAGGTCGGGCCGGCCAGCAGGACCGAGCTGCGGATCGCCCGCTCGTACAGGTCGGGATCGCTCTCGAGCGCCGCCGACAGGATCTGGTCGCCGGGGACGAAGAGCACCACCAGCTCCGGCGCGGGCTGGAACCGCTGCCAGTAGGCCTTTGCGGCGAGGGTCTCGATGTGCTTGCCGAGCTGACGGGCGTGGTGCTGCAGCGCCTGCCGTCTGGTCGCCTCGTCGGGCGCCCCGCCGACCATGAGGAACGCCTCGAGCGGCACCTTGCTGTCGACCACGATCGATCCGTTGCCGGGCATCCGGATCACCATGTCCGGGCGGAGGATGCCGTCCTCGTTGACCGAGTGCGGCTGCTCGTCGAAGTCGCACCGCTCGACCATGCCGGCCAGCTCGACGACCCTGCGCAGCTGCAGCTCGCCCCACCGGCCGCGTACGGCGGGAGCCTTGAGGGCCGTGGTCAGCGCGGAGGTCTCGACCCGCAGCCGGTGCTGGGCGTCGGACAGGCCTCGGACCTGCTCGGTGAGGCCCGCGTAGGCGCCCTGCCGATTGGCCTCCAGCTGGCCGAGGGTGCGGTTGACGGCGTCGAGCTGCTCGCGCAGTGGCCCGACCACAGCATCGACCGCCTGTTTGCGCAGCTCGAGATCGCCTGCTGACACGGCATTGTGATGCCCCAGCGTTGCCGAGGCCAGGTCGAGGAACTGTGCGCCGGCCTGGCTCAGTGCCTGCTGGGACAGGGCTGCGAACGCGTCCCGGGCGCGCTGCTCGTCGCGAGCGCCCGTTGCCCGTACGAGATAGCCGCCGGTGAGGACGCCGAGCGCGAGACCGAGGACGAGGCCGAGCAGGAGAGTGACCATGCCCACGATGCTGCCCGACCCCACTGACAAATCCGCCCCCCCACCCGCCAGGTGGCGCGGGAGTTTGGTCAGCCGAAGAGGCGCTCGAGTACGCGGGCCACGCCGTCGTCGTCGTTGGACGCCGTGACCTCGGCGGCGATGGCCAGCACGTCCGGGTGCGCGTTGGCCACGGCCACCGGGTGTCCGGCCCACGCGAGCATCGGCAGGTCGTTGGGCATGTCGCCGAACGCGATGACCTCGGCCGCGGAGACGCCGTGCTGGCGGGCGAAGCGCTCGAGCCCGCTGGCCTTGGTCACCCCGGCGGCGGAGATCTCGAGCAGCTCGTCCACGCTCGACCGGGTCATCGACACCAGGTCACCGACCGCAGCCTGCGCGGCGGCGAGCAGCTCATCCGGATCGGCCCCCGCGTACCGTACGAGCAGCTTGGTGGCCGCGTCGGCGAACAGCTCGTCACGGGGCACGACCCGCAGCGAGTCGTCGTCCCACGCCGGGAGGTAGGCGGGCTCGTGGGACAGGATCCCGCTGCGCTCGACGGCGAACCGCAGCTCCGGCAGCGCCTCAAGCAGCTTGCCGGCGACGGCGCGGAGGTCGGCCGGCTGCAGGGCGTACTCGCGGATGATCCGCTCCTCGCCCAGGTCGTAGAGGATCGCCCCGTTGGCACACACCGCCAGCCCGGTGTGCCCGGTCGCCTCGGCCACCGGCGCCATCCACCGCGGCGGCCGGCCGGTCACGAAGATCACCACCGCGCCGCAGTCCTGCGCCCAGGCGAGCGCTTCCCGGGTGCGGTCGCTGATCGTCCCGTCCGACCGGACGATCGTGCCGTCGAGGTCGGTAGCGACGATCTTGTACGGAGTCAGCGCAACGGCTCCAGCACTTCACGGCCGCCGACATAGGGACGCAGCGGCAGCGGTACGCGGACGGAGCCGTCGGCCTGCTGGTTGTTCTCGAGCAGCGCCACCAGCCAGCGGGTCGTCACCAGGGTGCCGTTCAGGGTGGCCAGCGTCTGCGGCGAACCGCCGACCCGCGACCGGATGTTGAGCCGCCGCGCCTGGAACGTGGTGCAGTTCGACGTCGAGGTCAGCTCGCGGTACCTGCCCTGCGACGGCACCCACGCCTCGCAGTCATATTTGCGGGCCGCCGAGGTCCCGAGGTCACCCGCCGCCACGTCGATCACCCGGAACGGCAGGCCGAGCGAGGTCAGCATGTCCTTCTCCCAGGCGAGCAGCCGCAGGTGCTCCTCGTGCGCGAGCTCCGGCGGGCAGAACGAGAACATCTCGACCTTGTGGAACTGGTGCACCCGGATGATGCCGCGGGTGTCCTTGCCGTACGAGCCGGCCTCCCGGCGGAAGCAGGCGGAGAACCCGGCGTAGCGCAGCGGAAGCCTAGCTGCGTCGAGGATCTCGTCCCGGTGGTAGGCGGCCAGCGGCACCTCCGAGGTGCCGACGAGATAGAGGTCGTCCTCCTCGAGGTGGTAGATCTCGCTCGCGTGCGCGCCGAGGAAACCGGTGCCTTCCATCGACTCCGGCTTGACCAGCACCGGCGGGATCATCGGGATGAACCCGGCAGCGACCGCCTGCGCCATCGCCAGCTGCCACAGCCCGAACTCCAGCTGCGCGCCGACGCCAGTGAGGTAGTAGAACCGCGCGCCGGAGACCTTGGCGCCGCGCTCCATGTCGACCGCGCCGATGCGTTCGGCCAGCTCGAGGTGGTCGCGCACCTCGAAGTCGAACACCGGCGGCTCGCCGACGTGCTCGAGCACGACGTAGTCGTCCTCGCCTCCGGCCGGCGCGCCCTCCTCGACCACGTTGGGCAGCGCGAGGTGCAGCCGGCGGAGCTCGGACTCGGACTCGTCCTGCTCGGTCTCCGCAGCGGACACTAGAGCCTTGAGCTCGCGGGCCCGCTCGATCATCGCTGGCCGGTCCTGGGCAGCCGCCGACTGGATCGCCTTGCTGGCCGCGTTGGACTCCGCGCGCAGGTTGTCGGCGGCGCTCACCGCAGCACGGCGCCGCTCGTCGGCCGAGAGCAGGGCGTCGACCAGTCCGGCGTCCTCACCCCTGGCCCGCTGGCTGGCCCGTACGAGGTCAGGGTCCTCACGCAGAAGCTTCAGGTCGATCACTCGGTCGAGACTACCGAAGTGGTCGAGCCGTGAGACCGCGCGGCTGCGCAGCCCGTCGGGGTCTGCCACCGCGGACAAATCGGGCGCTGAGACCTAAGCCCCCCAGGAGGGGCCGGCGGCTCACCAGCCTGCTGATCGGCGGTCACGCGTCCGACCCGACGCGGACCACCGGGGTGCGCGGGGACCAGGGCACCCGGCCGAGGTAGCGGCAGTCCGGCCCGGCCGACCCCGGCTCACTGCTGGTGACCCAGAGGAACTGCCCGGCGTCGTCGAGCAGGACCTCCTCGTACGAGGCCTTGCCGGTGCCGAGCGTGGGCAGCCCGCCGGAGCGCCCGATCGTCACCGAGCGGAGCGTGGGGTCAGAGCCGCCGACGAACTCGCCGAAGCTGTCGGCAGCGCCGACGATGAGGAACCGGGTCACGGAGCCGGAAAGGTCGTCGACCTCGCGCTCGGCCACCTTGAGCTCCGGGTGGGACAGCGCCCGACCACTGCCGGCGATCGCCACCCCGCCCACCGTGCCGCTGCTCAGCATGGCGACCGCCTCGGAGGTCGACGGGGTCGGCACCGGCACCAGACCCCAGCGCTTGATGAACGCCGCGCACTGGGCGAGCGCCTGCGGGTGGCTGTAGACGTGCTGCCCCCGCAGCTCCTCGAGCCGGTGCCCGACCGTGATGTACGCGTCGAACCGCACGGCGACGTCGGCGACGCCGCCTGCGACCAGCTCGTTGCCGCAGCCGAGCAGTGCGGTGACCGACCGGCTGACCAGACCCGACGACGAGCTGGTCAGCGGCAGCACCGCCAGCGACGTCGGGCCGACAGCCGCCAGGACCTCGTCGAAGCTGGCCCTGGCACAGAACTCGGCCTTCCCTATGCCGACGGCGAGCACCGACTGACGGGCTGCGTCCTCGGAGAAAGTGCCTGCTGGGCCGAGATAGTTGACCTGGAGCGTCGTCGGAGCTGCCGGCCGCGAGATGCCGGGCGACCACGCGTACGCCGCCTGCACCCGCTCACGCAGCAGCTCGACCATCTCCTCGACGTCGTAGTCGGCGCGGACGGACAGCCGGACGACGACCGACCGCTGCCCCGTACGGACAACCTCGGAGACCACCGCGCAGTCCCTGATCCCGCCGGTCGGCGCGACCACCGACAGGACCCCGCTGCCGGCGACCGACTCGGGGACGAGGAACCGCACGTCCCGGTGGAGGAAGGCAAGGCTGCGGTCGAGCTCCTTCTCGAGCTCCTCGCCGATCACGACGTCGACGTGACCGAGCCCGAAGCTGGTCTGCCTCGGCCTGCGGTTGATGCCGAGCTTGCGGGCATTGGGCGCGCCGGACCCCTCGAGCAGCACCGCACGGCCCCGCTCACCGACCAGCAGCTCGAGGAAGGAGACCTCGGTCGGGCCGACCTCGACGATCCGGCCGACCCGCAGGCCGTCCGCCCCGCCCCGGCTGCGCAGGCCGACCAGCTCCCCAGTCCGGCGCCGGTGCGCCAGCTCGGTGCGCTTGGACTGCGCGGCGTTGACGGCCACCGACGCGGTGTCCCGTACGGTCTCGAACAGCGTGCCACTGAACCGCTGCCGGACCTCCTCGATGAACGTGCCCAGTCCCCCGTCCTCGAGGGCAGCGGTGAACGCGTCGAGCGAGTCCCGGGTCCGTTGCGCGACCTCGCGCCCGCCGAGGGCTGACTGGATGTCGATGACCGTGGGCTCCTGGCGCTGGTCGAGGACCCGGGTGGCCAAGCCGAACAACGACTCGAACAGCGGGGTACGGGCCGCCCACAGGTCCTCCTGCAGGTCCAGCCCGGACCGGGTGACGGCATCGGCGAAGACCAGAAGTGCCTGGTGCGCAGCGGCTTGCACCGACGACATGGCCGCGTCGTGACCCTCGGCCGTGCCCAGCTTGACGAACCCGCCCGCCCGCTGCACTGCGTCGACCAGCCAGCCGTACGCGGGATCACCGCTGCGGGCGAGGTAGACGGTGTGCCCCTCGAGGGACCGCGCGCTGCTGTCGAACAGCGGGTGGATCGCCACCACGGGCCGACCGGGCACATGGTCATCGACGGCTGCCAGTGCCTGGCCCATGTTGGGGGCGACGACGACCAGGCCGGCCTCGCCGTCGGCGGTCACCAGGTTGCGGACCACCTGGGGCAGCGCGGTTCTCGGCACCGCGAGGCAGACCACGAGACCGTCGGTGTCGACGCTGATCCGAGCCGAGTCACCGAGCCGGCGCAGCGACCCGTCCACCGGGTCGAGGTAGCCCAGCGTCGCCGGACAGCCGAGTCGCCAGTCCCGCGATGCGAGCAGGCTGGCGGATTCCTCGGTGTCGATGAAGAATGCGTCGTCCCACTCGACCTGGCTGAACACGTGATGCGTCAGCCACTGCCCCATCCCCGCGGCCGCGCCGATGACGACGAGCCGCCGGGGTACGAACGCGCCGGGCACAGGCTCGGCAGGGCGCGGCGACGACATGCGCACCACGGTAGCGGTGCAAGCCCTCGCCAGGCGGTCACGAGACCGTGACGTGGACGTCCATGCCCATCGCCTGGTGGTTGCCGACCGGACAGTAGATGTCGTACGAGCCCTTCACCAGCTTGACCGTCAACGACGCGGTCCCACCCGGCGCGATGTCGTCGGTGGTGGAGCTGACACCAGGCCCGTTGATGCCCAGCGCGTGCGTCGTGGTCCCGCGGTTCTGCACCGCGAAGACGTAGGTGCCTGCTGCAAAGGAGGTCCGGCTCAGTGAGATCGAGAACTCCCTCTCGGTAGCCGTGACCGCCGAGACCGCCGGCGTGGTCGGCGACGGCGCATGGGTGGTCGGCTTGGGGGTGGCGGACCTGGTGGTCGGCCTTGCTGAGGTGATCGCGGGTCTTGGGCCGGCCGATGTCATCGCCGGTTTGACCGAGGTGGTCGCGGGTTTGGGCGGCACGGACTTCGACTTGGCGGCAGAGGTGGGCGGAGAAGTGCGGGGGGCCGAGGTAGTCGGCGGCATGGACATGGTCATCGAGGTCGCCGGCGCCGCGCTGACGGCAGGCCCGACGGTGGGCACCATGCTCGGCGCAACGGCGGTCGCGGAGGATGCGGCGCTCGCAGCCGGCGGGTCGGCGGCGGCCCCCTTGCTGCTGGAACTACCGCAGGCGCTGACGATGAGGGCAACACCGAAGCCGGCGCCGACTACGGCGAATGAGCGGGTACGGGAAACGCTGCGCATGCTGCACTCCTGGCGCCGGGGACAGGGGAGCGGCCCAAAGAGGCCGGTCCTTCCCACTACGACGCGGGCGCAGGCACGGTTCAGGCGGAGCTGGGAACTCCGGCGGCGATCGGACTCTCGCCACCGCCGAGCTGGCCGCCGTACCGCTCGTCGATCCGGCGCCACTTGTAGGCGGCGACCGCGCCGATCCAGGACAGGATGAACACCGCGACGATCACCTGCCCGGCCGTGTTGATGTCGATCCCGGCGATGAACGACCAGGGCTGACCAGTCCATCCGGCCTGGTCGGTGACCAGGCTGACGATCTCGATCGTGCCGATGACGAACGCGATGAAGATGGAGAGCGACGTCATCGTGATGTTGTAGTAGATCTTGCGGATCGGGGTGACGAACGCCCAGCCGTAGGCCTTGGACATGAATACCCCGTCGATCGTGTCCATCAGCGACATCCCGGCCGCGAAGATGAACGGCAACGCGATGATGGCCAGCGGGGGCAACGAGGTGCCGCCGTCGGTCCCGGCAGCGGCGGTCGTCGCGGCGAGGCCCAGGAAGCCCACCTCGGTCGCGGTGTCGAAGCCGAGCCCGAACAGGATGCCGACGGGGTACATCTGCCACGACGCGGTGATGAACGTGTTGTAGCGGCCCTTGAAGATCCGGTTCATGAAGCCGCGCTGCGAGAGCAGGACGTCGAGCTCCTCCTGCCGGTAGGTGCCGGACTTGGCCTGCCGCCACATCTTCATGATCCCGAACAGCACGGCGAAGTTGAGTGCGGCGATCAGGTAGAGGAAGCCGCCGGACACCAGGGTGCCGATGATGTTGCCGCTGCCCTGGAAGCTGGTGATGAAGCCGCTCGCCGACCGCGCGGCGAAGGCGATCCCGACGCTGAGCGCCATGACGACGCTGGAGTGACCCAGGGAGAAGAAGAAGCCGACCCCGAGCGGTCGCTTGCCCTTCTGCAGGAGGTAGCGCGTGGTGTCGTCGATGGCCGCGATGTGGTCGGCGTCGAACGCGTGCCGCAGGCCCAGTCCATAGGCGACCGCTGCGGCCGTCGCATAGATGAGCTGGTGCTTGTCGTCGGCCAGGCTGTGGAACTTCTGGATCGAGTTGTAGTGCAGGAACAGGCCGAAGCCGATCACGTGCAACGCCAGGACGAAGCCGAACAGGGCGGCCAGCCGCGGCCATTCGTCCCGGTCGAACCGGGCCAGCTTCCCCACCTGGGCACGGTCGACCGAAGGGCTCGCGTCGGTCTGGGTCGCCACTGGGTCTCCTGCCGGAAGGGGCATCTGCCTGCCGGACCGAATCTAGTTGCACATCATGTGCAACTGCAACCCGATAGCCGGGCACCAGTCCATTCGCCCCGGAGGGCCGCACGGATTCCCCACACGACCTTGGTGCTAGCTCCTGGCCTTGACCTTGGGCGAGACCTTGCGGCCCTGCAGTGCGTGACCGACCGCCTGCTCCTCCTCGGGCGAGAGCGGGTTGTCGCTCTGCCCGGTCTTGATCCCCTTGGCGTAGGCCCTGGTCTCGCTGCGCCCGTTGATCGCCGTGATGACCACGCCGTCGCCATCGTCGTCGAGCAGCGCCGCGGAGAAGGACATCCGGCCACCCATGTCCTTGAACGCGTCGTAGCGGATCACCGAGACGTGCCGCAGCGCGTCGCCCAGGTCGGACCGTACGACGGCCAGGCCGCGCTGGATGCCGGCGACCTCACCCCGCAGGTCCTCGACCACAGAGACGTGCCGGTCGACGGCGGACAGCAGCGTGCCGTGCGTCGCGTCGCCCTGCAGGATGAGGAGGGAGCGCTTCAGCGAGCCGATCTTCAGCACCGCGATGAAGGCGAGGATCAGAGCCACGACCGCCACCGCCGCGGCAGCAATGGCGATCGTGTCGAGCGTCGAGCTGTCGAGTGACACGGGTAACCCTTGCCGTCGGCCTGCGGAGCTGTCCTGTTCAGACTACGAGGGATGGACTGGCGAGGGGCGCGACTCGGCTGACGCTCACCTGACGCATATCGTCTGGGTCATGGACCGGGACGAGGTACGCGCGCTGCTCCAGCGGGTCGCCGAGGGCGAGCTGCCGGCGGACGACGCTCTCGCCGCGCTGGTCGCCGGCCCGCTTGCCGCGGACAGCTCCGGGTTCGCCGACCTCGGCTTCGCCCGCCTCGACACGCACCGGGCCCTGCGGACCGGCGACCCTGAGGTGGTCTACGGCGCCGGCAAGACCCCGGCCGAGGTGGTGGCCCTGCTGCGCGCGCTGCACGCCGCGACCGGCGACCGGCCGGCCGTGGTGACCCGGCTCAACGACGACGCCATCGCCCTGATCCGCGAGCAGCTGCCGGAAGCGGTGGTCGACGAGATCGCCCGCTGCGGCGTTCTCGGCGACCTGCCGGCCACCAAGGGCACCGTCTGCGTAGTGACCGCGGGCACCAGCGACGCCCCGGTGGCGGCCGAGGCAGCCTTCATCGCCCGCGCGTTCGGCGCCGAGGTCGACCGGGTCAACGACGTCGGCGTCGCGGGCATCCACCGGCTGCTGTCCGTACGGGACCGGCTCGAGCGCGCGGACTGCCTGGTCGTCGTCGCCGGCATGGAGGGCGCCCTGCCCAGCGCGATCGGCGGCCTGGTCGGGTCCCCGATCGTCGCGGTACCGACCAGCGTGGGCTACGGCGCCGCGTTCGAGGGCCTTGCCGCCCTGCTCGGCATGCTGACCTCGTGCGCACCGGGCGTGACCGTGGTGAACATCGACAACGGCTTCGGCGCCGGTCTTTTCGCCGCCCGGGTGGCCCGGCGAACTGCGCAGGCGGCGCGGCCGTGATCGGCTGGTGGCACTGCTCCGCCGGCGCCAGTGGCGACATGATGCTGGGGGCGCTCGTCGACGCCGGGGTCCCGCTCAGCACCCTGCAGGCTGCGGTCGACGCGGTCGGCACCGAGCCGGTCACGCTCACCTCCAGCCCGGTCAAGCGCCACGGCATCGGCGCCACGCTGGTGATGGTCGACGCCCCGCGTACGGCGACCGACCGTTCGTGGGCCGGGATCCGGACCCTGCTCGAGGCTGCGCGGCTCGAGGACGCGGTCCGTGCACTGGCCCTCGAGGCCTTCGCCCGGCTGGCGGCCGCCGAGGCCGAGGTGCACCGGACCCCGGTCGACGACGTGCACTTCCACGAGGTCGGCGGTTTGGACGCGATCGCCGACATCGTCGGTGCCGCAGCGGGTCTCGCGGCCCTCGGCCTGTCCTCTATCACCGCTTCGCCGGTGACACTGGGCTACGGGTCGGCCCACGGCGAGCACGGTGTCGTGCCGGTGCCCGGCCCCGCGGTGCTGTCCCTGCTCGCCGCGGCCGGCGCCCCCGTCGAGTCGGGCCCGGCCCCGTACGAGATGTGCACCCCGACCGGCGCGGCCCTGCTGGCGGCGAGCGTGGCCGGGTGGGGTGTGCTGCCCCCGATGCGCATCGACCGGGTCGGCACCGGTGCCGGCGGGCGCGACCCGGCCGAGGTCGCCAACGTCCTGCGGCTGGTGGTCGGCGTCCCTGCGGAGGCTGCCACCGCGAGTGAGCTGGTCATCTCCTGCAACGTCGACGACCTGGACCCGCGGCTGTGGCCGGCTGTGCTCAGCCGGGTCCTCGAAGCCGGCGCCGCAGATGCCTGGCTGACCCCGATCCTGATGAAGAAGGGCCGGCCGGCGCACACCCTGTCGGTGCTGGTCAGTGCCGAGGCCGCCGACGCCGTACGCCAGGTGATCTTCACCGAGACCTCGACGCTCGGGGTGCGCGAGACGGCGTACACCAAGCGGGCGCTCACCCGGGAGTTCGCCACGGTGGCAGTCGACGGGATGCCCGTACGGGTCAAGATCGGCCGGTTCGACGGGCTCGTGGTCAACGCCCAGCCGGAGTACGAGGACGTGGTGGCGGTCGCCGCCAAGCTGGGCCGGCCGGTCAAGGCGGTGCTGGCGGCGGCCAACGCCGCCGCCCACGAGGCCGGCCTCGCCCCTTGACGAGCACTGCCGGTCAGCACTGCCGGTCAGCACTGCCGGTCAACGCCGCGGGTCAGCGCCGCCGCTTGCGCTGCTGCCAGGCCACCACGCACAGCGGGCAGGCATCCGCCGGCGGTTCGCCGCCGATGCCCCCCACCACCATCCGGACGCCGCAGAACGCAGTCGTCTCCGTGCCGGCCGGAAGCACCGGGGGCGGGTAGGCGTGCTGGACCCGCGGCTCGTCCGGCTCCGCGCGCTCCTCGGCATCAGGCGAGGTCAGCGGCAGGTCAGGCATGCGAACACGCTAACGCCGGAACGACGGGCCAGTGCGTTGCGGGACGGTCAAGACCAGATCGAGGCGAGGAACGCGATCGTCCCCGCCACCTGGCCGTCCGCGTCGTGCAGCGGGGCGGCCACCGCGTCGAGCGTGCGGGTCGCACCGTCGGCAAAACGCACCCGCATCAGGCCGCGGGTCAGGGTGTTGCCGGCCAGTGCCAGCAGAGGGGCCAGCCGGTCGGCGTAGACGGCCCCCGCGGTCCCGCCATGAAAATCGACCAGGTCGACCACGTCGAGCAGGTGGTGCCCGACGACCTGGTCGGGCCCGTACTCACCGAGCAGCTCAGCCGCCGGGGCCGAGGCGGCCACGACGGAGCCGGACGGGTCGAGCACGAAGCACGGCTCCGCTGAGTCCTCGACCAGCTTGCACCACGGGGTCAGCACATCCCTGGTCCTCGGCCGCGGCTGGCCGAGGCGCACGAGCGGGATCAGCAGCCGGCTGATCGGCTGCCCAGGGGGCGGCGGTGGCGGGCTGGACGGCGGACCGGAGCGGGTCAGGGTGAGGCCGAGGGCTGTCATGAGGAAGCGGCTCCTTCACGAAGCCCCTTGGCCCAGGTCGGTCCCGGCGGCGTTCCGGTCCCTGCTGGTCGGGGCTGGCTGGTTCGAGTCGAGCGCGGGGTGTTCCGGTCGTGCGAGCACGACATTGGACCTGTCCCCCGACAGCGCGGCTGCATTGCCACGACCAGGCTTCGGCACGACCTCGGTGCTGCTGAGGCCGCGCGTCGGCAACCAGAAGAGTAGCCCGATCGCGGCAAGACCGAAAGCGTCCTGGAGCAGGTGCGCGGGATACAGGACACCGTGGTGCAAAGCGAGCGTCGATCCGTACCAGGGGAGCCTCAGCACGAAGAACACCGTGAGGTACGCGGCCCAGCGGACCCGCCGGGGGTCGGTGAGGTCGTCCGCCACGATGGCGATGGCGAGCAGCACCCAGCACAGGTGGTGGATCCAGGACACCGGCGAGAGGGCAAAGCTGAGCAGGCCGACCAGCACGGCTGCGGCCAGCTCGTCACCCGCCGCGTGCACGCGTACGGCCCGGCGCATGCCCAGGGCCAGCACGGTCAGGGCCAGGACCAGCCACAACGCCGTCGTCAGGTGCGCGTCGGTGTGCAGGCGCAGCAGGATCCCGCGGATCGACTGGTTGGACGCGCCGGCGTTGCTGCCCAGGCGGTCGCTGGCGGTCGCGGCGCGGGTCCAGTAGTCCCAGGACCCGTACGGGATCACCGCCTGCGCGAGCAACTCTGCCCCGGCGAAGGCCGCGGTCGCCACGTAGGCGGCCTTGCGCCGCCCGGTCAGCCAGAGATACGGGATGAACAGCGCCGGCGTCAGCTTGACGGCGGCCGCCAGCCCGATCAGCAGCCCGCGCGGCCACCTCGGCCGCGCCAGGGTGAGGTCGGCGACGACCATGACCACGAGGAACAGGTCGACCTGGCCGAACTTGATCACGTCGCGGACCGGGTTGAGCCAGGTCGCTGCGGCAGCCAGCGCGGCCAGCAGGTAGGGCCGGCCGGGTCCCGTACGGGCCAGCAGTGGGCGGAACGCGACGGCGGTGAGCCAGCCGATCGCGGCCATCTCGGCTGCGGTCCAGATCAGCACGTCGGCCAGCGGCGGCAGCCAGGCCAGCCAGGGCGTCAGGATCGCGGCGAACGGCGGGTAGGTGAACGGCAGGTCGACGTTCGCCGAGGTGAACCGGTAGAGCTCGTGGCCGCCCTCCAGGACCGCTCGGCCGGCGTCGCGGTAGACCAGCAGGTCGATGAACCACTGCCGCGGGTTCGACCTGAACCGGGTGACGAGATAGGGCGCCAGCAGGACCAGGTAGAGCACGATCGCGGTGAGCCAGGCCACCCGGCCCTGCGGCGCCTTGGTCGCGAGCCGGTGCAGGCGGGCCTCGTACGGCCTCGGGGCGGCGGGGCCGGCGGCTGGCGGGGTCGTCGGCACGAGGCCATCATCCCCTGCCGCCCGACGGCACCGGTCGCTGGTCGTCCCCAACCCGCGCCGAACCCGCCGGCGAAATGTCCGCTGTCGCTCGGTTTAGCCGGTGGTCTGGCCGATCCAGCGGGTGGCTGCGACGAAGTCTCTGAAGCGGCGGCGGTTCAGCAGGCCGAAGCCGGTGATCGCGATGACGCTCATGCTGCCGACGATGCCATTGCCGATGACCGGGACCGGCTTCGACGGACAGGCAGTGTAGGTGTCGGCCCAGCTGTAGGTCTTGCCCATCAGCTGCCACGTCACCGGGTCCGTCTTCGACGTCGGTGACCAGGTCACCGTCCACGCCGTGGTGTAGGTGCCGGGATAGAACGTGCTCGCGTGGCCCGGGTTGGCGGCCGAGCCGGAGGTCGCGGTGAAGGAGTTGTACGCACCGGTGCCGGTGCCCGAGTTCGGCACGCTGGCGAAGAGGTTGAACGCCGTCGGGTTCGTGTAGCCGACGGCCAAGGTGTAGGTGCCGTTGCCGTTGTTCCAGACACACTTCGCCGTGCCGACCAGCTGCTGGCAGCTCGTCCAGTCCGTCGACGGATGGGCAGCGGTGTCGCAGTTGATGGTCGTGACGGCGGCTGCCGGGCCGGCGGTTGCGACCGCACCGACCATGGCCCCGACAGTGAGCAGCGACGCCGCGAAGCCACGCGTCAGCCAGGACCTGCCCCTGCGGGGGCTGGAACGGCGGAGGCCGGTTGTCACGATGACGCGCTCCTCGTCGAGATCTCTGGCGCTGGCGAACGGGCCACGGCGGCCCAGGGCAGGCGTGGCCCGGGAACTGCTTCGGCGCAACGTCGGCCAACCTTTTGCGCCAATCGCCACCCGGGATTCACCCGAATGCCACGTCCGGAGGGCGGTCAGTCGGGTGAACGAGAAGAACTCGGACGCCGCCGACGGGGGATGCGGCGGCGTCCGAGTTCGTGTTCAGACTAAACCCGGGAGACCCCGGCTGACCATGGGTCCATCGGACCAGCCCGACCAGCCGAAACAGGCGTGCGCCGCCCGGCCTAGTCAGCCGGCTCGGACGTGGTCACGCGTGACGACGTCGACCCTCCGGACGGGGTCAGCGGATCGTGAGCTGGCGCCCGAGCAGCGCGCCGCGGGCCCGGCGCTGGTCACTCGTCAAGGCGGTCTCGTCGGCCAGCGCCTCGTCCAGACGCACCTGCAGCTCGGCCACCGGCAGCTCCAGCTCGTCCGCCTCCACGGCCGACGGCAGGTCCCACACGGGCACCAGCAGGCCGTGCGCGCGGAACGAGCCGACGTACTTCGTGCCCTCCCCCAGGGACAACCCGCCGGACGGCATCAACCGCGCCATCGCGTCCAGCAGGACGTCCTCGTCGTACGGGAGGATCCAGCGCAGGTGGTTGCGTTCGGGCATCCGGCACCAGTAGGCAGCCTCGGCACCGGCGACCTTGGCGGTCGGGATGACGACGGAGTTGGCCCGCTCGAGCGACGCCTGCACCTCCTGGTCGAGCTCATCGAGACCCTCGACCCAGAAGTTGAAGCCGCTGAGCACGGTCACCTCGAGCGGGTCGTCGGTGACCAGGTCCTGCAGCGACGCGCCCGGACCCGGCACCCCCGAGGCCGAGATCGGCGTGCCGGCCGGGGCGACGAGGGCCTGCTCGAGCGCGTGGGCGACGTCGCGGCTGACGTCACCGGAGCGGGCGGCGACCTGCAACCCCAGGAAGATCGAAAGGTCGGCCCGCACCATCGCCGCGCATCCCATCGGCAGCACGGTGGCGAGCAGCACCTCGCGGTCAGCGTGCTGCGGGTCGCGCAGGGTCAACGGCGCGGTTGCCGCCGGCACGATCTCGCGCAGCGCCACCCACTCGGCCTCGCTGGCCAGACCGGCGAACGGGCGCAGGCTGACCGGGTCGGCGGCCTTGGCGTCCTCGCGCCCGTGGCAGGCCTTGTAGCGGCGACCCGACCCGC
The DNA here is from genome assembly GCA_033851545.1 of Frankiales bacterium. GTDB lineage: Bacteria > Actinomycetota > Actinomycetes > JAWWOL01 > JAWWOL01 > JAWWOL01. Next base: position 27,955 of record JAWWOO010000072.1, on the reverse strand, counting down.
AGGGGCAGGGTTCGCGGGGACCCACCGGGGTGACGGCTTCGTCCAGGGCGAGGGCAGTGGTGCTGCGACCGGCAGGCCGCCGACGGGAGGAGATGACTGACCCCACAGGCTCGAAACGGCAACCAGCAGCCGCCAGGAACCTGGCGACTGCTGGGCGGCTGATGCGGACGCGGCGAACGGGGGGGATCGCCGCGCCCGCACCCCACACAGTAGACGGCCCAGCGCCGGATGGACAGCGGAACCTTCAGTTCTCCCAGGCAATCGGGAGGCAAAGTTCGAGCCGGCTGCCCTGGCGTCCGTCCGGGCGCCGGGACATGGTGACGGTGCCGCCGTGGGCCTGGACCAACCGGCGCACGATGTAGAGACCGAGCCCGAAACCACCCCGCCGGCGGGTGTCGCCGCCGTCGGCCTGGAAGAACCGCTCGAAGACCCGTTCCTCGTCCTCGCTGGCCACGCCGATGCCCTCGTCGTCGACTCGGATCCGGACCACAGGGCCGTCCTCGGCAACCTCGGCCGACAGGGCGATGAGCCCTCCGTCGGGGGAGTACTTCACCGCGTTGTCCATCAGGTGACCCAGGATCGTGCGCAGAGCCTGGTCGTCCGCCAGCACCCTGGGCAGATCGTCGGCGACCTCGACGGTGACCGCGTGCCGGGAGGACAGCGAACCGACGTCCATGGCCGCAATCGCCAGCGCCGGACCGACGTGCATGGCCCGGCGTTCCAGCCGGCGGGCGCCGACCTCGGCGTGTGAGCTCTGCAGCACCTGCTCGACCAGGACGCCGAGCCCGTCGGCCCGGGCCCCGATGATCCGGACGGCCTCCTGCCGCTCGGCGTCGGTGAGGTCGTCCCACCGCGAGATCAGCGTGCCGGCGAAGCCCCGGATCACGGTCAGCGGGGTGCGCAGCTCGTGCCCGCTGGTCGCCAGGAACAGGTCCTTGGCCTCGTCCACCATCTTGGCCGCGGTGATGTCGCGGAACGTCACCACGGTCTCGCGTGAGGCGACCTCGGCGACCTCGTCGAGCGGCGAGGAGAGCACCTCCACCCACCGGCCGTTGGTCAGCTGGTACTCGAACCCGATGCCGGACAGCGTGTGCGGGAAGGGCAGCGGCTTGCCGACGGCCAGCTCGGCCGGCAGGCCGGTCAGTGACGTCGCCGCGGCGTTCCACGCCCGTACGACCAGGTCCTCGCCGACGACCGCAAGCCCGTCGGCCATCGCGTCGACGACCGCGTGCTCGTGCCGTTGTTGGCGCACCACCGCCGCGTACGCCTCCGCGTTGGCCACGGCCGACCCGGCGTGGGCGGCCAGCAGCTCGAGCATCCGCTGGTCGGTCTCGCTCAGCGTCCGCCCCGGCTCGGAGAACAACACCGTGAGGGCACCCCGGGTCTGGCCGGCGACGACGATCCGGGCGACGGCGACCGTGTGCAGCTCCGCGCCGGTCCGCCGGGCGAGCTTGTCGATGGCCGGGTAGCCCTCGGCGCTGTCGACCATGGAGAGCCGGCCGGACCGGTCGAGCGCGGCTACGGCGCTGCCCTCGTACGGGATGAGGCTGCCTTCGTGGCGCCGGTCCGCATCCCCTCCGCTCACCGCCAGGATCCGCAGCTGGTCGCCGGCGTGCTCCAGCACGCCAGCGCAGTCGCCGTCGAGCAGGTCGTTGCCCGCTTCGCTGATCCGGCGCAGGACAGAGGCCAGGTCGAGGTCGCTGTTGACGATCGCGACCAGCGCCAGCAGGCGCTCGATGGCACCGACGTCGCTGGCGGCGGTCGTCATCGGCCCAGCCTCCTCAGCACCTGCTGCGGACGGTTGGTGATCAGGGCGTCGACGCCGAGGGAGGCCATCAGGTCGACGTCCTCGTCGGAGTCCACCGTCCACACGTGCACCTCGTGCCCGGCGGCGTGAGCCCGCTCCACGAACCACGGGTTGCGCCGGAGCAAGCCCACGTAGGGGCCGGCGATCCGGGCCGGCTCGGGCAGTCGCCCGTCGCGCAGCCGGACCGGCAACCGTCGCAGCAGCAGGACTGTTGGCACCTCCGGCGCGAGCGCGGAGAACCGGCGCAGGCTTGCCGAGGAAAAGCTCATCACCCGTACGGGGGACTCACCGTCGCCCACCAGGCCGGCCCTGCCCAGCTGGGCGAACAGCTCCTCCTCGAGCCGGCCTGCATAGCGGGTCGGATACTTCGTCTCGATCGCCAGCTCGACCCTGCGCGGAACCTCGGCCACCAGCTCCAGCAGCCGCTCGAGGGTGAGCACGCCGGTCTCCTCGGGCGCGAGCCCGTCCAGCTGCCAGCCGGCCGTACGCGCCAGTACCCGGCGCCTGCGCACGCTGAAGTCGAGCTCGGCGAGCTCGGCGAGCTCGAGGCCTGCCACGGCACCGTGGCCGTCCGAGGTCCGATCGACCCGGCGGTCGTGCACGCAGACGAGCACGCCGTCCCTGGTCATCCGCACGTCGCACTCGAGCCCGTCGGCGCCTGCCTCGATCGCCCGTCGGTAGGCAGCCAGCGTGTGCTCGGGCGCTTCGGCGGAGGCTCCTCGGTGAGCGATCACCCGCGGCCGGTCCACCACCTCAGGCCTCGTCGAGGTCGTCGGCCAGGTCGAGCCGCTCGAGCCGGCGGGCCTCGACGTCGATCAGCCAGGCGTCCGGGTGCAGCAGGCTGTGCAGGAACCCGGCCGGGCGCAGGCCGCACACCGCACCGACATAGAGCGACAGGGCCAGCCCGTGGGTAACCACCACGGCCGGCAGCCCGGCTGCCTCACGGGTGGCCCGGTCGACGGCCGAGCCCATTCGGGTCAGCACTGCCGTGGCGGGTTCCCAGCCCTCGCGCGCTCCGTTGCGGAAGTAGCCGGCCAGGTCCTCGGCGTAGGTGGAGGACCAGGTGGTCGGCCGGCCGATCTCCCGCAGGTCGGGGTCGAGGCGCAGCTCCGGGTGGTCGGCGCGGGCGGAGACCAGGACCTCGGCGGTCTCCTGAGCCCGCGCCTCGTGGCTGCTCCAGATCGGGTGGGCAAGATCGGCTGGCAGGGACTCGGCGAGGGACGCGACCGCTGAGCGACCCAGATCGTCCAGGCGCCACCGGACCGGGTGTACTCCGGGCTGGACGACCGGCATGGCGTTGCGGACCAGGATGACGACCGACACCCGTGCATCATGCCGCCCCGCGAGCGATCCGTGCACGTAAACGTGCAGCCGTCCGGTCAGACCACAGCGGGTGGGGCGCCGGACTCGCTCACCATCGGCAGACCCGCCGACGCCCAGGCATGCATGCCGTCCTCGAGGTTGACGGCCGTACGGCCGGTCTGGTTGAGGTAGGCGGCCACCTGGGCCGACCGGTGGCCGGAGCGGCAGATCACGACCACCTCGCGGTCGACCGGGATCTCGGCCAGCTTCGCCATCACCTCGCCCATCGGCATCGCGATTGCGCCCTCGACGTGACCGGCCTCCCACTCGTACGGCTCGCGCACGTCGAGCAGGTAGGCGTCGGCGGCGACGGCTGTCGCGGCGATCATGGGGACGGAAGATCGTCCGAACACAGGCGGAACCTCCACGTCGGGGGGGTGGGTGGAACCCAGTATCCCGCGTGGGTCGGGCAGGATGTGGGCTCAGGCCCGAGAGAGGAGCCGGCTTGTCACGTCGCCCGGCGCCAGCGACCGACCGCTCGGCGACCTACCGGCAGGTGTTCGCCTCCCGGGAGTACCGCTACGTCGTCCTCAGCCACGCCGTGACGCTGCTCGGCGATCAGGCCCTGCGGGTCGCACTCGCCCTGCTCGTCTACGACGACAGCAAGTCACCCCTGCTGACCGCGTTCGCCTACTCGCTCACCTTCCTGCCGTGGGTCGTGGCCGGGCCGGTACTGTCCCGCTACGCCGACCGGCTGCCCCGGCGGACGGTGCTGGTGGTCGGCAACCTGGTACGCGCCGGCATCGTGGCCCTGATGACCCTGCCGCACCTGCCGATCGCGGCCATCCTGGTCCTCGTCCTGGCGGCCGAGACGCTGGCACCACCGGTGGATGCGGCAGCCTTCGCGATTCTGCCGGAGCTCCTCGAGGGCGACCGCTACGTGGTGGGGGTGTCGCTGAACCAGGCGGTGATCCAGGGCTCGCAGATCCTGGGCTTCGGCGTTGGCGGTGCCATCGTCGGCCAGGTCGGGACGCGAGCCGCCTTCGGCGCCGACGCGGTGTCCTTCCTCATCGCCGGACTGATCTGCCGCTTTGCCCTCCGCCGGCCCTACCTCGCGGAGCAGCCGCCCGAGCCGGCTTCGTTCTGGGCCGACACGCGAGAGGGCTTCCGCATCGCGCTCGGCCGCCCGGAGCCCCGGACGCTGCTGCTGCTGGCGTGGTGGGGCGGAGCTGTCCTGCTGGTCCCGGAGGCCCTGGCAGCGCCGTTCGCGACGGGTGTGGCGCACGGCGGTGACGCGGCCACCGGCTGGGTGCTCGCTGCACAGCCGACCGGGATGATCCTCGGCATGCTGGTCCTGGGCCGGTTCACCCGCCCCTCGCGCCGGCTGCAGCTGATGCGGCCACTGGCCGTGGCGGGGACTCTGCCGTTGGTGGCGTTCGCGCTGCGACCCTCGCTCGCCGCGGCGCTGCTGCTGCTCGCCCTCAGCGGGGTCGCCTGGAGCTACCAGGTCCCGCTACAGGCCGCCTTCGTCGACGTGATCCCGGCCGAGCTGCGCGGCCGGGCGTTCGGGGTGGCAGCAGCCGGCATTCAGGTCTGGCAGGGCATCGGCGTCCTCGTCGGCGGCGGGCTGGCCGAGGCCTTCGGAGTCATCAATGCCATCACCATCGCTGGGGTCGCGGGCGCGCTGGTGATGCTGGTGCTGGTGTCCCTGCGAGCTACTTGAGCAGCTTGGACAGCCGGCGGTCGGCGAGCGGCTTGCCACCGGTCTGGCAGGTCGGGCAGTACTGCAGGCTGGAGTCGGCGAACGACACCTCGCGGACGGTGTCGCCGCAGTCCGGGCACGGCTCTCCCGTACGGGCGTGCACGGCCATCCCGGTCCGCTTCTCGCCCTTGAGCTCGGCCGCCCGCAGCCCCAGCGACCGCTGCAGCGCGTCGGCGAGCACGATGTTGATCGCGGCGTGCAGCCGGGCCACCTCGTCGCCGGTCAGCTTGGCCGCCATCTTGAACGGCGAGAGCCGGGCGAAGTGCAGGATCTCGTCGGAGTAGGCGTTGCCGATCCCGGCGATCACCGTCTGGTCGGTCAGCACGCCCTTGAGCTGAGCGCGGTGCTGGGCGAGCAGCGCGGCCAGCGCGTCGACGCCGAGCTCGGGCGAGGTGGCGTCGATGCCGAGACGGCTGATCCCGGGCACCTGGTCGGGACTGCGCACGATGTAGACCGCGAGGCCCTTCCGGGTCCCGGCCTCTGTCAGGTCGAACCCACTGCCGTCGTCGAGATGCAGCCGCAGCGCGATCAGGCTCTTGCTGCTCGGCTTGGGCGGCGCGGTGGGCAGCGAGTCCTTCCACTGCAGCCAGCCGGCGCGCGCCAGGTGGACCACCAGGTGGAGGCCGTCAACGTCCAGGTCGAGGAACTTCCCGTGCCGGGTCACCGAGGTGATTTCGAGCCCGACCAGGGCGGAGGGCGCCGGGTCGAACGTCTTCAGCGCGCTGATCGCGGCCACGTCGACCCTGGCGACGACATGACCGACCGCACGCTCGGAGAGGAAGGCGACCAGCGCCTGCACCTCGGGCAGCTCAGGCATGCCGCCAGTCTGTCACCCGACGGGCACCAGCTTGCGCGCCGCGAGCGAGGCGTCGTGGGTCGTGTGCTTCAGCTCCCGTACGGCGTCATGCCCGCGGTGGCGCAGACCGGGTCGCCCCTCGAGGTCGACCGCGGCGAGGATCAGCCCACCGAGCATGCTCAGGTTCTTGGTGAACTGCTGCTGCTGCATCGTCCGCTCGCCCTTGTCGGACTTCTCCCAGAACCGGTGCCCCGCAAGGGTTGTCGGCACCAGCGAGCCGGCGAGGGCCAAGGCGGAGAGCCGCGGCAACCGGCCGGTGGCCAAGGACAGGCCGGCCAAGAACTGGACCGTGCCGTTGATCCGGACCAGCTGGACCGGGTCGTCGGGCAACGGGAACGGCAACCGCTTGGCGAAGGCCGGCCCGACCTTCCGCGCCGCGGGCGCCTTCGACTCGGGGTGCAGGGCGGCATCGAGGCCACCGGTGACGAACATCGCGGCGAGCATGGGTCGGGCGGTCGCCCTGATCAGCGGCATGACCGGTCTCCTTCGGCTGGACCGCGCGCCGGGGGCGGCGCGCTGAGTCCCCCGTACCCCAAGGTCAGCTCGTGGAAGCGCCCAGCGTCAGGCTCACCGTCTTGGTGGCGCCGGCCCGCTTGATGGTCAACGTCACCTGGTCACCCGGCCGGTGCGAGCGGATGGTCGCGATCAGGGTGTCCTGGTCGGTGACGATCGTGTCGTCGATCTTGGTGATCACGTCACCGACGACCAGACCGGCCTTGGCGCCGGGCGTGTTCGGGCTGACGCTGTGGACGGACACGGTCGTCACACCGGTCGCGTTGTTGACGTTGTTCTGCACGCCGACGCCGATCTGGGCGTGGCTGGCCTTGCCGGTGGCGATCAGCTGCTGGGCGACGTACTTGGCCAGGTCGATCGGGATGGCGAAGCCGACGCCGATGTTCCCCGACTGGCTGGTGCCGGACGAGCCCAGGGAGGCGATCGCGCTGTTGATCCCGATCACGTTCCCGGCCGCGTCGACGAGCGCCCCGCCGGAGTTGCCGGGGTTGATGGCCGCGTCCGTCTGGATGGCGCCGAAGACCGTGGCCGTCGTCGGGGCGGTGGTGCTGCCGGAGCCGCCGTTGTTGCCGAACGGGTCCAACGGGTTGGTCGGCTGCTGTTGCTGCTGGGACGTGGTGTCGACCGGGCGGTTCAGCGCCGAGACGATGCCGGAGGTCACGGTGCCGGACAGGCCGAGCGGTGAGCCGATGGCCAGCACCGGGTCACCGACCCTGACCCCGGCGGAGGCGCCGATGTGGGCCACCTGCAGGCCGGTCTTCTCGACCTTGATCACCGCGAGGTCCGAGGACAGGTCGGTGCCCCGTACCTTGGCCGGAGCGCTGCTGCCGTCGTTGAAGTGCACCGTGATCGTGCCGCCGCCGCTAGCCGCGAGGGCCACGACGTGGTTGTTGGTGAGGATCTCACCGTCCGACTGGATGATCACGCCGGAGCCGGTGTCGCCCTGGGAGCTGCTGCGGACGTCGATCGAGACCACGACGGGAAGCACGGCGGCGGCGATGTCCGCATAGGACTTGGGAGCGGTGCCCGAGGGCGACGACACTGCCTGCTGCGAGGCGCCGAGGGTGGTGGTGGCCGCCGCGGCGACCGGCGTCGTGGTGTTGTTGTTGTCGCTCAGCCCCCAGCCGGCCGCACCTCCGACGCCAGCGGAGAGGACGACCAGCGCTGCCACCCCCGCGGCAATCCCCGCTCTGCCGCGCGATCTGCGCTTGGGGCCGGAGATCGTGTCGGAGGCCGACGGCGGGTTCCAGCTCGGCGGTGCGGGCGGCGGCAACGTGGGGCCACCGAACGGCGAGCTCTCCGGCCCGGCCGGGTGACCGAAGCTTGCCTCGGGCGTCACGTCGTCGCTCATCGTGCACTCCTTCAGGGGCTGATCGGGATACTGTCGCCCCGGCAACTGAAAGGAACCTGAACCGGGGCGAGATGCTGCCCGCTACGGCTGTGAGTTCCCTGTACGCGATGCCCAGCCGGGGCTGGTCCACGCGCCGCCGTCCAGGTCGATGACCAGGCCCTCGATCCCCTCCAGCCCCGTGATCCAGTCGCCGCAGCGGGGACCCATCGCCAGCGCCGCGGTGGCGTAGGCGTCGACCCAGGTCAGGTCGTCGCCGATGAGGGTGACCGAGGCGAGCTGGTCGGCCGGGCGCCCGGTGTACGGGTCGAGCACGTGGTAGCCCCGTTCGGCGGTGCCGGAGGTGGCCACGGCGAAGTCGTGGCCGGCCACCACCGCTGCCAGCTCGCCGGGACGCAGCGGATGGGCGATCCCGATCTGCCACGGCGTACCGGGAGCCGGCGAGCCCACGCACCGCACGTCACCGCCGCCGTTGACGGCATGCGCCCCCGACCCGGCCCCGACCAGCATCGCGCTGGCCCGCTCGACGCTCCAGCCCTTGACCAGCCCGGACGGGTCGAGCGTGCCGCCGGGCAGGGCCGTGAACCAGCCGTCACTGCGCCGTTGCACCTGTGCACACAGGTCGAGCACCTCCGCCACCTCCGGCGGGCACTGGTCCAGCCGGATCTCGCCCCTGCCGAGCCGGCTGATCGCGCTCTCCGGGCGGTAGGTGCTGAACACCTCGTCGACCCAGTGCCACCAGCGCACCACCTCGTCGAGCGCGTCCGGACCGACCGCCGCATCGCGCAGGTCGAGGCTGAAGACGGTGCCCATGACGTGCTCTGCGTGGCGCACTGCCGCGGTCATCTTCCCAGTGTCCCATCGCTGATCTTGATGGCCGGTTGCGCTGCTATCGTCCCGATCATGGCCACGTTCTTCCGCTTGGTGGTCCCAGGCGGCAAATGGAGCCTGCGCCGGGTGATCCGCCTGCTGGTCCCCCTCGCGGTCATCGTGGCGGTGGCCGGGCTGGACCTGTCCATCAACCATCGGACGGTGGTCCTGGGGCTGGTCGCGACCGCCCCGTTGCTGGCCGCCAACCTGGTCGGCGTGCCCTTGACGACCGCGTACGCCGTGCTCGCCACGGTCACCGCCGTGGTGCTGGGCTTCACCGACGACCTCTATGACACGCCCGACGACCGCAGCGGGCAGGTGATCCGGATCACCGCGGTCGTGCTCGCCGGGATCGCGGGGGTGCTGGCGGCCCGCCGCCGGGTGGCGCGCGAGGCCCACCTGCTGCAGCTGACCCGGGTCGCCGAGGTGGCGCAGCACGCGATCCTCGCACCGATCCCGCCGCGGCTGGCCGGGCTCGCGCTGGCGGAGCAGTACACCAGCGCCGCCGTCGACGCGCGGATCGGCGGCGACCTCTACGCCGCGGTCGACACGCCGTACGGCGTCCGGCTGCTCATCGGCGACGTCCGCGGCAAGGGTCTCGAGGCGGTCCGGCTGGCATCGCACCTACTCGGTGCGTTCCGCGAGCGGGCGGACGAGCGGCAGGACCTGCTGGTGCTGCTCGCCGACCTCGACCGGGCGGTGCGCCGGGTGGCGGAGGACGAGGACTTCGTCACCGCCGCCATTGCCCAGATCACGCCGGACGGCAAGCTCACGGTGGTCAACGCCGGGCACCCGGCGCCGCTGCTGCTCCGCCACGGGGTAGCGATCGTGCTGCGGCCACCGTTCCGCTGCCCGCCGCTCGGGCTGTCCGGCGACTGCGCGCTGCTGACCATCGATCTGCAGGTCGGCGACCGGCTGCTGATGTACACCGACGGCCTCGGCGAGGCGCGGCACCGGCAGGACCGCTCCTTCTTCCCGCTGCAGCAGTTCGCCACCCCCGCCTTGAGCAGCGGCACGCTCGACGAGGGCCTGGTCGGCGTTCAGCGGGCCGTACGGGACTGGACCGGTGGCGTCCTCACCGACGACGTGGCCCTGCTCGCCGTCGAGGTGCTGCAGCGCGAGACGCGCCGCATCGCAGAACCGGCCGCCAGCTAGGCGGTCGGAGTCGGGGTCGCGCCGCCCGCACCGCCCTGACCGCCCGGAGCAATGGTCGGCCGCAGGGCCGCACACGCCTTGACCGCCGCCGCAACCTTCGGGTCGGCGGTGTTCAGCGCGCCGAGGCCTGGGAGGCCGCCGTTGCGGCGGCCGGCGGCGCCGGAGGCGCCCGCCGCCGGGGTGGCCGTGGGGGTGGACAGGGTGACACCGTGGTCGGTCAGGCAGGCGCGGTACGCGGTCAGCTGTGAGGCGACCGCGGAGCTGTTCGCGCCACCGCCGAAGCCGCCGGTGGGCCGCAGCGAGGCGCAGGCCTTCGCGGCGGCCGCGGCCGGGCCGGAGGTCGCCGTCAACCCGCCGAACCCACCGCCACCACCACCGGGAGCGCCGCTCGGCCGGGCACCGGTGCCGCCGCCGGGCCGCCGCGTCGGCACGGTGACGCCGTGGCTCTTCAGGCAGGCGGCATAGGCCGCGAAGCCGTTCGCGCCGCCGCTGCCACCGGCGGCTGCAGGGGCACTGCTCGTGGACGCGGAGCTCGCCGAGGCCGCCGCGGTGCCGCCGCCACCACCACAACCGGCGACGGCGGTAACAGCGAGGACGGCGGCGGGGACAGCGAGCGCCGCTCGCGTACGGGGGGACATCGGGGTGGCGTAGGACGGCAGCTGCACGATGGCTCGGGTCTCCTGGAGGTCGGTTGGCCGGGGTACCCGCCGTGCCGTGGGGGGACGACACGGCGGGTCACCTCGTGGCACCAAGTCTCGGTCGGGTGCGCTGGGACGAGGCTGTGGCGGGCCTTGGGACTTCCTGTGAACCGGCGCGACTCCCTAGGGTGACGGCATGGCTGGAGCCTTGCGGGTCGCGGTCGTCGGCACCGGCGCCTGGTGGGGTCGTGAGCATGCGCGGGTGTTCAGCGAGCGGGCAGACACCGCGTTGGTGGCGGTCGTCGGCCGGACGCCCGAACGGACCGAGACCCGTGCCGCGGAGTTCGGCACCCGTCCGTACACGTCGCTCGCCACCATGCTCGAGGCGGAGCAGCCGGACCTGGTGTCGCTGTGCCTGCCGAACGAGGAGCACTTCGACACCACGCTCGAGGTCATCCGGGCCGGTGTGCCGCTGCTGGTCGAGAAGCCGCTGGTGTTCGAGCAGTGGCAGGCGGAGTACCTCCTCGGGGAGGCTGCGCGGCGTGGCCTGTTCTTCGCCATCAACTTCAACCACCGGTACGCGGTGCCGGTGCAGCTGGCAGCCAAGGCGATCGGCGGCGGAGAGCTCGGCGACCTGGTCTTCGCGACCTGGCGGTTCGGCGGCGAAGCCGGCACCAGCACGCACCCGTACGCGAACCTGATCGAGACGCAGTGCCACGGCTTCGACCTGCTCGAGCACCTGTGCGGACCGATCACGTCGGTCGCGGCGCAGGTCACGGACCTGACCGGCCAGGGCTTCTCCACCCTCGCCGTGGCCCTGGGGTTCGGCAACGGCGCCGTCGGCAGCCTGGTCGGCAGCTACGACTCGTCCTACGCCTACCCGAGGGCGCAGGCGCTGGAGGTCAACGGCACGCTCGGCCGGCTGCTGGTCGACGACACGGTGAAGAGGTTCACCCAGTCCCGTACGGGTGACCCGACGTCCCGGGTGTGGGAGGCCGGCTACTTCGACGACCGCGGCCGCGCCTTCTCCGCGATGTTCTCCGCCCACCTCGACGAGCTGGTGCCCGCATTGGTGGCCGGCGAGGCGCCACCCGTCCACGCCCGGGCGGGTGCGCGCGCCCTCGACCTGGCCGCGGCGGTCATCACCTCGGCCCAGGAGCGGCGGCACGTGGCCGTACCCCCGCCCAAGGCCTGATCCGGCGCGTCTCAGCCGGCGGCGGCGCGCTTGATCTCGGCGACGTCGAACTTCTTCATGCCGAGCATCGCGTAGGTGGCCCGCCTCGCCGCCTCCGGGTTACCTCCCTGCATCAGGTCGACGAACACCTGCGGGACGACCTGCCAGGACAGGCCGAACCGGTCCTTGAGCCAGCCGCAGTCGCTCTCCTCGCCGCCGTCGGTGAGCCGCTCCCAGTAGTAGTCGACCTCGGCCTGGTCGGCGCAGTGGATCGGGAACGAGATGGCCTCGCTGAAGTGGAACAGCGGACCGCCGTTGAGGCCGAGGAACTCGCGCCCGTCGAGGGTGAAGCTGACGGTCGCCACCGAGCCGTCCGGCCCTGGCATGTCCGGGCCGAAGTGGGTCACCGTGGAGACCTCGGAGTTGGGGAAGATGCCGGTGTAGAACGCTGCCGCCTGCTCGGCCTCCCCGTCGAACCAGAGGCAGGTGATGATCTTGGGCATCTGCGTCGTCCTCTCCTGGGTGGGGGTCATGCCCCAGGTAGACGCTGTTGACCCGCCCAACTCATCGGCTCACTCCTCGGAATAGACCGGCTCGACGTCGCTCAGCTCCGGGTCGGGGGCTGCCGGCAGCAGTACGCGGAAGGTGGCGCCCTCGCCCGGCGCGGTCTCCAGCTCCACCCGCCCGCCGTGCGCCGCCACCAGCGCAGCCACGATGGACAGCCCGAGCCCCGTACCACCAAGGCTTCTCGTGCGGGACGGGTCGGCGCGGTAGAAGCGCTCGAAGACGCGGGCGGAGGCCTCCGGGTCCAGTCCCTGGCCGGTGTCGGCGACCTCGATGACCCCGAACAGGCCGGTCGACTCGACCCTGCTGCCGACCCGGACGGTGACCGCTGTCCCTGCCGGGGTGTGGGTCAGTGCGTTGGTGACCAGATTGCCGATGACCTGGCGCAGCCGTGCCTCGTCGCCGACGATCTCCGGCGGGGTCGGCCCCTGGATGACCTGCAGGGTGATCGCCCGGTCGGGTGCGACCACCGTCGCATCGTGCACGGCGTCCCTGGCGATCGTGACCAGGTCGACGATCTCGCGCTCGAGCGGGCGCTGCTGGTCGAGCCGGGCGAGCAGCAGCAGGTCGTCGACGAGCAGCCCCATCCGTGCGGCCTCGTCCTCGATCCGCCGCATCAGCCGGGCCAAGTCGTCGGCGTTGCCGGCCGCGCCCTGCCGATAGAGCTCGGCGAACCCGCGGATCGACGTCAGCGGCGTACGGAGCTCATGGCTGGCATCGGTGACGAACCGGCGCATCCGCTGCTCGGAGGCCAGCGCCGCCTCCTCGGAGAGCCGGCGAACCCGGAAGGAGGTCTCGATCTGGCCCAGCATCCCGTTGATGGACAGGGCGAGCCGGCCGACCTCGGTGCGCGAGTCACGGTGCGGCACCCGCCGGGTGAGGTCACCGGCAGCGATAGCCGCTGCCGTGTGCTCGACGTCGGCGAGCGGCCGCAGGCTGCGCCGGACCACCCAGTAGCCGAGGCCGGCGATGAGGACCAGGACGGTCAGCCCGATCAGCAGCTCGTCACGCTCGAGCCGCCTGACCGCCGAGTCGACGTCATCGAGGCTGCTCGCGTCCATGACGATGTACGACCCGACAACCGTCGCCCGGACCCGCCAGCGCTGGCTGCCACTGACCGAGCCGACCGTGAAGACGCGGCCGCCCATCTTTGCCACGTCCGCGGCCTTCCAGCTGGGAAGTGCGGGGATGGCCGACCCCACCGGAAGACTGTCCTTGTCCTGGACGACCAGCTGTCCGGTCAGGGTGGTGCACCGCACATAGCGCGTGCTCGGCCGCCGGAAGCCGACCAGCAGCTGGTTCGCGCTGCATTCGCGTTGGACCGCGTTGAGGATGGCTCCCGGGGGGCTGCCCTGGTCGACCGCCGGCTGTGTCACCGGACCGGCGCCTGCTCCGAAGCGCAGCTGCGCGTCGACCCGGGTCGTCATGTACGAGCGCAGTGCGGTGGACGCGGCCGCACCGGCTATCAGCAGCCCCACGGCAGCGAGCAGCAGGACCGAGACGACCAGCTTGACCCGCAGGGGCGTACGGTCGGACAGCGCCCTGACCCGAGGGAGCCGGCGAGAGCGAGGCCGGGCCTCGTCGTCGCCGGCAGCCGATGGCGGCGCGGTGGTCACGGCTCTCTCACGTACGGGGCAGCCGCAGGACGTAGCCGACGCCGCGCAGGGTGTGCAGCAACCGGGGCTCGGAGGTGTCGACCTTGCGCCGGAGGTAGGAGACGTAGGACTCGACGACGTTCATGTCTCCTCCGAAGTCGTAGTTCCACACGTGATCGAGGATCTGGGCCTTGGACAGCACCCGGTTGACGTTCTGCATGAAGTAGCGCAGCAGCTTGAACTCGGTCGGCGAGAGCGGGACGAGCTCGCCCGCCTTCCACACCTCGTGCGTCTCATCATCCATCTCGATGTCGGCGAACGTCAGCCGGCCGGGGGCGGACCCGTTGGCGCTGCTGCCGACCCGGCGCAGGACGGCGCGGATCCGGGCGATGACCTCCTCGAGGCTGAACGGCTTGGTGATGTAGTCGTCACCGCCGAGGGTCAGGCCGTTGACCTTGTCCTCGGTCGCGTCGCGCGCCGTCAGGAAGACGACCGGCATCCGCTGTCCCTCGCCCCGCAGCCGGCTGACCACGCCGAAGCCGTCGAGCCCCGGCATCATCACGTCGAGCACGAGCAGGTCCGGCCGGAACGCTCTGGCCACCTCGAGCGCCTGCTGCCCACCACCGGCCGTCGCGACCTCGAAGCCCGCGTAGCGCAGGCTCGCGGAGAGCAGCTCCACGATGTTGGGCTCGTCGTCGACGACGAGCAGCCGCGCCTCTGGCCGTGGGTCAGCACTCACTGCACCAGTATTTCCCACACTCACGTTGCTCAGGCTGCTAACCACCGGCATTACCTCCCGTTGCTGCCCCCGTACCTGTCCCCGTACGTGTCCGTGCGCCCCCGAAGCCCCCGCCGCCGGTCCCGCCGCCGGCTTCGGTGACCGTTGTCGCCTTGACCACGCCGCTGGCGTCGGGCGTTCCCTGGACCACGACCGCGGTTCCCGGGGCCAGGTCCGATGCGGCGCCGTTCTTGGTGACCTTGATCGTCGTGCCGGAGCCGGTGGTCACCCGGATGATGCTGCCGTCCGTCGCGGTCAGATAGATCGTGTTGCCGTCCACCAGCTTGACCGTGCCGAGGGTCGTCCCATTGGCGCCGGCCGCAGCACCGCCCGTACCGCCGGCGGCAGCCGCGCCGGTTCCCGTGCCACCACGGTTGCGGAACGCCGCCGCGACCGCCGCGGCGTTGCCGCCGGCGCCGGTGGAGGTCCCGCCCTGGTGCTTCTGGGTCAGGACGCCACCGAGGAAGCCGCCGGCCACGAGTACGGCAGCGCCGAGGAAAGCCGTCGCCCCGGGCAGCTTGCGCCGCGGCGGCCGAGCGGCCAGCGCGTGGGCGAGGTCGTCGTCCATCCCGACCGGCGCGTTCAGCAGGTCCGGCGGCAGGCCCGGCTTCGCGCCCGGGCCCGCAGCAGGAGACCCGCTGTTGACGATCACTCTCGACTCCGGCTCGGCCAAGCCGTCAGTGATCAGGTCGAGGCCGTCGTCAACGGCCTGGCCACCACGCCGGCGAATGCTGGGCATACGGGACTCTCTTTCGCGAAAAGGGTGGGCGGCTATTCGTAGCGGAGCGCGTCGATGGGCCGCAGCGACGCGGCCCGGTTGGCGGGGTAACCACCGAAGAACAGCCCGATGACCACCGAAACGCCGAAGGCCAGCGCGATCGAGCTGGGCACGATGATCGGTTTGACGCCCACGATGGTGAAGTGCGAGCCGACGAAACCACCGAGCACCCCGAGGGCCCCGCCGATCAGGGACAGCAGGGTGGCCTCGACCAGGAACTGACCGAGGATGGCACCGCGGGGCGCACCGATCGCCTTGCGGATGCCGATCTCGCGCGTCCGCTCGGTGACGGTGACCAGCATGATGTTCGTGATGCCGATGCCACCGACCAGCAGCGAGATCGCGGCGACCGCCCCCAGCAGCACGGTGAACGTCTGCGACGTCGACGTGCTGGCGGTGAGCAGGCTGGCCTGGTTGAGGATCCGGAAGTCCGCGTTGGCCGCGTTGGTGATCTTGTGCCGCGTGTCGAGGATCGCGGTGATCTCGCTCTGCGCCGCATTGATGCTCGCGGCGTCCTTGGCCTCGACGATGACCTCGCTCAGGCTGCCGTAGCCGGTGAACGCCTGCTGCACCGTGGTCAGGGGAGCGATCGCGGTGTTGTCAGCGTCCTGGAAACCGGTGGAGCCCTTGGCCTTGAGCACGCCGATGACGGTGAACGGCGTGCCGTTGACCGTGATCTGCTTGTCGATCGGGTCGATGTCGCCGAACAGGTTGGTGACCACGGTCTGGCCCAGCACGATCACCTTACGGGCGTTGGTCACGTCGTCGTTGGTGAAGTACGTGCCCGAGGAGACCGGGCTGTTGCTCGCCTCGAAATAGCTCGGATAGGTGCCGAGGAACGCCGGGATCGAGGTGGAAACGCCTGCGTAGACGGCATTCTCGGTCGTCGACGCAACCGGGGAGGCGCTCTTCACGTCCGGCGCCGTGTTGGGGTCTGCCATCGCCTGGGCGTCGGCGACGGTCAGGTCCTTGGTGGTCGCCGCAGCGTTGGCCGACCGGTTCCGACCGAAGCCGCCGCTGCTGTGCGAGACGGTCAGCATGTTGGTGCCGAGCTTGTCGATGTTGGCCTGGATCGCCTTGCTGGAGCCGTTGCCGACGGCGACGAGCAGGATCACCGACCCGACGCCGATGAGGATGCCGAGGGTGGTCAGGGCGCTGCGGAGCTTGTTGGCGCCGAGGCCCACCAGGGCGAACCTCACGATCTCGAACGGGCTCATGCCGATGCCGCCGATGAGGCCGCGGTGGCGCCGGCCGGCGTGTGCCGCGGCGGCGGGCCGGAGACCTCGGCCTGGCGTACGTCACTGACGATCTCCCCGTCGACCAGCCGGACGATCCGCTTGGCGTGGGTTGCCACGTCGTCCTCGTGCGTGATGATCACGATGGTCCGTCCACTCATGCTGAGCCGGTCGAAGATGCCGAGCACCTCGTGGGTGGACTTGGTGTCGAGGTTGCCGGTCGGCTCGTCGGCGAGCAGCAGCGCGGGGGCCGTCACCAGTGCCCTCGCCACTGCGACCCGCTGCTGCTGGCCGCCCGAGAGCTCGTTCGGCTCGTGGTCGACCCGGTCGGACAAGCCGACCAGGTCCAGCGCGGCCAGTGCCCGCCTGCGGCGCTCGGCAGACTTGACCCCCGCATAGGCCAGCGGCAGCTCGACGTTGGCCAGTGCCGTCGTACGGGGGATCAGGTTGAACGCCTGGAAGATGAAACCGAGCCGGCGGTTGCGGACCAAGGACAGCTGGGACTCCTCTAGGCCGCTGACATCGATGCCGTCGAGCCGGTAGAGCCCGGAGGTCAGCACGTCGAGGCAGCCGATGACGTTCATCAAGGTCGACTTGCCCGAGCCCGAGGCGCCCATGATGGCCACGTAGTCGCCGCGCTCGACGACCAGGTCGATGCCGCGCAGCGCGTGCACCGCCGTCTCGCCCTCGCCGTAGGTCTTGACCGCCTGGGCGATCTCGATGACCCGGTGCGCTCCCTGCTGCGGGACCGTCATCCCTTGCCTCCGGTCGTCGCTGCGCCGCCGAGGCCGGCGCCGAGCCCGCCGCCGGTCAGGCCGCCGGTCCCCCCTCGGCCGCCGGCCGGGAAGCCCCCGGTCGGGAAGCCGGTGCTGCCGGTGGTGGCCGTCGTCAGGGCGACCGTGTCGCCCACGCTGAGGCCGGACTTGATCTCGGTCGTGGTGTCTCCAACGACGCCGACCGTGACCACCTTGGGGGTCCGGGTGCTGCCGTTGACCAGCGTCACGGTGGAGACGCCACCTGCGGTGGTGACCGCGGTGCTGGGCACGTACAGCGTGTTGTCCGCCTCCTTGAGGATCACCGAGACGCTGCCGGACTGGCCGGGCTTCAAGCCCGCGGGCGGGTTCTTCAGGTCGAGGTCGACGGTGTACGAGACCACGCCGCTGCTCGAGGTGCCGGTGGAGGCGATCCAGCTGACGCTTGCGTTGACCGGGGTGTTGGGCAGCGCGTTGAGAGCGACCGTCGCGCCTTGGCCGAGCTTGAGGGTGGCGGTGTCGTCCTCGGAGAACGAGGCCTGGACCTGCAGGCCGGTGATGTTGGTGAGGACCAGGAAGCCGGTGTCGCCGCTGGTGACGGTGGCCGTGTGACCGGCGATCGACGAGTCGGGGACGTAGGCGACGGTCCCCACCGTGGCGGTCGACGAGCTGCCGCTCGAGGAGGTGGTGGAGGTGGAGCCGGTGCTGCCCGTCGACCCGGTGGAGCCCGTCGACCCGGTGGAACCGGTCGACCCCGTCGAACCCGTCGACCCGGTGGAACCCGTCGACCCGGTGGAACCGGTCGACCCGGTGGAGCCCGTCGACCCGGTGGAGCCCGTCGACCCGGTCGAGCCGGTGGAGCCCGTCGACCCGGTGGAACCCGTCGAGCTGCCGCTGGAGGAGCTACTCGAGCTGCCGGAGGAGACCGTGCCGCCGACCAGGGTGCTGATCGACATCACCGTGCCGGCGGACGGGGCCTTGAGAACGGTGCCGTCCAGGGCGCGCTGCGCCGAGTCGACCTGCACCTGCGCCGAGGCCACCTGCGAATTGGCCTGCGTCACCTGGCTCGCCGTCGGCGGGGTGGCGCTCACGGCCTGCTGGGCAACCTGGCTCTTGTAGGACAGCTGCGCCGAGGACACCTGCTGCTGGGCCTGCGCCAGCGCCTGCTCGTCCTTCAACGCGGTGGACGCCTGCTGCTGCTGCGCCTGGGTGAGCTGGTCCGAGGTCTGGGTCAGGGTCTGATTGGCCTGGTCGACCTTCGTCTGGTCGGCCGTGACCGCGTTCTTGTTGCTTACCTTGTCGGTCGCCAGGGTGGCGTTGGCGGTGGCGAGGGCGGACTTGGCTGCGGTGACCGCCGCCTGCGCCGTCTTCACAGCGGCCGCCGAGTTCGCGGCGTCGTTGGCGTTGCTCTTCTCGGTGAACGTCACGTTGTTCTGGGCCTGCGTGATCTGCGCCGACGCCTGCTCGAGCTGGACCGCGGCGGCCGCCTTCTGCTGCGAGGTCTGCCCCTGCAGCAGGACGGTGCGGCTGGCTTGGGCGCTGGCCAGGCTGTTCTTGGCCGTGGTCAGTGCCTCCTGCTGGGTCGTGTCATCGACCTTGGCGAGGACCTGACCGGTCTTCACCTTGTCGCCGACCTTGACGTAGACCTGACGCAGCGTCCCGCCGGTGACGAAGCCGAGAGCGAGGTCACTCGGCGAGATCAGCGTGCCCGAGGCCGAGACCGTCGAGACCACGGTGCCCTTCGCGACCGTACCGGTGCGGACCTGGCTCGCGGCGCTCGAGCTGCTCGTCCCGACGGACTCGTACGCGAACCCGACCGCCACGATGAGCACGACTGCCAGGCCTGAGTTGACTGCCAGCGACTTGCGCCGGCGAAGAATCGGAAGCGACATGTGACGAGATTCGGCAGGCGTGCTGGGACCGGGCTGTCCCAAACCTGCGAGGTCGCTGTGAGTCATGGCGCGACCTGAGCAGCGGCAACGCAGGAGCGCCCGGCCATTGAACCGGCCGGGCGCTCATCCTGCAGAGGGTACGGGCCGGTCAGGTGCCGGTGCCGGAGTTGGCCGACGGCGGAGCCTGCTTGAAGTGACCGCGCAAGCCGCCCTCACCGCCGGTGAAGCTGGGCAGGTTCTTCGCCAACAGCGTGGTGTCGGCGACCCGGTCGACGGTGCCGGTCGTACCGCTCAGGGTCGCGTTGACGACGACCTGATCGCCCTTCTTGATCGAGGTGATGCCGTCGCGCTGGGCGTCGACGTTCGTGCCGGCCTTGACCACGTACGTGAACTTCCAGCCGTCCTTGCTGGTCACGGCCAGCGAAGTCGACGAGACGCTGTCGACGGTCCCGGTCTGGACCTGGACGGTCTGGTAGCCGCCACCGGACTTGGCAACGACGAACGTGCCGTGGAGTACGCCGTCGCCACCGAATCCGAGCAGGCCGCCACCGAACTTCCCGTGGCCGCCCCCTGGCAGACCACGCAGTGGGGCGGGCGTCGGCGCGCCCTCGCTGGTCGGGGTCGCCGCAGGGCTGCCCGTCGAGGTCGATCCCGAGTTGGCGACCGCAATGCCGCCGGCACCTACGACCAGGGCCACCCCGATGCCGGCCGCTGCACCGCGTGCCCGGCTGCGAGATCTCGATGGTGGCTGCTCACCCGGCGGCAGCGGCGGCGTGCTGCCCGTACCGAAATCTCCCATGTCCTCGACCATCGAAGTCTCCCTGCCTCGTCGCGCCAACCAGAGCACCCCGTGCGTCGACCTTCGACGGCTCCCCTGAAGGCAACCTGAAGCCGGCCTGTGAACACCGCACCCCGGGCGCAAACCGGGGTGCGGGATCTTCGTCCTTGGTAGTCGGGACATCGACGACCGGTGGCCCTGCCACCTGTGGCCGTCCGCCGCTGGGGCACCATGAGGGTGTGCCCAGCGGAGGCGGGGGGTTGGTGAGCAGAGGAACGCACCGCCGCGGCCGGCCGGCGCCCGAGCGCTGGTGGTGGTTCGCGCTGGTCAGCTCACCGGCCTGGCTGCAGGTCGCCATCCTCCCAGCGGTGCACGGCCCGGCCACGTACGAGATCGGCGTCGCCGGGCTGGGCGTCGGCTTCCTCCTCTACCTCGGCTACTTCAGCCGGAACCGCCGCCAGCACGACCGGATGCGCCGAGACGGCTGACCGGCGTGGGGCACCCGTACGGGACCGAGCCTGCGGCATGCTGACGAACGTGATGTCCTCGGTCCGCGAGTTCCGCGCCGCCGGCGGCTACGCCGAGTGGGAGCGCAGGACCACGACGCCACTGGCCGTGCTGGCCGCGGTCTTCCTGGCCAGCCTCCTGGTCGACCTGCTGTGGCGGAACCCGCCCGGGTCGGTCACCGTCGCCCTGCGGATCTCCGACTACGTCATCTGGGCGGTGTTCCTCGTGGACTACCTGTCCCGGCTCTACCTTGCCCGACGGCGATGGCACTTCGTTCGTACACATCCGTTGGACCTGATCGTGGTGATCATCCCGACGGCTCGGCCCCTGCGACTGCTCAAGCTGGCCAGGCTCGGAGCCGTGCTCGGCGTGCTCGCCCGCCGCAGCCGGCGTACCCCACATGTCCGGATCGCCGCGGCGGTCACCGGGTCAGCGGTCATCCTGCTGTTCGTCGCGGCAGCCGCGATGTTCGACGCGGAGCGGGCCGCGCCCGGCTCGACGATCCACTCCTTCGGCGACGCGCTGTGGTGGGCCGCGACCACCGTCAGCACAGTGGGATACGGCGACCGGGTGCCAGTCACCGTCGAGGGCCGGCTGGTCGCCGTCGCCTTGATGGTGGTGGGCATCTCGGTGCTCGGCGTGGTCACCGCGTCGGTCGCCGCATGGTTCGTCGACCAGCTGCGCGACGTCCGCGAGGCGGAGCGGCGGGAGGACACGACGCTGACCGAGGTGATGGCGGAGCTGCGCGCCATTCGCGAGGAGAACGCCCGGTTACACGCCAAGGTGGATCAGCTCGCCGGCGGCCCCACACGCTGAGTGCCTCATGGTGGACTTACTCTCGCCAGGCGACAGTTGAGCCGCAACGACGAGATTTTGGTGGGCAAGGGGGGAGTTGAACCCCCACGTCCTTTCGGACACACGGACCTGAACCGTGCGCGTCTGCCATTCCGCCACTTGCCCCGCATGTACAGCACTGTCCACAGACAGCGCCGCTGAGGCTACCACGCACGGCCGCGCCCTCGAACACGGATACGATCACCGGGAGCCGGGAAGGGAGTCGGCGTGGGAGTTCTGCAGCGATTCGAGCGCCGGCTCGAAGGCCTCGTCGAGGGAGCCTTCGCCCGTGCCTTCAAGGGAAACGTCGAGCCGGTCGAGATCGCCGCCGCGCTCGAGCGTGAGGCGCTCGACAAGAAGGCCATCGTCGGGGCCGGCCGGGTGCTGGTGCCCAACGAGTACGTCGTCGAGCTCGGGAAGGCCGACTACGCACGGCTGTCCCCGTACGCGAAGCAGCTCGGCGTCGAGCTGTCCACAATGGTGGAGGAGTCGGCAGCCGAGCAGCAGTGGTCGTTCCTGGGCGAGGTCGCGGTGACGCTCGAGGAGGAGCCGTCGCTGGAGACCGGCATGTTCCACGTGCGCAGCAACGTCGTCGACGAGGGCTCGGCAGCGGGCGGACTCCAGCACCGCGGCGGCGTCGTCGACCCCAACCTGACCCAGATCATCGCCGCCAAGCAGGATCCGCACGTGTTCACCGGCAACCCCCGCCTGGTCGTGAGCTCCGACGGCACTGCCCACGCCGGCACCCCGGAGGCCAACGGCATCCAGCGGGCGACCCCGCTGGTCAAGCCGGCCACGGTCATCGGCCGCGGCCACGACGCCGACCTGCGGCTGTCCGACCCCGGCGTCTCCCGCCACCACGCCCAGGTCGAGCTGCGCGACGGCGGGGTGTGGGTCGAGGACCTCGGCTCGACCAACGGGACCACCCTGGACGGCAAGCCGGTCTCGGCGCCGACCCTGATGAACAGCGGCCAGCGGATCGCGCTGGGCTCGACCGTGCTGGTGTTCCTGCGCGACCCGGGCGGTTCCTAGTGCAGAGCAACACCGTTCCGGACATCGCGATCTTCGCCATCCGGGTCGGTCTGCTCGCCGTGCTGTGGCTGTTCGTGCTGGCCGCCGTACGGGTGATGCGCAACGACCTCAACGGCACGGGCAGCGCGCGGGTGGTCGCCCCGCACGTGGTGACCAAGCCGACCCAGCGCAAGGCGGCCAAACCGCCCAAGGGCAAAGGGATCCCGCGCAAGCTGGTGGTCACCGCCGGCGGGCTGACCGGCACGAGCATGCACCTCGGCGAGGAGACCATCACCATCGGCAGGGCCGACGACTCCACCCTGGTGCTGACCGACGACTACGCGTCCGCACGGCACGCCCGGCTGGTCCCGCAGGACGGCCAGTGGCTGATCGAGGACCTCGGGTCCACCAACGGCACCTACCTCGACCGCGACAAGGTGACCCGCCCGACCATCGTGCCGCCCGGCGTGGCCATCCGGATCGGCAAGACCGCGATCGAGCTCCGGCGATGACCGGCCTGCGGTTCGCGGCCCGCTCCGACGTCGGGCTGCTCAGGGACGGCAACGAGGACTCGCTGTACGCGGGCCCGCGACTGCTCGCCGTCGCCGACGGCATGGGCGGCGCGGCTGCCGGCGAGGTGGCCAGTGCGGTCGCGATCGCCGCGCTGGCACCGCTGGACGCCGACGCGCCCGGGGCCGACCTGCTGGCCGCCCTCAGCACGGCGGCCTACGACGCCAACGACCACCTGCGCGCGCTCATCGCCCAGGACCCGAGCCTCGCCGGCATGGGGACCACGCTGACAGCGATGCTCATCGCCGGCACCCGCGTCGGCCTGCTGCACATCGGCGACTCCCGCGCCTACCTGCTCCGCGACGGCGAGCTCACGCAGATCACCCACGACCACACCCTGGTCCAGTCCTTCGTCGACGAGGGCCGGATCACCCTCGAGCAGGCGAGCAGCCACCCGCAGCGGGCACTGATCCTGCGCGCGCTCAAGGGGGACGACGAGCTCGAGCTCGACCTGTCCGTACGTGACACCAAGCCCGGCGACCGCTACCTCCTGTGCAGCGACGGGCTCTCCGGCGTGGTCTCCGACCAGACCCTGCGCGAGGCGCTGCAGCTGCCCGACCCGCAGGCCGCGGTCGACCGGATGGTCGAGCTCGCGCTGCGCGGCGGCGGTCCCGACAACATCACCTGCATCGTGGCCGAGGTGCTCGAGGAGACCGGCTCCGGCGGCAAGGACGTCGTGGTCGCCGGTGCCGCAGCCGAGCACATCGCCGAGTCGGTCCCGCGCCCGGACACGCCCGCGGCCAGGGCCTCGATGATGACCGTGTCCAAGAAGTCCCCCACCGCCGTACGTGCCTACGGGTTCGCCCACGCCGCACCGCGCAACCGGCACCCCGTACGGCTGGCGATGCTGCTGCTCGTGCTCGTCGCCATCGTGGTGGGTGCAGTCATCGGCGGCCGGGCCTACCTGCACCGGCAGTACTACGTCGGGGTGCACAACAACCAGGTGACCGTCTTCCGTGGGGTCCCCGACTCGTTCGCCGGCGTCAACCTCTCCTCGGTCAAGGAGAACACCGGCATCCCGGTCGCCGGTCTGCTGCCGTTCTGGCGCGACAAGGTGCAGGACAACATCACTGCCGGCAGCCTCGGCGGTGCCGAGCAGATCGTCAACGAGCTGCGGGCCAACCAGCTGCCGCCCTGCGCAGCCGGCACCGCCGCCGCCCCATCGGCGGCCACCCCGTCGACGGCCACCACGCCGACACCCACCGCAACCTGCACCGCAGGGGCCACGTGACGGCGGTCGCCGCCGGCAGCCTCGGCCCAGCGCGCACCGGCCGGCGGCCCGAGGCGCTGATGCTGGCGCTCGGCCTCTTGGTTGACCTCGCCGCCTACGTCGCGGTCGGCGTCGGGCACGACAAGTCGTTTCCACCCTCGATCGGCGCCTACGCAGGCGGTTTCGCCGCCCTCTACCTCGCCGCGCACCTCGCCGTACGCCGGCTGGCGCCGTACGCCGACCCGCTGCTGCTGCCCCTGGTCGCGTTCCTCAA
The DNA here is from genome assembly GCA_033851545.1 of Frankiales bacterium. Lineage (GTDB taxonomy): Bacteria > Actinomycetota > Actinomycetes > JAWWOL01 > JAWWOL01 > JAWWOL01. Next base: position 3,752 of record JAWWOO010000072.1, on the reverse strand, counting down.
CGGCCTGGGCCTGGTCCTCATCCACCGGCTCGACCTGGCCGGCGCCGACCGCGCCCGGCAGGCCGGACGCCCGGCCCCGCACGGCGACGCGCACGTGCAGTTCATCTGGATGCTGCTCGGGCTGGCCCTGTTCGTCGTGCTGCTCGGCGTCGTCCGGGACCATCGCACCCTGCAGCGCTACACCTACACCGCGATGGCCGGCGGAATCGCCCTGCTGCTGGTGCCTGCGGTGCTGCCGGCGTCGTACAGCCAGGTCAACGGCGCCAAGATCTGGATCCGGCTGGCCGGGCTGTCGTTCCAGCCGAGCGAGGTCGCCAAGATCCTGCTGATCGTGTTCTTCGCCGGCTACTTCGTGGCCAAGCGGGACGTACTTTCCTTGGCCAGCAGGCGTTTCTTCGGTCTCAACCTGCCGCGCGGCCGCGACCTCGGCCCGGTGCTGGTCGCCTGGCTGCTGATGCTCGCCGTGCTCATCTTCGAACGAGACCTCGGCACCTCGTTGCTGTTCTTCGGCATCTTCACCGCGATGCTCTACGTCGCCACCGAACGCACGTCGTGGCTGGTGATCGGCATCGTGCTGTTCTGCGTCGGCTCCTACACGGCCTACCGGCTGTTCTCCCACGTCCACGAGCGCGTCGACATCTGGCTCCACCCGTGGTCACAGTCACAGGGTCACGCCTACCAGCTGGTCCAGGGCCTGTTCGGGCTCGGCACCGGCGGAGTGCTCGGTACGGGACTCGGCCTCGGCCGGCCCGACCTGGTGCCGTTCGCCAAGACCGACTTCATCACCGCGACGCTCGGCGAGGAGCTCGGGCTGGCCGGGCTGATGGCGGTGCTCGTGGTCTACGGCCTGGTCGTGCAGCGCGGCCTGCGCACCGCGGTGTCCGTACGCGACACGTTCGGCAAGCTGCTCGTCACCGGGCTGGCGTTCTCCCTCGCGCTGCAGGTCTTCGTGGTCGTCGGCGGGGTCACCCGGCTGATCCCGCTGACCGGGATGACCCTGCCGTTCATCTCCTACGGCGGGTCGTCACTCGTCGCCAACTGGGTCATCGTCGCGCTCATGATGCGGGTCAGCGACGCCGCCCGGCGGCCGGTGCAACAGGCCGCCGTGCGCGCCCCCGCCAACGACGAGACGCAGGTGATCCCGACATGAACCGCGCCGTGCGCCGCCTGTCGGTCGCCTGCCTGCTGCTGTTCTTCGCCCTGATCGCCAACGCGAACATCCTGCAGGTCGTCGATGCCAAGAGCCTGCGCAACAACCCGCACAACTCGCGGGTGCTGCTGCGGACCTACAGCCGGCCACGGGGCCAGATCGTCATCGGGGGCGCTGCCGTGGCCACGTCGGTCAAGACGCAGGACCGGCTGAAATATCAACGGGTCTACGTCCAAGGCCCCGAGTACGCGCCGATCACCGGCTACTACTCGCTGACCGAGGCGGCGACCGGCATCGAGCGGGCCGAGCAGAGCGTGCTGTCCGGCGAGGACGACCGGCTGTTCGTACGCCGGCTGCAGGACCTGCTCACGGGGCGGACCATCAGCGGCGGCAACGTGGTGCTGACCATCGACGCCGCCGCACAGGACGCCGCCTATGCGGGGCTCAAGGGTCAGGCCGGCGCCGTCGTGGCGCTCGACCCGCGCACGGGGAAGATCCTGGCGCTGGCCACGTCCCCCTCGTACGACCCGAGCCGGCTGACCTCGCACGACACCGCATCGGTCGCCGCGGCGTGGAAGCAGCTCAACGCCGACCCGCTGCACCCGCTGGTCGACCGGGCACTGTCCTCGACCTATCCGCCCGGTTCGCTGTTCAAGATCGTCACGTCGGCGGCCGCACTCGGCACCGGTGACACCCCGAGCACGGTGATCCCGGCGCCGCACCAGCTGGCGCTGCCGCAGACCAGCAACCCGCTGAACAACTTCGGGAACGAGGTGTGCGCCAAGAGCGGCCAGCTGACCCTCGCCGATGCGCTGCGGATCTCGTGCAACACCGCCTTCGGCGCGCTCGGGCTCAAGCTCGGCCCGGCTGCTCTCAAGACCCAGGCCGAAGCATTCGGGCTCAACGACTCCAGCCTGACCGTCCCGATCCCGACCGCGACCAGCGTGTTCCCGGCCAACCTGCTGCCCAACTGGCAGACCGCACAGGCGGCGATCGGCCAGTTCGACGTCCGGATCACCCCGCTGCAAGCGGCGATGATCGCATCAGCGGTGGCCAACAAAGGAACGCTGATGAAGCCGTACCTCGTGGACCAGATTCTCGGCCCCGACCTCACGCAAATCAGCCAGACCAAGCCGCAGACGCTCCGGCAGGCGATCAACCCGCAGGTGGCCGCCCAGCTCACCCAGATGATGGTCGGCGTCGTCGACCGCGGCACCGGGACCGCTGCGCAGATCAGCGGGGTGCAGGTGGCGGGCAAGACCGGCACAGCACAGCACGGACCGGACACGACCCCCCACGCATGGTTCATCGCCTTCGCTCCGGCGCAGAACCCGGTGGTGGCCGTAGCAGTGCTGGTGGAGAACGGCGGCGCCCTGGGCAGTGAGGCCACGGGCGGCAAGGTCGCGGCGCCCATCGCAGCACAGGTGATCAAGGCGGTGCTGCACCGATGAGCCCCGCCGACACCGAGCGTGTGGTGGCCGAGCGCTACCGGCTGACCCGGCTGATCGCGGTCGGCGGCATGGGCGAGGTCTGGCAGGGCACCGACGAGCGTCTCGGCCGGACGGTGGCGGTCAAGCTGCTCAAGCCGGAGTACGGCCGTGAGCCGACGTTCCTCGCCCGGTTCCGCGGGGAGGCCCGGCACGCCGCTGCCCTCAGCCACCCAGGCATCGCGGCAGTCTTCGACTACGGCGAGGTCCAGGACGGTGGGCGGATGCTCGCCTACCTGGTCATGGAGTACGTCGACGGCCAGCCGTTGTCCCAGCTGCTGGCGGCCGGCCGGCCGTTGCCCCCGGCGCTGGCGCTGCAGATCGTCGGGCAGACCGGGCTCGCGCTGCAGGCAGCGCACGACGCCGGCGTCATCCACCGCGACGTCAAGCCGGGAAACCTGCTGATCGTCCGGGTCAACCGGGACGACCCGTCAGACGTCCAAGTCAAGGTGACCGACTTCGGCATCGCCCGGGCTGTCGACGCGGCCCCGCTGACCCGCACCGGCATGGTGATGGGGACTGCGCACTACCTGTCGCCGGAGCAGGCGCGGGCCGGCACCGTCACGCCGGCGAGCGACGTCTACGCGCTCGGTGTCGTCGCGTACGAGTGCCTCACCGGCCGGCGTCCGTTCACCGGCGACACTGCCTTCGCGATCGCGGCTGCGCACGCCCAGCTGGCACCACCGCCGCTGCCGGCCGACCTGCCCCCGGCCGTACGCGCGCTCGTCGAGCAGGCGATGGCCAAGAAGCCGTCGGACCGGCCGGCCTCCGCCGGGGCGTTCGGGCAGGCCGCCCTGGCACTGGCTGCGGACTACCCCGACCTGGCTCCGAGCTCAGGCAGCCCGACCGCGGCCACCGTTGCCCTCGAGCCGGTCACCCGGCTGCTGCCGGCGGTCGCCGACGAGCCGCACACCCGGCTGCTGCCCCCGGTCGCCGCACCGCCGAGCCGGCACAGGAGACCGGTGTGGCCTTGGATCGTCGCCCTGCTGGTCGCCGGCGTCGCCGCCGCGTCCGCCTATGCGCTCACCTCCGGCCAGGGCGGCGGCACCCCGTCGCCGACCACCCACGTCACCAGCCATCGGGCGACCACCCACCCCACGACCACCCACCCCACC
>JAWWOO010000051.1:0-36107 GCA_033851545.1 Frankiales bacterium | reverse complement strand
TGACGTCGCTGGTCGACCTCGGCGACTGGTGGGAGTCCGACACCGGGCTGCCGATCCCGCTCGGCGCCATCCTGGCCCGGCGTTCCCTGGACCTGGCCGGCCTGACCAAGACGATCCAGGCCTCGGTCGACCATGCCTGGGCCGACCCGTCGGCGTCGGCCGGCTACGTCGCCGAGCACGCCGCCGAGATGGATCCGGACGTGCAGCAGCGGCACATCGCGCTGTACGTCAACGAGTTCACCCGCGACCTGGGCGAGGAGGGCTATGCCGCCATCGAGGGCCTGCTCGGCCGAGCCTCCGGCGCAGGGCTCGTACCGCCGGTGGACCTGTCACAGCTCCGGTAGACCCCAGCCCAGACCCATCCCCAGCGGCTCTGCGTTGCCCGCGATCTACGGGCAACGCAGAGCCTCCCGGTGAGCGCCCCCGGGCTGACTACTCCCGCGCAGCGTCTGAGTTGCCCGCGATCTACGGGCAACGCAGAGTCTCCCGGTGAGCGTCCCCGGGCTGACTAGTCCCGCGCAGCGTCTGAGTTGCCCGCGATCTACGGGCAACGCAGAGCCGCCAGGGAAGGGACAAGGCCGCCGGCGGGCTGGGGTCGGCCGATTGGGCTCGGCGACTGCTGGTCGAGCGCCGCTCAGGCCTCGAGCTCGGCCGCGATCGAGCGCATGATCTCGGCGATCTTCCGGGCCACCTTGCGGTCCGGATAGCGGCCTTTGCGCAGGTCGCCCTGGATCGCGGTGTCGAGCACCTTGACCATGTCCTCGATCATGCCGTGCAGCTCGTCGGGCTCGCGCCGGTTGGCGGCAGCCGTCGCCCGCGCCACCGAGGGCAGCGGGTCGAGGATGCGGACCGAAAGGGCCTGCTCACCGCGCTTGCCCTGGGCGATCCCGAACTCCACCCGCTGGCCGGGCTTGACCTCGTCCACCCCGGCGGGGAGCACGGACTTGTGGACGTAGACGTCGTCGCCCCCGTCCTGGGACAGGAAGCCGAAACCCTTCGCCGGGTCGTACCACTTGACCTTGCCGGTGGGCACAGCGGACCTCGTTCGTGAAGGAAAGGAGATTGCGGGGCTTCCGTAGGTTATCCCGGGCGTCGAGCGTTAATCCGAGCCGAGCGGGTCCAGTCGGCGGGATGTCAGCCGAATGGCCGCAGCACCGGGGCCACGGGGATGCCGATGCAAGGGCGAGACCCTGACCTGCGCTGGAGGCCCCCTTGCGACGACGCACCGCTCGGCATGCCCGGATGATGACCGGTACGGCCGCCCTGACCGCCGTCGCGGTGTGCCTCGGCGGTGCAACGCCGGCGTTCGCAGCGGGCAGGGCCAAGCCGGCGAAGCTCAAGGCCGTCAAGGACCCGCTCGCCTCTCTACGCAGCAAGGCGCTGTCCGACCTCACCGTCTACGGCAAGCGGCTCAGCGTCGTCCTGCGCGCGGGGGCCGTCAGCACCGTCCTCAGCGACGCCGAGGTGGGCGCCCTGCACGACGCCGGGGTCCTCGAGGGGGTCGCCCTCCGCGACGACCGGGTCGCCGTGACGCGGGCCAAGACCAAGAAGGCGCTAGCCGCGGCGGTCTCCTCTGGCCAGCGGACAGTGTCCGTCGCCTCGCTCCAGCTGCTGCTCACGACCGCAGCCGAGACCCACCTCGCCGCCGGAAACGCGATCGCCGACGCCGCGGCGACGCTGTCCGACGCGGCGACCACCGCGGCCGCGGACGGCTCGGACACCACCGGCGTCACCGACGCACTCGACGCGGTGACGATCGACCTCGAGTCGGCCCAGGGCGACGAGTCGATCGTGGTGAGCGACGTGCTCGAGCTTGCGGCCAACGCCACCGCGCAGCAGCTCAAGGCAGCGGTGACCACGGGCAACGACGACGTCACCCTGGTGGACCAGGACGTCTCCGACGCGGCCACCGACCTGGCGACGGCGCAGGCTGCATTCGACGACCTCCCTCCGGGCGACGCGACGGGCGGCGACTTCTAGAACCGCCGGCATCCCACCTCGACGCCGAAGGTGCCGAACCTCCGCCTCGTGAGCCCCGACGCATCAGTCGCCCGGCTTCGCCATGGCACGATGTGCCGGTGTCCATCGCAGCAGAACGCTTCGCCGCGCAGCTGCTGACCGATCGCTCCGCTACGACACCGGAGCAGGTCGCGGAGCGGCTGCTGGCGATCCAGGCGCAAGACCCGCGCGGGGCCAGGCTGGCCGTCCGCTCCCGGTCGGTGGGGCTGCACAGCGCGGACGTGGACCGGGCCCTGGACGAACGCAGCCTCGTGGTCACGACGCTCAACCGTGGGACCCTCCACCTCGTACGGCCGGAGGACTACTGGTGGCTTCAGCAGTTGACGACGCCGCCGCTGCTGACCGGGAGCTCACGCCGGCTGGCCCAGGAGGGCGTCCCGCCGGCCGACGCGGAGCGGGCGGTCGCGCTCATCACGAAGGCGCTGGACGACGGCCCCAAGACCCGCAACCAGCTGCGGAGGGTCGTAGCGGCCGCCGGCATCCGGGTCGAGGGCCAGGCGTTCGTGCACCAGATCTACCGGGCGGCCTTGGCGGGCCTGATCGTCCGGGGCCCGATGGCCGGCGCCGAGCACGCCTTCGTCCTCGTACGGGACTGGCCGGGCGAGCCGCCGAAGCTCGACCGGGACAGATCCCTCGCCGAGCTGGGTCGCCGCTACCTCGTCGGACACGGACCGGCCGACGCCCGGGACCTGGCCCGCTGGAGTGGCCTGCCGCTCGGGGACGCGCGCAAGGCCCTGACCGGCGCGGGCGTCGAGCGCCCCGACGGGCTGCTCGAGACCAAGGGCAGCAAGCCGACCGAGGCGCTGCCGCCACCGCGGCTGCTCGGCTCGTTCGAACCGGTGCTGCTGGGCTGGACGTCCCGCGACGGCATCGTCGGCGAGGACAAGACGTTGGTCACGACCAACGGCATCTTCCGGCCGTTCGCCCTCGTCGACGGCGTCGCCGTGGGCTCGTGGGGCTACGCCGGTGGCAAGGTGTCGTTGAAGCCGTTCCATACGCTGCCCGTCGCCGTGACCAAGGCCCTCGACGCCGAGGCAACCGACATCCGGGCATTTCTTCAGCCGACGAAAGGCCACCCGTGACCGAGCAGGCCACCAACTGGGCAGGCAACATCACCTTCGGCATGCGGGCTCTGCACCGGCCCAGCACGGTCGAGGAGCTGCAGTCGATCGTCGCCGGCAGCGACCAGGTGCGGGCTCTCGGCTCCGGTCACTCGTTCAACCGGATCGCCGACACCGCAGGCGATCTGGTCTCCGTCGCCGACCTCCCGCCGAGCGTCGAGATCGCGGCCGACGGCAGGAGCGCCCGCGTGGCGGGTGGCATGAAGTATGGTGCCGTCGCCGCGGCGCTGCAGGCGGAGGGCTACGCGCTGCACAACCTCGGCTCACTCCCCCATATCTCCGTCGCGGGGGCCTGCTCGACCGGCACCCACGGCTCCGGCATCGGCAACGGTTCGCTGTCGACGGCAGTGAGCTCGGTCGAGCTGGTCACCGCCGACGGTTCGCTGGTGAAGGTGTCCCGTGGGGACCGGGACTTCCCCGGGGCGGTGCTTTCCCTTGGCGCGCTCGGCATTATCACCCACCTCACCCTCGACATCGAGCCGTCGTACGAGGTCGACCAGTACGTCTACCTCGACCTGCCACGCGCCGAGCTGCACCGGAGCTTCGAAGCCGTGATGGCCGGGGCGTACAGCGTCAGCCTCTTCACCGGCTGGCGCGGCGATCTGATCGACATGGCCTGGCTCAAGCGGCGCGTCGGCAGGGACGGCGGGGCGCCAGGGGCGACGTGGCACGGTGCCCGGGCGGCGGACCACGCAATGCACCCGATCCCTTCCCTGCCAGGCGATGAGGCGACCCAGCAGCTCGGCGTACGGGGCCCGTGGAACCAGCGGCTGCCGCACTTCCGGATCGAGTTCACCCCGAGCAGCGGCGACGAGCTGCAGAGCGAATATTTCGTGGCCCGCGACGTCGCGGTCGAGGCGATCAAGGCGCTCGAGAAGCTCGGTGACCTGATCGCGCCACTGCTGATGATCGGCGAGATCCGCACCGTTGCCGCGGACGAGCTGTGGTTGAGCCCGGCCTACCAGCGCGAGTCGGTGGCGCTGCACTTCACCTGGGTCAACGACACCCCGGCGGTGCTGCCGGTGCTCACGGCGATGGAGGCCGCGCTCGCCCCGTACGGCGCGCGCCCCCACTGGGGCAAGGTCTTCACCACACCGCCCGAGCGGGTGCGGTCGTTCTATCCGCGCTTCGAGAGGTTCCAGCAACTGCAGGCAAAGTACGACCCGAAGGGCGTCTTCCGCAACGAGTTCCTCGACCTCTACCTGGACTGAGTCGGCGGGATCCGGGTGGCCCAGTAGAGGTGCTGGTTGGCGCCGAAGAAGGCGAGGACACCGGTGTACGGCGACAAGTCGCCCGGTTCCAGCCCCTTCGGCGCCGAGAACGCGGCCAGGGTGATCGGGCCCTTGATCCGGGCGCCGAACACGATGGCCATGCCAGGCGCGCTGAATCCGCCCAGGTTGTCCTGCACCATGGCCAGGCCTGGCAGGTCGCGGTAGCGCCGCGCGATCTGGTCGTAGAAGCTGTCCCATCCCGAGCCGATGTCGGCCACCCCCGCCCACCCGTAGAGATGCGGCGTCGGACGTCCCCCGTCACGCGAGTCGACCAGGAAGAACGCGTAGTGGCCGCCGGTCGGCGCATTGGGCGGCACGTCGAGAGTCAACTGCCCCACGATCTGCGGAGCCTGGGCCGCGCCCTCCTCGCTGGACCAGGTCGGCGTCATGTGATGGCCGCCTGCGAGCTGGTCCAGGAGATCCTGCGCCTTGCCTGTCTCGATGCTGGTCAGGACCAGTCGGGCATGGACGGAGGCGGCCGGATAGGGCGACCGGTTCTGGTAGTCCCTCAGCAGCCGGTCTCCACCCACGAGGAGCACGACCAACGCGATCGTGACGGCGACGAACAGCCAACGTCGCCGGCGAGTCGGCGCGAGCGGTGCCGACAACTGTCCGGCAACGACGGTCATGGTCCCCCCTGGTCGACAGCGCCGGGGCATCATCCCGTGGGGCCGCACGTTGGGTCAATCGACGGCGACACGCTCCCCGTACGCGTAAGGAACGGCTCGCCGGGTAGATGCTGACCAAGATCGATAGACCCGTCGCTCCGAAAGGAACCTGATGTTCGGCTTCGTACTCCTCCTGCTGGCGATCTGGGTCGTCCTCATGATCGTCGGATTCATCGTCCATGCTCTGCTGTGGCTAGCCGTAGTCGCGATCGTCCTGTTCTTCCTGACCGCCCTCGCCGGGGCGTTCGGCCGGGGAAGGGCGAGTCGCTGATGGCCTTCCGACGCACGCTCTCCGACCCCCGTACGACCCTCAAGGTCGACCCGATCAGCGCCGCCTGGAACACCGTGGCGAGCTCCCCGACCTACGCCGAGGCGCAAGCCGTCGTCGACCGGCTCTCCGACGACGGGTTCCCGGTCGAGCACTTGGACATCGTCGGGTCCGACCTCAAGCTCATCGAGCGGGTCACCGGCCGGCTCACCAACAGCAGCGCCGCCGCCGCCGGGGCCGCCAGCGGCGCCTGGTTCGGGCTGTTCATCGGCCTGTTCCTCGGCATCTTCAGCAGCGGCAACTGGTTCGGCCTGATCATCTACGGCCTGATCGTGGGCGCCATCTGGGGCGCGGTGCTGGGTTACCTCGGTCACTCGGCGTTGCGCGGCACCCGCGACTTCGCCTCAACGCAGGCGCTGGTCGCCACCCGCTACGACGTGGTCGCGCGCGACGGCCAGGCAGATGCGGCCCGCGCTGCCATCCGCGCCGCCGGCCTCAACCCGGTCGAGCACGCGGTGACCCTCCCACCGCACTAGCCCGAGATCAGCGGTAGCGCTCGGGGTCGGCCAGCAGCTCGTTCATCGACCCCGAGCGGAACCCAGCGGGGTCGAGCTCGACGGACGTGAAGCCCTCGACGGCGGCCAGCAGCTCGTGCCGGTCGACCACCTCAGCGACCAGCTCGGCATCGATCTCGACCCGAGCCGTGTCCCCGAGGTCGCGTACCCGCAGGTTCTGTACGGGGATCCCGGCGCCGGCCAGGGCCGACCGCAGCGCAGACTCGGCGCGGTCCACCCGGGCGAGGCGGGCCGGCGTGATCTCGATGCCGTAAGCCACCCGGCTGGACAGGCACGCGGCCGCCGGCTTGGCCCAGGTCGCAAGGCCCCACTGCTTGGACACCGTACGGATCGCGCGCTTGGTCAGGCCGACGTCGGCCAGCGGGGTGACCGCACCACGCTCGGCGGCGGCGGCGATGCCCGGGCGGAAGCCGCCGGCGACGTCGTCGGCGTTGGTGCCCGTCGCCACGTGGGCCATGCCATGGCCACGGGCGACCGGCAGGAGCGTGTCGAGCAGCTCGGACTTGCAGTGGTAGCAACGGTCGCCCTGGTTGGCGCGGTAGCCACCGCGGGCCAGCTCGTCGGTGGTGACCGTCTCGTGCCGGACGCCGAGGTCCCTGGCGAACGCGGCAGCCTGGTCCAGCTCGCCGTTGGCGAGGCTCGGCGACACGGCCGTCACCGCGACGACCTGCTCGGACCCGAGGGCGCGTACGGCGGCAGCGAGCAGGAACGCGGAGTCGGCACCACCGCTGAACGCCACGGCGACGCTGCCCAGGTCACGCAGCCGTGCCTCGAGCTCTGCCACGCGAGCGCGACTGTCCAGATGGTGGTCGAGCCAGGGCCCGAACTCCTCGAGCGAGCTCAGCACGACGGAAGCGCCGGCATCCGCGAGGACGTCGGCGGCGATCGGCCCGGTGGCGACCGCGACCGGCAGCGCATTGGCGAACTTCGCGCCCTCGATGTCGCCGATGTGGTCACCGACGTAGATCGAGGCGCCGTGCTCGAGCAGCGCCTCTCCCTTGCCGGCGCTGAACAGCCAGCCCTCGATGGCGTCGGGGTGCAGGCCGACCGCCTCGAGGCAGAGCTTGGCGGCCGGGGTGCTCTTGGCCGTGACGACGATGACCTTGCCACCCGCAGCGCGTACGGCCTCGAGTGCTGCGTGCGCGCCGGGCATGGCAGTGGTGCCGGTCAGGCACGTCGTCGCGTAGACCTCGCGGTAGAGCGCCGCTGCCGCCTCGATCTCCCAGGACGGGAACCAGCGGGCCAGCTCGCGCTCGAGCGGCGGTCCCAGCCGGGTGATGACCAGGTCGGTGTCGATGTGCACGCCCATCCGCTCGGACAGGGCATCCATCGCGGCCTTGACCCCCACCCGGGAGTCGATGAGCGTCATATCCAGGTCGAATCCCACAGTGAACACCTGTCGAGCGTACCTGCGAGCCGCTGGGTTGGGCTGGGCCGGTCGGCGCACTACCGTTAACCGGATGAGTACAGGTCCGCCCGTCCGCAGCGTCGCCGAGTGGCTGCGCGAGCGGACCGACGAGGACCTCGCCGCCCTGCTCGCGATGCGCCCCGACCTGGTCAGCCCGGTGCCACCCGACGTCGGGATGCTCGCGGCCAGAGCCACCACCCGCTCCTCCGTGCTGCGGGCGCTGGACCTGCTCGACCGCGCCGAGCACGGGGTGCTCGAGGCGCTGTGCCTGCTGCCGGAGCCGGCGTCGTTCGCCGCCCTCCAGGGCTCGCTCGCCGGCGAGCTGGCCGTGTCCACCCTGCGTTCCTCGCTGAACACCCTGCGGACGCTCGCCCTGGTCTGGGGCGACGACGACGCACTGCGGGTGGTCGCCACCGTCCGCCAGGTCACGACCCATCCGGCAGGGCTCGGGCCGCCGATCGCCTCCGTCCTCGAGCGCTACCCGGCCCCGCGGGTGTCCGTCCTGCTTGAGGCGCTCGGGCTGCCGCTGGGCACCGACGTGGCCACCGGCGCCCGAACCATCGCCGAGCTGATGTCCGACCCCGCCAACGTCGTCGCCCTGGTCGAGCGGGCGGGCGGGGCGACCCGGCCGGTGCTGGACGCGCTGAGCTGGTCCCCGGTCGGTGCGGTGCCGGACGCCCTGCGTGCGGTCCGCCCGGACGACGCGGAGACCCCCGTACGCCGGCTGCTGGCCTTCGGGCTGCTCGTGGCCGTCGACTCCGAGACGGTCGTGCTGCCGCGCGAGGTGGGGCTGGCCCTGCGAGGCGGCAAGCTGTTCCCGCCCGGCGCCCTCGAGCGGCCGATGCTCGAGAGGATCGCGGCCAAGTCCAGTCCGGTCGACAGAACCGCTGCAGGACAGGCCTTCTCGGCCGTACGCGCGGTCGTCGACCTGCTCGATGCGTGGAGCGTCGACCCGCCGCCGGTGCTCAAGGCCGGCGGGCTCGGCGTACGCGAGCTGCGCCGGTGGTCACGCGACCTCGACCTCGACGAAGCGGTCACGGCGGCCTACCTCGAAAGTGCCTACGCTGCAGGTCTTCTCGCCGCGAGCACCGAGCTGGAGCCGGCGTGGCTGCCGACACCGAGCTATGACGCCTGGCGCCGGCTCCCCCCGGAGAAGCAGTGGGTCGCGCTTGTCGATGCCTGGTTGGCGACGACCAGGCTGCCCGGCCTGGTCGGCGTCAAGGACGACCGCGAGCGCACCTTGTCGGTGCTGTCTGCAGACATCGAACGTTCAGCGGCCCCCGACCTGCGCCGCACGGCGCTGTCCTGCCTCGCCGAGCTGCCCAAAGGCGCTGCAGCCACGACAGAGTCGGTGGTCGCGCTGGTCAGCTGGCTGGTGCCGCGACGGGCTCCCGCCCGCAGCGCCGAGCAGGTCTCCTGGGCGCTCGCCGAGGCCGCCGCTCTCGGCGTGACCGGCGCCGGGGCCCTGTCGGTCTCCGGGAGGGCGCTGCTGGCGGGCAACCCCGCTGCCGCGGCCGCAGCGCTCGAACCACTGTTGCCCGAACCGGTCGACCACGTGCTGCTGCAGGCCGACCTGACCGCCATCGCCCCGGGACCGCTGGTCACCGACCTCGCCCACGAGCTGTCGCTGGTCGCCGATGTCGAGTCCAAGGGCGGCGCGACGGTCTACCGGTTCACCGAGGGTTCGGTACGCCGTGGGCTCGACGCCGGCCGGACCGCCTCCGAGCTGCATGCGCTGTTCGCCCAGCACTCGCGAACCCCTGTCCCGCAGGGCCTTACCTACCTCGTCGACGACGTCGCAAGGCGACACGGCCGCATCCGGGTGGGCACGGCCGGCGCCTACATCCGCAGCGACGACCCTGCCGTGCTCGCCGAGATCCTGGCCTCGCGCAGGGCCGCACCGCTGGGCCTGCGACTGCTGGCGCCCACCGTGCTGGCTGCGCGGGCTCCGGTGGACCGGGTGCTCGAGGTGCTCCGGTCGCTCGGGCAGGCACCGGTCGCCGAGTCGGCGGACGGCGACGTCGTGGTCCGCCGCCCGGACGTCCGGCGTACGACGCCTCGGCCGCGACCGCCCCGGCTGGCGGACCTGGGCGCCCCCCGGGCCGAGCTCGTGCAGGCAGCGGTCATTGCCCTGCGGGCCGGCGACCGGGCCAGTGTTGCTGCTGCGCACCGGATCCAGACCCCGTCCAGCGCAGCCGACACGGTGGCTCTGCTCACCGACGCGGCCCGTACCGGCCGGGCGATGTGGATCGGCTACCTCAACGCCGACGGTGACGCCAGCCAGCGGATCATCGAGCCCAAGGTTGTCGAGGGCGGCGTGGTCCGCGCCTTCGACCACCGGCACAACGAGCAGCGCAGCTTTGCCGTGCACCGGATCACCGGCATCGGCGAGGTCGAGCCGGACGAAGCCCTCGGCTGACCGCCTGTGCGGCGAGAACCTCCGTCTTGGCAGAGGTTCTCGCCCGCACAGGGAAGACGGCTAGCTCTTGACCGATCCCGCCAGCAGGCCTCGTACGAAGAAGCGCTGCAGGGAGAAGAACACGATCAGGGGCACCACGATCGCGATGAAGGCACCGGCCGTGAGCAGCTCTTGCGAACTGCCCAGCGAACCGGTCAGCTGGACTAATCGGGCGGTGATCGGTGAATGGTCTGGTGTCCCGTCGGTGAATACGAGGGCCACCAGCAGATCGTTCCACACCCAGAGGAACTGGAAGATCAGCACCGAGGCCAGCGCCGGCGTCGACAACGGGAGGATGATCTTGCGGAAAATGGTGAACTGGCTGGCCCCGTCCACCTGCGCCGCCTCGATCAGGTCACCGGGCAGCTGCGACATGAAGTTGTGCAGCAGGAAGATGACCAGCGGTAACCCGAACATCGTGTGCGCGATCCACACCGGATAGAACGAGCCACCCAGCCCGTGGTACGGGATCAGCGTGAGCTTGTGCAGCTGCGTGACTGCGCCGCTGTGGGTGGTCCAGGTGAAGGCCAGCGGCAGGATCGACTGGCCGCCGATGTGCACGCCGTGGCTGAACAGCTGGAGCAGTGGCACCAGGGCCAGCTGCAGTGGCACGATCTGCAACGCGAAGATGAAGAAGAACAGCACGGTCGAACCGCGGAACTTGACCCAGGCCAAGGCGTAGGCGGCCATCGACCCGAGCGCCAACGGGATCAGCGTGGCGGGGATGGTGATCGCGATCGAGTTGATGAAGTAGGGCGCGATGCTGGCATTGCTGGTGCCGGTGCCGGCAATGACGTCGTGGTAGTTGTTCAGCGTCAGGTGCGGGTGGAAGAAGAACTCCCACCAGCCACTGTTCGTGACGTCTTTCTTCGGGCGGATCGAGGTGATCGCGAGCCCGAAGGTCGGGATTGTCCACAAGATGGTGACGACGACCACCACGAGGGATGCCCACCTGCTGGTGAGCTTCTTGCGTGGCTCCTTGGGGGTGACCGGGATCCGCTCCTCAGGAGGGACAACCGCCACACCGGCGACGGGGGTGCTCATCGGATGGTCCTTTCCCTGCGCAGCACCCGGACGTTGTAGAGGAGTACGGGGGTGACCGCGATGAACAGGATGATGGCCAGGGCTGCGCCGCGTCCGTAGTTCCTGATGACGAACGTCTGGTTGTACATCTCGAAGGACAGGACGCTGGTGTTGTAGTTGCCGCCGGTGGTCGCCGCGATGATGTCGAAGAGCTTGAGCGTGGCGATCATGATGGTGGTCAGCACCACCACCAGGGTCGGCCGGATCATCGGCACGGTGACGTCGGTGAACTGCTGCCACCCGCTGGCGCCGTCGAGCTCCGCCGCCTCGATCACGTCCTTGGGAATGCCCTTGATCGCCGCGGACAGCAGCACCATCGCGAAGCCGGTCTCGATCCAGATCAGGATCACCATGAGCAGCAGGTTGTTCCAGGGCTTCCAGAGCAGCCAGAAGGGCGGGTTGTTCCAGCCGACATCGTGAGCGAGCGCCGTCAGCAGACCGGTCTGGTCGTGCTGGTAGACGACTCCCCAGATGATGCTGGCGCCGACGAACGACACTGCCATCGGCGCGAAGATCAACGACTTGGGGATCGACTCGCGTTTCATCTTGTCGATCAGCACCGCAAGCCCGAGGCCGGCGCCCGTGGCGACCAGCGGGGCGATGGCGATCCACAACACGGTGTTGCGCAGGACGATGTGAATGTCAGGGTCGTGGATGACCCAGCTGTAGTTGGCCCAGCCCACCCAGGTGTGGCTCGGGTCGTCCGCACCCTTGAAGCTCAGGATGAACGTGCGGACCGCGGGGATGACCAAGCCGATCGTGATGAACAGCAGCGCGGGGCCGATGAAGATGACCCCCACCAGACGGTTCCGCAGCCGCCGGGGTGCGATCGAGCCGAGGTAGAACAGCGCGGCGATGACGCCGAAGGCGACGACGAGGGCAAGCAGTGCCTCGCCAATTTTGGATGGCCAGCTCACGAGATCTCCAGCCTGTCAGGGAGAAAGCAGAGGCGCGCGGCTCACGATGGCCCCGTTCTGGAGCCGCCGTCAAGCAGCTGCAGGGACTCGTTCTCACGGCACGTTGCCGCTCGCCCGAGCGAAGAGGAGGTTGCCGCGCCGGGGGGCGAACCCCGGCTGGGCAACCTCCCGTACGACAACAACTAGCTGGTCGGCCAGGCCGAGTCGATTGCCTTGAGAACGGCGTCCACGCTCTTGTTCTCGGCGAAGAACGCGGTGAACTGCTTCCACTCGGCACCAGACCCGACGGCAGACGGCATCAGGTCGGATGCGTCGAACCGGAAGGTGACCTTGGGGTCGGTGAGGAACTTCGCCGACAGCTGGTCGATCGGGTCGGTGTAGAGCGCCTGGTCGACGCCGGTGTTGGCCGAGACCCAGCCGGTCGCGACCTTGACCCGGCTGGATGCCCAGGCGGAGGTGGACAGATAGGTCTGGACGGCCTGGACCTCGGGCCGGTTGGAGAAGGCGGTGAGGAACTCGCCGCCGCCCTCGACCGGGAGGCCGAACTTGCCGGCGATGGTCGGCATGTAGAAGGCGAAGATGTCGCCGTCAGGGCCGATCTTGGTGCCCTTGGCCCACTGCGCCTCATAGAACGAGGCCTGCTGCAGCATGGCGCACTTTCCGGTCACCAACGGAGCTCCGGCGTTCTGGAAGGTAGTCGTCGCCACCGTCTTGGAACCGCCGTAGACCCAACCCGGCTTACGCATCCAGTTGTCCAGGAGGGTCATCGCCGACTTGATCTCGGGCGAGTCGAACTTGATCGCGTGGCTGATCCACTTGTCGTAGACGTCGGGACCCCCGTCACGCAGGACCAGCTCCTCGAGCCAGTCCGTCGCCGGCCAGCCGGTGGCCGTACCGGAGCCGATGCCACCGCACCAGGGGGTTTCCTTGGTGTCGGCGATCTTCTGGGAGAGCGTCATCAGGTCGGCCCAGGTGGTCGGAACCGTCCAGCCCTTGGCCTTGAACGCGCTCGGCGAGTACCAGATGAGCGACTTGACGTTGGCGCTCATGGGGGCGCCGTAGAACTTGCCGTTGACGGTGGCGTAGCCCTTCCAGCCCGCGGACCAGTTCTTGGTCACGTTGGCCAGGACGGCGGCTGGCGCCTCGACGGCCTTGCCGGTCTTGACCATGGACTGCAGCAGACCGGGCTGCGGGATGATCGCCAGGTCTGGCGCGTTGCCACCCGCGACCTTGACCGGCAGCTGGGACTCGAAGTCGTTGGACCCGGTGAACTGGATCTTGACGCCCGTGCAGGTCGCAAACTCCGACCAGGACTTCTCGAGCGAGTCAGACTCCGGGCTGAGGATCGAGGAGTAGATCGTGACCGTCTTGCCCTTGAGGCTGCCGTACGAGGAGTAGGCGGCGCAGCCGGTGGCGCCTCCGCTCGCTGCCGGGGCGCCGCTCGTGGCTGTGCCGCCGCCACTCGTGGCGGCCGCGCTCGTACCGGCCGACGTCGTGCTGCCCGCAGCGCCGTTCGTGGTGCTGGAAGTGCTGGAACACGCAGCGAGCAGGCTGCCTGCTGCGATGGCGGAGCCCAGGACGAGGGCTCTGCGCCGGAGGTGGACTGTGGACATGCTGGCTCCTTGCCACGATGAAAGGAAGGTTTGAGCAACGTCACCATGGCTCGGGGCCGCCTGCAAGGGCTTACGGCAACCTTTTGCCCCCCGTTTCGGTAACGGTTCCGCATCGCGAGAGCGCTTTCCTGCTCCTACCACAGCCGGCGTTCCGACACCAGTTGAAACGTTTTCCACCCGTGGAAGGCAGAGTGTCGGCGTCGTGTTGCACACTGGGCTGGCGGCCGCCGCCGAGCCTGACGGCACGGGGCAGCTGCACGAACTCAAAGGGGACAGCGTGACCGAAGGCCCGCTCATCGTTCAGTCCGACAAGACGCTGCTCCTCGAGGTCGACCACCCACTGGCAGCCGACTGCCGTCACGCGGTGGCCCCGTTCGCCGAGCTCGAGCGCGCGCCCGAGCACGTCCACACCTACCGGATCACCCCGCTGGGTCTGTGGAACGCCCGGGCCGCCGGCCACGACGCCGAGCAGGTGGTCGACGTCCTGCTGCGCTACTCGCGCTACCCGGTCCCGCATGCCCTGCTCGTCGATGTGGCCGACACCATGGCCCGCTACGGCCGGCTGCAGCTGAGCAAGGATCCGGCGCACGGGCTGATCTTGCGGTCGCTCGACCGGGCCGTGCTCGAGGAGATCCTGCGCAACAAGAAGATTGCCCCGATGATGGGCGAGCGGCTGGACGAGGAGACGGTCATCGTCCATCCGTCCCAGCGGGGCAACCTCAAGCAGGCGCTGCTCAAGCTGGGCTGGCCGGCCGAGGACCTCGCCGGCTACGTCGACGGCGAGGCCCATGCGATCGAGCTGGTTCAGGACGGCTGGGCGCTCCGCAAGTATCAGGACCTTGCCGCCGACGCCTTCGTCGCCGGCGGCTCGGGCGTGGTCGTGCTGCCCTGTGGCGCAGGCAAGACGATCGTCGGTGCGGCCGCCATGGCCCGGGTCAAGGCCACCACGCTGATCCTGGTCACCAACACCGTCTCCGCCCGGCAGTGGAAGCACGAGCTGCTCAAGCGGACCACGTTGACCGAGGACGAGATCGGCGAATACTCCGGTGAGCGCAAGGAGATCCGCCCGGTCACGATCGCGACCTACCAGGTCATGACCACCCGCAAGAAGGGCGTCTACAGCCACCTCGAGCTGTTCGACGCCAAGGACTGGGGCCTGATCGTCTACGACGAGGTCCACCTGTTGCCCGCGCCGGTCTTCCGGTTCACCGCCGACATCCAGTCCCGCCGGCGGATCGGGCTGACGGCAACTCTCGTACGGGAGGACGGGCGCGAGGGCGACGTCTTCTCGCTCATCGGACCCAAGCGCTATGACGTGCCGTGGAAGGACATCGAGGCGCAGGGCTACATCGCGCCAGCAGACTGTGTCGAGGTTCGCGTGACGCTGACCGACGCCGAGCGGTTGGCCTACGCGACGGCCGAGCCGGAGGAACGCTACCGGGTCGGCGCGACCACGCGGACCAAGACGGCGCTGGTCGAGAAGCTGGTCGCCCACCACGCCGGCGAGCCGACGCTGGTCATCGGCCAATACCTCGACCAGCTCGACGAGCTCGGCGCGGACATCGGCTGCCCGGTCATCAAGGGCGAGACCCGCAACTCCGAGCGGGAACGGCTCTTCGAGGCCTTCCGCCAGGGCGAGATCAACACCTTGGTCGTGAGCAAGGTGGCCAACTTCTCGATCGACCTTCCCGAGGCCTCCATCGCCATCCAGGTGTCCGGCACCTTTGGCTCACGCCAGGAGGAGGCTCAGCGGCTCGGCCGGATCCTGCGCCCCAAGGCCGACGGCCGGCCGGCCCGCTTCTACTCGGTGGTCGCGCGCGACACCCTGGACCAGGAGTACGCCGCCCACCGGCAGCGTTTCCTCGCCGAGCAGGGCTACGCCTACGAGATCGTCGACGCCGACGACATCCTCGCCGGCGACTGGAACCGTTGACGAACGGCGACCGGGGGCGGCGGACGGACCGAGACGTCGCACAACACCGCAGGGCCAGCGACAATGACCGCATGCCCGACTGGCTGACCGAGGCTGGAGCGGCCTCCCGACGAGACCTCGAGACGACTGGACAGTGGACGGACCTGTCGGCCGCCGGGCTCCGCTCCGCGGTCGAGGCACGGCAATGGTGGCTGGCCCAGTGGCCCGAGGGCGGGGAGCACCTGGAAGGCCTGGTTGCCCAGGACGTCCAGGAGTGGGTGCACGACCACGTCGACAGCGACTGGCCGCTGTGCCCCGAGCACCGGGACCACGCCCTGTTCGTCGAACCCGACCTCGGCCCCGACCCGTTCTGGGTGTGCCACCGCAGCGGCCTACCCTTGGCCAGGGTCGGCGAGCTGCCGGTTGAGTCTCAGTAGGCGACCTAGACCGCGTGCCGCACCGTCGAGGCGACGACCTGGCTTCGGCCAGCAGGTCAGCGAGCTGCGACGTCCCGCCGGCCCATGAAGCCGAGGAACCGCTCGCGTACGGGGGCGTCGGCGGGCACGTCGATCCGCAGACCGAACGACTTGCCCTCGCCGCGGAACTCATCGGTCAGCGAGGACTCCGCACGGGCAAGGGCGATGCCGAACTCCTCGTCGCTGAACGGGATCGGCTGACCTGTCGCCATGGCCAGGTCACAACCGTGCGCGACGTACTCGATGATCGTCAGCCCGAGCACGATCTCGCCGGGCATCCCCGGGCCCATCACCGAGACGTTGCGGTCGGTGCCGAGCCCGCGCCAGCCCTGGATAGCCTGCTCCGCAGCCACTCTGACGTCTTTCACCGGATCGTCGGAGCGCACCTGCGTCGGGTCGAAGTCGGCCTCGCGGCCCTGCGCCGCAGCGGCGAAGACCTGGAGGAACCCGACGATGTGGTTGACCATCGTCCGCACGTCGTAGTCCGGGCAGCCGGTCGGGTCGTCGAGCTGGTCCGGCCGCACACCGGCCACGAGCGCCTCGAGCTTGCCGAGAACACCGTCCAGTACGTCGACGTCGCCGTTTCCCGGCATGGCCGCCTCCTCGAGTCGATGCCGGGAGCCTACCCTCGGCGGCGCGCGGCTATGCCCCTGCGAGCCGGCCCAGGACGGACTGCAGGTGCCGACGTAGCGACCGGCCCTCGGGACCGGCGTGCCAACGGGCGTGGCCGAGCAGGTAGTCCTCGTACGCGAGCTGAGCGTTCTCCGCCGAGTGGGTGACACCGTGGTAGTAGCCGAGCTCGGACAGCGCGAACTCGACGTGCACGACCGCCAGCAGCTCGGGCAACGCGACGGCCTCGACCTCCGAGATCGCGCGGACGGAGGACCAGCCGCGCAGCAACGCGTCGACCACGTCGAGGCGAGCCTCAGGCGAGGGACTCAGCCAGGACACCGCGTTGCGCTCGATCGCCGTTGCCAGATCGAGGATCGGGGTCGTGCGGTCGCTCAGTCCGAGGTCGAGCACGGCCGAGACCTCACCGGCCGGACCCCACAGGAAGTTGGACGCATGACCGTCACCGTGGGTCCAGCCGGCCGGCAGCTCGTCGGCGTACGGCGCGAAGCGCCGGTGCAGCGGGACCAAGTCGCGCTCGACATCCGCCCGCCAGTCCCGCCCTGCAAGCGCAGCCTGGACCATCGGACGAGCGGCGACGTAGCCCTCCAGGCCCGTGACCAGGTCGCGGCTGCAGATCGCTCCGGAACTGGTGACCAAGGGCTGCGGTGCCCGCGCCGCGGCCACGTAGGCCTCGCCGGCGGTGGCCAGCCGAGCCAGCATCGCGCCGGCACTGTGCGCGTGCGTTGCGGAGTAGAACGGCTGCCAGGACAGGGTTTCCCGGTAGAGGTCGTTGCCGTCGCCGCGTTCGTGCACCTCCCAGGTCCAGCCGTCCCTGCGGACGACGGTCCCGTCGCGGGAGGTGCGCAGCGGCTCCGGTACGGGGATCCCGCGCGTCCGCAGGTGGGCGGCGAAGGCGTGCTCCTCCGCCAGACCGGCCACCGTACGGACCTCGGTGCTGTGCCGCTTGACGAACACCGTGCGGTCACCGGCCGCGACCAGGGCGGCGGCCGACAGTGGCCGTGGGCTGTGCCAGATGACGGCCATCGCAGGGAGGCCGAAAGCTGCGAGCACCGGCTTGACCTGGCTCAGTGTCACGGCCGGCCAGTCGGCGGGAACCAGGTCCTCACCCACCCCGTGCACGAGGCGTCCGCTCACAGGCTCACCGCCGCCTGCCACGTGCCCGCCCCGATGCTGACCGCGAGTGCCGCCGCCGACGCGAGCACCGAGCCGGCGACCAGGACGATGTCCGCCCGGGTCACCAGCTGTGGACGCGCGTACGACCGCTGCAGGCCGGCGTCGAAACCGCGCGCGTCCATCGCCGTCGCCAGCCGGGTGGCGCGCCGGATCGCCACGACCAGCAGGGCGAACACCCGCGAGGCGACGAGTCGGCCCGCGCGGAGGGGGGACCGCCCGGCGTCGAGGCCACGCGCCCGCCGCGCCATCCCCAGGTAGTCCCATTCCTGGGACAGCAGGGGCATCAGTCTCAGGGCGGCGAGGGTCCCGTACGCGAACTTGGCCGGCACCCGCAGCTGCTGCACCAGGGAGTCGGCCAGGTCGACCGGGTCGGTGCTCGCGAGCACGACCACGCCGGGCAACGCCACACCGAGTGCCCGCAGGCCGATGCCGATGCCCGCCTCCGTGCTGCCCGAAGTCACGTGCACAGGTCCGAAGTCGACCAGCACATGACCCCTCGGGTGAGCGGCGAAGGCCGCGTTGACGAGCGCGACCATGACCACCGCGAACAGTAGCAGCCGGCTCCGGTGCAGCAGTCGGGCGAGGTCGATCTGGGCAAAGGGCAGCGCCGCCAGGGTGAGCAGGACCAGGACCAGTGGCGTGACGATGTCGAGGCTGAGCAGCAGCATCACCGTCGGCGTCACGGTGAGCGCGAGCTTGGCCGCCGGGTTGCGCCCGGCCAGCCGTCCGGTCGGCTTCTCGGCCGGCAGCACCCCCATCAGCACCGGACGCCTCCCGCCTGCAGGGTCAGCTGCCGGTCGCCCAGGGCGGCGGCGAAGTCCGCGTCATGCGTCACCGCGAGCACCGCGCAACCAGCGTCGCGCAGGTCGCCGAGCAGGGCCAGCAGCTCGGCCCAGGTGCCGGCGTCCTGGCCGAAGGTCGGCTCGTCGAGGACCAGCGCGGCCGGTGCCGTCGCCAGCGCTGTCGCGACCGACAGCCGGCGCTTCTCGCCGCCGGACAGGGTGAACGGGTTGGCCGCCGCCACCCGGTCCAGGCGGAGCCGCTCGAGCAGTCCTGTCGTCTGGGCAAGCGCCTCCGCGTCGCCGCGGATCCGCGGGCCGAGAGCCACCTCGTCGCCGACCGTCCGGGTCAGGAACTGGTGCTCCGGCTCCTGGAAGACGGTGCCAACGGTGCCGGCGAGGTCCCGCGCGCGCCAGCGGTGCAGCGGCCGGGCGGGCGCGGCGGCGGCCCGTACGCTGCCTTCGGTTGGCTGGCGCAGGCCGGCCAGCATCAGCGCGAGCGTCGACTTGCCCGACCCGTTGGGCCCGGTCAGGACGACCGCCTCGCCGGCTCGCAGGGTGAGGTCGGTCGGCTCGGCCACCCGTTCGGCGGAGTCGGGATAGCGGTAGGCGACCTGTTCGGCCAGTACGACCTCGGCACCCGGCCCGGCCGGCGCGCGGCGACGCGGGAAGGCCCGATCGGGCAGCCAGACTCCCTGCGCTGCAAGGGTTTCCGCCTGCTCCGCGAACACCTTGGCCGGCGACCCGTCCGCGACAACTCCACCCGCGGCCAACACCACCACCCGGTCGACCAGCGGCAACGCCTCCCGCACCCGATGCTCCACGAGGATCGTCGTGCAACCGGTGTCCTCCAGCACGGCCGCCAGTGCGTCGCGCACCAGCGCCCCCCCGGCGGGGTCGAGATTGGCGGTCGGCTCGTCCAGCAGCAGCAACCCCGGGCGCAGCGCGAGCACGCCGGCGATGGCCAGCCGCTGCTTCTCCCCGCCGGACAGCGCGGAGGTCGCCCGGTCCATCCCGTACGGGAAACCCACCGTCAACAGTGACCTCGCCACCTGCGGCCAGATCTCGCCCTCGGGGAAGGCCCGGTTCTCCAGCCCGAAGGCCACGTCGTCACCGCAACGGGCCATGACGATCTGCGTCTCGGGATCCTGCAGGACCAGCCCCGTACCCGACCGGACCTCGCGGGCCGGCCGACCGTCCAGGAGCAGCGAGCCTTCGGACTCGCCCGCCGTCTCGGGATCGGGCAAGCCGGCCAGCGAGGAGAGCAGGGTGCTCTTGCCGGCACCCGAAGGTCCCAGCAGGAGCACCCGCTCGCCCGGCTCGACGACCAGATCGACGCCGCGCAGCGCCCAGTCCCTGCGGCCGGCGTGCCGCCAGCCCCAGCCGCGCAGCTCGACCCGAACCGGCCCAGCCAGGCCGGGAGGCACCTAGACCGCCGCCTGCTCGCGGCCTGATCCGAAGACCGACAGCACGCCGGTCTGCGCCAGGGCCCGTA
Organism: Frankiales bacterium; assembly: GCA_033851545.1. Lineage (GTDB taxonomy): Bacteria > Actinomycetota > Actinomycetes > JAWWOL01 > JAWWOL01 > JAWWOL01. Next base: position 16,238 of record JAWWOO010000051.1, on the reverse strand, counting down.
CCAGGAACCAGCTGCCGGCACCGGCAAGGACGAGACAACTCAGGACGGCCGCGACGCCATAGGCGACGACCCAAGCGATCGCCACGTTCGGGAACGAGTAGAACCAGTCGAGGCAGACGTCGGCGATGCCGGCGGCGGCACCGGCGAGCAGGGCCGTGGACAGGTTCCAGCGGCGGTAGAGGAACGCCGCGAAGACCAGCTCAGGCGCGAGGCCCTCGAACACGCCGTAGACGACGTTGGTCAGTCCCCACTGGCTCCCCATCATCATCTCCACGATCGCCGCTACGAGCTCGCAGAAGAACGCGGCGCCGGGCTTGCGGATGATCAGCGCGCCAAGAACACCTGGCACCAGCCACATCCCGACCATGATGCCCTCGGCGGCCGGGATGGACGTGAACGCCGGAGCGGTGGTGTCGTAGAACTGGGCCCAGGCCCAGAACACGACCCCGAAGGCCACAGCAACGACTGCGGCCACGACGACGTCGACGGTGCGCCAGGAGCGGGCCAGGCGTCGGGCCTGTTCGCGAAAGACGCCGTGTTGTGAATCGATCTGCACCATGACTGCTCGCTTCCGGTCGGTTGACGGTGACCGGAGATGCTGCTGCTCACGAGCGGACACGCCACACCGACGCCCGTGACGGCACGCCGGAGACACGCGTCCAACCGACTCCCTGCGCTGGCATGACCCAGATCAGGTTCGAGGGTCTGCGGTCTCCCGCACTCTCAGCGCTGCTGCGCTCCCCTGTCGTTCCTTCCTACGCGCACGACCGTACACGCGGGCCCTCACCGCTGCCACTCCGGGGGGGGCGGCGACTCCCCCGGATATCCTCCCCGGCCGTGTATGAGTTGCTGACCGATCTGCCAGCAGCTCATACACGGCGGCAGGGCCTCACCGGTGGGTCAGAACAACTCGTCCCCAGAGCTGCCGTTTATCCACAGGGTGACTGCCGGCCTTGCGAACCGCCACGCCGTCCACGACGGTGGGCTCATGACCGAGGCGACCGGCGGTGACCACCCAAACCTGCGGGTCGACGTCCTGCTCCGCGCCGCGAGGCACGTCGCGGATCTGTCCCAGCGAGAGCTCGCCGCGAGGGCCGGGGTCGACCCAGCCACCGTGGCCCGTGTTGAGTCCGGGGCGATCCGCTCGCCCGGATACCGCCTGGTCCAGCGCCTTCTCGCCGCGGCCGGTTGCCAGCTGACCGCCATCGGCCCCGAAGGCGCGATCCTGCTGCCGAGACCCTACGACGACGAGCTCGACAAGGGCTATCGGCTCTGGCCTGCCCACCTGGAGGTGCGGCCGGTCGTCAAGGAAGGGGACTGGTGGTTCGGCTTGACCCGGCCGGCCGATGTGCCGCTGCCCGCCTTCACCGCGGGCTGGCGACGCCTGGAGGGCCGCCCACGCGGGCACCACCCGACCAAGGCCGAGAGGGCCGCCAAGGCCATCCGCCGCGATCAGGAGTAGCGGGTCACGTAACCCCTGCGTCGGAATAGGCGCAGCATCCAGACGAGGTAGGCGAGCGCGACGGCGGTCAGCGCCGTGGTCGTCCCTGCGGCGAGCCAGAACTCGTCCCAGGGCATGCCCGAGCCCGTCGCAAGGCTGCGCCCGGCAGCGAAGGCATGCGTCGTCGGCAACACCTCGGAGATCGGCCGCAGCACGACCGGCAGCGAGCTCACCGGATAGAAGACGCCGGACAGCGGCATGACCACGAACAGGATGCCCCACGCCAGCGCCTCCGCCCCGCTGCCGTAACGCAGCACCAGCCCGATCACGAACAGCGCCACCAGCCAGCCGACGACGAGCAGGATCGCGGCGATCGGCACGAGTCCCCAACCCAGCGACGTGACGTGGAACGCGTACGACGCCCAGGCGATGGCCGCGACGGCACCCACGCCGGCCACGAGCTTGACCAGACCGAACAGGGCGACGCCGGCGACGTACTCCCACTCCCTGAGCGGCGTGGCCATGAGGTTCAGCAGGTTGCGAGACCAGGTCTCCTCAAGAAAGCCGGTGGCCAAGGCGATCTGTGCCTGGTACACCACGTGCCACAGCACAATGCCGACCATCAGGTAGACCGCGACCTGGCCGCCGGCGCCGTTCGCCTTGCTCGCGGCGTAGACGCCGATCGAGCCGAACAGCACTGTGTCGACCACCGGCCAGAGGATCACGTCGAACAGCCGGTGCGGGCTGCGCTGGAGCACCAGGGCATGCCGGCGGGCCACGGCCAGGATCCGGTCGAGACTGGCTGCCGCCCCCGTACGGCGTTCGAGCAGGGCCACCGTCATCTGGCCACCTCGTCCTCTGCGGTGCGCCCCAGGTCGCGCTGCTCGGCGAGGTGCAGGAAGACGCCCTCGAGGTCGTCGCGACCGAAGCGGCGGGCGATCTCGTCCGGTGTTCCGTTGGCGACCACACGGCCGGCCGCGAGGAAGACGACGCGTTCGCACAGCCGCTCGACCTCGACCATGTTGTGGCTGGTGACCAGCAACGCGGTGCCGTCCTCCTGGCACAACCGCTCAAGTCCCGTACGGACCCGCAGGGCCACATCAGGGTCCAGCGACGCCGTGGGCTCGTCGAGTACGAGCAGCCGCGGCCGGTGCAGCGCGGCCTTGACGATCCCGACCAGCGTCTTCTGGCCGCTCGACATCTCGGTGCCCATCGCCCGGGCCAGGTGGCTGATGCCGAACCGCGACAGGCCCAGCTCGGCAGCGGCGGCCGGATCGCGGAGGCCCTGCAGCCGGGCGAACATCCGGAGGTACTCCCCGACCCGCATCCGCTCGGGCAGCGGCAGGTATCCGGCGGCGAAGCCCACCTCGGTGAGCGCCTTGGACCGTTGCTTGGGCAGCCGGCGGCCGATGATCTCGACCGTTCCCGAGTCCGGACTGACGGCGCCGAGGCACATCAGCAAGGTGGTCGTCTTGCCGGCGCCGTTGGGGCCAAGCAGCCCGACCCGCTCGCCCTGGCCGACCAACAGGTCGATCCCGTCGACCGCCCGGCCGCGGCGGTAGTCCTTGACCAGCGCCGTCGCCCGGAGCGCTGGTACGGGATGGTCGGCGGTCACGTCGGGCCACTCTGCCACCTCGTCGGTCCCCGGCCCAACGGGTTTTGCCCGACCTCATCCGTGCACAGTGACCGTTGAGGAGTGGGGCCACCCCGGACCTCCGGGCCCTCAACGGCCGCCGGCCGGCACGCGAAAGGGCGGCCCGATTGCTCGGACCGCCCCTCGCAGGCTTGCGTGTGCGTGGTCCGTCCCTTGCGGGTTACAGACCTGTGTTTCTGGGACTTCTTCCTCGTCAGAAGTCCATATCGCCCATGCCGCCGCCGCCGCCACCGCCACCGCCGGCCGAAACCTTCTCCGGCTTGTCGGCGATGACCGCCTCGGTGGTGAGGAACAGCGCGGCAATGGAGGCCGCGTTCTGCAGCGCCGAGCGGGTGACCTTGGCCGGGTCGATGATCCCGGTCGCGATCATGTCGACGTACTCGCCGTTCGCCGCGTTGAGGCCCCAACCCTGCTGCAGGTTGCGGACCTTCTCGACCACGACGCCACCCTCGAGACCGGCGTTGACCGCGATCTGCTTGAGCGGGGACTCGAGCGCCACCTTGACGATGTTGGCACCGGTGGCCTCGTCACCGACGAGGTCCAGCGGCTTCTCGAACGCGGTGACCGACGCCTGGAGCAGCGCGACGCCGCCACCGGCGACGATGCCCTCCTCGACGGCAGCCTTGGCGTTGCGAACGGCGTCCTCGATGCGGTGCTTGCGCTCCTTGAGCTCCACCTCGGTGGCAGCGCCGACCTTGATCACCGCAACGCCGCCGGCCAGCTTGGCCAGCCGCTCCTGCAGCTTCTCGCGGTCGTAGTCGCTGTCGCTCTTCTCGATCTCGGCGCGGATCTGGTTGACCCGGCCGGCGATCTGGTCGGCGTCGCCGGCACCCTCGACGATGGTCGTCTCGTCCTTTGTGACGACGATCTTGCGGGCCCGGCCGAGCAGCTCGAGACCAGCGGTGTCCAGCTTGAGGCCGACCTCCTCGCTGATGACCTGGCCGCCGGTGAGGATGGCGATGTCGGCCAGCATGGCCTTGCGCCGGTCACCGAAGCCGGGCGCCTTGACAGCCGCCGACTTGAAGGTGCCGCGGATCTTGTTGACCACCAGGGTCGCGAGGGCCTCACCCTCGACGTCCTCGGCGAGGATCGCGAGCGGCTTGCCGGACTGCATGACCTTCTCGAGCAGCGGCAGCAGATCCTTGACCGACGCGATCTTGGAGTTGACGATCAGGATGTAGGGGTCGTCCAGGACGGCCTCCATACGCTCCGGGTCGGTGACGAAGTAGGGCGAGATGTAGCCCTTGTCGAAGCGCATGCCCTCGGTGAGCTCGAGCTCGAGGCCGAAGGTGTTGCTCTCCTCGACGGTGATGACGCCTTCCTTGCCGACCTTGTCCATGGCCTCGGCGATGATCTCGCCGACCGTGGTGTCAGCAGCGGAGATCGACGCCGTCGACGCGATCTGCTCCTTGGTCGTCACGTCCTGCGCCTGCAGGCTGAGCTGCTCGGAGACCCGCTCGACGGCAGCCTCGATGCCCCGCTTGAGGGCCATCGGGTTGGCGCCGGCGGCGACGTTGCGCAGGCCCTCGCGGACCATCGCCTGGGCGAGCACGGTGGCGGTCGTGGTGCCGTCACCGGCCACGTCATCGGTCTTCTTGGCTACCTCTTTGACGAGCTCGGCACCGATCTTCTCGTACGGGTCCTCGAGCTCGATCTCCTTGGCGATGCTCACACCATCGTTGGTAATGGTGGGCGCGCCCCACTTCTTCTCGAGGACGACGTTGCGGCCCTTGGGCCCGAGCGTCACCTTGACTGCGTCCGCGAGCACGTTCATGCCGCGCTCGAGGCCGCGTCGCGCTTCCTCGTTGAAAGCGATGATCTTGGCCATGCGGGAATCCTCCCCATCACGATCTTGGAGCCCAAGTCAATTACTTGGACCGGCGGTGGCGCCCGCGACGGACGGCCGACCGTGCCGGGACATGGGTCCCGGGCCTGGGCGACCTCACCGGCCACCGGTCTCGCTGTCACTCGACAGCGACGAGTGCTAGAGCATTTTTAGCACTCGACCTCGGTGAGTGCAAGGCGACAGCGGGCTGACCAGGCATCCCCAGACAGCAAGAAGTCCGGCTCCCCTCGACCGTCCCCTGTGCGGTCGAGAAGAGCCGGACTCTGCGTCTGGTCGGCGCTGACCAGCTGACACCTACGGTGCTGCTCGGTGTTCGGAACCGGCCCCTGTCTGGTTCAGAATCCGGTACGGCGGTCCGTCCGACCGTCCCCCTTGCACAGGGCCGGTGGCCCACAGTCGGGCGTTTCGCCGTGGTCAAGACGATGCCGTCCAGGGCTCACCCAGGTATGCGTGCGAGTACGCGATCTTGACTGGGTATCGGTACTCAGCCTGGACGGGCGCTCAGGCCGGACGTACGGAGCCGGCCATCGGGCCGTGCACACCGGGGACGACCTCGAGCTCGACCCGCTGGCCCTCGGCCAGCTCGCGCGGCTGGCTGGAGATCACGCTGTAGTGGACGTAGACGTCCGGTCCTTGGTCCACGGTCGCGAAACCGTAGCCCTTCTCGGCGCTGAACCACTTGACGATGCCCTGCACCACGACTAGCTCCTCGTGCCGACCCGGTGTCCCCGCACCACTCCTATCGGCACCGCGACGCCGACCATGAGCCGAGCCTGCCCGGTCACACCAGTTACGCCAGGCCGGTGGCCAGGAAGGCGTCGAGGGAGGCCTTGATGGTCGCCGTCGGGCCGACGAACGGAGCCACCGCATCGACCGTCTTGAGCCCGTCACCGGTGTTGAGCAGCACCGTCTCGGCGTCCGGGTCGAGCTGGCCCGACGCGATCAGCTTGCGCAGCACCGCGACGGTCACACCGCCGGCGGTCTCGGCGAAGATGCCCTCGGTCGAGGCCAGCAGCCGGATGCCCTCGACGATCTCGGCGTCGGTGACGTCCGCGATCGCCCCGCCGGTCCGCCGGGCCACGTCCAGCGCGTAGGGGCCGTCGGCCGGGTTGCCGATCGCGAGCGACTTGGCGATGGTGTTCGGCTTCACCGGCTTGACGAAGTCACGGCCCTCGGTGAAGGCGGACGCCACCGGGTTGCAGCCCTCGGCCTGGGCGCCGAACACCTTGTACGGGGTCCCCGCGACCAGGCCGAGCTTGGACAGCTCGCGCCATGCCTTGTCGACCTTGGTCAGCAGGGAGCCGGAGGCGATCGGGATCACGACCTGCTCGGGCAGCCGCCAGCCCAGCTGCTCGGCGACCTCATAGCCGAGGGTCTTGGAGCCCTCGGCGTAGAACGGCCGGACATTGACGTTGACGAACGCCCAGTCGAACTCGCCGGCCACCTCGCTGCACAGCCGGTTGACGTCGTCGTAGGAGCCTTCGATGGCCACCAGCGTCTGCCCGTACACCGCGGTGGTCACGACCTTGGCCGGCTCGAGGTCCGACGGGATGAACACGACGGAGCGCAGACCGGCAGCGGCCGACGCCGCGGCAACAGCGTTGGCCAGGTTGCCGGTGGAGGCGCAGGCGACGGTCGTGAAGCCCATCGCCCGGGAGGCGGACAGCGCGACTGCGACGACCCGGTCCTTGAACGAGTGGGTCGGGTTGCCCGAGTCGTCCTTGACCCACAGCGTCTTCATGCCGAGCGCGGCGGCCAGCCGGTCGGCCTTGACCAGCCGGGTCCAGCCCACTCCGAGGTCGACCCGGTACTCCTGCGGCGGCGACGGGATCAGCCCCTCGTAGCGCCAGATGGATCGGGGGCCGGCCTCGATCGACTCACGGGTGACCTGGCGCAGCAGGTCGTCGTCGTAGCCCATCTCGACCGGCCCGAAACACTCGATACAGACGTGCTGGGGGGAGAGGGGGTAGGTCGCTCCGCAGTTGCGGCAGATCAGCGACGTCGCCGGCCCGAAGGTCGGGATCTCGAGGGACAGGGTCATGCCAGTGGCCTTCCTCATCTTCCCCGCTGGCACTTTGCCGCGGGACGGAATTGGCACCTGCCCCGACCCGGGCCGCGCGTGCGGACGGGTCGTGATGGTTGCCGGGGCTTCACCGGGCCGTTCCCTCTGCCCCTCTTGATGAGCGATATGAAGTTGTGGGTTGTGCTCGACCAGTGTCGGCAACAGCACGGGTCCCCGTCAAACCGGTACTCCACGATGTGATCGGGGTGCCCCCACCGGTCGCGTCACCGGATAGTGTCGCCCTCATGGGCCAAGCAGGGCACGCGAAGATCCTCGTCGCGTCCAACCGGGGGCCGGTCTCCTTCGTCGAGGGCGAGGACGGTGCCCTCGAGCTGCGCCGGGGCGGAGGCGGGCTCGTATCGGGCATGACGGTTGCGGCACAGGGCCGGGACACCGTCTGGGTCTGCGCGGCACTGTCCACCTCGGACCGGCAGGCGGCCTCGCAGTCGCCCGGCGGCCGGCTCGACCTGGCCGGCCACGACACCGACGGGCTCGCCGTACGGATGCTCGAGCTCGACCCCACCTTGTTCCGCAGGGCCTACAACGGCATCGCCAACTCGGTGCTGTGGTTCGTCAACCACCAGCTGTACGACACCCCGAACAAGCCGATGTTCGACTTCCGGTTCCGCCGTGAGTGGGACGCGTTCCGCCGCTACAACGAGGCGTTCGCGGCGGCGCTGGCGCAGGACGCTGCGCCCGGGGCGAGCGTGCTGGTCCAGGACTATCACCTGACGCTGACCCCCAGCATGCTGCGCAAGATGCGGCCCGACCTCAGGATCGGTCACTTCACGCACACGCCGTGGGCCACCCCTTCCTACTTCTCCCTGCTCCCCGACGACGTCGCCCACGATGTGCTCACGGGCATCCTCGGCGCCGACCACGCCGGCTTCCTGGCCAGCAGGTGGGCACACTCCTTCCTCCGTTGCTGCGCCGAGATGCTCGGCGCCGAGGTGGACATGGCCGCCAGGACGGTGACGTACGACGGCCGGGTCACCCAGGTCGCCGTCCACGGGCTCGGCGTGGACGCGGAGCTGCTGCGGGCCCGGGGTGCCCAGCCTGACGTCGAGGCGAGGCTGCGGGTGCTGCGCGAGCGGGTCGGTGACCGGCGGATCGTGCTGCGCATCGACCGGACCGAGCTGTCCAAGAACATCGTCCGCGGGCTCGCTGCCTACCGGGAGCTGCTGCGCGACCATCCCGAGTGGCGCGGCAAGGTCATCCACCTGGCCTTCGCCTACCCCAGCCGGCACGACCTGCCGGAGTACCGCGAGTACACCGCTGCGGTGCAGCGCATCGCGCAGGAGATCCAGGACGAGTTCGGCACCGAGGACTGGGTGCCGCTGCTGCTCGAGGTCAACGACGACTTCACCCGGTCGCTGGCCGCGTACCGGCTGGCCGACGTGGTCGTCGTCAACCCGATCAGGGACGGGATGAACCTCGTGGCCAAGGAGTGCCCGGTGCTCAGCGACGAGGGTGTCGTGCTGGTGCTGTCCCGCGAGGCGGGGGCGGTCGACGAGCTCGCCGAGGACGCGCTGGTGGTCAACCCGTTCGACGTGACGGAGACCGCGGAGGCGATCCACCGCGCCCTGTCGATGAGCACCGAGGAACGGGCCCGGCGCCACGTCGGGCTCGTCCGCGGCTCGACCCTGCTGCCGCCCGGTGCGTGGTTCGCCGAACAGCTGGACGCCCTACCCGGCTGATGCCACCAGCCGACGACCCCACCGCAGCGAGATGCCGGTGGAGCGCATGGTGCGGCGGAGGAACAGGTAGGAGGCACCGACGGTCATCCAGGTGACCGTCGCGGAGATGATCGCCTTCATCAGCAGGAAGATGCCGACCGAGTGGCCGTCGAAGAGCAGCCACAGCGTCGCGGCACCGTTCGTGGTGTAGACGATGCCCCACATCAGCGAGATCCGGCCGAAGAAGCTCGCCATGCCGGGGTGCTTGATGATGCTCTCCTCGATCGGGCAGAAGTCGGTCGCGACCTTCTGGGTCAGCGGCTTGCCCAGCGGCGCGGAGATCAGGAACAGCCCTGCCACGAGGAACGTGCCGAGAGTGGGCTGCAGGAAGTAGAGGAAGACGCTGCCGGTCATCAGCGCGATGATGGTGCGCGCCGTCATCAGCAGGGCGCCGATCAGCAGCATGCCCGGGATCGGCTGACCCTTGACCAGGCGGCGCGCAATGCCGGCGTAGGTCCAGGCCAGGGCGGTCATCACGGCTCCGACCAGGCCCATCGAGGCCATGCAGCCGTAGAACAGGCCCAGCGGGATCAGCGTCGACTCGATGACGGTGCGCCCCACGCGGACCGCGAGGGCCTTCGGGTGCGGGAGCTCGATCACGGAGGCCTCGACGGCCGGGGCAGGGGTCATCACCAGAACGTCTTCGACCGGACGCCGCCGTGTCTGAAAGGCCGATCGTGATCATCTCGTCCGCACGTGCCTAGTTCCTCTTGATCATCTCCGCAAGCTGGCCGAGCAGCGCGACCACGCCGGCGGGGCCGTCGACGACCACGTCGGCCTGCCGGCTCAGCTCGGACACCTCGTCCGACGCCGAGCACACCGTGACGCCACTGAGTCCCTCGGCCCGCAGGCTCCGTACGGCCTCGAAGGCCGCCAGGTCACCCAGGTCGTCCCCGGCGAACAGCACCGACCGCCCGCCCTGCTCGCGGACGAACCGGCGCAGTGCGGAACCTTTGTCGACGCCGGGTGCGCGCAGCTCGAGCACCATCCGGCCGGGCTCCACGACCAGGCCGGTACGGGCTGCGAGGTCGTCCAGGGCCGGCCGCAGCAGGGCCGCAGCGGCGGCGGGGTCGGCCGTGCGGCGCAGGTGGACGCCGAGCGCGACGCCCTTGTCCTCGACCTCGATCCCGGCGGGCACATGTGGCGCCACGACCAGAGTGGCCAGCTCCGTGCGGGCCTGCTCGAGCCCCGGCGGCGGCGTCGCGGGGACCAGCTGACCGGTCGCCGCCTCCCAGCGCTCGGCGCCGTACTGCCCGAGGACCACCAGGCGACCGAGGCCGTCGGCCCGGTCGAAGCCGCCGAGGACTACGGCCGTCTCGGCGGCCCGGCCCGTGATGATCGCGACGGCTGCGACCTGGGTCGAGATCGCCGCGAGAGCCTCGAGTGCTCCTGGGGCGGGCCGCGCGTCCTCGGGGCGGTCGACGATTGGTGCCAACGTGCCGTCGAAGTCCACCGCCACCACGGCATGGGCCGGGTCGCTCAGCAGCGCGGCCAGTCCCGCCGCACCCTCGGGCGTCCGGGACCTGGGCAGGGGGGCGGACACCGTCAGGGCTTGAAGTAGCGGGTCAGCACGACGGTGAGGGCGCTGCCGGGCACACCGGCCGGCCGGGGCTGGATGGCGGTGATGGTGGGGAACTGACGGGCCAGGGTCTGCGCCGCCGCGTTGAAGCCAGGGCTGTAGAAGACCGTGGTCTCTGGCAGCCGCCCGGAGTAGTTGCCCGTACCGACGACCGTCCAGCCGCCCTTGCTGAAGGTGGCCTCGCCGACCTCGGCCAGGCCGTGGATGCGGCTGTTGTTGAGCACGAGCAGTGGGGCCTTGACGGCGACCGGCGGCGGCGGAGCGGTCGTGGGCTTGGCGGTCGGCTTGGCCGTCGGTTTGCTGGTCGGCTTGGCCGTCGGTTTGCTGGTCGGTTTCGTGGTCGGTTTCGTGGTCGGGGCGGTCGTCTTGGCGGGCGCGGAGGTCTTGGTCGGCTGGGCCGGGCTGCTGGTCTTGGTGCCGCCAGTCGTCGTCGCCGCTCCGGGGCTGCTCGTCGGGGCGCCGGCCGCGGTCGCAGTGGTCGTGTGCGTGGCCACCGGCTGGGTGTCGTTCGAGGTGGTCTTGTTGCTGGCGAAGACCTGGTTGAAGACGAAGATCAGGATGATGACGAGCACGATGGCTCCGCCGATCTGCAACAACCGCAGCGGCAGGGTGTCGGCGAGCGGGCGCCGCAACGGCTCGTCCGGCTGATAGTCGGGTTGTGGCCAGTAGGGCGCACCCGCGGGCGGAGGGGGCGGTGGGGTGGGCCGACTGCCCGCGCGATGGGCCCCGCGGCGCGGCGCGTCGTCAGGCCCGGCGGGACCGGTCGGGTCGCCCTCGCCGGGCTGCCCTGGACCCCCGTCCAGGGGAGGCTCGGACATCTGGCGTCAGACCTGGATGCCGAGCCGCCGCGCCGACCGGGCACGGGTGCGGGCCGCCCGCATCCGACGAAGCCGCTTGACCAGCATCGGGTCGAAGGCCAGCGCGTCCGGCCGGTCGATCAGTGCGTTGAGCACTTGGTAGTAGCGGGTTGCCGACATGTCGAACATCTCGCGGACGGCCTGCTCCTTGGCGCCCGCATAGCGCCACCACTGCCGCTCGAAGGCCAGGATCTCGCGCTCGCGTCCGGTCAGGTCACCAGGGTCGCCCAGGTTGGCCGGATCCGCTGGGCTGGCAGCGGGGACGACGCTCAGCGCGTTGGCCGGGTCCATGGCGACTCCTCGACGGTCTGGGTGGCGCGATCGGTGCGGTAGGACCGAATGACAGCCGTGTCATTCGGCACCGTCATTGTGACACGACCCACGCGCGGTGGGTGACAGCGCGCCGCACATCAGGACTCGATCTCGGCGAGGACCCGCGGCACCTCGTCCACGGTCTCACGGGCGAGGAAGCCCAGCCGGCCGGTGCTGGCGGCGAGCCGGTCGCCGGCCCGTCCGTGCAGGTGCGCAGCCCACACCGCGGCCTGCGCTGCGCTCGCCCCACGGGCCGCCAGGCCGACGACGACACCGGCCAGGCCGTCCCCGGAGCCGGACGCTGCCAGCCCCGGGCCGCCGGCACTGTCACACCACAGGGTCCCGTCGGGCGCCGCCACCCAGGACTCCGAGCTGCCGACCGAGACCACCGCGACGAAGCGGGCCGCCCCGTCGCGTGCAGCGGCGCCGGGATCGTTGTCGACCGCCTCCTGGTCGAGGCCCGCCATGAGGGCCATCTCCTTGACGTTGGGAGTCAGCACGGCGTTGCCGCCGAAGCGCCGGAGGCACTCGGGGTGCCCGCCCACATGGGCCAGCGCGTAGGCGTCGAGCACCACCGTCGTGCTGACCGGCAGCGTCGGCAGCAGCGCGTCGAGCAGGACGGAGCAGGCGTCGCCGTCGGTGACACCCGGACCCACCAGCACTGCCCTGGCCTCCCGGGCCAGCTCGACCAGCCGCTGGGCACCCGCTCCGGACAGTGCGCCGCTGGTCGTTTGCGGCAACCCCTCCACGAACGCCTCCGGTACGGCGACCGCCACCGCGACAGCCGTGCTCTCCACGGTGGCGACCTGCAGCTTGCCGGCGCCCGATCGCAGCGCGGCGGTTGCGGCCAGGATCACGGCTCCCGGTGTCTGCGCTGCGCCGCCGACGACCAGCACCTGTCCGCGGTCCTCCTTGTCGTCGCCCGGGGCCGGCAGGGCCCACGTGCGCAGCAGCCCCGCAGTGACCTGCACCGGCTCAGGTCGTGCTGACATCCTCGTCCTCCTGCACAGTGACCTCGGTGCTGCTCTCGGCCAACGGCGCGACCTTGTTGTAGGACTCCAGCCGCAGCCGCTCGCCGTCACTCACGAAGGACGTCAGGCTGCAGTTGGCCACCGGGTCCGTCAAACCGAGGTCGAGGACGCCGCGCTCGTCCATGTCGTCGTACAGGTAGCGGAACAGCAGGACAACGACATCGTGGGTGAAGATCATCACCCGCTCGCCCTGGAGTTCGTGGATCAACGTCTCGTGCAGGCTGCGCAGCCTCAGCAGGACGTCGGTCCAGGACTCACCCCCGGGCGGCCGCTGGTAGAACTTGCCGAGGCGGGACCGCAGCGCGGCGAGGTCGGGGAACTGGGCCTGGATGCCCCGCCAGGTCAGGCCGTCGAAGACGCCGAGGTCGCGGTCACGCAGCCGCTCGTCCGACCGCACCGTGAGCCCGGCGGCGGCACCAGCGCAGTTGTCCAGGGCGATCCGTGCGGTCTGCTGCGCCCGGAGATAGGGCGACGCGAGGACCACGGTGGGCAGCTCGTCCGCCCCGCGTCGGGAAAGCCAGCGGCCCAGCGCAGCCGCCTGCTCGCGGCCGAGGTCCGACAGGGGCACGTCCATGTCGCGGGTCTCGAGCTGGAGCCGCTCGGACTGGGACTCCGTGGCGACCGCGTGCGCCACGTTGCCGGTGCTCTGGCCGTGCCGGACCAGCCAGAGCAGTTCCGGCGGCCGGTGTTCACCCGACATTGGGCCCTCCCGCTGTACGCCGTCGACCGGGTCACTGCCCCTGGGCCACCCGGATCATGCCCGGTGACCATCCAAGCATCGCGTACGGCGCTGCATCGGCCTCCGCGGAGCCGAATGGTGCCAAGATCGACCCCACCGGCCAGGAGGGGGCTCGTCATGGGGATTCCGGTCTATCCGTTCGCACTGCCGCCGGAACCCGGCCAGCCGGGGCCGGACACGATCCTGACCGAGTTGCGCATCCACGGCGTGTCCGGTCCCGACCCCGCCGGTGTCCTCGAGTCGCCGGCCGTCTTCCACGTCGCGGGCGACGCGATCACCGGGTTCGCCCGGCGGCTGGCCGGCAACGCGTACGGCGCGACCGACCTGGTGGACCCGGCAGCGCCGCACCGGCGACTCGAGGCGTTCTCCTGGCGCGGTGTCTCCTCGGGCGCCGGCAGCCGGTCGCTGTGGCTGCTGCTCACGCCGTTCGCCTTCCTCAACATCGCGGCCTGGATGCATCCGATCCCGCCGGAGCCGGTGCCCGCCGAGGTGAGGGCCAAGATCGGCCCGTACGACCTACCCCGCCGCGATCCTTGGCACGACCCCTACGTCGTCGTACTGCACTCCCTGCTGCGCGCGCTCGCCGTCGGCTTCACCCTCCTGCTGATGCTGGCCACTGTCGCGGCGACCGAGGACATCCCTTACCGGTCAACGCATGTGGCGTGCCCGAGCTCGTGGTCCAAGGTCACCTGCGGGCGGGTCTACCGCGGCGGCGGGCTGGTTGCGGCGGCCGGAGCCCTGCTGCTGCTGCACATCCTGGCCAAGGTGACGTGGAAGCGGTACGAGGCTCGCAAGGCCACGTCTGCCCGGTCGTCCTTCGCCACACCCCTTGCCTCGCCGTGCTTCTGGGATACAAAGCCGTCGGTCAACGCGCAGGCGCGAGTGCACATCGCGGCAGGGCTGGCGCTGGTCGGGTGGGTCGGCGTCCAGCCGTGGCTCCGGGCGCACAGCACGCTCAGCATCGCACTCCTGGCCGCAGGTGTAGCAGCGGTGATGGGTCTGCTGGCCTGGCCCCGGTACTCGATGGCCAACGACCTCGGCCGGGCCGAACCACTGACCGTGGACGCTGCCCTTGACGCGCTCAAGGTCGGCGGCGGGACCAGCGGGGGCACGTACAACTCGGGTCCCACTTCGCCGTTCGACCCCATGCGGGAGCCGCCACGCTGGTGGCCCTCGACGCGAAAGTCGTTGCTAGGCAAGGCATCAGCCGGCGTCGTTACCGTCGGCCTCATCGCGGCTGTGGTCCTGGGTGTCGCCAACGCCCCGCACTCGACCGTGCCACGGCCCGGTGCGGACCTGTTCCGGATCAGGCCGGCGCTCGGGGTGCTGCTGATCGCCTTGACCGCGCTGATGGTCGCGGTGCTCGTGGTCGTCGCCCTGATGCGCCGGCGCGCGCCGGCCAACCGCAACCACCGGCTGCTGCTGGGTGGCTGGGCAACCGCTCTGATGCCACCGGTCGCGTTCCTGGTCTCCGCCGTTCTCAGCAGTGCCGTGGTGCTGGCAGCGAGCAAGGTCTTCGACCACAAGGCACGGCACATCATCACCCCCGGGTTCGCCGAGCTGGCCAACGTCGGGTCGTCGGTCGTGCTCGTCACCGTCATCGCCGCGACCGCCTTCATGGGCTTGTTCATGCTGACCAGCCGGATGCGCTACAACCGCCTGCTGGTCGACGCCCGGGTACGGCACCCCGAGGACCGTGGCGCTTACCGGAAAGCCTGTGGCACAGCACATGTCGTTCGCTCCGGCTACCGCGCCGTCCCGCTGCTGGCTCTGGGGGCACTGGTCTGGATCACGGCGACGCTCGTCGTCATCCTCAGCCAGTCGCGCCCCTACGCGGCAGGGCTGCTGCTCACGTTGTTCGCCATGGCGGTCGCTGCGCTACCGGGGCTGCTGCTCACGGTGTTCCGCAATGTCGGCAAGCGACGCACCGTCGGCGTCATCTGGGACGTCACGACCTTCTGGCCGCGGGCCGTGCATCCGCTGGCACCGCCCTGCTACGCCGAACGCGTCATCCCCCAGCTGATCTGCCGGGTGGAGGCGCTCGCGCAACGGGGTCCGGTCCTGGTGTCCGGGCACAGTCAGGGCGCCATGATCAGCAGTGCCCTGTTCCAGCAGCTGCCGGCGGCGCCGGACAAGGCGCTGGTCACGTACGGCTGCCAGCTCAGCTTTCTGTTCGCGCGCGCTTTCCCCTCGTACTGCGGGGGTTTCGTGCTCGACCAGCTGGCCGCCGACCTGGGCGTCCCGGCCGCCGACCAGCCCGACCAGCCGTCGCGGTGGCTCAACCTGTTCCGACTCACCGACCTGCTCGGCAGCACCGTCTTCCTCTCCACCAGCTGTGCCGACATCAACCGCGAGGTGTCCGACCCGCGCTACGCCCGCTACATCCGCACCCCAGAAGACCCCCCGGCGCTGCCACGCCTGTTGCTGCAGACCTCCGGCGGCCCCCTGCCCGGCGACCTGATCACCGACACGAAACCGCTGGGCCACTCCGACTACCCTGCCTCGTACGAGTACCGGGTCGCCGCCCAGCTGCTCGACGCCGCCCTGGGCCACGGAACTCCCTGACCGCGCCGGACGTTTTGCCGTCGACATGAACCGCAACCCCTGAGCGGCAGGAGATCCGGATGCGACGGCGTACGACCCGACCGGCTCAGCCACGCAGCACCGGTGCGGTCATGGGGCCGCTGCTCGAGCTGTTCCACCCCAGCGCCAAGGCCGTCGAGGAGCAGCGGCAGACCGAGACGATGCTGCGGGACGACGAGGAGTCCGGGGACCCGCCACTGGGGATCGACCTCGACGCCGGCACGGCGGTGATCCGGCTGAGGCGGCCGGAGCCGCCGACCGATGACGCGGCCTAGATGTCCCATCCACGAAGGTTGGTGACACGGGGGCTGTGGTGCGTGACGAGGTGAGGACCTCTCGGTGAGGGTGTGGGTGCCGCCAAGCATCCACTCCTAGCCAAGAGGTCCTCATGTCCCACG
>JAWWOO010000047.1:0-3128 GCA_033851545.1 Frankiales bacterium | reverse complement strand
TGTAGAGCACCACGTACGAACCGGGCGGGATCCGGCCGTGCACACGCTCGAACCGTCGCAGGTCGGAGATGCCGACGAAGTAGTCGCCGTTGCCGTGGCGGTGCCGGATCTGCGCCCGTACGTCGAGCATGACCAGTGGGCGCGGCGTGAAGAACTTCTCCGGGAGATTGACGAGGCAGGGCGCGCCGACATGGAAGTGGCAGGGTGCAGAGATATGCGTCCCGGTGTGCGTGCCAAGCGAGGTGATCTGCTCGAGCAGGTATCCCGACTCCGGCACTGTCGTCCACACCCGCCAGTGAAACGGCGGATCGCCCGGGAACAGCGGTGCATCGGTCGTCAACGGCTGCCCAAGGCGTACCGGCCGTGCCGTGCGCGGATCGACCGCCCAGTAGGGCGCCGCGATGCCGGTGCGCGCGGCGAGCAGCGCGACACGATCATTCGACAGCTTCGACAGCCGCGCGGCGCCTGGACTCTGTTGGGTGTCCGAGAACCGCTCGGCTGCGAACGCGGTCGCTGCCACCGCGACCGCGACCATCAGCGCCAGGAAGATGCTTCCTCTCCGCACGGAGCAAGTATCCCATATCGCTCTGCTGACCGCACTTGCACTCTCGACCCGAGCGGTATGCACAACTATTGACATCCGTCATGATCGCCGTCACACTCGCACGATGGCTCCACCTCTCAGCGGCGTGCGCGTGCGACTCGGCCTGCTCGTGGCCGTCGCCGGCATTCTCGTGGTGGGCGCCTGCCCGATCGCCGTCGCCGACGTGATCACCCAGCCGGGCACGCAGGGCGTCGGCCACATGGTGGTCGACGACGCCCATCAACACGTCTTCATGACCGGCAACGGTGACTCATCCGATGTTCAGGTGATCGACTACACGGGAACGTCGGTGTTCCAGATCCGCGAGCCTGGGGCGTCCGGAATGGCGCTCCTGTCCGGCACGCTGTATGTCGCAAGCTGCGGTGGCACCACGATCGACGAGTACTCCACCACCACTCTTGCCAAGACCGGATCGATTACGACCGGTGAGGCCATGGCGTATCCGTGCGATCTTGCGATCGCCGGCGGACGCCTGTGGTTCGACATGGCCACGAATTACGGCATCTCCGAGGCGAGCAGCATCACCATCGCCGCGCCGAACACCGAGGTGCACGGCTATGGGCCGAACTGGGCTGTCTTCGCCACCGATCCGGCCGATACCAACACGCTGTTCATGGCCGGGATCTACGGTAGCCCTGCCTACACGGAGGTTTGGAACATCGGCACCTCCCCTCCGACCGAAACCACACAGCAGTTCGACATACAAACGTCGAATGAGTTCAACAACGTCGCGGTCAGCGCGGACGGCGCTCACGCCTATCTGGTCCAGGGCAACGTGCGGCGTTGGAACATGCCGGACCTGACCAGCTTCGACGAGGCGCTCTCATCGCGCGGCACCGCAACATCGGTCGCCGTCTCGCCGGACGGGACACGCGTCGCGGTCGGCACGTACACCGACGGCGGGGGCGGTGGCGTCGACATCTTCGCCACCGGACAGACGACGCCGCTGCGGCGCGTGATCTGGAACACCACGGGCTACCCGCTTCGGCTCCAGTTCTCGGCCGACGGCACGCGTCTGTTCACCTTCTCGGACGTCGGCTCCGTCAGCAGCGCTCAGACGCTCGAGATCACGACGCAGGCGAATCTCGCGGGATCGCAGCTGTCGCTGACGCCCTCGCCGGACACCGTGCCGCCTGGCTCTCAGACCCAGTTGAGCGGAACGCTCACCATGCAGGACGGTGGATCGGCGTCGGCCAAGGCGGTTTCGGTCAGCATGAAGCGTCCGGACGCGACCGTCGCGAGCCTGCCCGCGGCGACCACCACGGCCGACGGCAGTTTCCAGTTGACCTCGCCGGCGCTCTCCCAGCTCGGCGACTACCGGTTCACGGCGTCCTACGCGGGCGACGCCACACACGCGCCGTCCCAGCTGTCGACGATCGTGCACGTCGCGAAGATCGTGAGCTCCTTGACGCTCCAGGCGTCACCGTCCACGATTCCGCCCGGCGGACAGACGACCCTCTCCGGCGCGCTCAGTTACGCCGACGCGAGCAGCGCGGCCGGCGCGCAGGTGGCCATTACCGGGCAGGCGCCCGACTCGTCGAGCCTCGACCTGGGATCCGTCCTCACCGGCTCCGACGGCAGCTTCTCGCTGCCGACCGGCGAGCTCGACCAGCTCGGTGCGTACGTCTTCACCGCGAGCTACGCCGGTGACGCGACTCATACACCTGCACAGCAAACGTTCACGGTCAACGTGGCCCAGACTCAGACCTCGCTCTCGCTGACCGCGTCAAAGCAAGCGATCATCACCGGACAGTCCGTCAAGCTGACGGCGCACATGACGGGCGGATCGGCGGGGCTGTCGGTCACGATCACGAAGACCGCGAACGGGGTGAGCCGAATCCTTGCCGAGGGCGTCCTGGGCACCGGCCTCAACTTCTCGGTGATCGCCCAGCCCAAGGTGAACACCAGCTATATCGTGAGCTTCAGCGGCGACGTCTCCCACCTGCCCTCGCAGAGCCAGCCGCGCGGCGTCGGGGTCGCTCCCCTGATCACGGCGGCGCTGACCGGGAACTATGCCAAGTCCGGCCTCTACAGGCTGTTTCGTTACCACTCGAGCTGCGCCTCGTCCGGCAGCCTCTGCCCGATCTTCACGATCCACCTGAAGCCGAACCACGCCGGTAAGTACGTCTACACCCTGCTCCAGGGGCACACCAGCTCGGGGTGGAGGAACATCGTCGCATGGCGTCACCCTCTCAACCGCCTGAGCACCGCCCTCTTCAAGGTGCGTTACCTGAACACGAGGGTGATTGGCCAAAGCTATCGGCTCGCAGCGGTGTTCAACGGCGACCGCGACCACGTCGGCGCGGCGCGCGGGTTCTACTACTTCAAGATCACGCGCTGAATGACGCCTGCTCGCCGTTGTACTCGGCCTCGGTGACGTGAGCACCCCAGGTGGCGTTACCGCCCTGATCGTCGACCTCGAGCATCGCCAGGTGGGTCATGAAGCGCTTGGGGGCGGCACCGTGCCAGTGGTGCTCGCCGGGCTCGAAGAAGAGGCGGTCACCAGGGCGGATGACCTCGATCG
>JAWWOO010000075.1:0-48854 GCA_033851545.1 Frankiales bacterium | reverse complement strand
AACTGCCTGCTGGTCCGACCTGGGTCGAACGCTCGACGGAGCCACAGAGGACCACGACGCACAGGGCGCGGTCGAGCTCGGCTCCGGTGGCCTCCGGACGGGCCAGGCGCAGGTTGTCCTCGATGGTGCCGCTGAGGACGCCGCTGTCTGCCTCGACCAGGGTGAGGTAGCCGCTGCGCTCCTCGTAGCTCAGGGCGTACGGATCGACTCCGCCGACGCGGACCTCGCCGGTCATGGCTGGTTGCTCGCCCGCAAGCACGGCCAGCAGCGTCGTTTTCCCGGCGCCCGAGTGCCCAGTGAGAATGACAAAGCTGCCGGCGGCGACGTCCAAGTGGTCCAGCTCGAGCACCGGACCCGTCGCGTATCCGGCCGACAGCCCGCGGACCAAGATGTCGGCGGCGAGCGGCACGCCGCCTCGCCGTGGCGCCGGGTCAGGGTCGCCGGTCGACTCGACGTCGCGCCCGGCGGCTCGGGCCGGGCCGGTCAGTTCGCGCAGCCGGTGCAAGGCCGCGCGGGCCCGGCCGGCCTCCTGGCTGATCGAGCCGATCGTCTTCGCGGCATCGAACAGGGCCAGTGTGAGCAGGGCGGCGAGAGCGAGCACCGCCGAATCCAGTGGCCGCCGGCCGGCCGTACCGGCGGCCAGGATCGCGGCGACGGCCAGCCCGCCGGCGATTGCGATCACGGCCTGCCCGTTGGCGTCCCTGACCGACAGCCGCCGTGCTGGAACATTTAGCGCAGCGAATCGGTCGCGGAGCTCGTCGTACGCGAGCTCCCGCGCGCCGTAAGCGGCCAGCTCGGCCCGACCTTCGATCGCCTCGATGAGGCGGGACCGGGCTGCGGATCGGTCCAGCGCGAGCTGGCCGCCGAGACGACGACTGCCTTGCCCCATCGTCAGGTTCGTGGCCAGCGCGAGGATCAGGAGGCCTCCGGCCGCCGCGCCGAAGGAGGGGCGCACGATCGTCAATATCGTCAGGCTGGCGGCGCCGACGACGACGCAGACAACGGCTGGGACCGCGACAGCGAGCACGTACCGGTCGAGGGTGTCGACGTCGGCTTGCACCCTGTCCAGCAGGTCACCGCTGCGCAGGGATCGCAGCTTCGCCATCGGCAGTCGCGTCGCCGAGGCGAACAGGCGCGTACGGACCTGGGCCAGCAGTTCCAGTGTCGACCGATGCGTGGACAGTCGTTCGCCGTAACGGGCCGCGGTGCGGATGACGGCCAACGCCTCGACCCCCGCGCTGGGATACAGCCAGGAGAACCCTGACGTGCTGGACAGGCCGGTCTGGGCTGACTTGACGATGAACCAGCCGGCCAGGCCCATCAGAGCAGCGGACGCGAGTGCCGCGGTCATCGCCAGCAACAGCCCGATCACGAGCCGGGTGCCCGCCGGCTTCGTTCCGAGTGGGGAAGCGAGCTCAAGCATGGAGGTGCCCGTCCTCCAGGGTGATCACATAGTCCGCGAGACCCAGCACCGCATCGGAGTGACTGGCGACCAGCGCTGTACGGCCGCGTAGCAAATCCCGCAGTGGCTCGATCAGGCTGCGCTCAGTGTCCGGGTCCAAGTGGGCGGTCGGCTCGTCCACGATCAGGAAGGTCGCTTCGCTGAGGAACGCCCGGGCGATGGAGAGCCGTTGCGCCTCTCCGGCGGACAGCCCCCAACCGCGCTCACCGAGCACGGTATCCAGTCCAACGGGCAGATTGCGCACCACCTCTGTCAGGTGAGCCCGGGCAATCGCCTCCCACATCCGGGCAGCGGAGAGGCCCGGCTGGCCGAGGGCGAGGTTGTCAGCAATGGTGCCAGGGAACAGGTAGGGCCGCTGTCCGATCAGCAGGGCCCGCCCTTCCTGACCGGGCGGCCGCTGGTCGAGCCGCACCGTCCCCTCCGTGGCGGCCAGCCAGCCGCCGGCGACCCGGAGCAGAGTCGATTTCCCGCTTCCCGAAGCGCCAGCCAGACCGAACACGGACCCTGAAGGCAGGGTCACCGTGATGTCAGTCAACGCCTGCGACGAGCGAGTTGGATAGCGAACGCTCACGTCGCGGATCTCAACCCGGGGCGGTGCCCCGGTCCACGTCGCATGACCGGCGTCCGGAGTGACGTGGCGAGTTCCGGTCAGCGCCCCGAGAGCCTCGGCGGCGGCAATCGCCTCCTGGCCCTGGTGGTAAGCGGCGGCGAAGCGGCGTAGGGGTAAGAAGAATTCTGGCGCGAGCAGCAGGACGAAGACCGCTGAGCGCGGCGCGATGCTCACAGGAAGCGGGGAGGCGTTGACATAACCGAGCAGCGTGGCCCCGGTGTACATCGCGACCATCCCGATGCCGAAGGTCGAGACCCATTCCAGAGCGGTCGAGGCGAGGAAGGCGACCCGCAGCACGGCCATCGTCCGGCGGGCCAGTTCATGCGCGGCCCGCTCCACGACGCGACGTTGCCGCTCGATGGCTCCGAGGGCGCGCAACGTGGACGCGGCCTGGAGGCGCTCCAGCACCTGCGCCGACAGCTCGCCGATCTGCATGATCTGCCGGCGGCTGACCTCGGTCGCGCCGAGACCGGTTACCGCCATGTTGATCGGGACGATCGGCAGCGCCACGAGGAGGAGCGCGCCGACCACCCAGCTCGCCGGGAAGACCGCGACCAGGATCACCGCGGGCACGGTCACGGTCGCGATTGCGGCCCGGGCGTATCCGCGAAAGTAAGCGCCGATCTGCGGGAGATGGTCCATGACCGCCGTCGCGGCGCGAGCGGGAGTGACCGACTCGTCGTCAGCGTCGCCGAGCAGCAGCGATTCGAGCAGTTCGTCGCGCACAGCGGTCTCGACCCGTACGGCGCCGGCTTCGGCCAGTCGTGCGGCTATCAGGGCGGTGAGTGCGGCGCCGAGGGTACCGAGTGCCACCCCGACGACCGCGCCGCCCAGCCCGCTGGAGTGCCGCCGGCCGATACCTGCGACGATCAGGGTGGCGATGTTCCAGCAGCCGAGCACGGTGGCGGCAGCGGCCACCACGTCGGCCACCCCCGCGGCGACGAAGAATGGCCGGCCGTGCCTTCGGGCAGCGGCCAACCAAGACCGCGCCGTCGGTCGATCGTTCGTTGCCGCCCGGTCCGGACTTGCCGTGCTGGCAACGGGTTCTGCCCTGCTTCTCACGGCGTTCGACACGGCTGGCATCAGCGTTGCGAGTGGCGGGTCGTGATCCATGCAGCGATGGTGATGGCGGCCATCAACCCGATCATCAGCGGGTCGAACCAAGCGCCGAGCTCGCTCAGATCGTTCTCGGCGGCCAGGATCGCGGCTGCCCAGGCGGGCAGCAACAACAGGGCGACGACGATTCGTGCCAATACCTGCGATTTGCGGTCAACCATGGTGTGACTCCTTCAGCTCGATGGCGACAACGCGCCTCGGTCGTAGGCCTCGGGTGGCGTCTCAGCGACGTGGGTCGCAGGTGCGGTGTTGCGGAACACCCAGTGCGCGTAGATCCCGTAGCCGACCGTCCCGGGTCCGATGATCCCGATCATCGCGGTGAGGAACACCAGGGTGTTGCGTCCGGCCGCTGCTGAATAGATCGTGACTGAAGGCGGGACGAGCTGCGGGAAGTACAGGCAGATCAACGCCAGCAGGCCGGCGGTCTGGGCGGCGGCGGCGGCAAAGAAGCTGACCTGCCGGGGCGCGCGACCGGCCCAACGCCAGACCGTGTAGAACGCACCGGCTGCAGTCAGCAGGCAGTAGGCGAAGGGCAGCCACCGATCGACACCGTCCAGCCGCAGGCGCGCGTTCGTGGCAATCGGCAGCAGGCTCGCGCTGAGTACGCAGGCCAGCACGACCGGGCCGGTCAACAACCTCACCTGACGACTGGCCCGTCGGCGTTCGTCGACTGCGAGCTTCGCCTGCAGCTGTGCGGCGCCGGCCCAGACGTACAGCAGGACGGTCGCACATCCGGTCAGCAACGCGTAGCCGTGACCGAGGAAGTCCCAGGTACGGCCGGCGAACCGGTGATTGACCACGGTGATCCCGGTCAGCAGTCCTCCGAACAGGACGCCCTGCGCGAAAGCCGTCACGAGGGATCCGAGACCGAACAGGCGGCCCCAGACCCGATCGAAGCCTGGCCGCTGCAGCGTCATCTCGATCGCGAAGCCCCGGAAGATCAGGGCGAACAGCATCAGGCACAGAGGCAGGTACAGGCCGGGGAGCGCGGCCGCGTACGCGTCCGGAAAGCCTCCCCACAGGCCCATCGCCAGCAGGATCAACCACGACTCGTTGCCGTCCCACACGTTGCCGACGACGTCGAGCATGTCGCGCCGGGTGTCGCCGTCCCGCTCGAACAGCGTGAGCGTGCCGATCCCGAGGTCGTAGCCGTCCAGAATCACGTAGACGAGCAGGGCCAGCAGAAGGACGGCCATCCAGAAGAACACCATCTGCGATCACTCCGACCCGACTGGCACCAGCGGGGGCACCCGTTGTGGGGACGGGGTCGGACCGGCCGACGCCGTGTCCCCGCTGTTCGGCAGCAGTTCCTCCGGTCCCTTGCGGACTTCACGCGCGACCTGTCGCATCCAGGCTCCGAACGTGACCAGATAGATGAGCCAGAAGCCGGCGAGGCTGGCGATCAGTTCGCCAGTGCTGAGCGACGAGGGGGAGTTGGCGACCAGGAGTTTGCCGTAGACCAGCCACGGTTGCCGTCCTGATTCGGACACGACCCAGCCGGCGATCGTGGCGAACACACCGACAGGCATGGTCCACAGCACGAGCCGCAGGAACCACCGCTCCGTGAACATCCTCCGGCGCAGTCGCATGACCAGCCCAATGAACGCCACCGAGAACATGCCCCAGGCAGCGAAGATCATTACCTTGAAGCCGTAGAAGGTCGGCCATACCGGCGGTTGCATCGATCTCGGGAACTGATTGAGGCCCGGCACCGGTGTGGTCCCGGAGAAATTGTGGAACACGAAGACGCTCCCGGCGTGCGGGATGCTCAGGGTGAAATCATCACGCTGCTTCGACTGATTCGGGATGACGATCAGGTTCCAGCCGGTGTTGCCGCTCGTGAAGTTGCCCTCGGCGGCCGTGACCTTCGCCGGCTGGTAGACGGCGCTGACGTAGGTGGCCGTGCTGTCGCCCACATAGAGCTGCACGGGCAACAGCAAGGACGCGCCCAGCAGCCCTATGGACATCGTCTTCCGAGCGAACTCCGCCGCACGGTGCTTCAGCAGGTAGTAGGCCCCGATTGCTGCAATGAACCACGAGGCTGAAATCAGCACCGCAAGCAGCTGATGGGGAAAGCGCCAGACGAAGGCGGGGTTGAAGATCACGTGGTACCAGCTGGTGGGCTGGAACTGCCCGTTGACCTCCTTGTACCCGGTCGGTGTCTGCATCCAGGAGTTCGCCGCCAGGATCCAGGTCGTCGAGAGCAAGGCGCCCAGGGCCACCAGACACGTTGCGACCATCGTCACCTTGCGGCTGACCCGGCCCTCGCCGTAGAGCAGGATCCCGATGAAGCCCGCCTCGAGGAAGAATGCCGTCAACGCCTCCAGGCAGATGATCGGACCGAGAACAGGCCCGACGGCTCGGGAGTAGCCGCCCCAGTTGAGCCCCAGCTCGAAGGTGAGGACGATGCCGGCCACGATCCCGAGGGCGAATCCGACGGCGAATATGCTGCGCCAGAAGCGGAACATCTGCAGATAGACCGGGTTGTCCGTCTTGCAGTAGCACGCGTAGCAGACAACGAGGAAGATCGCGAGCCCCACCGACAAGGCCGGGAACGTCATGTGGAAGGCGGCGGTGGTTGCGAACTGCAGGCGCGACAAGTCCAGGAAGCTCGTCGATGCCATCGGATATCCCCTATCGGTCCGGGTGCACAACTCGCGCCGTTTGCGCCGATGACCGCTCGAAGCGGCCCGGTTCTCGGCGCGTTCGCCTGCCGGCTACCAGAGTCCTCGCCATGGTTCTCCGCGGCGTCCGTCCCGCTGCCGGGTCGGCTGTCCCGTTGCTGTGTGACCTCCACGATCGCGCCTTGGGCTGTCCACGTCTTTGCCGCCAGCAGCCAGCTCCATTACCTGCCAGCAGGAATCCCGGCGACGGACCCGTCATCCGCCCGCCGCGATTCCGAGGGCTGCGCTCATGGCGGCGATGATGGTTCCGCCCACGGTGATGGACAGGAACGATCGGGCGAAGCTCGTCTGGAAGTACCTGTGGCGCAGCCAGGCGAGGATGAGCAGTTCGACCGCCACGACGACGATGGCCGCGATGATCGCGGCCCGGTAGTTCGACAGGAGGAAGGGGAGCGTGTGAAAGACGCCACCCAGAAAGGTCCCGGCGCCGGTGATCGCCCCGCGCATGTAGGGGTTGCCGCGACCGGTCAGGTCGCCGGTATCGGAGAGACCTTCGGAGAAGGCCATGCTCACGCCTGCGCCGAGGGCCGTCGCAATTCCGGCGTAGAACGCGGTCAGCGGACGGTGCGTGGCGAGCACCACCGCGAAGATGGGCGCCAACGTCGAGAGCGAGCCGTCCATGAGACCACTGAGCGCGGGCTGGGCCCGTCGCAGCAGAAACGACTGACTAGGAGATTCTCGCTCGGGGTTCAAGGCAACAGCTGGCAACGTTGCTTCTCCTGACAGGCGCGAGGCAATGGGGGCGATCGGTTCAGGTGGTGATGGCTCGAGCAGGCGCTCGCGTCCTCGGTGTGCGCGCGGGCGCCGTGGCTCAGGGCCACGCAGTCGCAGCGTGTCGATCACGCCCATCGCGTGGTGGCCGACAGCCTGTCGATCTCGGCGGATGTCAGCGTCAGCGTCGCGGCAGGCAAGATCTGCTCGAGCTGCTCCATGGTGCGCGCGCTGGCGATCGGCGCGACGACCCGCGGTTGGGCAATCAGCCAGGCGAGCGCGACGGCGGCCACCGTGGTGTCGTGAGCCGCGGCGACCTCGTCAAGTGCCGCGAGCACCGGCGCGCCACCCTGGTCGAGATACGCGCGCGCGCCCTCTGCGCGCTGGGAGTCGACGACCTCGCTGCCCGGCCGGTACTTGCCGGTCAAGAAACCCTTCGCCAGCGCGTAGTAGGGCAGCACGGCGAGGTCCCAGGCGTTTACGACGGGCAGCAAGGTGCGCTCGAAGTCCCGTTCGACGAGGTTGTAGTGCGGCTGCAGGACGCTGAACTCGGCCAGCCCGTGCTTGCGCTGGAGCTCGAGGGCGGCGGTGAGCCGTTCCGGCGTGTAGTTGGAGGCGCCCAGGTGGCGCACCAGGCCCGTTTGGACGAGCGCGTCAAAGGCGCGCAGCGATTCCTCGAGCGGCGTTTCTTCGTCGTCGAAGTGCGCGTAGTAGAGGTCGATACGGTCGGTCTGCAGGCGCTCGAGCGAGGCGTGCGCCTCGCGCTTGATTGTCTCCGCTCGCAGGTTCCGGACCGGGCCGCGCCCGCCGCCGACCTTCGTGGCCACGACGATCTGGTCGCGGTTGTCCCGGTCCGCCATCCAGCGCCCGATGATCGTCTCGGAACGGCCATGCTCGACCAGGTAGGAGTTTGAGGTGTCGATGAAGTTGCCGCCCTCGCCGGTGTACGCGTCGAGGACGGCACGGGACTGCGGCTCGTCGGCGGTCCAGCCGAACACGTTGCCGCCGAGACAGAGAGGAAAGACGTCGAGGTCTGTACGTCCGAGGGACACCATGTCAGATGACGCTAGCCGTTGGCAGCTGACCGCGCCTCCCGGCTAACGGGGGGGATGGGTTCCAGGTAGCCGGAAGGACAGAGGAGCGTCGGCGCACCTGGCCGGAAACAGCAGCCAAGCGGCCAAGCGCCTATTCCGGCCAGTCCGAGTTTTCGATGATGTCTACGAAGTTGGTGCGCTGGTAGCCGGGGAGGAATCGCTCGAGGACGTCCGCCTTGACGTTGCCGAACGCCGTCTCCGGCCTGGGCGCGATGCCTTCAGTGAACGCCTGGAGGATGCGGTGTTTGAAGTCGGGGCGCGGGTGCAGGGCGGTGATCTCGGCGCGGATGGCGTCGCTGATGTCGTGGTAGCCGATGCCGAGCACGTCGTACTCGACCCCCGCTGTGACCAGCGCGACCTCGGGTTCCATGAACTCCGGGATAGCTGGCGTTGTGTGCAGCGCGATGGCTGTCCAGACCCTGCGAATGCTGTCCTCGGGGATGCCCTGGCCCTGCAGGAAGCGGCGCGCTTCGTCAGCGCCGTCCACCTCGAAGCGCCGGCCGCTGCTGCGGAATTGCTCGTTCAGGCCGAGGTCATGGAACATCGCTCCGATGTACAGCAGCTCAGGATCGAAGCTCATCTGTCGATTTCTGCCCTGCAAGGCGCCAAACCAGAAGACCCGGCGGGAATGGTGATAGACCAGGTCGGTGGTGGAATCGCGTACCAGGGCTGTCGCCTCGCGTGCGAGTTTGGTGTCGGGGACGGTCACCCCGGCTGCGGTCTGTCCGCTGGTCGACATCATTGCCTCCTCGGGTCGCGTGAGAGCACGGCGCGTCGTCGCTGCCTATCGCTGACCATTGCGCGTAGCAGGCGCCTCGGTCTACCCGGCAGGCGGCCAGCCCTGCTACCTGCTAGCAGGCATCCGGTCGGGTCGGCTACCCGGGGGGGTTGCTGGCCGCTGGTCACCATGACGGCGGAACCACATGCGCGGAATCGTTGGCTAAGTCAAAGGAAAACTCGAGCCAGGGAGAATGAAGGCGGTTCGCGCCGGATAAGCCGTGGCGGCTGGTCAGCGGCCTGGGCACGCCTCATCTGACTCCCGGAGCAAGGAGGACCCAGATGGTCGACGTAGTGACGAGGGAACCAGAATCGGTAGTCGTTTCGCCCCAACCCGAGGCAGAAACGACAGCGACCCGCAAGTACGCCGTCGAGGTGGTCGGGACGTTTTTCCTGGTATTCACGGTGGCGGTCAGCGTGTTGAGCCACAGCACGTTCACCCCGTTTGCTGCCGGCGGGGTTCTGATGGTGATGGTTTACGCTGGCGGGCACATCTCCGGCGGCCATTACAACCCGGCGGTGACCATGGCGGCGCTGTGGCGTGGCCGGATCGGGTTGACTGATGCAGTTGGGTACTGGGTCGCGCAGTTCGCAGCCGGCGTGATCGCCGCGTTGGTAGCCCGTGCGGTCGTGAACCCAGCGGCGGTTGCCAGCCTGCACCCATCCGGTCACGCTCTTTCGGCGACTGCGGTGGTGGAGTTTCTGTTCACGTTCGCCCTGTGCTACGTGGTGCTCAACGTCGCCACCAGCAAGGACCAGGAGGGAAACTCCTTCTTCGGCCTGGCGATCGGTTTCACGGTCGTGGCTGGGGCGTTCGCCGTCGGTGGGATCTCCGGCGGCGCGTTCAATCCGGCGGTGTCGCTCGGCGCCGCATCGGCGGGCTTGTTCGCCTGGTCGACGCTGTGGGTCTACATCGTGGTGCAGGCCGCCGCCGGGATCGCCGCTGGACTCGCCTTCCGAGCGCTCAACCCCTACGACAAGTGATCCGGCCGAGACGTTCGCCGGGCGCTACGTCAGCCGAGTCAAGCCACCCAGCACGGCCCTGCACCCCATCCAGTAAGGAGCTACGAGTATGACCAGCACACAGCCCAAGCCGACGACGACCGATGCCGGCATCCCCATCGAGAACGATGAGCACTCCCTCACGGTCGGCCCGGACGGCCCGATCCTGCTGCAGGATCATTACGTCATCGAGCAGATGGCCAACTTCAACCGGGAGCGGGTGCCGGAGCGCCAACCGCACGCCAAGGGCGGCGGAGCGTTCGGCCAGTTCGAGGTCACCAGCGACGTCAGCGCCTACACCAAGGCGGCGTTGTTCCAGCCGGGCACCACGACCGAGATGGTGGCCAGGTTCTCCACCGTCGCCGGCGAGCACGGCAGCCCCGACACGTGGCGTGACCCCCGAGGCTTCGCGCTGAAGTTCTATACCTCCGAGGGCAACTACGACATGGTCGGGAACAACACCCCGGTGTTCTTCCTGCGCGACCCCATCAAGTTCCAGCACTTCATCCGCTCCCAGAAGCGCCGGGCCGACAACAACCTGCGCGACCACGACATGCAGTGGGACTTCTGGACCCTGTCGCCGGAGTCGGCGCACCAGGTGACCTGGCTGATGGGTGACCGCGGCATTCCCCGCACCTGGCGGCAGATGAACGGCTACTCCAGCCACACCTACATGTGGGTCAACGCGCAGGGCGACAAGCACTGGGTGAAGTACCACTTCATCAGCGACCTGGGCGTCGAGTGCCTCACCCAGGCCGAGGCCGACGCGCTGGCCGGGTCGGACAGCGACTACCACGTCCGCGACCTGTTCGACTCGATCGGGCGGGGTGCGTTCCCCAGCTGGACCCTCAAGGTGCAGATCATGCCGTTCGCGGACGCCGCGACCTACCGTTTCAACCCGTTCGACATGACCAAGGTCTGGCCGCACGCCGACTACCCGCTCCGGGAGGTCGGCAAGATGACCCTTAACCGCAACCCGGCCGACTACCACTCCGAGATCGAGCAGCTGGCCGTCGAGCCCAGCAACCTCGTACCCGGCATCGGGCCGAGCCCGGACAAGATGCTGCTGGGCCGGATGTTCTCCTACCCGGACGCCCACCGCGCCCGCATCGGGGTGAACTACAACCAGCTGCCGGTCAACGCCCCCAAGTCGCCGGTCAACAACTACAGCACGGCCGGCCACATGCGTTTCCGCAACGCCACCGACCCGGTGTACTCGCCGAACTCCAAGGGCGGCCCGCGCGCCGACGTCGGCCGCTACGGCGAGCCCGCCGGCTGGTCCGCCGACGGTGAGATGGTCCACGCCGCCCAGACCCTGCACGCCGAGGACGACGACTGGGGTCAGGCCGGGACGCTGGTCCGCGAGGTGATGGACGACGCAGCTCGTGACCGGCTGGTCAGCAACATCGTCGGCCACCTGCTCGACGGGGTCACCGAGCCGGTGCTGGAACGCGCCTTCGAGTACTGGACCAACGTCGACAAGGACCTGGGCCAGCGGGTCGAGGACGGCGTCCGGGCCGGACTGTCCTGATCCGCAGATCACACCCGCACGGACGAGGGCCCGGCGCCGGTCGGTGCCGGGCCCTCGTTCATCTCCCAGCGCCGAATCCCCACAGCGAACGGTCAATGCGATGACGATTGTCAGCCTGAGCCTGTCCCACCGGCTCACGCCGGGCGAGGTGCTCGACAAGCTTGCCGTTCCGCCTGCCCAACGAAGCAGCATGCTCACCCGGCTGCACGCCGTGCCGAGCATCGACGAGGTGGTCGTCTTGTCCACGTGCAACCGGGTCGAGGTCTACGCGGCCGCGCACGGCCCGGTCGCACAGGTGACCCGGGCAGTCGCGGACCTGCTGGCCGCCCACGGGCGGCTCGAGGTCGGTGAGGTGCTGCAGATGGCCGACATCCGAGTCGGCGGCACGGCCGCCGAGCACTTGTTCTCGGTCGCCTGCGGGCTGGATTCGATGGCCATCGGTGAGGACCAGATCGTCGCCCAGATCAAGGCCGCGGCCCGCGCGGGCGCCGCGGCGGGAACCACCGGCCCGGCCCTCACCGGCCTGATCGACGCGGCGCTGCGGGCCAGCAAGCGGGCCCGCACCCAGACCACGATCAGCACCGAAGGCATCTCACTCGCCCGGGCCGGCCTGGACCTCGCCGAGGCGAACCTCGGCGGCCTCAGCGCTCGCGACGCGATCGTGCTCGGGACCGGCAGCATGGGCAAGCTCGCGGCGCGACTGCTCCGCGAGGCCGGCGTCCGGCGGCTGTCCGTGGCCGGCCGCAACCCGGCGCGAGCCGCTGAGCTGGCCGAGGAGGTGCAGGGCACGCAGCTGCTGGCCAGCGACCTGCCCGCGACGCTTGCCGACGCCGACCTCTTGATCACGGCCACCGGAGCCGCCGAACCCGTTGTGCCCGTTGGGCCGGTCCGGACCGCCCGGGCGCTGGCAGGCGGCCGGCCGCTGTTCGTGCTCGACCTGGGCAGGCCGCCCGACGTGGACCCCGAGGTGGGCCGCCTGGACGGGGTCACCCTCGTGAACCTGACCACGCTCGGCCGGCACCTGGCCGAGCGGCAGATGCCGGACCAGATCCCGCAGGTCCGCGCCATCGTCGCCGCGGAGGCCGCCGCGTACACCGAACGGCAGGAACAAGCAGCAGCAGCGCCCCTTATCACCGCGCTGCACACGCAGATCAGGCAGCTCGCCGACGCTGAACTGC
This sequence comes from Frankiales bacterium, assembly GCA_033851545.1. Classification (GTDB taxonomy): domain Bacteria; phylum Actinomycetota; class Actinomycetes; order JAWWOL01; family JAWWOL01; genus JAWWOL01. Next base: position 36,689 of record JAWWOO010000075.1, on the reverse strand, counting down.
GCCGGCTGCACGAGCGACTCCCGGAGCTCAGCGACAAGCAATGGGCCGAGACCACCACCGCTATCCACCGCATCCTCCGCAAGATCCTGCACCAGCCGACAATTCGCGCCAAGGAGTTCTCCACCGGCCCGAACGGGCCCGCCTATCTCGACGCGCTGCGTCAGTTCTTCGACCTCAGCGCACCGGCCGACCAGCACGATGAGACAGGGCTCGCGAGGCATTCGGGATGAGAGCTCAGTCCTCGACGGCCGGCGTGGCAGGGCAACCGGCAAGGGCCTATCGGTTGGCGCGGGCCCGATGGTTGCCGGACCTGCGGCGCCCGTCGCAGACGTTTTCCCATCTGGCACCCAACTGGTACGCGTCGATCATGGGCACCGGCATCGTCGCGGTCGCGGCCGCGTCATTGCCATGGCAGCCGCGTGGCTTGCACGCTGGCGCCCTCGTGGTCTGGGCGCTTGCCGCCTTCCTGCTGGTCGCCCTCACTGCGGCGACCGTCGCCCATTGGGTGCGCTACCCCGGTGCTGCACGGGGCCACCTCCTCAACCCCGTGATGGCGCACTTCTACGGCGCTCCGCCGATGGCCTTGCTCACGGTTGGAGCCGGCACGATCCTGCTGGGCCGCGAGGTCATGGGTCAGCAGGCTGCCGTCGACGTCGACTGGGTGTTGTGGTTCGCCGGCACCGTGACCGGGTTGGCCGCCGCCGCCGTGGTCCCGTTCTTCGTGTTCACCCGGCACGTCGTCAGACCGGACAGCGCGTTCGGCGGTTGGCTGATGCCGATCGTGCCGCCGATGGTTTCGGCCTCCACGGGCGCCCTGCTGGTCCCGTACGCGCCCGCCGGACAGCCCAGGCTTGCGTTGTTGCTGTCTTGCTATGCGATGTTCGGCCTGTCACTGTTCGCGTCGATCGTGATTATCACCCTCATCTGGTATCGCCTTGCCGTGTACAAGACGGGCGACACGACGATGGTGCCGACCCTTTGGATCGTGTTGGGGCCGCTGGGGCAGTCGATCGTCGCCGCGAACCTGCTCGGCGGCGTCGCTCATGAGGCACTGCCCGCGCCGTACTCGACTGCCCTGCAGGCCTTCGGCGTCGTCTACGGCGTCCCGGTGTGGGGCTTCGCCCTGCTGTGGGGTGCAATCGCTGGCGCCATCACAGTGCGTGCCGCCCGCGGACACCTGCCGTTCTCGCTGACATGGTGGTCGTTCACTTTCCCTGTCGGCAACTGTGTCCTGGGCACCTCCGAACTCGCCCTGGACACCGGATCGGACCTCTTCCACGTAGCAGCCGTACTTCTCTACATCGGCCTCGTCGCCGCCTGGATCACCGTCGCGCTCCGCACCGCACAGGGCAGCCTGCGCGGAACCCTGTTCCTCGCAGCCGACGCGCCGGTCGCCACGCCGCACGGGGACACGCCCTAGCTGACCGACTCGTGGCGGATTCGAGCAGCGGGCCGTCGCCCCGGCAATCAGGTCTCCAGCACAGGCTGGATTGCACCGGGGGCGCCCAGCCTGGTCGCGATCAGCGGGGCGCACACCAGCATGACCACCAGCCGGAGCACCTGGACGGACAGCACGAGGGTGGTGTTCGATCCGGTCTGGTTGGCCGTCGCGAGCACGGCATAGAGGCCGCCCGGAGTCGTGGCCAGGTAGCCGTCCAGGGCGCTGACGTGGATCCACGCCGACAGCACCACCCCCAGCCCTGCGCAGGCGACGATCACCAGGCAGGTCAGCAGCACTGACGCCCGCAGCACCGTCCCGGCGGCCCGCAGCCGGGCAGGGCTGGAGCGCAGTCCAGCCTGCAGCCCGATCACCGCATAGGCACCGTCCTGGACCAGTACGGGGACCGTCAGCGTCGAGCTGCCGGAGAGGATCACGACCACGGCGGCAACGACGAGGGGCCCGAGCAGCGAGCCGACCGGGAGGTGGACGACCCGGGCCAGCAGGCGCCCGGCCGGCACGCATACGACGGTCAGCGCCAGCCCGGCGAGGACGCGGCTGCCGGTCCCCCCGACGGCGGTGTGCGTGCTCGGCGCCGAGAACGCGAGGGCCACGACGGCCGGCATGGTGGCCAGGATCAGCAGCACCCGCGCGTACTGCATGAGGGCCACCAACCCGTCGTCGGCGCCGAGGTCCCTGCTGATCGCGGTGAGTCCCGAGGCGCCGCCGGCGATCATGCCGAACACCGCTGTGGTGCGGCCGATGTGCTGCCAACGGTTCAGCCCGATGCCCGCGAGGATGCTGAGTCCGAGCGTCGCCGCGGTGATGACCAGGATCGGTGCCGTGTGGTGCAGCACCTCGACCAGGACCGGCCACTGGACGTAGCAACCGACCGTGACCCCGATGACCGACTGGCTCAGCCGCACCGCTGCCGGGGACGGGAGGGCAGGCTCCCGGACGAGGCAGGCGACCACGATGCCGCTGACCAGTGCGCCGAACAGCGCGGGGGAGGGTAGGCCCGCCCACTGCATCGCGGCGGCGACCAGCACGGTGAGGCCCAGGACCGGCGCCCAACGGGTGATCTCAGCTCTCAAGTGCTGACCCGGTAGCGGTGTGCCGGCCGGCCGGCGGCTCCGTAGCGCAGCTGGAGCTCCAGCTGGCCGCGGCTGACCAGCTGGGAGAGGTAGCGCTGGGCCGTCGCCCGGCTGATGCCCAAGGATGCTGCTACGTCCGCGGCGGTCACGTCGCTGCCACTTTCCTTGACCAGCCGCAGAACCATGCCCATGGTCGCCGGACCCGAGGCAGCCTTGGCCGGCTCGGCGGGGACGGGGCGCAGCATCCCGTACAGTGCGTCGACCTCCTTCTGCGAGGCCTCGCCCATCGACTCGAGGTTCTCCCGCATCCGCCGGTAGGCCGTCAGCCGGTCGGAGAGCTGGTCGAAGCCGAACGGCTTGACCAGGTAGTGGACGGCACCGAGCTGCATCGCCGTACGGACGCTGTCGACGTCGCGGGAGGCGGTGATGACGATCACGTCGGGTCGCTGTTCGTGGACGTCCTGGAGCCGGCGCAACAGCTCGAATCCGTGCTGGTCCGGCAGGTAGAGGTCGAGCAGCAGCAGCTCCGGCGCGCCGGCGGCCATGGCTGCGTCGGCCTCGGACGCGCTGTGGGCGATGCCGGCCACCTCGAAGCCGTCGACCCGGGCGACGAAAGCCGCATGGATCTCGGCCACCCGGTAGTCGTCGTCGATGATCAGCGTGCTGATCACGGCGACGGCACCGCACCGACGGGGGCGTCGCGCGGGAGCACCACGCGGAAGCAGGCGCCGCCGTCGTTGCGTACGGTGATGGTGCCCCCCGAGCGGGTGACGAGCCGGTGCACGAGGGCCAGACCGAGGCCGCGGTGCACACCGTCGACGGTGGCCTTGGTGCTGTAGCCGTCGGCGAAGACGACCTCGGGGTCCATCGTGCCGACGCCCGGCCCGCTGTCCCGCACCCCGATCACCAGGGCGCCCGCCGGGTCGGTGCCCAGCTCGACGGTGACCTCCGGCGACGGGCTCAGCGCTGCGGCATCGATGGCGTTGTCGATCAGGTTGCCGACGACCGTCACGAGCACCCGGCCGTCGACGCCGCGTACGGGCTCGGCGGCCTCCACGAACAGCCGTACGCCGCGTTCGCGGGCGATGGTGACCTTTCCCAGGAGCAGCGCGACCAGGGTGGGGCTGCCGATCCGGTCACGCAGCGACTCGGCGAGACCTGCGGCGGCGCCGGACACCTCGTCCAGGTAGGCGGCGGCGTCTGCCGGGCGATCGAGCTCGAGCAGCCCGGCCACGGTGTGCATGCGGTTGGCGTGCTCGTGTTGCTGCGCGCGCAGGGCGTCGGTGAGCGAGCGGACGCTGTCGAGCTCACGGAGCAGCTCCACGTGCTCCGTACGGTCCCGCAACGTCACGACGGCGCCCAAGGGGCGCCCCTGGTGAACGACCGGCATCCGGTTGACCTTCAAGCAGTGCTCGTCGGTGAGCACCACCTCGTCGTCGGGTCGGCCACCCCCGCCGGTAAGCAGGTCACGCAGCCGCCCCGATGGGACCAGGTCAGCGACCGACCGGCCCAGCGGCACGCCCTTCAGCCCGAGCAGTCGGCGGGCCTCGTCGTTGACGAGCGTGACCCGGTCCTGGGTGTCCAGGATGACAACGCCCTCCCTGATGCCGTGCAACATCGCCTCGCGCTCCTGGAGCAGCTCGGCGATCTCGTGCAGCTCGAGGCCCAGGGTCTGCCTCTTGAGCCGGCGGGTGAGCAGGAAGGCCGTGCCGAGCCCCAGCGCGAGCGCCAGGCCTGCGTACAGGAGCAGCGCCCGGAGCGCCCGGGCGTTCTCGATCGAGACCTCCTTCTCCAGGATGCCGGCGGAGATCTCGCCTACCACGGCACCCGAGGCGACGACCGGTGCCTTGGCGTTGGCGGACAGGCCGAGGTGACCCTTGTCATGCCCGGTGTGCGGCCGACCGTCGAGCGCCACCACCGGCTCCTCGACCCGCCGCCCGATGAGCGCCGGGTCGGGGTGGGAGTGCCGGACACCCGTCCGGTCGATGATGACGACGTAGGCCGCGCCGGTGTTCAGGCGTATCCGCTCTCCCAGTCCGGCGAGGGCGCCGGTCGGGTCGCCTTGCGCGAGCCCGCGCTGGACCTCGGGCAAGGCCGCCGTCGCCTGGGCGATGGCGAGCGCGCGCTTCATGTACTCCTCGTCCCTGGCCTGCCGGCCGGCGTGGACGTACAGGGCGAAACCGGCGCCGACGGCGATGATCAGGATGGCCAGGTGGCTGACCAAGATCTGCGTCGAGAGCCTGCGTCTGGCCACGAGACTTCCCTTCGTGCGGACCGGGTGTTCATCGCCCGCCAGGGCAGGAGGGCATCGGCTAATCTCCCACAATCTGCCGCTCGACCGTCAACTACCCAAATCGATCAGTGGTACGGGGGCGGCGGCACCGTCTATCGGCGCCGCCGCCCCCGGGTCGTTGCCGGCGGTCAGCCGGTGGCCTTGCTGGCGAACTCGTTGGTGTAGGTCTTGCTGATGTCCGCTGTCTTGCCCTTCATGATCGGCACGTACTTCTGCTCGATGCTGTAGACCGTCTGGGCGCCGGTAGCCGGCATCACGCCGTCCGGGGTGAAGGATGCCTTCTGCCCTTCCAGCGCGGTGATGTACGCGGCCTTGTCGCCGGCGTAGTAGTCGGTCGGCATCATGTCGGCGATCTCCGTCGCGGTGTGCGCCGCCATCCACTTGAGCGTCTTCACGTAGGCGTTGACCAGCCGCTGCACGACGTCCTTGTGGCTGTTGACGTAGTCCGTCTTCATGAACAGGCAGATGAACGGGTAGTCGCCGCCCAATGCGGCCCGGGTCGTCGTGGGCGTGCGCAGGTCTACCAGCACCTTGGCGGCACCGGTCTTGATCAGCCGCGAGATCGTCGGCTCGGTCGTCATGCCGGCCGCGATCTTGTTGTGCTGCACGGCGGCGATGAAGGTGTCACCGGCCCCGACCGGGATGAAGTGCCCCGAGTTGGGGTCGAGTCCCACCTCGCCCATGATGGCGCTGGTGAGGGTCTGAGTGCCGGAGCCGAGCTCCGTGACGCCCAGGTTCTTGCCCGACAGGGCCTTGGCCGAGGTGATCGAGGAGGCCTGCTTGCTGTTGACCATCAAGGCCTCGCCGGGAGCCAGCTGCAGCTGCACCACCGACTCGATGAACTTGCCCGACGGCTGCAGCTCGATCGTGTGGTTGTACGAGCCGGACCCGGCCTGGACGCCACCCGCGAGCACCTGCTGCTCCGAGGACTGACCGGAGGCCTCGTCGATGAGCGTCACGTTGAGGTGCTGCTCCTTGAAGTAGCCGAGCTTTGCGGTGAGCTCGTTCGGCAGGTAGATCTGCTTGCTGATGCCGCCGACCATGATCTTCAGGGACACGTCCTTCATGGCGGCCGTCGACGACCCGGCCGCCGCCGACGAGGGGCCGGCGGACCCGCCTGCGGCGGACGTGCCCGCCGCCGACGTAGCGCCGGTGCCGGCACTCTTGCTGCTGCTGCCACATGCGGTGATCGACAGGGCGACGACGACCGTCGCCGCGCCCATCCGGGCAATGCTGACCATGATTGTCCGTTCTGTTGGTTAGATGGTGATGTCGGTGACAGGGGTCGGGCGCCACCGGATGAGCCGGTTCTCGAGCGCCGTGACGATGGATTCCGCGATCAGCGCGACGACCGCGAGGATGACCATCGCCGCGAACACTCCACTGACGTTGAAGGTGTTCTGGGCGATCACGATCAGCGAGCCCAGACCTTCTGTGGAGCCGAGGAACTCGCCGACGACCGCGCCCACGAGGGCGAAGCCGAAGCTGGTGTGCAAGCTGGCCAGGATCCAGGACAGGGCGCTGGGGATGATGACCTCGCGGGTCACCCTTGCCCTTCCGGCGCCGAGGATCCGGGCGTTGGCGATGAGGTTGGGGTCGACCTCACGTACGCCCTGGAAAGCGTTGAAGAAGACCACGAAGAAGACCAGCACCACGGCCAGCATCACCTTGGACGTCAGCCCCAGGCCGAACGCGATCGTGAAGATGGCGCCGAGCACGACGCGCGGGATCGAGTTGAAGGCCTTGATGTACGGCGAGAAGATGTCGGCCAGCAGCCGGTTGACGCCGAGCACGACACCACACACCACGCCGAGGGCGACGCCGATCAGGAAACCGATGATGGTCTCCTCCATGGTCACCAGGATCTGCCGCCACAGCGACCCGTTCGACGTCCCGTGGTTGACCCAGCGGACCAGCTGGTGCCAGATCAACGACGGCTGGCCGTAGAAGAACGGGTCGATCAGCTTGGTGCGGGCGCTGATCTCCCAGCCGGCGACGATGACCACGGCCAGGACCACGCGCAACACCCAGACCGTACGGCGCCGTTGCCGGTACTTCCTGGCAAGCATCGCGCCCTCGGGCTCCCGCTCCAGGCTCTTCGTGGTGTTCGTGGTCGTAGGCATGGGCCTAGCCTGCAGACTTGGCTCGCTCATAGCTGACAAGCACCTCCTCCCGCAGGTCGTTCCAGATGGTTTCGTAGAGCTCGATGAATGCCGGCAGGAAACGGATTTCGGCGACGTTGCGCGGGCGCGGCAGGTCGATCTTGTATTCGCTCTTCACCGTCGCCGGGCCTGCGGTGAGAACGAAGACCCTGTCGGCAAGGGCGATCGCCTCCTCGAGGTCGTGGGTGACGAAGACGACGGATGCGCCGCTGCTCTCCCACAGGGCGAGGAGCTCGTTCTCCATAAGGCTCCGCGTCTGGACGTCCAATGCACTGAACGGCTCGTCCATCAAGAGGATCTTGGGCTCGTTGATGAGACTCGCCGCCAGTGCCACGCGCTTGCGCATGCCGCCGGAGAGCTGGTGCGGATAGCGGTCCTCGAAGCCGCTGAGTCCCACCCGCCGGATCCAGTCGCGGGCCAGCGCATGTGCATCCTTGGTCCGTTTCCCCTGGTACCGCGGGCCGGCAGCCACATTGTCGAGCACTGTCTTCCAGGGGAAGATCGCGTCGGACTGGAAGACGTAGCCCAGGCCCTTGCCGATGCCGTCGACGCGCTGCCCCATGACTTCGACCGAGCCATCGCTCACGGGAGCCAGCCCCGAGATGAGGCTGAGGGTCGTCGACTTGCCGCAGCCGGTCGGACCGACGACGGTGCAGAACTCGCCTGGGCCGATGGTCATGTTGAAGTCGCGCAAAGCGGTGTAGACACCGCCTTTGGGTGTGGCGAAGCGTTTGGTCACATTCTTGAGCTCGATCACGGGACCTGTCGGCACAGTTAATCTCGCTTTCCTGGGCGAACACCTCGGTCACGGATATTCATTGAGCGGACCGTAGGATGTACACAGGGTTGCGAGAAGATTTCGCTTCATACTCGCGGCATGCCGCATTAACTCGACTTTTGCTCGTTCTGCTCACTGCACGCGGGCGGTGATCGCCCGGTCAGGGCCTCTGGTGCAGCAGCAGGTCGACGACGAGCGACGTCCAGCCGGTCTGGTGCGAGGCGCCGAGGCCCTTGCCGGTGTCGCCGTGGAAGTACTCGTGGAACCAGAGCAGCCCGTTCGGCCACGCATCGTCGCCGGCAGCCGGCACCTTGCCTGAGACATCAGCAACGAACAGCGCCACCAGCCGCCCGGACAGGTCGGCCGCCGCCTCGGACAGCGTCACCCGCCGCCCCGACCCGCGAGGCAGCTCCACCCTCACGTCGTCTCCCAGGTAGTCGCCGAACCGTCGCAAGCCACCGATCACCAAGCGGTTCAAGGGAAACCAGACCGGTCCACGCCAGTTGGAGTTGCCGCCGAACAGCCCGGTCGTCGACTCGCCCGGCTCGTACGACACCGGGTCGGCGTGGACGCCGCTGCCGAGGTCGGCGACGTAGGGCGTGACGTGGCGACGCGAGAGCGAGCGGATCCCGTACGGGGAAAGGAACTCCGCCTCGTCGAGGACCGCCTCGAGCACGCGGACGAGGCGCTCGGGGGAGAGCACCGAGAACAGGTGCTGGTCGACGCTGCCGACGGTGTGGATGCGGGCGACTTGTGCTGCCACGTCGGGCTTGTGGTCGAGGAACCAGTGCAGCCGCGAGGTGAAATCCGGCAGTCCCTTCAGCACCTCGTCGGAGATGACAGCCACCGCGGCGACGGGCACCAGGCCCACCACCGAGCGCACCCGCATCGGCAGCGCACTGCCGTCGGCGCAACGCAGGACGTCGTAGTAGAAACCGTCGGTCTCGTCCCACAACCCGCCGTCACCCATGCCGTTCATGGCAATGGCGATGTAGGTGAAATGCTCGAAGAACTTGGTGGCGACGTCCTCGTACGTCTTGTCCTGCGCGGCCAGGGTCAGCGCGATGCCGAGCAGGTCAAGGCAGTACATGGCCATCCAGGCCGTGCCGTCGGTCTGCTCGAGATGACCGGCGACCGGTGGCTGCTTCGAACGGTCGAACGGCCCGACGTTGTCGAGGCCGAGGAAGCCGCCCTCGAAGACGTTGTTGCCCTCGGTGTCCACCCGGTTGACCCACCAGGTGAAGTTGATGGTCAGCTTGTGGAAGACCCGTTCCAGGAAGTCGAAGTCGCGCGAGCCGTCGATCTCGAACACCCGCAACGCCGCCCACGCCTGCACCGGCGGGTTGACGTCGGAGAAGTTCCACTCGTACGCCGGCAGCTGGCCGCTGGGGTGCATGTACCACTCGCGGCAGAGCAGCAACAGCTGCGACTTCGCGAAGGCCGGGTCGATGTGGGCCAGTGCGACGGTGTGGAACGCCAGGTCCCAAGCCGCGTACCAGGGATATTCCCAGGGGTCGGGCATCGAGATGACGTCACGGTTGTCGAGGTGCCGCCAGCTGCCGTTGCGGATCTGACCGCGCCCGGGCGGCGGGTCGACCTGCGCCGGGTCGCCGTCGAGCCACACCTGCACGTTGTAGTGGTAGAAGCACTTGCCCCACAGCAGTCCGGCGAACGCCTGGCGGGCAATTGGCAGGTGCTCAGCCGCCAAACCCCTTAGTACGGCGGCATAGTAGGCGTCTGCCTCGGCCTTGCGCAGAGCATGCACCTCGTCGAATCCGGTCCCCAGCCCGTCCTTTTCGGCGTCCGGAGCCAGCCGCACCCGCACCTCCGCCGTCGCGCCGGGCTCGACGGTCAGCACGTGCCAGAAGGCAGCCTTGGTGCCGGTCCGCTGAGGGTTGACCGTCGGCGCGCCTGACACCACGTGGTCGTTGATCCCGTCCTTGGGGAATGCCGGGCCGGGGGTCCCGTACAGCCGATGGGTGTTGGTGTCGTTGTCGCAGAACAGCGCGTCGGGCGACCCGGAGCTGGTCAGCACGAGCGAGCCGAGAACACCGTGCTGTACGGCAATCCCGCCCTCCGGGGTCAGTGACAGCACCGGCCGCCGGTGACCCTCGGCCCATGACCACGTGTTGCGGAACCAGGCCTGCGGCAACACGTGGATCGTCGCCTCCTCTGCACCGGTGTTGGTCACGCGGTAGGACAGCCGCAGGTCGTCCGGCGCAGCCTTCGCGACGTCGAGCGTCACCACCCAGCACCCGTCGAGGGCTCCGGTGTCGGCGATCTCGTACTCCGGCACCAGCCGGCCGCGCTCCTCGTTGCTGACGAGGAGATCCTCGTACGGGAATGCCAGGCGCGGGTAGTGGTAGCGCCACGAGAGCCAGGAAGACGTGGGCGTGGCGTCGGCGTACCACCACTGCTCCTTGACGTCCTCGCCGTGGTTACCCTCGGAGTTGGTCAGCCCGAACATCCGTTCCTTGAGGATCGGGTCGACGCCGTTCCACAGCGCCAGGCCCAGGCAGAGGTACTGCTCCTCGTCGCACAAGGCGGCCATGCCGTCCTCGTTCCACCGGTAGGCCATCGAGCGCGCCTCGTCGTGGGTGAGGTTGTCCCAGGCGTCCCCGCCGGCGCTGTAGTCCTCGCGCACCGTGCCCCAGGCCCGCTCCGCGACGTACGGCCCGAAGCGCCGCCAAGCGGAGGTCCCCGCGTCGGCCTCGGCCAGCCGGGTGTGCTCGGCCGTCAGCGGCGTCTCCTCGTGGGCCATGCCCGGACCCTATCGCCGTACGCCGGCGACACCTTGTGCCGAATCCGTCGTCAGACGACGGATCCGACGGAGAGTTCTGAAAGGAGTCAGCCGGGGGTGCCGGCGATGCCCGGGAAGGGCCGTACGGCCGGGGTCACGCCGGCCGCGATCCGCCAGGAAGTGGCCCTGGTGGCCGACGCGGTCAGTCCCGCGACGGCCAGCCGGCGCAGGGCCGGGTCGGCCGTGGTCCCGAGGATGCCCGCGTAGGCAGCGGCGGTGGCGTCGTCCAGCGTCGCGAGGAAGGTCGCTGCAGCGACACCTGTCGCCAGGACGGGCACGGTGTAGCCCCGCAGGGCGGCGGGTGCCTTGCCGCCCCTGCCCCTGAGCGCCGCGTTCAGCGCGTCGCGGGCGCTGCTGTGGGCCACGAAGTAGGAGACGGCGACGGGGCGGCGGCTGACCGACAGGTGGCCGCCGCCCGCGGAGTAGCCGTAGATGGCCGCATGCTCGGCGGTGACCGCGAGCTGCAACGCCTTGATCGTCTCTGCCGACGCGACGGGGGTCGTCACTTCGCTCCCATCGACTGCAGCACCAGGACGTTGCTCGCGTTCGCGGCGGCGATCGAGCCGAGCAGGGCCGCGGCCTCTGTCGGGCACGTGAGGCACACCGCGCCGGTCGTGTCCGACGCCTTCTGCTCAGCGGCGGCCAGCCGGCTGAGCGCCTCAGCCTGGCCGGCCGGCAGACCGGCAAGGACCTTGCCGGCGCCCTTGACCTTGAGGGCCTTCACATGGGCGGCGTGGGCCGTGCGCAGGGGGGCCAGTGCCGCCTTGAGGCTCGGGTGGGCCTTGGCCACGGCGTCGTAGGAGGCCAGCAGACTGCGCTCGCCTGCTGCCACCGCGACGGCCCACGTGGCCGGCGGCTTCGCGGTGGTGGTGACGACCGCGGCCGAGGTGGCGGCGCTCGTGCTCGTACCGGCAGTACCGGTCGCGCCGACGGCCGCCGGTGCCGAGCCGCGGCCGCAACCGGCAACTGCCGCCAGTGCCGCCAGGGCCGTGGAGGCGCCGGCCGCCAGGAGCGCCCGGCGGGTGGGCCGGCGGTCGTCCATCGTCAAGGCTCCTCGGCTGTCGGCTCGTCGGTCGGCGAGCGTGCTGGCGAACAGCCTCTCATGTCCGGCCGGTGACCGGCGGGCGCGCAACGGCTAGGGTGGTCACCGACTTGCGGCCCCAGCTGCAGCAGCACGGCAAACCACAACAGCACACGTGACCTGAGGAGGCTCCGGATGAGCACTGGCTCCCTCAAGTCCCGGCTGCACTCGCTGCTCGAGCCACTCGCGGTCGCCGACGGCTACGACGTCGAGGACGTCGTCGTCACCCCCGCCGGCAACCGCCGGCTGGTGCGGGTCCTGGCCGACCGTGACGGCGGCATCACCCTCGATGACATCGCGACCCTGTCCCGCACCGTGTCCGACGCGCTGGACGCGAGCGACCTGATGGGCGCCACGCCGTACGTCCTCGAGGTCAGCTCGCCCGGCGTCGACCACCCCCTGACCCTGGCCCGGCACTGGCGCAGGGCGACCGGCCGGTTGGTCAGCGTGAGCGTCGCGGGGGTTGCCGGGGCCGGCCAGCTGACCGCCCGGGTGACCGGGGTCGAGGGCGAGGTGGTGGGGTTCAGCCTCCCCGACGGCACCGAGGTAGCCCACCCGCTGAGCGCGCTCGGCAAGGGAACGGTCCAGGTGGAGTTCTCGCGGCCGGGGGTGCCCGACGATCTCGAGGACGTCGAGGAGCTTGACCACGAGGACGCGACGGCAGAGGAGGTGAAGGCATGAACATCGACATGAGCACGCTGCGGGCACTCGAACGCGAGAAGGACATCGCCTTCGACCTGGTCTGCGAGGCGATCGAGGCTGCACTGCTGACGGCCTACCACCACACCGAGGGCTCGGCCGCGCATGCGCGGGTCGAGCTGGACCGCAAGACCGGCACGGTCACCGTCTGGGCGCAGGAGGACGCTGTCTCCGAGGACGCGACCCCGCGGGAGTACGAGGACACGCCTGCGGACTTCGGCCGGATCGCGGCGACCACTGCCAAGCAGGTCATCCTGCAGCGGCTGCGCGACGCCGAGCAGGAGCTGACCTACGGCGAGTACGCCGGCTCCGAGGGCGACATCGTCGCCGGTGTCATCCAGCAGCACGACAAGCACGACCGGGCCAGCGACCGGCCCACGGTGTTCATCGACCTGGGCAAGGTCGAGGCGACGCTGACACCGGGGGAGCAGGTGCCCGGCGAGCGCTACGTCCACGGCGAGCGGATCAAGTGCTACGTGCTGCAGGTGCACAAGGGGGTCCGCGGGCCGCAGATCTCCCTGTCGCGCAGCCACCCCAACCTGGTCCGCAAGCTGTTCGCGCTCGAGGTGCCCGAGATCGCCGACGGCAGCGTCGAGATCGTGTCGGTCGCCCGCGAGGCAGGGCACCGTACCAAGATCGCGGTCCGGTCATTGGTCCCCGGCGTACGCGCCCGCGGCGCCTGCATCGGCCCGATGGGCTCCCGGGTGCGGGCGATCGTCAACGAGCTGCACGGCGAGAAGATCGACATCATCGACTGGTCCGACGACCCGGCGACGCTGGTCGGCAACGCGTTGTCGCCGGCCAATGTCACCTCGGTCGAGGTGGTCGACGCGGACGCGCGCTCGGCCCGGGTGATCGTGCCCGACTACCAGCTCTCCCTCGCCATCGGCAAGGAGGGCCAGAACGCCCGCCTCGCTGCCCGGCTCACCGGCTGGCGGATCGACATCCGGTCCGACACCGGTCCGGCGCCCAGCCACCCCCGCCCCGCCGTCGTCGAGCTGGACGCCCCGAGCCCGACCATCGAGGGAGCGGCGCGGTAGACTCCATCCCGCGTCGTCGCGCGGTCCCGGTCCGCACCTGTGTGGGCTGCCGGACCCGAGCGCCGGCGTCCGACCTGCTACGCGTCGTGGCGGTCGGGGGCGAACTCGCCGGCACCCTCGCCGAGCTCGTTCCTGACCCTCGTCATCGGCTGCCGGGCCGAGGGGCATACCTGCACCCCGACCCGCGTTGTCTCGAGCTCGCACAGCGACGGCGGGCGTTCCCGAGGGCCTTGCGGCTCGACGGCGCGCCGGCCGACGATCTCCTGCGGGACCACCTCGCAGCACGGGTTCCGGCAGTGCCAGCACCGCCAGCACCACCAGCGTGACCAGTCCCATCCCCAGTCATGAGAGCAGGTCGACGAGCGATGAGCCCTCGATGAGCCAGCGCTGTGTGACACCAGCGTGCAGCACCGACCACCAGACGAGCACGACCATGCAGTAGCAACCAGGTCACGCGGGCAGGACCGCGGACCAAGACAGGAGCACAGTGGCCAAGGTCCGGGTCTATGAGCTCGCCAAGGAGCTCGGTATTGAGAGCAAGGTCGTCATGACCAAGCTCACCGAGCTGGGCGAGTTCGTCCGTTCGGCGTCCTCCACCGTCGAGGCGCCGGTAGTTCGCAAGCTCAAGGAAGCCTTCCCCGCAGCTGACGGCGCGGCAGCGCCGGCGCCGAAGAAGGCATCCACCCCCAAGCCCGGCCCCGCCCCTGAGGCGGCAGCCGAGCCCGTCGTCACCCCGGTGGCCAGCGCCGCCACGGTGGCCACCCCCGAGCCGGCTCAGCCGGCCGCCGCGCCCGAGCGCGTAGCCCCGGCCGCCGCGTTCGTCCAGGAGACGGCAGCCGAGGCGGCCGCAGCCGCCGTACGGCCGGCTCCCCGACCCGGCACGGGAGCGCCGCGCCCCGGCAACAACCCCTACACCCAGTCCGCCGGCTCGACCCCGACCCTGCCGGCCCGTCCGGCCCCGAGGCCCGGCGGCCCCGCAGCCCCGAGCGGCCCGAGCGGCCCCGGCATGCCGGCCCGGCCGGCCCAGGGTCTGCCGCCGCGTCCAAGTGGCCCCGGTGGTCCCGGCATGCCGCCACGCCCCGCTGGTCCCGGCATGCCGCCGCGGCCGGGTGGCGTCGGCGCGCGTCCCGGCATGCCGCGGCCCAACCCCGGCATGATGCCGCCCCGGCCGGCCGGTCCGGGCGGTCCCGGTCGCCCGGGCGGTCCCGGTGCCGGTCGCCCCGTTGGTCCCGGCGGCCCTGGCGGCCCCGGTCGTCCGGCGGGACCCGGCGGCCCCGGTGGTCCCGGTCGTCCGTCCGGTCCCGGTGGACCTGGTGGCTTCGCGGGCCGTCCGGCAGGCCCCGGAGGCGCTGGTCGTCCCGGTGGTGCGCCCGGCGGTGGCCCCGGTGGTCCGGGTGGCCCGGGTGCTGGTGCCGGCGGCGGCCGTCCCGGTGCGCCCGGTGGTCGCGGGCGAGGCGGCGGCACCCAGGGTGCCTTCGGTCGCGGTGGACGCGGCCCGACCAAGGGCCGCAAGTCCAAGAAGCAGCGCCGTCAGGAGTTCGACAACCTCCAGGCCCCGATGCCGGGCGGTGTATCGCTCCAGCGTGGCCAGGGGCAGGTCATCCGGCTCTCCCGCGGTGCCTCACTGGCCGACTTCGCCGACAAGATCGGCGTCAACCCGGCCACCCTGGTCCAGATCCTGTTCGGCCTCGGCGAGATGGTCACGGCCACGCAGTCGGTCAACGAGGACACGCTGCAGGTGCTGGGTGCCGAGCTCAACTACGACATCCAGGTCGTCAGCCCCGAGGACGAGGAGCGCGAGCTGCTCAGCGACTTCGACCTCGAGTTCGGCGGCACGGTCGGCGACGACACCGACCTGATCGCCCGTCCGCCGGTGGTCACTGTCATGGGTCACGTCGACCACGGCAAGACCCGCCTGCTCGACGCGATTCGCGAGACTGACGTCCAGACCCGCGAGGCCGGTGGCATCACCCAGCACATCGGTGCCTACCAGGTCCACACGCAGGTCGACGGCAACGACCGGACGCTGACCTTCATCGACACACCCGGCCACGAGGCGTTCACCGCCATGCGTGCCCGTGGTGCCCAGGTGACGGACATCGCGGTGCTGGTCGTCGCGGCCGACGACGGCGTGATGCCGCAGACGATCGAGGCGCTCAACCACGCCCAGGCAGCCAACGTGCCGATCGTGGTCGCGGTCAACAAGGTGGACAAGGAGGACGCCAACCCGGGCAAGGTGCGCCAGCAGCTCACCGAGTACGGGCTGGTGGCCGAGGAGTACGGCGGCGAGACCCTGTTCATCGACGTGTCGGCCAAGTCGCGGATCGGGCTCGAGGCTCTTCTCGAGGCCATCGTCCTGACCGCCGACGCGTCGCTGGACCTGCGGGCCAACCCGACCCAGCACGCCGAGGGCGTCGCCATCGAGGCGCACCTCGACCGTGGTCGCGGCCCGGTCGCCACCGTGCTGATCCAGCGCGGCACGCTCCGGGTCGGTGACTCGATCGTCGCCGGTGACGCCTACGGCCGGGTCCGGGCCATGCTGGACGAGAAGGGCAACGCGCTCACCGAGGCGGGTCCCAGCCGTCCGGTCCAGGTGCTGGGCTTCACCAGCGTCCCTGGTGCCGGCGACAACTTCCTCGTCGTCCCCGAGGACCGGATGGCACGGCAGATCGCCGAGCGCCGTCAGTCCCGCGAGCGGTTCGCCGAGCTGGCCTCCGCGCGCAGCCGGATGACCCTCGAGGACGTGCTCGAGCGGATCAAGGAGGGCGAGGTCAACCAGCTCAACCTGATCCTCAAGGGTGACGGTTCGGGCTCGGTCGAGGCGCTCGAGGACGCCCTGCTCAAGATCGACGTGGGCCAGGACGTCACGCTGCGCATCATCGACCGCGGCGTCGGCGCGATCACCGAGACCAACGTCATGCTGGCCTCGGCCTCCGACGCGGTCATCATCGGCTTCAACGTCCGGCCCGAGGGCAAGGCGCGCGAGCTGGCCGACCGTGAGCGGGTCGACGTCCGCTACTACTCGGTGATCTACGCGGCCATCGAGGACGTCGAGAACGCGCTCAAGGGCATGCTCAAGCCGGAGTTCGAGGAGGCCCAGCTCGGCACCGCCGAGGTGCGCGAGGTCTTCCGGTCCAGCAAGTTCGGCAACATCGCCGGCTGCCTGGTCCGCTCCGGGACGATCGTGCGCAACAGCAAGGCCCGGCTCGTACGCGACGGCATCGTGGTCGCGGACAACCTGGCCATCGAGTCGCTCAAGCGGTTCAAGGACGACGCAACCGAGGTTCGGGAGGGCTACGAGTGCGGTATCGGTCTCGGGTCGTTCAACGACATCAAGGTGGATGACGTGATTGAGACGTTCGAGCTTCGTGAGAAGCCGCGGGCGTAGCTGTTCTGCCGGCGCCCGGCCGGCTAGGCCCCTTTTGACCTGGACACTACTTTTTTACGGTCTTCAAGGGGCCTACCCGGCCGGTCGCCTCCGCGCGTTGCCCGCGGCTGCACGAGGCTCTCGTCCCCATTTCTGGGAGGGCACAGTGTGTTCACGGGGATCTTGACCTTGGACGTGCTCCTCGGGGATGTGCACTCGCTCAAGGAGAAGCGCGGGGTGGTGAAGCCGGTGGTGGCGGAGCTGCGGCGCAAGTTCGAGGTGTCGGCGGCCGAGGTCGGGCATGTGGAGCTGCATCGGCGGGCGTTGGTGGGGGTCGCTGTCGTCGGCTCCACCGCCGAGCACTGCCGCGCTGTGCTGGACGGGTGTGAGCGGACGGTTGCCGCTCGTCCGGAGTTGGAGCTGTTGTCGGCTCGGCAGCAGCTGATCGGTGAGGAGGACGAGTGAGCGATCAGGCGAGGGCCCGCAAGCTGGCCGACCGGATCAAGGAGATCGCCGCTGGAACCCTCGAGCGGCAGGTGAAGGACCCGCGGCTGGGCTTCGTCACCATCACCGACGTCCGGATCACTGCCGACCTGCACGACGCGACCCTGTTCTACACGGTGCTCGGCGACGAGGCCGAGCAGGCCGAGACCGCACGGGCTCTGGCCAGCGCGACCGGTCTCGTACGCGCAGAGGTCGGCAAGGGCACCGGCGTGCGCTTCACACCGACGATCACCTTCGTCTCCGACGCGATCCCGCAGACCAGCAAGGCGATCGAGGAGCTGCTCGAGAAGGCCAGGGCCGCCGACGCGGAGCTGGTGCGCGTACGAGCGGGTGCCGCTCCGGCCGGGGACGCCGACCCCTACCGCAAACCCGCCGTGGCCGCGACACCCGACGAGGACGGCGACGACTTCGGGGACCACGACTCGTGACCGCGCAGGCCACCCCCGCGCGGCTGTTCCCCGAGCCCCAGTGGGACGAGGCCGTGCGGCTGCTCGCCGGCGCCCGGCAGGTCGTCCTCGCCTGCCACGTGGGGCCCGACGGCGACGCGCTCGGCTCGATGCTCGCGCTCGGGCTGGCCTTGCGCAGCCGCGGTACGGAGGTCTTCTGCAGCTGGGGCGAGCCCGAGCTGCGCGTACCCACGTCCCTGGCCCTGCTCCCCGGCCAGGAGCTCCTGGTCCCACCGGCCGGCCTGCCGGCCGCGCCCGAGCTGCTGGTCACCCTGGACACCGGCAGCATCGACCGGCTCGGGCTGCTGCAGGCTCAGGCGGCCGCCGCGGGGGCCGTGCTGGTCATCGACCACCACGCGTCCAACACCGGGTTCGGCACGGTGCACCTGGTGGAGGTCACGGCCGCGGCGACCGCGGTGCTCGTCGCTGAGCTGGTCGACCGGCTCGACGTCGTGCTCGACCGGGCCATCGCCACCGGGATCTACGCCGGCCTGGTCACCGACACCGGGTCGTTCAAGTACGTCGCGACCACGCCGGAGGTGCACCGGCTCGCCGCCCGGCTGCTCGAGACCGGGCTGCGTCACGACCTGCTGTCGCGGG
Source organism: Frankiales bacterium (assembly GCA_033851545.1). Taxonomy (GTDB): domain Bacteria; phylum Actinomycetota; class Actinomycetes; order JAWWOL01; family JAWWOL01; genus JAWWOL01. The sequence goes on along the minus strand of JAWWOO010000075.1, from coordinate 18,387 downwards.
CGCTCTACGACACCAACACGTTCGGCTACGTACGGGTGCTCGGTGCCGGGCTGAGCCGGGCCCGGCTGGACGCCGAGGCGGCAGGCGGCCTGGGGCTGGTCTGGACCTGGACGACGCGGGAGGACCTCGACAGCTACGGTGTCGACGTCTCCGAGATCGAGGGGATGATCGACATCGTCCGCACCGCCGTCGAGGCCGAGGTCGCCCTCGTGGCCAAGGGCGATGCCGACGGGACGATCAAGGTGTCCATGCGGTCCAAGGGCCAGATCGACGTCGGGGCCGTCTGCGTCGGGCTGGGTGGCGGGGGTCACCTCTACGCCGCCGGGTTCACCTCGTACGAGGACGTCCCGACCATCGTCGCCAAGGTGACCGCGGCGCTGGCTGACGCCCCCCACCTCACGCCGTGACGCCAGCCGCCGAGAGCCCCAGCGGGCTGGTGGTCGTCGACAAGCCGGGCGGCTGGACCTCGTTCGACGTGGTCGCCCGGATGCGTCGGCTGGCCGGCACCCGCCGGGTCGGCCATGCCGGCACGCTCGACCCGATGGCCACCGGCGTCCTCGTGATCGGCGTGGGCAAGGCGACCCGGCTGCTCGGCCACCTCGCCCTGACCGGCAAGGTCTATGAGGCCACGGTGCGCCTGGGCGAGACCACCAGCACCGACGACGCCGAGGGCGAGCCGCTGGTCTCGACCGCCGCCGACGGTCTGGACGAGGACGCCGTACGAGCCGCGCTCGAGGCCTTCCGCGGCGAGATCACCCAGGTCCCTCCGCAGATCAGCGCGATCAAGGTCGACGGCAAGCGCTCCTACGCCAGGGCGCGGGCCGGCGAGACGGTCGAGCTGGCCTCCCGTACGGTAACCGTGTCCCGGCTCGACCTGGGCGCCGTCCGCCGCCATGACGGCCTGCTGGACCTCGACGTCGAGATCGCCTGCTCGAGCGGCACCTACATCCGCTCGATCGCCCGGGATCTCGGGGAGGCGCTCGGCGTGGGCGGCCACCTCACCGGGCTGCGGCGGACGGCGGTAGGCCCGTACACGTTGGACGAGGCACGGACGCTGGAGCAGCTGGTCGACAACCTCGAGATGCTGCCGCTGGACCGGGCCGTGGCCCTGGGCTTCCCACGGGTGGACGTCGAAGCCGACGACGCCCGCCGGTTCGTGCACGGGATCCGGCTGCCGGCCGCCGGGCTCGGGCCCGGACCGGTCGGGGTGTTCGGACCGGGCGGCGAGCTGCTGGCCCTGGCCGAGGACCGGGCCGGAGAGCTGCGCTCGTTGTGCGTGTTCGTCGGTTGACCGTCAGGGACGGGTCAGCCGAACAGCCCGGCCCGCCAGCCGGCGAAAGCCAGGGCGACGATCGCGGCGAGGACGACAACGATGGCCAACTTGATGATCTTGCGGACCGCGACCGCGGCGACGAAGAGCACCACCGCCACGATCACCAGGGGCACCGTGCCGGCGTGCGACGTCTTGACGACCTTGCTCTGGAGGGCCGTGAAGTCGACGGAGCTCAGCAGGTGGCTGGCGAGAAGGTGCATGTCCGGCATCCTGCACCATGGGACAGCCCACCGGGGGGACCACGCCAGGTCATGGCAGAGTTCAGTACTGCGCCCGGCCCGGGCGCCACAGAAGGAGCGGTTGCGTGCAGTGCTGGTCTGACCTGACGGAGGTGCCCGCCGACCTCGGTCGGTCCGTGGTCGCCATCGGGGTCTTCGACGGCGTCCACATGGGGCACCGGGTGATCATCTCCCGTGCCGTCGGGGCTGCCCGTCAGGCCGGTGTTCCGGCCGTGCTGCTCACCTTCGAGCCGCACCCTGCGGAGGTCGTCCGGCCGGAGGTGGCGCCACTGCGGCTGACCTCCGCCTCGGACAAGGCAGCCCTCGTCGCCCGGCTCGACGTCGACGCGATGCTGGTGCTTGCCTTCACCCTCGAGCTGTCCCACCAGGAGCCGGAGGAGTTCATCCGGCGGGTGCTGCACGACACCCTGCACGCCCGGTCGGTCGTGGTCGGCCAGAACTTCCGGTTCGGCCGGAAGGCCGCCGGCGACGTCGGGGTCCTGCGTGCCCTCGGGCCCTCGTACGGCTTCGCCGTCGATGCCGTCGGCATGGTCGAGGCCGAGGGCCGCACCGTGTCCAGCAGCGAGATCCGCGGCCTCATCGCCGCCGGTGCGGTCGAGGAGGCGGCGATTCTGCTCGGCCGGCTGCCCCAGGTCCAGGGCCCGGTCGTCCGCGGGGACGCTCGCGGCCGTGAGCTGGGCTTCCCGACCGCCAACCTGGCCGTCCCCCCGGGTGTCGCGGTCCCCGCCGATGGCGTCTACGCGGGTTGGCTCGTGCTCGACCGCGACGGCGACGGCGATGGCCAGCAGCAGAGGCTGGCGGCGGCGATCTCGGTCGGCACCAACCCCACGTTTGACGGGGTCGGGCGGCGGGTGGAGGCGTACGTGATGGGCCACGACGCGCAGCCCGGCGAGACCGACTACCTCGACCTGTACGACCGGCAGATCCGGGTCGAGTTCGCCCACCGGCTCCGCGGCATGGTCCGCTTCGACTCCATCGACGACCTGGTCCGGCAGATGACGCAGGACGTGGCCCAGGCAGCCGCGTTACTTGCCGGTCGCCCCGGCGACACGGCGGCCCGGTAATCTGGTCGATGGCCGCCCTGATGGACGGCCATCAGGTCGTGACCCAGGGCAGGAACGGAGGGGCGACGAGCCGGATGAACGCCGCCCAGAGCAGGCCCGTCCCGACCGGCACGCCCGCGGGCCGCCGACTGGCCTGGCTGCTCGACGCGCTGGCCGGCCGGGTGCCGCTGGAACCGGTCAACGCTGCGGACCAGCTCGCGGCCTCGTTCCGTGAGAGCGTTCCGCCGGTCCAGCTGGTCGCCTCGCTGCTGGACATCGCCGAGGACCTCGGCGACCTGGTGGTCGAGCGACTCGACGACGTGTCCCCGTACGAGATGGCGGCTCGGGTCGTCGCCGCGGACCTGCGGCTGTGGGTGGTCCGGGTCGTCGTCGAGGCGGCAGCACCGCACGGCCTGACCTCCGCGACGGTCAGCCCCGCCCGGGTCCCCACCGAGGCAGGCTGCAGCGCCCCCGTTCCGTGGCCGGTGGTCGCCGCGGCCGACCCGGTGGTCCACAGCACGCTGCCCGCCGACGTGGCCGCAGGGATCGGTGCGCTGCTCGGGCAGGCACGTGAGGTGCTGCGCCAACCCGCCCTGCTGGCGGCCGTCACCGCCGGCGGGGAGAGCGTGCTGACCTGGGCGGGCGGCTACGCCGAGGTCGCGACCAGGCGCCGCCCAGGGCGGCGCAACGCCGTTCGTGCGTCTGGTCTCAGCCGCACCGTCACGGCCTTGACGGTCCTTTCGCTGGTGAACGAGGGGCTGGTCGGTCTCGACGACCCGGTCGGCCGGCACCTGCGCGCCCTCGGGCTGGCAGCCGCGCCCGGGTCCGAGCCGGTCCGGGTCCGCGACCTGCTGGCCCACACCAGTGGGCTGCTGCCCCAGCCCGCCACCGTCGTCGGGGTGCGCAGCGGCTCCCGCGTCCCGACCCTGAACGAGCTCTACGCCCCGACCCTGGTCGCCGACCTGCCCCGCGGCTCCCGCGTGGCGGCGGCGGACGAGAACACCGCCCTGGCCGGCCGGTTGGTCGAGGACGTGACCGGTGCGACCTTCGCCGACGTAGCGGTTCGCCGGGTTCTCGACCCGCTCGGCATGACCCACTCGTCGTTCCGGCTCGACGACCGGGTCGCCCGCCAGCCGGTCTGCGGCTACGACGTCGACTTCGACGAGATCGCGGTCGCCGCCGGCTCCGAGGTGGTGCTGCAGGCGGCCTACGGGCTGGTGTCCACCCTCGACGACCTCGCCCTGCTCGGGGCTGCGCTTGCCTCTCCGGCCCGGCTCGCGCCGGTGTGCGGTGAACTGCCGATTGCCGGCGACCCGGTGCCGACCGGCCTGCCCGGGGTGGGCAGCGGGCTCGGCGTGTTCACCGCGGACCTCGGCAACGGGCGCACAGCGCTGTGGCAGTCCGGCGGGTGGCCGGGAGCGATGACCTCGCTGTGGGCGACCGACGAGCTGTCCCTCGTCCTGGTCGGCAATGCCTTCACCGGGTCCCGGCTCGAGGGGCTGGGCAGCGTCGGCACCGAGCTGCTCGCCCTGGTGGCGCAGGCACTCAGCCCGGTCGGGGCCGGCTGATGGCCACCGACCGGCGGCAGGTCGCGGGACAGCTCGAGCGCAACCTGAAGTTCCTGGCAGGGGCCGCCACCCGGGACGGGCGGCTGGCCCTGCTCACCAGCATCGGTGACGAGCAGCGGCTCCTCGGCCATCTCCGCGAGGCCGAGGCCACCGTACGGGAGGCGTGCGCGCTGGCTGAGGAGCTGGTCGACCGCCGGGCCCTGGTCGACAACTTGATCGTGCTGGCCCGCTGCGTCGCGTCGCTCAACCGGCCGGCCGAGGCCGAGCAGGTGCTGCGTGAGGCCGATCTGCTCTGCCGCGAGCGGCTGGTCGGCGGCCGCCACGACGACGTGCTCACCGAGCTGGGCATGGTGCTGGCCACGATGGGCCGCCGTGACGAGGCGCTGCCGCTGCTCGAACGGGCTCACGAGCTGCGCTCGGCGCGCGGCGACCGGGCCGGAGCCGCCACGATCCAGCGGCTGCTGGCCTCCTGGGGCGCGCTTCCCCAGGAGTGGCCGCTCGGGGAGTGGGCGCCGCAATGAACCCGATGCTAGGCTGGCCGTCGCTGGCGTAACGCCGGTGGTGCTCGTCTGTCCTGGTGACACCGACCCGGGACCACCTATCGCCCGACAAGGGAGCAATTCACGTGCCGCTCGAATCAAGCGTCAAGGCCCAGATCATGACCGAGTACGCCACGGTCGAGTCCGACACCGGCTCCCCTGAGGTGCAGGTGGCCATGCTCACCCGTCGGATCAACGATCTGACCGAGCACCTCAAGCTGCACAAGCACGACCACCACAGCCGCCGCGGCCTGCTCCTGCTGGTCGGCCGCCGCCGGCGCCTCCTCGGCTACCTCGCCAAGAAGGACATCAACCGCTACCGCGCGCTGATCGAGCGCCTCGGCCTTCGCCGGTAGCACGTCATGGGGAGCGGTTCCCGCATCGGGACCGCTCCCTCTGCACGTCAGTTGCGCTCGGCCCAGACAAGCCGGCGCAACGCCCAGTACGCGAAGTTCGCGTACGCGTCACACCTCGTGCGGCAGGATCGCGTACGAGACCCGCATGACACCCGCGGCCAGATCGGCCCACGGGTGGATGAGGGGCCGATCACCTCGACCCGCGGCAGCTCGGCGCCGGTCCTCGGTAGTGGCGCCCGGACCCACAATCCGGGAGCTTCGATCGAAGACCGGCCCGCTCGCCCGGCTGGAGCTTGAGGTGTCAGGCCCCCTGAGCACACAGGAGGGTGACCCTATGGAGGGTCCCGACACGCACACCGCCACAGCGACCATCGACACGCCGCTCGGCAGCCGCACCGTCCGCTTCGAGACCGGCCGGCTGGCCCGTCAGGCCAACGGCTCGGCCGTCGCCTACCTCAACGACGACACGATGGTCCTCTCGGCCACCACGGCGTCCAAGAACCCCAAGGAGAACCTCGACTTCTTCCCCCTCACGGTGGACGTCGAGGAGCGGATGTACTCCGTGGGGCGCATCCCCGGCTCGTTCTTCCGCCGCGAGGGCCGCCCGACCGAGGACGCGATCCTCACCTGCCGGCTGATCGACCGGCCGCTGCGGCCGTCGTTCGCCAAGGGTCTGCGCAACGAGATCCAGGTCGTCTGCACCGTCATGGCGCTCGACCCGATCGAGCTCTACGACGTGGTCGCGATCAATGCGGCCAGCGCGTCCACCCAGCTCGCCGGTCTGCCGTTCTCCGGCCCGATCGGCGCCACCCGTGTCGCGCTGATCGACGGCGCCTGGGTCGCCTTCCCGACCCACGACGAGATCTCCCGCGCGACGTTCGACATGGTCGTCGCGGGCCGCGTGCTCGACAACGGCGAGGTCGCGATCATGATGGTCGAGGCCGAGGCCACCTCGCACACGATCGAGCTGATCGCGGGCGGCGCCACCGCGCCGACCGAGGAGGTCGTGGCCCAGGGGCTCGAGGCCGCCAAGCCGACGATCGCCGAGCTGTGCCGGGCCCAGTCCGAGCTGGCCGCCGCTGCCGCAAAGCCGACGGCTGAGTTCCCGCGCTTCCTCGACTACCAGGACGACGTCTACGCGGCCGTCGAGGCCGCGGTCTCCAAGGAGCTCGCCGAGGCGATGACCATCGCCGGCAAGCAGGAGCGCGAGAGCCGCACCGACGAGATCAAGGCGTCGGCCAAGGAGCAGCTCGCCGAGAAGTTCGAGGGTCGCGACAAGGAGATCTCCGGCGCGTTCCGTTCCTTGACCAAGAAGCTGGTCCGCCAGCGGGTCCTGCGCGACAAGGTCCGCATCGACGGCCGCGGACCGTCCGACATCCGTACGCTCTCGGCCGAGGTCGAGGTGCTCCCGCGGGTTCACGGCTCGGCCCTCTTCGAGCGCGGCGAGACCCAGATCCTCGGCGTCACCACGCTGAACATGCTCCGCATGGAGCAGCAGCTGGACACGCTGTCGCCGGACAACCGCAAGCGCTACATGCACAACTACAACTTCCCGCCCTACTCCACCGGCGAGACCGGCCGCGTGGGCTCGCCCAAGCGCCGCGAGATCGGACACGGCGCGCTCGCCGAGCGGGCGCTGGTGCCGGTGCTTCCCTCGCGTGAGGACTTCCCCTATGCGATCCGTCAGGTCTCCGAGGCGCTGAGCTCCAACGGCTCGACCTCGATGGGCTCGGTCTGCGCCTCGACGATGTCGCTGCTCAACGCCGGTGTGCCGCTCAAGGCCCCGGTTGCCGGCATCGCGATGGGCCTGATCAGCGATACCGTCGACGGCAAGACCGAGTACGTCGCCCTCACCGACATCCTGGGTGCCGAGGACGCGTTCGGTGACATGGACTTCAAGGTCGCCGGCACCAAGTCCTTCGTCACGGCGCTCCAGCTCGACACCAAGCTCGACGGCATCCCCTCCGAGGTGCTGGCCGGTGCGCTGACCCAGGCCAAGGAGGCCCGCCTGGCGATCCTCGAGGTCATGGCCGAGGCGATCGACGCCCCGGACGAGATGTCCCCGTACTCCCCGCGGGTGATCTCGATCCAGATCCCGGTCGACAAGATCGGCGAGGTCATCGGGCCGAAGGGCAAGATGATCAACCAGATCCAGGCCGACACCGGCGCCGACATCACCATCGAGGACGACGGCACGATCTACATCGGCGCGATCGACGGCCCGTCGGCCGAGGCCGCGAGGGCGATCATCAACGGGATCGCCAACCCGACGATGCCGGAGATCGGCGAGCGCTACCTCGGCACCGTGGTCAAGACCACGAGCTTCGGTGCGTTCGTCTCGCTCACCCCCGGCAAGGACGGCCTGCTGCACATCTCGCAGATCCGCAAGATCGCCGGCGGAAAGCGGGTCGAGACCGTCGAGGACATCCTCAAGGTCGGCGACAAGGTCCAGGTCGAGCTGGCCGAGATCGACCCGCGGGGCAAGCTCTCGCTGATCCCGGTGCTGCCTGAGGGCAGCGACTCCGAGCCCGTCCCGGCCGGCGCCGACAGCTAGCCGGTCAGCCCTATGACATCTGAGTCGCTGCGCTCCAGGACGACGTCACGTGTGCCGGCCCCCACGGGTTCCTCCCTGGGGGCCGGCACCACTCCCGGTCTCGTACGCGGCAGCACCCGGACGCTGTCCAAGTCGTCCGACGCTGCCGTGGTCCGCCGCACCACCCTGCCAGGTGGCCTGCGGGTGATCAGCGAGCAGATCCCGTCGGTGCGCTCGGTCGCGTTCGGCATCTGGGTCGGCGTCGGCTCACGCGACGAGACTCCGCGGCTCGCCGGCTCGTCACACTTCCTCGAGCATCTGCTGTTCAAGGGCACGAAGCGTCGCGGCGCCCTCGAGATCGCAGCCGTGATGGACGCCGTCGGCGGCGAGATGAACGCCTTCACGTCCAAGGAGTACACCTGCTACTACGCGCGGGTGCTCGACGCCGACCTGCCGCTGGCGGTGGACGTGGTCAGCGACATGGTGACCTCGTCGATCGTCGCGACGGCCGACGTCGAGGCCGAACGCGGGGTCATCCTCGAAGAGATCGCCATGCACGACGACGATCCGGGCGATGTCGTGCACGATGCGTTCGCCGCGGCACTCTACGGCGACACCCCGCTCGGCCGGCCGGTGCTCGGCAGCGTCGAGTCGATCAGCGAGATCCCGCGGACGTCGGTGGCCGGCTACTACCGGCGCCGCTACCAGCCCGGCAACATGGTGGTCGCTGCCGCGGGCAACGTCGACCACGCCGCCCTGGTTCGCCTGGTACGCAAGGCTTTCGGCGCTGCCGGCCTGCTCGACGGTGATGCCACCTTCACGCCGGCCCGTACGGCAGGGTCCTCTGTGCCCACGCTGACCGGCGTCAACATCGTCGACCGTCCGACTGAGCAGGCGCACCTTGTCCTCGGGGGACCAGGTCTGCACCGCGGTGACCCGCGTCGGTTCGCGATGGGGGTCCTCAACGGGGCGCTCGGCGGCGGCATGAGCTCTCGCCTGTTCCAGGAGGTGCGTGAGAAGCGCGGCCTGGCCTACTCGGTCTACAGCTACACCAACCAGCACGCCGACACCGGCAACTACGGCGTCTATGCCGGCTGCCAGCCCAAGCGGGTCGACGAGGTGATCGCGATCTGCCGCGAGCAACTGGCCCTGGCAGCGGGCAAGGGCATCAGCGAGGACGAGCTGGTCCGCGGCAAGGGGCAGATGCGCGGTGGCCTCGTGCTCGGGCTGGAGGACACCGGCAGCCGGATGAGCCGCCTCGGCAAGGGTGAGCTGGTCCACGGCGAGCTGATGCGGGTCGACGAGATCCTCGCCGCCATCGACGCGGTGACCCTCGACGACGTGCGGGCCGTCGCGGCCGATGTGCTCGACGGCCCGTTGACCCTCGCGGTCATCGGACCGTTCGCCGACAAGGACTTCTCCGGTGCCATCGGCTGAGGCTCCTCTCAGGGTCGCCGTCATCGGCGTCGACGGGCGGATGGGTTCTGCTGTGCGTCGCGCGGTCGAGGCGGCCGACGACCTGACCTATGCGGTGGGCGTCGACAAGGACTTCGGCTCGGCGGAGGTGCTCGATTCCGGCGCGACGGTGGCGGTCGACTTCACCCACCCCGACGCGGTGATGGGCAACCTCAAGTTCTGCATCGCCAACGGCATCCACACGGTGGTCGGCACGACCGGGTTCACCGACGAGCGGCTCGACCAGGTCCGTGAGTGGCTCGCCGCCAAGCCCGAGGTGGGGGTGGTCATCGCACCCAACTTCGGCATCGCCGCCGTGCTGATGATGCGTTTCGCCGCGATCGCCGCTCCCTACTTCGAGTCGGTCGAGATCGTCGAGCTGCACCACCCCAACAAGGCCGATGCCCCGAGCGGGACGGCGACCCGCACGGCGCAGCTCGTTGCAGAGGCCAGGGCCAAGGCCGGCGTGCCGGTCTCACCCGACGCCACCTCCACCGGCCTCGAGGGCGCCCGGGGTGCCGACGTCGAGGGGGTGCGGGTGCACGCCGTACGGCTGGCCGGTCTGGTCGCCCACCAGGAGGTGCTGCTCGGGGGCCATGCCGAGACGCTGACGCTGCGCCACGACTCGCTCGACCGGACCTCGTTCATGCCGGGCGTGCTGCTGGCGGTCCGTGCCGTTGTCGACCGGCCCGGCCTGACCCTGGGCCTCGACCCGCTGCTCGGCCTCGACTGAGGCCGACGGGTCGGGAGCTCAGGTCCAGTGGCGGGTTCGGCGGTAGCGCGGCAACCAGACCGCGCGGTAGAGCAGCTTGACCGGTGGCGGCAGGACCTTGAAGACCTGGGTACGCGTCGCCGCCGGCGCGTCGTCGAGCAGCCACGGGACAAACTCGGCTGCCCCGCTCATCCCCTGCGTGCTCCGGATGTGACCGGTGAACGCAGCCCAGCCCTTGCGGCCGAGGTAGGTCTCGACCAACGGCAGGGCCGATGCTTCTTCGTGCGCCATGTGCGCGGTCAGTCCCGCCGCCAGCACCTCGGCGGTGCGACCCAGCGCCTCGTGGTCGCCGGCGCCGAAGGCCTCGTCGATGGTGGCGATGAACGGGTCGAGCACGGCGTGCTCCGACTCCATGTCGTCGAGGACCTCGACCTCGCCGGCGTGCTGGACCGCCCGGCGCAGTGCCGGCCAGAGGGCTGCGTCCTCCGACGTGTGGTGCACGTGCAGCTGACGCTCGAACACCTGCCAGCCGGCCAGGACTGCCGGGTCGAGCGGGTCGCCGTGGCGGGCGGCATCGGTGAGCCGGTGCAGGTCGCGGGCGAACGCGTCGTGCGAGGCGTACATCATGGTGAAGTCGACCTCGCCCTGCAGTGGGACTCGGGCGGATCGGGTTTCGTCGGCGTAGGTCATCGGGCTCCTCCAGTGCGGGGTTACGTCGTGGTCAGGTGTTGGCCGGCTCGCGTACGAGCTCGATGGAAGGTTGCGGGCTCTCGCCGCGAGTGTTGCTGGTACGCAAGGCAATCAGCCCCGCTGCGATGACGAAGAAGCTCGCCGTCAGCAGTGACCGGTGGAAGCCCGCGGACAGGGCGTGCGGAGCCGCCACGTGGTGCGCCAGCGCCGAGTTGGTCCTCGCCGTGGCGATGGCTGAGAAGATCGCGAGGCCCAGGGCGCCGCCGACCTGCTGGGAGGCGTTGAGCAGGGCAGCGGCCAGGCCGGCCTGCTCCTCGGGTACGCCGGCGTTCGCAGCGGTGGTGATGGCGACGAAGACGGCGCCGAGGCCGAACGACACGATCATCAGGCCGGGCAGCAGATCCTTGAGGTAGGTCCCGTCGACCGGCACCCTGGACAGGAGCGCGAGCCCGGCGGCAGCGATCACGGCACCGACGACGGCGACCGGCCGCGTACCCACGACGGACAGCAGCTTGGCCGAGATGCCTGCGGCGACGCCGACGCCGAAGCACAGCGGCAGGTAAGCACCGCCGGTCTGCAGCGGCGAGAAGCCGAGCACGTTCTGCATGTAGAGCGTCAGGAAGAAGAACATCGCGAGCAGTCCGGCCAGGGCGGTCAGCTGCGTCACGTTGGCCGCGGCCAGGCCGGGAATCCGGAACACGGACAACGGTACGAGGGGGTTTTCCGTCCGTGCCTCGTTGGCCAGGAACAGCACGAGCAGCCCGAACGCACCGGCGAGACCGCCGATCGTACGGCCGGAGCCCCACCCGGCGTCAGGCGCCTTCACCAGCGTGTAGACCAGCAACAGCATGCCGCCGGTGACGAGAAAGCTGCCGGCCAGGTCGAAGTCGCGCGACCGGGACCGTCCGCGCTCGCCCGGGATCATCACAAAGATGGCGCCGAGGACGAGGACGCAGATCGGCGGGTTGACGAACAGCACCCAACGCCACCCCGGCCCCTCGGCCAGCACGCCGCCGAGGAAAACGCCGACAGCGGAGGCCAGGCCGGCGACGCCGCCCCAGACCCCGAGCGCCTTGTGCCGGTCCGGTCCCTCGCGGAACATCGTGGTCAGCAGCGACAGCGCGGCCGGCAGCATCATCGCCGCGCCGAGCCCCTGGGCGAGCCGCGCGCCGACGAGAACGCCTGATGTGCCGGCAAACCCGCCCACCAGCGAGGAGATTCCGAACAGGGTCGTCCCGGTGACCAGGACCCGCCGCCGGCCGAGCAGGTCACCGGCGCGGCCGCCGAGGAGCATGAACCCGCCGTACGTCAGCAGGTAGCCGCTGAGCACCCACTGCAGCCCCTGGACGGAGAAGTGCAGGTCGGACCGGATCTTCGGCAGCGCGACGTTGACGATGGAGGCGTCGATGAAGTCGAGGAACCCGATGGCGCAGAGCAGTGCCAGCGTCAGCTTGCCCCGCCCCGTGGCGAGGAACGAATGCGTTCGGTACTCGTCCTCGAGGTCGTCGATGATGGTGTTGGCCACGGTCTTCTCCTTGATTTGCTGTGGTCTCGTCACCAACTCGACGGATGGGGGACCGGCGGTGTGACGGGAACCCAACAACTGCAGGCAATCTCGGCCATCGGTCACACCGGGGGCCGGTCGTACGTCATGTTTGGTGAGGGCGGTGTGCGCCGGCCCGGTCGGAAGAGGTGACGTGGTGGACGAGGCGACCTGGCAGACGGACCAGTTCGAGCGCCACCGCGCCCAGCTGCAGGCGGTGGCCTACCGGATGCTGGGCTCGGTGACGGAGGCCGAGGACGCGGTGCAGGAGGCCTGGCTGCGACTCAGCCGGACCCACGACGACGACATCCTCAACGTCGGCGGCTGGCTGACGACCGTGGTCGGCCGGGTCTGCATCGACATGCTGCGCGCACGGCAGTCCCGCCGCGTCGACTACGTCGGGACCTGGCTCCCCGAACCGATCGTGAGCGTCGACGACCGGGTCGACCCGGAGCAGCAGGCGCTGCTCGCCGACTCGGTCGGGCTGGCGATGCTGGTAGTGCTGGAGATGCTGAGCCCGGCCGAGCGGTTGGCCTTCGTCCTGCACGACATGTTCGAGGTGCCCTTCGAGGAGATTGCGCCGATGGTCGACCGCACGCCGGCGGCGACCCGGCAGCTGGCAAGCCGGGCCCGGCGGCGGGTTCGCGGCGAGCTGGTCCAGCCCGAGCGCGACCTCGCCCGCCAGCGCACGGTCGTGGCCGCCTTCCTGGACGCCGCCCGGGCGGGCGACTTCGAGGGCCTGGTCAACGTCCTGGACCCCGACGCGGTCTTCCGCATCGACACCGGCTCCCGTACGAGCCTGGCGCCGGCGCTGCTCACCGGAGCGCAGGACGTGGCCCGGTACGCCGCGGCGCAAGGCCCGCTGTTCGCACCCAACTGCCGCCCCGCGCTGGTCAACGGCGCCGCCGGCCTCGTCGTACGTGGCGGGTCGAGGGCGATCGCTGTCGCCGGCATGACCGTCGTCGAGGGCCGGATCACCGAGATCGACCTGATCCTCGACCCGGACAAGCTGCGGGCGCTGGTCTTCGACGACTGAGCCGGCTACGCCGCCGTACGAAGGCCTCCCCGGGCCAAGGTAGGCACGCGCCCGCGCCCGCCGATAGCGCCGCTATCGGCGTTCAGAGCCGGCGGAATCGCCGACAGCGCCGCTATCGGCCGGCCAGAGCCGGCGGCCAGAGCCGGCGGCCAGAGCCGACAGCGCCGCTATCGGCGTTCAGAGCCGGCGGAATCGCCGACAGCGCCGCTATCGGCCGGCCAGAGCCGGCGGCGCCGCTATCGGCGGAGCCCGGCCATCAGGCCTCGTCGAGGGTCGGCTCCGGGGCGGCGCTGAGGTCGGTGTGCATGCGGACCTCGCGGACGAGGGTCCCCGCCGCGTCGAGGTCACGGGTGGCGCCGTCGAGCGCCCAGCCGGCCGTCTCGTAGAACGTCTGGGCCCCGCTGTCGCCCTGGAAGACCCAGCAGACGGCCCGGGAAACCCCGTCCGCGCGCAGCAGGTCGATCGCCGCGGCCAGCAGCCGGCTGCCGTGGCCCTTGCCCTGCACTGCAGGCAGCACCAGCAGTGGCCCGAGCTCGGCTGTGGTGGCCGGGTCCTCGTCCTCGTCGGTCGCCGGAGAGACGGCGGCGATGCCGACCATCCGCCCGTCGTCGACGGCGACCAGCGCGTGCGCGCGGGCGATCGAGCGGCTCTCGATGCTCTCGCGCCAGCGGGCCTCGACCTGAGCCGGATCCAGGCCGTCGAGCACGTCGCGCGGGAGGATGTTGCCGTACGCCTCGCGCCAGGTCGTGACCTGCACCTCGGCGATCGCGGAGACGTCCGATGCGGTCGCTTCCCGTACGGAGACGTCGGCGCTGGGGCTCATGCGCTCAGCGTAGGGCAACGCCCACCGGCGGGTCACGGGTACGCGACGGCGACGTCCGGCTACAGTCGCTGGACCGCGATTCCCCCGCCAGCGCGGCCCCGTCGCTCCACCGCATGCCAAGAGGTTGCTTGTGCCCGAGATCGTGCCGCTCAAGGTCCAGGTCGTCGCCTACACGAAGTTCGAGCCGCCGGCCGACGTGCCGTGGGAGACCGACGCCGACGGTGGCCAGGCGCTTGCCGAGTTCGCCGGCCGGGCGTGCTACCAGTCGTGGACCAAGCCCAACCCGGCGACCGCGACCAACGCCGGCTACCTGCAGCACATCCTCGAGGTCGGCCACCTGTCCGTACTCGAGCACGGCACCGTCAGCGTCTACCTCACCGGCGTCTCCCGGGCGCTGACCCACGAGCTGATCCGGCACCGGCACTTCTCCTACTCCCAGCTCTCCCAGCGTTACGTGCCCGGCCGAGACGCCGCAATGGTCGAGCCGGCCGTCATCGCCGAGGATCCCGAGCTGCACGCGCTGTTCCTCGAGGCGACCGAGGCCGCTGTAGCGGCCTACACCAAGCTGCTCGAAGGGCTCGAGCAGACGTTCTCCGAGGTCGGCAACGCGACTCTGCGCCGCAAGCAGGCCCGGCAGGCCGCCCGCTCGGTGCTGCCCAACGCGACCGAGACCCGGATCGTCGTGACCGGCAACTACCGCGCCTGGCGGCACTTCGTGGCCATGCGGGCCACCGAGCACGCCGACGTCGAGATCCGCGAGTGCGCCATCGCCTGCCTGCGGGCGCTCCAGGAGGTGGCGCCCAACGTGTTCGCCGACTTCACCATCTCGACTCTTTCCGACGGAACCGAGGTCGCGTCCAGCCCGATGGTCAGCGAGGGCTGACCTGGTTCGGCCGCAGGTTTTGCGGCCGCCTCGGGCTCCTGGCTCACGAAGTTCTGCCGGGCGCCGATAGCCCAGTCGGACCTCGTCGTCGCCCGGACCCCGACCTGGCGGCGGCGGGGTTCTTCCGGCACCCGAGACCGGTAACCTGTGCCCATGCCTGAGACCACTGCTGTCAACGCGCCCTTCGGCCGCGTCCTCGTGGCCATGGTGACCCCGTTCCTCGCCGACGGCGCGCTCGACGTCGCGGGTGCCCAGCGACTGGCCACCCACCTCGTCGACAGCGGCTGCGACGGGATCGTCGTCAACGGCACGACGGGCGAGTCGCCGACGACCGACGAGCACGAGAAGCAGCTCGTCGTACGGGCGGTGGTCGACGCCGTTGGCGACCGCGCCCACGTGGTCGCCGGCGCCGGCAGCAACGACACCGCGCACAGCGTCGAGCTGGCCCGCTCCGCCGAGAAGGCCGGCGCCACCGGCATCCTGGTGGTCACGCCCTACTACAACAAGCCACCGCAGGCCGGCCTGGTGCGGCACTTCAGCGCGGTTGCCGACGCCACCGAGCTGCCGGTGATGCTTTATGACATCCCCGGCCGCACGGGGGTCGCTATCTCCTCCGAGACCCTGGTCCACATGGCGGGCCACGAGCGGGTCGTCGCGGTCAAGGACGCCAAGGACGACCTCGGCGCGTCCAGCTGGGTGATGGCGCGCACGGATCTGGCCTACTACTCCGGCACGGACATGCTCAACCTGCCGCTGCTGGCGGTCGGCGGTGTCGGTTTCGTGAGCGTCGTCGGCCACGTCTTCGCGCGGGACCTGGCCGCCATGGTGGCTGCCCATGACGCGGGTGACGTCACCCGCGCGCTGGCCATCCACCGCCGGCTGCTGCCGGCCTACGAAGGTTTCTTCCGTACGCAAGGGGTCATCACCACCAAGGCCGCGCTCCGTCTGCTCGGCCTGCCCGGCGGACCCGTGCGCGCGCCGCTGGTCGATGCGACCGACGACGAGGTGGCCGCTCTGCGTGCCGCCCTGACCGCCTCTGGAGCCGACATGACCAGCACCGACCGCCAGACCGCGCAGTGAGCGTGCCCCACCCCTTCGTGGAGCTCGGAGCACCGCCGCCCCTGGCCGAGGACGGCCTGCGGATCGTCCCGCTCGGTGGCCTGGGCGAGATCGGCCGCAACATGGCGGTCCTCGAGCACCGCGGCCGGCTGCTGGTCATCGACTGCGGCGTGCTGTTCCCCAACAACGAGCAGCCGGGCGTCGACCTGATCCTGCCCGACTTCGGCTACATCCGGGACCGGCTCGACGACATCGAGGCGGTGATCCTGACCCACGGCCACGAGGACCACATCGGCGCGGTGCCGTTCCTGCTGCGGGAGAAGCCGGACATCCCGCTGATCGGCTCCCGGCTCACGCTCGCCCTGCTCGAGAGCAAGCTGCAGGAGCACCGGATCAAGCCGTACACGATGGAGGTCAAGGAGGGCGGCCGCGAGCAGCTCGGGCCGTTCGGCTGCGAGTTCTTCGCGGTCAACCACTCGATCCCCGACGCGCTGGCCGTCGCGATCCGTACCACGGCCGGGGTCGTGCTGCACACCGGTGACTTCAAGATGGACCAGCTGCCACTCGACGGCCGGCTGACCGACCTCGGCGGGTTCGCCCGGCTGGGGGCCGAGGGCGTGGACCTGCTGATGTCGGACTCGACCAACGCCGAGGTCCCCGGCTTCGTGACGCCCGAGAGCGAGATCGGGCCGGTGCTCGACTCGGTGTTCCGCAAGGCACAGCGTCGGGTCATCGTGGCCTGCTTCGCCTCGCACGTGCACCGGGTCCAGCAGGCCCTGGACGTGGCGGCCGCCCACCACCGCAAGGTCGCCTTCATCGGCCGCTCGATGGTCCGCAACATGGGCGTCGCCCGTGACCTCGGCTACCTGCGGATCCCCGCCGGGCTGGTGATGGACGCCCGCGAGATCGACGCCCTGCCACTCGAACAGGTCTGCCTGATCTCCACCGGCTCCCAGGGCGAGCCGCTGTCGGCGCTGTCGCGCATGGCCAACCGCGACCATCCGGTACGGATCGAGCCCGGCGACACGGTGATCCTGGCCAGCAGCCTGATCCCTGGCAACGAGGACGCAGTCTTCAAGGTGGTCAACGGGTTGTCCCGCATCGGGGCCCACGTCATCCACAAGAGCAATGCGCTGGTGCACGTCTCCGGCCACGCGCCTGCGGGCGAGCTGCTCTACCTGCTCAACGCCGTACGCCCGAGCAACGTGATGCCCGTGCACGGCGAGTGGCGCCACCTGCGCGCGCACGCCGAGCTGGCCAAGCTGACCGGTGTGCCGGACAACCGGATCGTGCTCGCGGACGACGGCATGGTCGTCGACCTTGTCGACGGGGTGGCCGGCATCGTCGGCCGGGTTCCGGCGGGCTTCGTCTTCGTCGACGGGCTGACCGTCGGCGAGATCGGCGCTGCCTCGCTCAAGGACCGCCGGATCCTGCGCGACGAGGGGTTCATCAGCGTCGTCGTGGTCGTCGACTCGGCGACCGGCAAGGCGAGCGCTCCGCCGCACCTCTCCGCGCGTGGCTTCTCCGACGAGCCGGGCGTCTTCGACGCGGTCATGCCGCTGATCGAGCAGGCCCTGCTCAACGCCGCGTCCGAGGGCGGCGCCGAGCCGCACCAGCTCTCCCAGCTGGTCCGCCGGGTCGTCGGCAAGTGGGTCAGCGACAACTTCCGCCGCCGGCCGATGATCATCCCGACCATCGTCGAGGTCTAACCATCGGCAGCGCCGGCGGTCCTTCGCTGATCCCACCCGAGCGGCTGGAGCGCTGGCTCGACCGGTTCGCCGCCGAGCACGGCGGGGCGTCGGTCGAGGCCTCCACCGGCGGCCTGGTCCTCACCGCGTCCGACGGGACGCTGGCTGAGGTCACGGCGCCGTTCCCCCCGATGCGGGTGCGCGACGGGGTCCCGTACCGCGGCCTGCTCGAGCACGTCGCAAGGCCTCGGGTGGTCGGGGTGCTGCTCGTACGTAAAGGCGGCTACGCGGCCGGGGTCTTCGCCGGCACCGAGCTGGTCGCCTCCAAGGTCGGCAGCCGTCTCGTGCAGGGCCGGTCTGCAGCGGGGGGCTGGTCCCAGCAGCGGTTCGCCCGCAGGCGCGAGGGTCAGGCCCGAGAGGCCTACGCCGCTGCCGCGGACACGGCGGTCCGGGTGATCGTGCCGGAGCTGACGAGGCTGGACGCGGTGGTCACCGGGGGAGACCGCCCGGCCTTGGCAGCCGTGCTGGAGGACCCGCGGCTCGCCGGGGTGCGGCGGCTGGTCGTCGACACCGTCCTCGATGTCGTCGACCCCCGGCAAGCCGTCCTGCTCGAGACCCCGAAGCGGTTCCGGTCAGCCCGGATCAGCGTGTCGGCGTGTGACTGATGTGACCGGAGGTGCGCACGGGGTACGGTCGGACCATGGCGACCCGTGGCTCCGTCGCGCCCCGTTCCGGTGGCAAGCCGTCCGGTAAGCAGCCGGCCGGCGGCAAGTCCGGCGCGCCTGCTGCCGAGCGGGGCAACGCTGCCAAGCGGACCGCCCAGCCTGCCCGCAAGACGGCGGCGAGGGTCGCCTCGCCGCGCACCAAGGCCACCCCCAGGTCCGGTG
>JAWWOO010000073.1:0-58139 GCA_033851545.1 Frankiales bacterium | reverse complement strand
CGGACCGGTGGGGCGGGCGGCCGGCCGCCGCCCGCCCCACGCTCACCTGGGTGACAATTGGCGGCGCGCCGTCGAGTGGGATGACCTCGTCGTTGAGCATCAAGTTGTCGAGTCCGGCCTTGTCGGGTACGTCGAAGACGGTTGCGCCGAGAGACGCCGCGTGGGCAGCAAAGTCGACGCGGAGGCCACCCGAACCCGGGGGCGACTTCTCCCTGCGCCGCAACCCCGACAGGACCATGAACCGGGCGATCGACCGGCTCCGCCTGCGATCTCCGGATCGCTGTACGTGACCGAGTGGATCATCGGCGGCCGGCTTGTCGAGCTACCGCCGCTCCGCGAGTGAACCCCTCTGGTCGGTTTCAGGAGCTCCTTTCCTGCCAGGTCAGCTGCAGCCCGTGGGCGATGTCGCGAAGCATCTGGCGGCACTCGTCGACGACTGCGCCCATCCAGAGGAAGCCGTGGATGCTGCCCGCGTACTGGTGGCGGATGACAGGCACGCCGGCGGCCTCCAGCCGGTCGGCGTACTGCAGCCCTTCGTCGCGCAGGACGTCGAACTCCGCGGTGATGACAATGGCGGGCGGCAGTCCTTCGAGGGTCACGGCTCGGAGCGGGCTGACCAACGGGTTGGAGCGCTCGGTGGGATCGCGGACGTACTGTGCCCAGGACCAGGCCATGTCCGCGGTGGTCAGGCCGTACCCTTCGGCGTTCTCCCTCGCAGATGGTGTGGCCAGCTCCCAGTCCAGCGCCGGGTAGATCAGGACCTGGACGGCAGGCGGCGGCGCTCCGAGGTTGCGGGCCATCAGCGTGACCGCTGCGGCGAGGTTGCCTCCGGCACTGTCGCCGACGACGCCGATGCGCTGCTCGTCGACGCCCAGCTCGTCGGCGTGATGACGGACCCAGGTGAAGCCGGCATAGCAGTCCTGTAAGGGGATGGGGAATCGGTGTTCGGGCGCCTTCTGGTAGTTGACCGCCACCACGACGCAGTCTGTGGCGTTCGCCAGTGCGCGGTGAGGACGGTCGGAGACGTCGATGTTGCCCACGATCCAGCAACCACCGTGAAAAGCGACCAGCGCCGGGAAAGGGCCCGGTCCTTCGGGCCAGTAGATCCGTACCGGGATCTCAGCGGTCGTCGAGGGAATGAAGCGAGTCTCGCTGCGTGCGACGGGTTCCGCCGTGCCCATGTACGGGATCCACTCCCACTGGGCCGCCCGGGACTGCACGACGGGGGCCTCGTGCAGCGGTAGAACGCCGGCGAGGGCGCGCTCGGCGAGCACGGCGCGAGCCTGCGCATTGGGCTGCGCCTCCGGCCGGCCGATCACTGGTAGAAGTTGCGCGGCCAGCCGTGCTCGGCCAGAGCGTCCCGGAGCTCGGTGGGGAAAGGCTGCCCGTCGGAGTAGGCGACGTTGATGTCGACCTCGGCGGCAGTGAGCATGCCGGGGATCACGGTGGAGACCTGCGGGGCTGACAGCGCGAACCGCATCGCGGCTTCGGCGAGGGTGGCGTAGTACGGCGCGCAGAGCTCCTTGAGTCTGTCGACGCGTCGCAGGGTCTCGGCGAAGCGCTCGCCGCGGAAGAGCCACGCAGGCACGGACTCTTGGGGCCAGGTGTCGTAGGTGTCCTGCGTCCAGTGCCCTACCAGGGATCCGGAGTCGAACGGCACGCGGGCGATGAATGCCGAACCGCTGTCCTCACCGGCCGTGAACAGCTCGTACATGGGCCGTTGCTCGAACAGGTTGAATACGACCTGGAGGGAGTCCACGAGCCCGAACCGGGCGAGGTCGACGCCGTCCTCGGGTCGGTAGTCACGGATCGAGACGCCGATCCTGTCGATCTTTCCCTCGAGCCGCAGGGTGTTGAGCACCTCGAGCCAGTCGAGGTTGACCATCCCGTCGCGGAACCAGCCGTGCAGCTGGAACAGGTCGATGCGTTCCACGCCGAGGCGTTGGAGGGACTGTTCGACGCTTTCCCGCACGTACCACTGTGGATATCTGCCGCGCATGAGCGGGTCGTCTTCGTCGGGCGCAGGCCACCGCACGGGACGAACCTTGGTGGCCACATAGACCTTGTCGCCGCCCCACCGACGCAGCGCCTCGCCGATGACCTCCTCGCTGTGCCCGTCGCCGTAGTACTCGGCGGTGTCCACCAAGTTCACACCGCGCTCGAACGCGTGCAGCAGGGTGGCGATGGAGGCCTCGTCGTCGACCTGACCCCACTGGCCGCCGAGCTGCCATCCGCCGAAGGCGATCTCGCCCACCTTCCAGCCCGTGCGGCCGAACTCACGGCACTGCATCATCGTCTGCTTCCTGTCGTGGGGTGGCTGTCCGGATCGTTGCGCCAGACCAGCCCCTACAGGTCGAGCACCAGGCGAGGGGTGCGCGAGCGCGAGACGCAGATCATCATGCAGGTCATCGCCTCGCGCTCCTGCTCGTCCAGGACCGAGTCCCGGTGATCCGCGATGCCGTCCAGTACCGGCGTCTCACAGGTCCCGCAGGTGCCTTCGACGCACGAGGACCGGACGGCGACGCCGGCCTCTTCCACCGCCGCGAGGATCGATTTCTCCGGCGGGACAGTGATCGTGACGCCGCTGGCGGCGAGGTAGACCTCGAAGGGCGCCTTCAGCGCCGGTTCGGTGAGCGGCTTGGCCACGAAGCGTTCCACCTGCAGGGCCTTCGTCGGCCAAGCCCGGCAACGTTCCTCGACCGCAGCGAGCAGTGGTTCCGGTCCGCAACAGTAAACCTTGGTGTCCGCGCGGGGTGGGCCGAGCAGGGTGTCGAGGTCCAGCAGCCCGACCTCGTCCTGGGGCTGGACGACAACCTTGTCGGCATAGGCGGCAACCTCGTCGAGGAAAGCCATCGAGCTGCGACGGCGGCCGCCGTACACGAGCCGCCAGTCCGCTCCAGCCGCCTCAGCCGTGTGGATCATCGGCAGGATGGGAGTGATGCCGATGCCTCCGGCGATGAACAGGTAACGCGGCGAGGCCACCAGCGGGAAGTTGTTCCGCGGCCCGCGCACACGGACGACGTCGCCGACGGTGAGCCGGTCCTGGACGTACATCGACGCACCGCTGCCCTGCGGGTCACCCAGGATGCCAAGACGCCAGGTCTGCGCGTCTGCGGGGTCGCCGGACAGCGAGTACTGCTTCGTCGGGACGCCCTCGATGATCAGGTCGACGTGGGCGCCGGGCTCCCAGGGCGGCAAGGGCCTTCCGTCGAGCGGCTGCAGCGTGAGCGCGACGACGCCGTCGGCGACAAGCTCCTTGCCGGCGGCGCGCATGTCGGTCACGAGCTCGCGCGTGGTGAGGGTGGCCCGGGTGCTCAGCTGCCGGACCGTCTCCCCGTGGGCTGTCGAGGCGTGGGCCTTGAGTGCCACGGGCCGCTCGTCGGTGGGCACGAGCTTGACGTGCAGCCGGGAGAAGCCGCGCACCATCTGCTTCGTCCACCGTTCCGGGGAGCCGACGACGCGCAGCTCGACGTCGTCGAGAACGGCGACGAGCTCCGCCACCGCGACCTGGGCGACGAGTCGCGCCAGCGGGGCGCCCATGCAGGCGTGGATGCCCTCACCGAAGCTGAGGATCCTGGCGTCGGCGGTGAAGGTGCGGTTGAGGTCGAACGTGTCCGGGTCCGCGTAGACCCTGCCGTCGCGGTTCGCGGACCCGAGGAGAACCATCACCCGGGAGTCCGCCGGGATGGTGACCCCACCGATCGTGACCTCTGTGGTGCTCTGCCGGCACAGGTTCGTGGCGGGGGCGTCGTAGCGCAGGGTCTCCTCGACGAAGGCCTTGATCTTCGCAGGGTTGGCTCGCAGGTGATCCTGCAGCTCGGGGAACTTGTCCAGGATGGCGATGCAGTTGGTCAGCAGCGCGGCCGGGGCGTCGGTGGACGCCGACAGGACAAGGTGGGCCAGGCCGGCCTGCTCTGCCTCGTCGAGGACGCCGCCTGCCCCGGCGAGCAGGATCTGGCTGATCACGTCCGGGCCCGGCTCGGCGCCGTCGGCCAGCTCCGCCCTGCGATCTCTCATCAGCCCGCGGATGTGTTCCTCGGCCTCACGGTTGGAGGCGGCCGCATCCTCCGGCAGACCGAACTGCCCCACCGTGCGGACCATCGAGCGCAGCAGATGGTCCTGCCAGAACTGAACGCCCGACATCGGGGCGCCGAGCAACCGCATGCTGGCCGTGAACACCAGCGGGAGGGCGAACTCTGCCGCCATCTCCGCCTCGCCCCGCGCACGGATCGCGGTCAGCAGCTCGCGTGCAACCGCGCGGATCTGATCCTCCATGACGCGGATCTCCCGACCGGCGAACGCCGGCCGGACAACCTCTCGGATCACGGCGTGATGCGGCTCGTCCAGGGCGATCAGATTGCCAGGGCCGTAGGAGTCGTGCGTACCGTCCATATCGTTGCCCAGCGCGTTGACGAACTGCTCGTTGTTCCGCAGGCAGGCCTTGACGTCCTCGTACCGCGAGAGCACCCAGAGATCCCGGCGGGCGTTGTAGTACACCGGCGCCTTGTCCCGCAGCAGCGCATACACGTCGTACGGGTGGTCGTACGCCGCATACGACAAAGGGTCGTACGACACCCCGGTCCCGGGCGCCGGCTCACTCGCCGCAGCCGAGGCAACCGAAGGGTCCGGCCTCATCCCCAGGTCGTGGCGAAGAGCGGGGAATGCGTCAAGTGCCATCGGACCGGCTCGCTCTCGTGACGGTGGCTGGCCCCTACTAGCACGTGCTAGAAGGCCAGCGCCCATGGTCGACTAGCACGTGCCAGGATGTCAAGCGGTCAGCGCGAAGGTGGCGCCGTGCTGCCTCGGACGACCAGCGACGGTGTGATCACCAGCTCGCGCGGGCGCGCGTCGGGCTCGCGTACGCGGCGGAGTGCCGCCTCGACCGCGGTGAGCCCCATCTCCGCTGGATCCTGGCGGACGCTCGTGAGGTCGAGCGCCGACAGGCGGGCGAAGCGGCTGTCGTCGAAGCCGGTCACCGAGACCTGGCCCGGGACAGAGACGCCCGCCCGGGCAAGGGTCAGGATCAGGCCCAGGGCCGCCTGGTCGTTCCCCATCACCACGGCAGTGGGCAGCTGCCCTGCGGCGAGCAGGCGCCGGGCCGCCTCGGCACCACACTCCTCGGTGTAGTCGCCCGACAGCTCCAGAACCGTCGGGGTCAGCGACAGTTCACGCATGGCGCGCAGATAGCCCGCGAGGCGCACTCCTGCCGGGGGCATGGTCGCAGCGTGCACGTAGGCCACATCGCGGTGACCCAGGTCAGCCAGGTGCCGAACGCACAGCGTCACGCCCACGTCCCCGGCGGAACGGACGACGTCGTAGGAGGCGTTGCGGCGCCCGGCGCCGACGGACACCACGGGTACGCGCGCCCGCCTCGCCAGCGACGCGAACGCAGTAGGTCCGAGGTCGGAGCCGATCACTATCAGGGCCGCACAGCGATAGCCGAGCAGCTCCTCGACCGCCTGCATGGTCGACCGAGTCGGGGTCGTCGCGCTCAAGAGCGCCTGGTACGCGTGTGCCGCCGCCGCAGGATAGATGGCCTCGACGATGTCGGGCTCGGTGGCGTGCGACGGCGCGAACACCAGCCCCAACTGCTGGCTCGCCGCCTGGCGCAGCGTCCGAGCAGCCAAGTGGGGACTGTACCCAAGCTGCTGTGCAGCCTGCGTCACGCGTTGGCGCATCTCGTCGCGCGCTCCCGGCTTCCCCCGCAGCACCAGCGAAACGAGCTGCCGAGAGACCCCCACCTCTGCGGCGATGTCCGCCATCGTGGGCTGGCGTCGAGGCTCGCGTGGGGAGTCCGAACCAGTGCCCAGCGGAGGCTTCTCCGACAACGCCGCTCCCGACAGGAGGCCACTAGCCCGCAGTTGAGCCAGTCACGCGACTGACGCAGCGGGGGCCCGCCGGCCCAGCACCGGTCAGCGGACCCCCACGGCTATTTCACCACGAAGAGCCCCGAAGACGTCAGGTGACGGTCCCTTTGTCATCGGGCGCTGGACAACCAGCGCAGCTGGCGCATCTTGGCTTCGTCGTAGCCAGCTCGCCCGGGCAGCGAGCGAGGGACGCCGGTCTCCCACCAGGCGCCGGCCTCGGTCCAGCTGCTCGGGTGGGTGCGGCACAGCACGACGGCGGGACGGGAGGTCTCACGAGCAGCGGCCTTCGCCTCGAGGTAGGCAATGCGCAGGTCGTCGACTCCCGCTTTGGCGGGTACGTCGAAGACGGTTGCGCCGAGTGAGGCAGCGTGGGCAGCGAAGTCGACGCGCAGGCCACCCTCGACGGCCTCAGGTCCGGTGCAGTCCACCAGCATGTTGTTGAATCCCTCGGCACCCTGGCCGGTCTGCAGCCGATGGATGACGGCGTAGCCGCCGTTGTCGCACAAGACCACGACGAACGGGTGCCCGGCAAACGCGGCCGAGAACAGGTCAGAGTTGAGCATGAGATACGAGCCGTCACCGAGCACGGTGGTCACGACGCCGGCGGGGTGTGTCCTGCTCCGGGCCATCGAGGCCCCCCACGGGCCGGCCATCTCGTATCCCATGCAGGAGAAGCCGTACTCGAGGTCCATCGTCGCCCCGGACATCTCGCCCGTGGCCGCCGTCGCGACCGTCCGCCAGCCGCCGTGGAGCTCGCCGGGCATGCCACCGGACGACGTGAGCACGTAGTCGTCGGTGGTGCTGTTGTCGTTGACGACCCCCACCACCTGCGCGTACGTGAGCGAGCCGTCGGGCGCAGGGGCGCCGCGCAGGCTGTCCACGTGGGTGTCCCACCGAGCTCGCTCTGCAGCCGCGCGCGAGGTCCACGCCGGATCGACGGACCAGCCGGCGAGCAGTGGCGCGAGCTCGGTGACCGTCGCCAGTGCGTCGCCGACGACGCTCAGTGCCGAGTGCTTGACCGCGTCGAACCGGGCCGCGTTCACGGAGACGATCGTCACCGACGGGTCGAAGGCAGTCCACGACGCGGTCGTGAAGTCCTGTAACCGCGTGCCGACCGCGAGCACGACGTCGGCGTCGCCCGCCAGCACGTTCGCCGACGTCGATCCGATGATGCCGAGCGGCCCGCCGTACAACGGATGGTCGTGGGCGACGAGCGTGCGGCCGGCGACGGTCTCGACAACGGGCAGTCCGTGCCGCTCGGCCAGCTCGAGGAGCGCGGCCCCCGCCCCGGAGTAGCGCGCGCCACCGCCGAGAACCAGCAAGGGTCGTGTCGACGCGCGAAGGACCTCGACGGCTGCGGCGAGCTCGCGGACGTCGGGGCGCGGCCGCGGCACCGCATGCACCGTCGTCCGGAACATCGCCGGCGGGAAGTCGAACTCCTCCGCCTGAACGTCCTGCGGGAGGGCGAGCACGACCGGACCGGCGTCTGCAGGGTCGAGCAGCACCCGTACCACCTGTGGCAGCGTCGCGAGCAGCTGCTCGGGTTTGGTGATGCGGTCGAAGTAGCGGGACACGGCACGGAAGGCGTCGTTGGCGGTCGTCGTAGGGTCGCCGTAGTGCTCGACCTGCTGCAGCACCGGATCCGGTGCGCGGCCGGTGAACGTGTCCCCGGGGAGCAGCAGCACGGGAAGCCTGTTCGCGTGCGCGACGCCGGCGGCCGTCACCATGTTGAGCGCGCCCGGACCGACCGAGGATGTCGCCACCATGACCTGACGACGGTCCATGGCCCGGGCGTAGGCGACGGCGGCCAGGGCCATGCCCTCCTCGGTCTGACCCCGATACGTCGGGATCACGTCGCGCGCTGCGTACAGCGCCGTCCCGAGGCCGAGTACGTTGCCGTGCCCGAAGATGCCGAAGACGCCGGCGAACAGCGGGACCTCGGTGCCGTCGAGGAGGATCGACCGCTGGGCGAGCAGCCAACGGACGAGGGCCTGCGCCGTCGTGAGGCGCACAGTGCCGCCGGTGTTCGACTCGTTCTGGGTCATGTTCTGCTCCGCTGCGGTCGTGGTTTCCGGTGACGGTCAGTGCGCAACGCGGCCCTGCGCCGATGTGACCGGGCAGCGCGGGTCGCGGGCGGCGCCGTCCCACGAGTCGCGGATCCACGCGTGGTCCGGATGGTCGCAGAACGCCATCGACCGGGCCTCGCCGGGACCGGCGAGCACGTTGAGGTAGTACATCGCGTAACCGGGGGCTGCGGCACAGGGTCCGTGGTAGCCGTAGGGCACGAGGACGACGTCACCGTCGCGGACGATGAGCTCCGCGTCGAGCGCTTCGAGTCCCGCGGCAAGGTGCTCGGGCCCTGTGGTGGTGACGTGCAGCCCGTACCCGGTCCGGCTCGGGGTCACGCCGTCGGCATCGGCGATCCGGTAGTAGTAGATCTCCTCGTTCGCCACCGGGCACGCGTCTGTGATGTCGTGCTTGTGGGGTGGGTAGCTCGACCAGTTGCCGGCCGGTGTGATCAGCTCGCAGCAGATCAGCCTCTCGGCGTGGTCCCACACCCCGGGTGTCCCGAAGTCGGTCACCTGCCGGGTGGCCTGGCCCGCGCCGCGGACCCCGACGGGCACCTGCTCCGCGGGCCCGTACCTGGGTGCCCGCCGCTGCTCGCAGCGCGCCGACGGCAGTGCCAGCTCGGCTCCAGCCACGCTGGTCAGCACGACCGCGCTGTCGCGTCCGACGTAGGCGAAATCGGTGACCCGCGTGAAGACCGAGTCACGCCCGACCAGGCGGAACTCCGCCTCGACCTCGTCAGAGCCGCCCGTCGCGCGAACGACGATTTCGACCGCCCCGGACAGCGGGAGTACGAAGATCTCCTCCCCTCCCGTGGCCAGCTGGTAGGTCTCCCCTGGCGACAGCCGGAGCACCTGCAGCCCGGCGTACGCCCAGCCGGCACTCTCCGGCGTGACGGAAACCTCGACCCCGTCGGCCCGGCTCGAGGAGCCGTACGGGCGGTGCAGGGTCATCTGAGCTCGGCCACCGGCTCGGCCGCCGAGCGGAGAACACGTGCGGCGGCTTCGACGGCCGCGGCGACGTCGCCGTCCGGCGGGTAGAGGAGCGTACGGCCGACGACGAGTCCACGAACCGTGGGCTGGCGCAGGGTGCGCCCCCAGGAGGCGAGGTCGGCCTCGAGGTCAGGACCCGGCACGCCGCCGAGCACGACGCAGGGGAGCGTGGTGGCCGCGAACACCGACTCGGGGTCGTCGCACGACGGCATCTTCAGCCAGGTGTACGCCGAGGTCGTCCCGAGGGCGGAGGCGATCGTCACGGCCCGCGCCAGAGACGCGGCGTCCCTGCGCAGCAGCAGGCGCCCATCGGGGTTCCGGGTGTAGGGCAGTGGCTCAACCATCGCCATGAGCTCGTGGTGCGCGAGCTCGGTGACGGCCCGCGCGCAGCCCTCGATCGTGCCAGCCGTTGCTGGGTCCTGGTCGTCGATCCGCAGCAGCATCTTGCCGCCTTCGAGACGGTTCGCGCCGATGCTTGCCGCGTCATAGCCGGTGAACCGGTCATCCATGGTCCACGAAGCCCCGTCGAGTCCGCCACGGTTCATCGAACCGATGACGACCTTGCCCTCGAGTGCCCCGAGGAGGAGCAGCTCCTCGATCACGTCCGGCGATCCGAGCACCCCGTCCACAGCCGGGTTCTGCAGCGCGGTGACCAGTCGCCCGAGCAGGGTCCGCCGGTCGGCCATCGCCATGGTGTCGCCGCCGGTGCCCAGGGAACCCCGCGCCGGGTGGTCGGCCGCGACGAGGAAGATGTTCCCGCGCTCGGAGAGCAGGGACACCGGACGTTGACGGGTGGCATAGGCCTGGGCCACGGCATGTGGCGAGTTGGCGCGGGTGACCAGCAGGTCGCGCCATTGGGCGTCGGTGATGTGGGTGCTCACATCGATCCTTCGGGGGTGTCGTGGACGGCTGGGAACGAGGGTCATGAGGACGCCTCGCTCTCGTGGACGAGTTCCTCGAGCTCGGCGATGGTCGGCATCGCGTCGGCGCAGGCCAGCCGCGAAGCCACCAGCGCCCCACTCGCGTTGGCGTAGCGGGCACACTTCACGGGGTCCCACCCGGAGAGCAGGCCGTGGACGATGGCGGCGCCGAACGCGTCGCCGGCGCCCAGGCCGCAGACGATCTCGACCGGGTGCGGCGGGACGGTCTCCATGCCGTCCCTGGTCGCCACCAGGACGCCATCGCCGCCCTGCTTCACGAACGCGATCTCCAGCCCGGCGTCGAGCAGTCGGCGAGCCGCCTCGCGCGGGTCGGACGTGCCGACCGCCACCTCGACCTCCGCGCGGTTGCCGACGGCGACGGTCGCGTGCTGGAGCATCTGCGCGTAGAGCGGGCGGGCTTCCTCAGGCGACGCCCAGAACATCGGGCGCCAGTCCAGGTCCAGGACGGTGTGCCGCGCCGTTCCCGCGGTGGCGGCACTCGGCCGGCCGCGCCGACGCAGCATCTTCAGCTGGGTGCTGCGCGCGGGTTCCACCGACACCCCGGTCCCCGTGACCCAGAACAGCGGCACATCGGCGACGACCTCCCAGGGCACGTCGTCCTCGGTCAGGGTGAGGTCGGGTGCGATCGGCTGGCGGTAGAAGTACAGCGGCGGGTCCTCCGGCGGGTTGAGTGCGCAGAAGACGACCGGGGTGAGCAGGGTGGGGTGACTGCCGACGTACGACGGGTCCACGCCGAACCCGACGAGGGCCTCCCGCACGTAGACGCCGAACTCGTCGTCGCCGACCTTGGTGAGGAGGGCGGCCCGGTGGCCGAGCCGGGCCGCGCCCACCGAGACGTTCGTCGCCGTTCCACCGAGGAACCTGGCGAACGTCGACACCTGGGACAGCGGGACGCCCGCCTGCAGGGGGTAGAGGTCGACGCCGACCCGGCCCACGGTGAGCACCTCGAGGGATGTGGTCACGACCGGGTCGCCCAACCCTTGGTGTAGCGGTCGATCTCCGCGCGCATGAATCGGCACGAGGCCTCGGCGCGGTCCTCCCAGGCAAAGACGCAGGACGTCATGATGCCGTCGAAGCCGATCCGGTCCAGGGTCGCGAAGAACGCGGTCCAGTCGACCTCGCCCTGACCGATGTCGAGGTGCTGATGGATGCGCGCGGTGGAGCCGGGCGGGTTGACGATGTAGCGCAGACCGGACGACGCCGTGTGGTCGAACGAGTCCGCGACGTGGAGATGGGTGAGCAGCGGCCCTGCGTACTCCATGATCTCGACCATGTTGCCGCCCTGGTGGAACGTGTGCGGCGCGCAGTAGAGGAACGACACCAGTGGGCTGTTGATCCCCCGGATGACGTCGACGGCGACCAGCCCGTCCTCGATGAAGTCGTCGGGGTGCGGCTCGAGCCGCAGCTCCACGCCCTCTCGTTCGAAGACGGGAAGGAGCTCCTCCATGGACTTCCAGAACTGCGCCTCGCTCAGGCTGGCAGCCTCGGGGCGGCCGTTGAACTCGGAGTTCATCACGTGGCAGCCGAGCTCGACCGTGATCTCGATGGCGCGCGTCCAGTAGCGCACGGCGGCCTGACGCTCGCTCTCGTCCGGGCCCGACCAGCGGTAGAGCGGGAGTACCGAGGAGATGCCGACACCGGCGCCGTCGAGGGCCTTCTTGAACGCCGTGACCTTGCCCCGGTCGGCCCGCGGGTGCAGGAAGAAGGGCATGAAGTCCTCGCGCGGCGAGAGCTCGATCCACTCGTAGCCGAGGTCCGCCACAAGGGCGGGCAGCTCGAGCAGCGGCGTACTCCGCAGCATGTACGGGTCGAGCGCGATCTTCATGTCGTCTCCCGGGCGTCCGCCGGTGAGCCGGAGGTGGGCCGGGCCGCGCCGTACAGGGCGGGCTTCTCGCCGAGCACGACCTCGACGCGGTCGCCGCTGTGGAGTGCCTGCACGCCGGCCTCGCACACTGCCTGCGCTGCATAGCCGTCCCACGAGCTCGGCCCGGTCGCGCCTTCGCCGGCCGTGACCGCGGCGATCCACTCGGCGAACTCGGTGTCGTAGGCGGCGATGAACCGCTCGCGCCAGTCCTCCGGCACGGCGACGCCGACCCGGTTGTTGCTGCGCAGCAGCACCTGGCCGCGGTCGGCGAGCGCGGCGGTGCCGGTCTCGCCGACGACCTCGCCGCGGATGTCATAGCCGTAGCGGACATTGACGCTGGTCTCGATGTTGACGAGTACGCCGGAGTCCGTCTCGAGGATCATCAGCAGCGGGTCCAACAAGTCGCCGCCAAGACTGTTCGGCTTGGCAGCGAGCACGCGGATCGCGCTGAACTCCTCGCCGAGCAGCCAGCGGGTGACGTCGATGTCGTGCACCGCGGTGTCCACGATCGCCATGTCCTTGGTGTACTGGCTCGGGACCCAGGGATTGCGGTGGCCCGAGTAGTAGACGAGGGGCGCGCCGATGGTGCCGTCGTCGATGACCTTCTTCAGCGCCCGGTAGGCGGCGTCGTAGCGGCGCATGAAGCCGACCTGTACGAGGCGCCGGCCGGCGGTGACCTCGGCCTCGATGATGCGGCGGCAGGCGTCGGTGGTGGTGGCCAGGGGCTTCTCGCAGAACACCGACTTGCCTGCGGCGATACTGGCAAGGACGTACTCCTCGTGGGTTGGCCCCCACGAGCAGACGACCACTGCATCGACCGACTCGTCGGCAATGAGCTCCTGGCCGCTGGCGTGCACCGAGGCGTTCTTCAGCCGGGCCGCAACCTCTGCGCCGAGCTCGGCGTTGACGTCGCTGACGGCGACCACCTCGGCCCCGGAGAGCACCTCGGTGATCCGGCGGATGTGGTCCTGGCCGATCATCCCGGTGCCGATGACACCGACCTTGAGGGTCATGGACGTGCCTTTCCTGGAGCCTGGGTGAGGGGTCAGTAGGGCCAGCGGCGAACGGGGCCGAGACCGCAGCCGACGTAGTAGCCGGCGGTTCGCGCGCCGATGGGCAGCGGGATGTCGGGTGTGACGGGGTAGAGGTCCTGCTCGATCACGGCAAAGATCTCACGGTCCAGCGCGCCCAGCGCGGCGAGCAGCGGCGGCATGTCGGGCTCTCCGTACGGCGGCTCACACATCACCCCGAGCTTGACCGCTTCCGAGAGCGGCAGCTTCTCCGCCAGGGCACGGGCTCGAACGACCGGGTCGACCGACTTGAGGTGCACGTAGGTGATCCGCTCGGGGAACCGCTCGATGATCTCGATGTTGTCGCCCTCGCAGTACGAGACGTGACCGGTGTCGAGGCAGAGATTGACGTGCTCGGGGTTCGTGTCGCTGAGAAACCGCTCGATGCGCACCTGCGTGTCGACATGGGTGTCCACGTGGGGGTGGAAGACGAGCTCCACGCCGTGCTCCTCGTAGAGGACGTGGGCCAGCTCGTCGGTGCCGGTCACCAGGTTCTTCCACTGCTCGGGGTCAATGTCCCCGGCCTGCGTGGCCTCACCGGTGTGCATGTCCGTGTACTGCTCCGGCAGGTGGACCAGGTGCTTCGCTCCGAGGGCGGACAGCAGCTTGGCCTCGCGGCCGAAGTCGGCAATCGCCTTGTCGAGCGCGTCCTTCCCCTTGTGCAGACCGGCGAAGACGGTGCCGCCACAGACGCTGAGGCCGCGCTTGTCCAGCTCCTCGCGAAGCCGGGCCGGCTCCTGGGGCAGGAAGCCCTGCGGCCCGAGCTCGGTGTAGACATAGCCGACGCGCGCGATCTCGTCGAGGTAGGTCTCCCACGTCACCTGGTGCGGGTCGCTCGGGAACCAGACACCCCACGAGTCGGGGGCCGTGGCGAGGCTGAGCTTCGGGTATTGCGCGGTGTAGGCCATATCCGTGTCCCTCTCCTCGTTCGCGTGCTCAGCGGGCGGTCGTCTTGAAGTGGAAGCTGGCTTCGCTCGGCCCCGAGACCTGCGGCCATCGGCTCGTCACGACCTTCGCGCGGGTGTAGAACGAGACGCCCTCGGGGCCGTGCACGTGCTTGTCGCCGAACAGCGAGTCCTTCCAGCCGCCGAAGGAGTAGAACGCCATCGGCACGGGGACCGGAACGTTGATGCCGATCATCCCGACCTTGACGCCCCGCTGGAAGCGACGAGCCGCCTCACCGCTGTTGGTGAAGATGGCCGTCCCGTTGCCGTACGGATTGGCGTTGATGAGGGCGATCGCAGAGTCGACGTCGTTGGCGCGGACCACCGAGAGCACCGGACCGAAGATCTCCTCGCGGTAGACCTCCATCTCGGTGGTGACGCCGTCGATGACGGTCGGGCCGACGAAGAAGCCGCCCTCGTGGCCGGGCACGGTGTAGCCGCGGCCGTCGACGGCGAGGCGGGCTCCCTGGCTCGCCCCCGTGCCGATGAGGTGCTCGATGCGGTCCTTGGCCGCTTTCGTGACGACTGGGCCCATCTCGCTGCCAGGGTCGCGACCGGGGCCGACCTTCACCGCGAGCGCCATGGCCGACACGGCCTCGACGACGGCGTCGGCCGCCGACCCGACGGCGACGGCTGCCGAGATAGCCATGCAGCGTTCACCGGCGGAGCCGAAGGCAGCCGCGGACAGATGCTCGGCCGCGAAGTTGACGTCGGCGTCGGGCAGCACGATGGCGTGGTTCTTCGCACCACCCAGAGCCTGCACCCGCTTACCGTTTGCCGAGCCACGCTCGTGGATGTAGCGGGCGATCGGCGTCGAGCCGACGAAGGACACGGCGGCGACGCGGGGGTCGTCCAGCAGCGCGTCCACCGCCACCTTGTCGCCGTGGACCACGTTGAACACGCCGTCGGGCAACCCCGCGCGCTGCCACAGCTTCGCGATGAGCATCGAGGCGCTGGGGTCGCGCTCGGACGGCTTGAGGATGAACGTGTTGCCACACGCGATGGCCACCGGGTACATCCACATCGGGACCATCACCGGGAAGTTGAACGGCGTGATGCCGGCGACGACGCCCAGCGGCTCGCGGAAAGAGAACGTGTCGACGCCAGTGGACACCTGGTCGCTGTAGTCCCCCTTGAGCAGGCTGGGGATGCCGCAGGCGAACTCGACGACCTCGAGACCGCGCTGAACCTCGCCTTGCGCATCGCTGAAAACCTTGCCGTGCTCGTCGACGATCAGGGCGGCGAGCTCGTCGACGTGGCTGTTCACCAGCTCGCGGAAAGCGAAGATGACCTTGGCCCGCTTGGAGACCGAGGTCTGCGACCATTGCTCGAAGGCGAGCTGGGCGACACCGACCGCGTCGGCCACGTCGGTGGCCGCCGCCAGCCGGACGTCGGCCGAGGGCTCACCGGTGGCCGGGTTGAAGACGGTCGCGGTACGCCGGGAGGTCAATCCTGCCGTCGTTCCACCGATCCAGTGCTCGATCGTGGTCACGTGTGCGCCTCTCCTGGGTCCTTGCAGTACGCGGCGGTGACGGCCAAATCGTCCGCGTGGATCTTGACCGGTGAGAGCTCGCTCCCGGGCATCTTTGTCTTAACAATCTTACACATGGTCGCGGCGTAGGGCATCTCAGCGGAGCCCGACCCGACGGGCGGCGGACAGCAGGCTGTCCGCCGCCACAGCCAGTCCCTCGATCTGGTCGAAGGCCTGATCCTCGTGCTCGATGTTGACCGCCATCTCGGGGTCGACGGCGTGCAGTGCCGTGAGGAATCGAGCCCAGAAGTCGACGTCGTGGCCGCGACCGACGGCAACGAACTGCCACGCCGGGTCCTTGGGCCAGTCGTTGAGGATGAACCTGCCACCAAGACCTACCGGCTCCTTGTCCGCCGGCCACCGGGTGAACCGGTCGTCGAGGACGCCGACGATCCTGCAGTTTTCCTCGATGATCAGCGTGTCCTTGGCCGCCGCATGGAAGACCAGCGAGCCGAGGAACTCGATCGCGGCTACCGGGTCGATGCCCTGCCAGAACAGGTGGCTGGGGTCCATCTCCGCACCGACGTGGGTCGCTCCCGTCCGCTCGACCAGCCGCTCGAGCGTGGGCGGGTTGAACACCAGGTTCTGCGGATGCATCTCGATGCAGACCTTCACGCCGGCATCGGCCGCTCGACGGTCGACCTCCCGCCAGAACGGGACGGCCACGTGTTCCCACTGGTAGTCCAGGTCGTCGAGATACTGGCTGTCCCAGGGGTTCACGATCCACGAGGGACGGGTGCCGCCCGGGTGCGTCGAGGGAAGACCGGACATGCTGACGATCCGCTTCACCCCCAGCAGCCGGGCGATCTCGCTGGCCTGGAGCAGGTCACCAGCGTGAACCGGGCCGACGTCCGCGACTGGGCTCAACGGGTTGCCGTTGACGTTGAGCCCGGTGAGGGCGACGCCGGCATCGTCGAAGATCCCGAGGTAGTCCTCCCGGGCCGACTGGCTGGCCAGGACGTCCCGGATGGGCAGGTGCGGCGACGGGATGAACCCTCCCGCGTTGATCTCTGCCCCGTCCAGGCCCATGCCTCGGAGGATGCCGAGCGCATCGGGCAGAGACCTGTCGTGCAGGCAGGCCGTGTACGCGCCAATCTTCATCGTCCGGTGGACCTTTCAGGATGGGGCGGACGTCAGTCGTGGGAACGCCGAGGAGCATTCGGTGGCAGGGCCGCAGGACGAGCGCCTCCGCCGGCCCCACGCGAGAACGCAGGGAGGCAAGGACGCGGCGGTCAGGCCAGCGGCTGGCCCTCGCGGTACCGGAGCACGCCCTCCATGCCCTCCACCACCGCCGCAGTGAGCTCCCCGACGCTGGTGTCCTCGCGCCTGACGTCGAGGATCTTCCTTCCGCGGTTCATCACGATGTGCCGGTCACACACCTTGTAGGCGTGGTGCAGGTTGTGCGTGACGAGCAGCGAGCTCACACCCTCCCGCTTGAGCTGGAGGAGATAGTTCAGCAGTGCCTCGGTGGCTCGCACGGCGAGCGCGCTGGTCGGCTCGTCGAGGATCAGCAGGGACCGCTTGAAGTACACGGCTCGGGCGATCGACACCGCCTGCGCCTGTCCCCCGGACAGCGAACCGACCAGCTGCTTGGCACTCTTGAGCCCCTCGATGCTCACGACCGTGTCGAGTACCTCCGTCGTGATGGCGTCCATCTG
Source organism: Frankiales bacterium (assembly GCA_033851545.1). Classification (GTDB taxonomy): domain Bacteria; phylum Actinomycetota; class Actinomycetes; order JAWWOL01; family JAWWOL01; genus JAWWOL01. The sequence continues at coordinate 41,205 of JAWWOO010000073.1, read as the reverse complement.
CTTGAGCTTCATGAAGCCTGCAGCGTTGGTGATCTCGCGGCCCATGAAGATGTTGCGCGTGATCGTCATCGAGGGCACCAGCGCGGAGTCCTGGAAGATTGTCTCCACGCCGAGACGCTCGGTCTCCGGGCGAGTCACCTTGGCGACCTGCTCGCCTGCCCAGAAGTAGCGCCCGGAGGTCATGGGGACGACGCCCGACATGATCTTCACGAGTGTCGACTTGCCGGCTCCGTTGTCGCCGAGGAGACCGACCACCTCGCCCTTGCCCACCGTGAGAGAGACGTCGTCGAGGACGGTGTTGGGGCCGTACTTCTTCGTCACAGCCTCGAGGCGGAGCAACTCGCCTGTCGTAGCGGACGGCGCGCCGGGCTGCATCTCGGTGGCGGTCACGAGGTCCTGCCTTCCATGAGCTTGTTGATGGTGGCTGCCACCACGATCGTGAGGCCGACGAAGAGCTGGATGTAGAAGCCCGGGGCCTTGGCCAGGATGAGCCCGTTCTCGACGGTCCGGATGAGCGCGGCCCCGATGATCATGCCGACCACGGTGCCGCGGCCGCCGGCGAGCGAACAACCGCCCACCACGGCCGCCGCGATGGCGTACAGGGTGAGGTCGCTCGTCGTGCCGGGCTGCATGCCGTCGGTTCGTACGACGGTGAGCACCGCTGCAAGTCCTGTCATCATGCCGAAGATGCCGAAGGCCATGAGCCGGACCGAGTTGGGCTTGATCGACACGGCGCGGGCAGCAGCGGCATTGCCGCCGACGGCGTAGATGTGGTTCCCCCGCCTGTGCCGGTGAAGGAAGAACCAGGCGATGATCCCGATCCCGATCATCCACAGCAGCTGGGCGCGAAAGAAACCGAAGTTGCCGGTGAACACGTTCGTCATGAACTCGCCCGGTGAGTTGATGACCGCCGGTGTGGTCCCATTGATGTAGATGCTCGCGCCGGTCCAGAAGAACGACATGCCCAGCGTGGCGATGAACGACGGGATCCTGGTCAACACCACGATGTAGCCGTTGATCAGGGCGATCAGCATTGCGGAGCCCACGGCCAGCACGAAGGCGATCGGCCATGCGTGGTTGTTGACGACCCGGATGAACACGACGCCGGCGAAGCCGATGGACGCGCCCATCGACAGGTCGAACTCCCCGGAGATCATCAGGATGCCCGCGCCGATCGCGAGCAGAGCGAGCACGGGGATGCTCTGGGTCACGACACCGGCAAGGTTGCTCGAGCTGAGGAACGGGAACGCCGCCCGGTCGGACAGGGAGTAGACGACGAACGCGAGCACGATGACGGCGTACACGATCGTGATCTCCAGCGCGCCCCGTCCGCGCAGGTAGTACAAGTTCTCCTTGAGCCGACTCCACGTGGTTGTGGGCTGGTTGTCGGCAAGGCTCCGCCGCCTCGTGGCCGGCTCGTCGAGGACGAGCGGCTCAGAAACCGGCTCGGTGGTGGAAGTGCTCAGGGAATCAGTCATGCCCGTCTTCTCCGTCTCACGTGGGTCGCCCAGCCGGGCGCCGGCCCGATGTTCCGGGAGGTGGAGCGGGCCGGCTGAGGTGGCAGCCGACCCGCTCCGGGACCGCTACTACCAACGCACGCCCTGAAGGGCCTTGTCCTCGAGGTTGCCGACGGTGTTCTTGTCGATCAGGGCGTTTCCACCAGAGTTGATGTTGGCGGGCGACAGCGCGAAGTCGAGGAAGAGCACGCCCTGCATGACGCTCTGGAAGCCCTGGATGTAGCCCTGCTGGTCCGCCGTGGCCAGGATGCGGCCGGACTTGATACCGGCGATCACCTGCGGCGACGTGTCGAAACCGATGATCGGCACCTTCACGCTGGCAGCGTCCTCCGCCTTGACGGCATTGCGGTGCGGCGTGCCACCCAGAGGCACGATGGCCTTGACCGTCGGATTGGCAGTGAGCCACGTGGTCAGCGCGTCAAGGGTTGGGCCGTCGTCCCCGGACGTGCGGAGGAACGTGCACTTGACCCCGACAGTCTTGAGCACCGAGTCCACGCCGCCGCCGCGCTGGATGGCGTACTGCTGCGAAGGCTCCTCCGCCGGGCAGAGCACCTTGTCACCGGCCTTGAGCGACACCTGCTTGATGAGCTGCTGCCCGATGATCGCGCCGACGGTGAAGAAGTCCTGGCCGACGAAGCCCTTGATGCACGCCTTCGCCACGCCTGCTGGCGGCACGTTGTAGGCGATGACGGCGATGCCGGCCTTGCTCGCCTGGCAGGCCGCGTTCTCCCAGGAGGGGTCGTTGAACGGGATGAACATCTCGGCCGGCTTGGTGGCGATGGCCGTGTTGACGAGATCGGTCATCTTCGTGGTGTCGGCTTCGGCCGTCTGGGTCGTGAACTTCAGGTTGCCCAGCTTGGCAGCATCCTTGGCGCCGGTCAGGATCTGGTTCCAGAAGGCGTCGCTTGCCGGGTCGTAGTACGTGAGGAAGTACACGTTGCGATTCTTGCCACGGCTGCCGAAGCCGTCGGACAGCGCCGTTCCGCCGGCCGCTGCCACTGCCGCCGCGGTTGTCGTTGCGCCGCCGGAGGTGGACCCGGCGCCGGAGGTGGACGCGGCGCTGGAGGTGGACGCGGAGCTGGAGGTGGACGCCTTGCTGGACGAGCCCGTACATGCGGTGAGGGCGCCGAGAGGGAGGACCGCTACCGCGATGAGGGCCGCGAGGCGGGACGGGCGGGAGAGTGATGTCACTGGAACTGCCTTTCCAGGAGGGACCTGTGGGCCAGGATGGCCGTGTCACGGACGGGGGGTGCTGGTCCCCGCTGGGACGGTGCGCGACCAAGGGCGTATGGTCCGCGCCACACCGCGGATGTAAACGGCTCATGAACGACCTGTCAAGAGATTGTCCTAACATTTTGACGAAGTCGGAAGCATCGTTATCTCCCGGTGACATCGGCCCGGGCCTTCGAGCGGGCGAGTTCCCCTGCCGGACAGGATGTCGAGACTGCCCCGGCGTCACGGGGGGACGCCTCGAGGTCACCTCGTCGCGGCGCCACACCACTGCTTTTGGCGCGTATGTCACAAAGTCTTGACAAATTCGGGAGCATGGCGCAGTGTTCCGATCGCACCTGCGGCTCGCGCGGCCAGCCCGGCGCATGGCTGACCTGAGCGTGGGCGCACCAAGACGACGCACTGACGAGATGAGGCCATGACGACCCCCCAGGACGAGCTGGCCTCGCTCGTTGACGCGGTCCTCCTCGACCGGTCGAGCCCGGTGCCGCTGTACTTCCAGGCGGCCCTGGCTCTCGAGAACGCGATCACGTCCGGGAAGGTCCCACCCGGAACGCGGCTCGACAACGAGCTCATGCTCGCCGAACAGCTCGGGCTGTCGCGCCCCACGATGCGTCGTGCGATGCAGTATCTCGTCGACAAGGGGCTGATCGTCCGCCGTCGCGGCGTGGGTACCCGTGTCGTCCAGCCCAAGGTCCGCCGGTCCCTCCAGCTGACCAGCTTGTACGACGACCTACAGGCCGACGACCAGGCGCCGACCACGGTCGTGCTCTCCTTCGGGACGGTGCCGGCGTCGACGGCGGTCGCCGCTGCTTTGGCCATCGAAGACAACACTCCGGTGCTGCGTGTCGAGCGGCTGCGCTCGGCCCGCGGTAGGCCCATCGCGAAGATGACCAACTACGTCCCCGACGGCCTCATCGACGCGACCGCCGAGCAGTTCACCTCGACCGGCCTGTACCGGCTGTTCCGCAGTGCGGGAATCCTGCTGCACAGCGCCAGCCAGACGATCGGTGCGCGCAACGCGACCGCGAGCGAGGCCAGGCTGCTCGACGAGGTCAAGGGTGCGGCACTGCTCACGATGACCCGCACGGCGTACGACGACCATGGCATCGCCGTCGAATACGGCACGCACGTGTACGCGGCGAGCCGTTACAGCTTCGAGATGAGCCTGCTGAGCCCCTGACCCGGTCCGCCGGCGGAGTCAGGCCGGTGGCATCCGCAGTGCGCCGTCGAGCCGGATGACCTCGCCGTTGAGCATCCGGTTGTCGAGGATGTGCAGCACGAGTGCGGCGAACTCAGTGGGATCCCCCAGCCGTGGCGGGTGCGGCACGGTCTGAGCCAACGAGACCCGGGCCGCTTCGGGCAGCCCCGCAAGGAGAGGCGTGTCGAACAGGCCAGGCGCGATCGTGACGACGCGGATCGCATGGTCGGCCAGGTCACGGGCTGCCGACAAGGTGAGCGAGACAATGCCACCCTTGCTGGCTGCGTAGGCCGCCTGGCCGATCTGCCCGTCGAAGGCGGCGATCGAGGCGGTGCAGACGATGACGCCGCGGTCGCCGTCAAGGGGCTCGTTGGCCGCCATTGCCTCGGCGGCAAGGCTCAGCACGGTGAAGGTGCCGACCAGGTTGACCTGCACGACGCGGGCGAAGTCGGCGGTCGTCAGCGTCCCCTTCTTACCAAGGATGCGTCCCGGTGTGGCCACCCCGGCGCAGCAGATTGCCGCCCGCAGAGGCGATCCGCTGGCGGCATCGGCGACGGCGGCCCGTACCTGCTCGGGGTCGGTGACGTCGGTCGGGACGAAACGCACCCGCTCTCCGAGCGCCTTGGCGGTGACCGCGCCCTCTGACTGCGGCAGGTCGGCGATGACCACCGAAGCGCCGGCCCGTGACATCGCCGTCGCCACGGCCCGGCCGAGGCCGGAGGCGCCGCCGGTGACCAGCACGGTGGACCCGTCCCACTCCACGGCTAGCCCTTTGCCTGGGAACGCTGGAGATGCCGGCCGATCACCATGCGCTGGATCTGGTTGGTCCCCTCGAAGATCTGCATGACCTTGGCCTCGCGCATGTAGCGCTCGACGGGATGGTCACGCACGTAGCCTGCGCCACCGAGGACCTGCACCGCGTCGGTGGTCACCTTCATGGCCGTGTCGGTGGCGACCAGCTTGGCGATGCTGGCCTGGCGGGTGTACGGCTGCCGGCGGTCCTTGCGACGGGCGGCCACCAGGTAGGTCGCGCGGGCTGCCTCGACGGCGGCGTCCATGTCAGCGAGCATGAACGCGACACCCTGGTGATCGATGATCGGTGAACCGAAAGTCTCGCGCTGGCAGGCATAGTCGACGGCGTAGTCGAGAGCCGCCTGGCTGAGGCCGACGGCGATCGCCGCAACTCCAAGGCGACCGGCATCGAGGGCGGACAAGGCGATCGGCATTCCTTGGCCGACCTCCCCGATCAGGGCGTCGTACGGCAGCACGGCGTCATCGAAGTTCATCGTGGTCGTCGCGGATGCCGTCATCCCCATCTTGCGCTCGGGCGGGCCGGCCGTCAGTCCCGCAGTGTCGGCCGGGACGTGGAAGCAGGAGATGCCGCCGGTCCGATCGGGGGCCGTGCGCAGAAAGGTCGTGTAGAAATCGGCGTGGCCGCCGTGGCTGATCCACGCCTTGCTGCCATGCGCGACCCACCCCTCCTCGGTCCGCGTGGCGGCACACCGCATCGCGCCCGGATCGGACCCCGCGTGCGCCTCCGACAAGCAGTAAGCGCCGAGCAGGTCGCCGGCTGATATCCGTACGGCCAGCGACTCTCGTTGCCGGTCGGTGCCAAATGCCAGGATCGGATGACAGGACAGAGTGTGCACGCTGATGCCCAACGCCACGCTGGTCCAACGCGCCGCGATCTCCTCGAGGACCTGCAGATAGACCTCGTACGACTGCCCCCCGCCGCCGTACTCCTCGGCGATCGGCAGGGACATCAGGTCGGCCTTTCCCAGCAGCGCGAAGATGTCCCGGGGGAAGCGCTCCGCCTCCTCGTACTCTGCCGCACGCGGCGCCAGCTCGCGATCGGCGATCTCGCGGGTCAGCTCGATGAGCTCGCGGGCCTCCGCCGTCGGCAGGTCTCGGTCGACTGCCACGTCAGGCCGACTGCAGGAACTGCTCGAGCAGCTCTCCCTTGCGGGCGTGGAAGATCTCGACGTTGTCGAGCTTGATCTGCTCGTATCCCCGCACCAGGTCGGGCAGCTCGAGCAGCTCGATGGCGAGGCCCTGGTTGTTCGGGCTGAGTCCCGCCAGCACCTCGTCGACGAGCTGCAGGTAGTCACGGATGAGCGCGCGCTCCACCCGCCTGACCTCGGTGCGGCCGAACGGGTCGAACGGCGTGCCCCGGAGCCGGCGCATGCCGAACAGGACGTGGAAGGCCGGCCTGAACCACGGACCGAGGCTGATCTTGTGTTTCACCCCGAGCGCGCGCAGGACCGGAGGATGCAGCCGGTACGCGTACCGCGCTCCCTTGCCGAACTGTTCCTCGATCGTGTCGGTGAGCGCCGGCGCGAGGCTGAGCCGGGCGACCTCGTACTCGTCCTTGTAGGCCATCAGCTTGTAGAGGTAGCGCGCGACCGCCTCGGCGACCGCCGTGCCGCCGAGCAGGTCCGCCTCGTACGCCCGCACCCGCTCGACCGTGGTGAGGTAGCGCTGGGCGTAGGCCGGGTTCTGGTAGGCGACCAGGTCGGCAGCGCGGGTGCTCAGCAGGTCGTCGAGGGACTGTGCCGGTGCTGCAACGGCTTCCGTCCCGTTCGCCACCGCGTTGCGCCCGTGCCGGAACGCCGCGATGTTCGCCTCGACGGCGATGCCGTTGAGCTGGATCGCGGCCTCGATGGTGTGGGCGCCGACCGGAACGGCGCCGGCCTGGTAGGCCGCCCCCAGCAGCATCACGTTGGCGTACTGCTCGTCGCCGAGCAGGCTGACGGCGAGAGCGGCGGCGTCGATCCCGTACGCCTGCCGGGTCGCCAGCTGCAGGCGCTCGATCTGCTGCCGCCCGTCCGGGGCGGTCGCCGCGACGTCGGTCACCACGGCACCCGTCGGGGTCTGGGTGGTCGACGCGATCCCCACGGTGCGCGCAGGGTCCGCCACCCGGAGGTTGACCGGGTCGGTCCCGGCGAGCAGGTCGGCGGCGAGGTAGAGGTCGCAGGTCCCGTACGCGAGCTTGGCGGAGCCTTCCCACGGCGTGGCCCTGATGCTGAGGTCGGAGACGACGGCACCGCCCTTCTGGGCCAACCCGGTCTGGTCGAGGGACCGTACGTGCCTGCCTTCGATGGCGGCGGCGGTCGCGATGATCTGCGCGAGGGTGACGACACCGGTGCCGCCGATGCCGACGATCCGCATGGAGAACTGATCGGCGGACACCACCAGCTGCGGCTCGGCCGGCTCGGCCACCGAGGTGGTCTGTGACCCGGTCCTGGTCCCTGGGACGACGGTGAGGAAGGACGGGCAGTCCCCTGACAGGCAGGAGAAGTCGAGGTTGCACGAGGACTGGTCGATGGTGGTCTTGCGGCCGAACTCCGTGTCCACCGGGTGCACCGACAGGCAGTTCGACTTCTTGCCGCAGTCGCCGCAGCCCTCGCAGACCCGTTCGTTGATGAGCACCCGCTGCGCCGGAGTCGCCATCTTGCCCCTGCGCCGCTTGCGTCGTTTCTCGGCCGCGCACTCCTGGTCGTGGATGAGTACGGTCACGCCGGGCACCGCGGCCAGCTCGCTCTGCGCCTCGAGCAGCTGGTCGCGGTGCCGGACGTCCTCACCGCGCCCCAGCTGGCGGCGTACGGCGGCGGTGTCGTCGGTCGTGACGATGATCTTGGCGACGCCCTCGGCCCTGAGCAGCGCGACCAGCTGGGCCAAGGTGCGCTCTCCGACCGGTTGCTGACCTCCGGTCATCGCGACGGCGGAGTTGCGCAGCAGCTTGAAGGTCACGTTGGCGCCGGCCGCCACGGCTGCCCGCACGGCGAGGCTGCCGGAGTGGGCGAACGTACCGTCTCCGAGGTTCTGCACCAGGTGCCGCTGGGTCACGAACGGCGCCATGCCGATCCAGTGGCCGCCCTCGCCGCCCATCTGGGTGATCCCGGTGATCTCGCCGGTCCGCTCGCCTGGCATCAGCAGCAACATGGTGTGGCAGCCGATGCCGCCGCCGACCAGGCTGCCGGGCACGACCTGCGTCGACGAGTTGTGCGGACAGCCGGAGCAGAAGAACGGCTGGCGCGGCGATCCGGCGAGCGGCAGATAGGTCCGCGGCCGGGGCGGGGCCACCACCGGGACGCCGGCCCGGGCCAGGAGCGGGGCGAGCGCCGTGGCCACCGCATCGCTGTCCAGCTCACTGAGACCGCTGAACAGCTGGGTGCCGTCCGCGTTGCGCTTGCCTTGTACGGCCGGCATGTCGGCCCGCCCGTACAGGATGGACTTCACTGCGTCCTCGATGAACGAGCGCTTGTCCTCGACGACGACGATCTGCTCGAGGCCCGTGGCGAAGTCGATGACCACCGACGGCTCCAGCGGGAAGATCACGCCGAGCTTGAGCAACCGGATGCCCCGCTGGTCGAGCGCCTCGTCGTCGAGACCGAGGATCGCCAGTGCCTGCCGTACGGCGAGGTAGGTCGAGCCGGAGGCTGCGATGCCGAGGTGCGCGTCGTGGGCCCCGGAGATGCGGTTGAGGCCGCTGCGCCGGATGTACTCGAGCGCGATCGGCAGCCGGGTGCGGTGCATGCTCTGCTCGAGCTCGGCGAGCTTGGTGAGGAGCAGGTGGGCGCTCGGCTTGTGCCCGTAGGCCACGAGCCCGCCAGGCAGGTCGGACAGGTCCGGTGCGACCCAGTGCGGGTCGGTCGCCGTGGAGGCCCCGTCGGCGACGACGGTGTTCACCTTGACAGCGGACCACAGGCCGCTCGCCCGTGACAGCTCGACCGCGTGCAGGCCGTGCAGCAGGACCTCGCCCGGGTCTGCGGGGAAGAAGGTCGGCATCACCAGGTCGGCGAGGGCGAACTCCGACGAGCAGGGAATGCTGGAGGACTTCGCGGCCGGGTCGTCACCCACGAACGCGACCGCGCCGCCGTTGCCGTCGGTGCCTCCCATGTTGGCGTGCCGGAAGGCGTCAGTGGCCCGGTCGAGACCGGGCGCCTTGCCGTACCAGAAGCCGGTCACGCCGGAGTAGCGCAGATCTGCCACCGAGCCGGCCAGCTGGCTGCCGAAGACGGCCGTCGCGGCCAGCTCCTCGTTGAGAGCCGGCAGATGCGTGACGCAGTGCTCACGGAGCAGGTCCGCGTGCCGCTCGAGCTCCATGTCGAGCCCGGCCAGCGGCGAGCCCTCGTACCCGGACACGAACGTGGCGTGATCGGCGCCGAGGGCTCGGTCGATCCGGGCCCGGTCGAGGATCGTGCGCACCAGCGCCTGGATGCCGGTGACGTAGATCGTGCCCTCGGTCTTGCGGTAGCGGTCTTCGAGCGAGAAACCCGCCGAGGTATCAGCGGTTGTCAGGAGAGTCATCGGCGCCTCTCTGATCCGGTGGCTCTGAATGTAGGAAAATCCGAGCCACGGATCTACAGTGAAGGCGAGATCATGGGCCAATGGCCCAGTCAGGGTCCCGGCGTCATCCTCGCGAGGAGCCAACGGAACATGCAGCCCGACGAGCTCGACCTGTCCCTGCTGCGGATGCTGATCGAGGAGCCGCGAGCGGGCACCCGGGAGTACGCGCGGGTGCTCGGCGTGGCCCGCGGCACGGTCCAGGCGCGGCTCACCCGGCTCGAGCGCAACGACGTCATCGCGACCTATGCGCCGACGCTCCGGCCGGGCGCTCTCGGCTTCTCCGTGAATGCCTACATCCACCTGCATCTGGCCCAGGGCAAGCTCGACGTCGTGGTGGAGCGGCTGCGCGACGTTCCCGAGGTGCTGGAGGCGTTCACCACCACCGGCGAGGCAGACATGGTGTGCCGGGCGGTCGCCCACGACAACGCCCACCTCGAGGACATCCTGCAGCGGGTGCTCGCGGTGCCGGGGGTCGTCCGGACCCGCACGGAGATCGCGCTCAAGCAGCGGATCGCGCCGCGCATCCTGCCGCTGCTCCAGCACGGCCACGAAACCGCCCCCGCTCACGGCAAACCGCTGCCGCCGGATGACTACTGACGGGTCAACGCGTGAGCGATCACTGTCGGGCGAAGCTCTGGCCGCAGTACTGCACACCGGGCGCCCACGCGCACGATCTGCAGTACTGCAGCAGAGTTAGCGGCCCTGCCACTGCGGGGGACGGCGCTCGCGGAAGGCAGCGAGCCCCTCGGCGACGTCGGCGGTCTCGGTGAGCGCGGTCAGCCGCTGCTGCATCTGCTCGAGGGTGTCCCCGGTGTCGAGGAGGCTGAGGAACGCCGCCTTACCCGCGCGCACGGCCAGAGGGGCCGCGGCCGCGAGGGTGGCGACCAGCGCCTCGACCTCGTCGTCGAGGGCGCCGTCGGGGACGACACGCGACAGCAGCCCGATCGAGAGCGCCTCGGCGGCGTCGAAGCGGCGGCCGGTGAGCATCAGGTCCATCGCGACCTTGGGCGAGACGTGCTGCGCCAGCAGGACGCTCACCATGAACGGCCACAACCCCCGGTCGATCTCCGGCAGCCCGAACGCGGCACTCTGCGCCGCCACCACGATGTCGGCCCCGAGGATCACCCCGACGCCGCCGGCCAGGCAGAGACCTTGGACCCGTACGACAACCGGTACGGGACACGCCCGCATCGCCTCGGCCACCCGCCGCACCCCGCCGCGACCCTGGTGCGCCTCGGCACCGGACATCACCGCGAGGTCGGCGCCGGCGCAGAAGACCCGGTCGCCGGTGGAGGCCAGCAGCACCACGCGAAGGTCAGCGACGTCGTCGAGCTCGGCGCAGATCGCGCTCGCCACCTCGTCGCTGAGTGCGTTGCGCTTCTCCGGTCGGTCGATGGTGAGCCGCAGGACGCCGCCCGCACGCTGCACCACGAGATCAGGCATCCGCCACCTCCGCTGCCAGGGCGCGCACGACCGCCGATGGGCTGGGTCGGCCAAGCTGTTCGGCCATCCAGACGCTGCACCTGACCAGCTCGGTCAGGTCGACGCCGGTATTGATGCCCAGGCCGTTCAGCATCCAGACCAGGTCCTCGGTCGCGAGGTTGCCGGTCGCGCTCTTGGCGAACGGACAGCCGCCGAGCCCGCCGGCGGACGAGTCGACCGTCGTGATGCCGGATCTCAACGCTGTCAGGGTGTTTGCCAGCGCCTGCCCATAGGTGTCGTGGAAGTGCACGGCGAGCAGCTCGGCCGGCAGGTCAGCTGCGAACATCAGGTCGAGCAGCCGGACCACGGCGCCAGGGGTCGCGACTCCGATCGTGTCGCCGAGCGAGATCTCGTCGCTGCCCATCTCGCGCAACCGCGTGGCGACCGACACCACGGCGTACGGGTCCACCGGGCCCTCCCAGGGATCCGCCCAGCACATCGAGACGTAGGCACGCACCCGCAGCCCAGCCTGTTTCGCCCGACCGACCACCGGCTCGAACATGGCCAGCGACTCCTCGAGACCCCGGCCGAGGTTGCGTTGGGCGAACGTCTCGGTCGCGCTGGCGAAGACCGCAATCTCTTGCACACCAAGGGAAAACGCCCGGTCGAGGCCGCGCTCGTTCGGCACGAGGACCGGGTGCCGGACCGGTCCCGACAGATCCAGCAGGCCGAGCAGCTCCTCCGCGTCGGCGAGCGCGGGGACCCGGTCGGGCCGGACCAGGCTGGTCGCCTCGATCACGCCGAGGCCACTGCGGGACAACCGCCGGATGAACTCCTCCTTGACCGACACCGGCAGCACGACCGACTCGTTCTGCAAGCCGTCACGGGCGCCGACCTCGTACACCGTCACCCGGTCCGGGAGTCCGGCCATCTCAACCGCAGGTATCGAGATCATGCCGCCTACATCCGGAAGAGGCCGTGGCGGACAGGCGGCAGCGGTGTCATCGAGGCGACGCCGAGAGCCTGGCTGAGCACGCTGCGGGTGTCGGCCGGGTCGATGACGCCGTCGTCCCAGAGTCGGGCGGTCGAGTAGTAGGGGCTGCCCTGGTGCTCGTACTGGTCACGGATCGGCTCGCGGAACGCCGCTTCGTCCTCGGCCGACCACTCGAGCCCGCGTGCCTCCAGCTGCTCGCGGTTGACGGTGGCGAGCACGGACGCCGCCTGCTCGCCGCCCATCACCGAGATGCGGGCGTTGGGCCACATCCACAGGAACCGTGGCGAGTAGGCCCGGCCGCACATCGAGTAGTTGCCGGCCCCGTACGAACCACCGATGACGATGGTGAACTTGGGCACTCGGGCGGTGGCGACCGCGGTCACCATCTTGGCGCCGTTCTTGGCGATCCCGCCGGCCTCGGCCTCGCGACCGACCATGAAGCCGGTGATGTTCTGCAGGAACACCAAGGGGATGCCCCGGGAGTCGCAGAGCTCGACGAAGTGGGCTCCCTTGAGCGCCGACTCGGAGAAGAGCACGCCGTGGTTGGCGATGATGCCGACCGGGTGCCCGTCGATGTGGGCGGTCCCGGTCACCAACGTCTTCCCGTACTCCGCCTTGAACTCCAGGAACCGGCTGCCGTCGACGATCCTCGCGATCACCTCGCGGACGTCGTACAGCCTGCGCGGATTGGCTGGTACGACGGCATAGAGGTCTTCTGGATCGACGGCGGGCTTCTCGGGCTCACGCATCTCCCAGGCGGGCGTCTGTGGCGACGAGAGACCGGAAACGATCGATCGCAGGATCATCAGCGCATGCGTGTCGTCTGCTGCCAGATGATCGACGACGCCTGAGATCTTGGCGTGGAGCAAGCCGCCGCCCAGGTCCTCTGCGGTGACCAGTTCGCCGGTGGCGGCCTTCACCAGCGGCGGCCCGGCGAGAAAGATGGTGGCCTGGTCCTTGACGATGATCGACTCGTCGCTCATCGCCGGCACGTAGGCGCCGCCGGCAGTGCACGAGCCGAGAACGGCCGCGAGTTGCGGGATGCCGGCCGCTGACATGTTGGCCTGGTTGTAGAAGATCCGGCCGAAGTGGTCACGATCGGGGAAGACCTCGTCCTGCCGCGGCAGGAAGGCCCCCCCGGAGTCGACGAGGTAGAGGCAGGGCAGCCGGTCAGCCGCCGCGATCTCCTGTGCCCGCAGGTGCTTCTTGACCGTCATCGGATAGTAGGTGCCGCCCTTGACCGTCGCGTCGTTGGCAGCGATCACGCAGTCTCGGCCACTGACCCGGCCGATGCCGGCGATCAGGCCGGCCCCAGGGGCCTCGTCCCCGTACAAGCCGTTGGCGGCCAGCGGCGAGAGCTCGAGGAACGACGCGCCGGGGTCGAGCAGCGTCGTCACCCTGTCCCTGGGCAGCAGCTTGCCCCGCTCGACGTGCCTGGCTCGCGCCCGCTCCGATCCACCCAGGGAAGCCTTGGCCAGCCGGGTTTTCAGTTCGGCGGCGAGCCCCTGGTGGTGGTCACGGTTCTCCGCAGCCTCAGCGGAGCTGGGCTTGAGCCGGGTGCCGAGCGCCGGAGCGTTCACAGGCCGAGCTCGCGCGCGATCAGCATGCGCTGCACCTCGCTGGTGCCTTCGCCGATCTCGAGGATCTTGGCGTCCCGCCAATGCCTGGCGACCGGGAACTCGTTCATGAACCCGTAGCCGCCGAACACCTGCGTAGCTGCCCGTGCGTTGTCGACCGCCGTCGCGCTGGACACCAGCTTGGCGATGGCTGCCTGCTTCTTGAACGGCTCCCCGCGGAGCATCCTCGAGGCCGCGTCGTAGTAGGCCGCGCGGGCAACGTGCGTCCGGGCCTCCATGTCGGCGATCATGAAGGCCACGGCCTGGTTGCGCCCGATCGGGCCACCGAAGGCCTCCCGGGTGTTCGCATACCGGACGCTTTCGTCGACGCACGCCTGAGCCAGCCCGACCGCGAGCGCGGAGATTGCGATGCGCCCCTCGTCGAGGGTCTGCAGGAAGTTGGCATAACCGCGGCCACGTTCGCCGAGCAGGTTCTCCTCGGGCACCACCACGTCCGCGTACGCGATCTCGTGCGTGTCCGAAGCGTGCCAGCCCACCTTGTCGTACGGGGGCCCGACCGTGACGCCTGAGTGGGGCAACGGGACCAGGATCGACGAGAGCTCCTTGCGACCGTCGGCCTTGACTCCGGTGACGCACAACGTCGTGACCACTGACGTGATGTCCGTCCCCGAGTTGGTGATGAAGGCCTTGGTGCCGTTGATGGTCCAGGAACCGTCGCTGAGTGCGGCCTTGGTGATGGTCGCCCCCGCGTCGCTGCCGCCGCCCGGCTCGGTGAGGCCGAAGGCTCCCAGCGACCGGCCGGCCGTCAGCTGGGGCAACCACTCCTGGCGCTGCGCCTCGGAGCCCGAGCGGAAGATCGGCATCGCGCCGAGGCTGACGGCTGCCTCCAGCGTGATGGCCACGCTGGAGTCGGCCCGCGCCAGCTCCTCGATGGCCAGGCACAGCGTGAAGAAGTCACCGCCCATGCCGCCGTACTCCTCGGGGAACGGCAGCCCGAAGAGGCCCATCGCGGCCATCTGCCCGACCACGTCGTAGGGAAAGGTCTTGGCCGCGTCATGCCCGGCGGCCGCGGGTGCGACGACCTCGCGCGCGAACTGCTCCACGATCTTGCGGAGCTGTTCCTGCTCGTCTGTCAGTCGATGGTCGATCATGCCCGCTCCCACCAAAAGTTCCTGAGTGAACGATCGTTAACAACACGTTAACGGTCATTTACTCACTCGTCCAGAGGCGGCTATTCTCCAGGAGTGACAGAAGTGACGATGGATCGCCGGCGCCAGCTCCTCGACCTGGCCGCGCCACTCATGGCCACCCGCGGCTTCCACGGCATGAGCGTCGGAGACCTCGGCGCCGCCGCGGGCGTCACCGGCCCCGCCCTCTACCGGCATTTTCCCAGCAAGCAGGCTCTGCTCGGCGCCCTGCTCGCCGACATCAGCGAACGGTTGCTGGCCGGTGGGGCGGCCTGCGTCGACGAGTCCGACGGGCCGTCAGATGCGCTGGAGCGGCTTGTACGGTGGCACGTCGAGTTCGCCCTCAGCCGCCCCGACCTGATCCGCGTGCAGGACCGCGACTTCGCCAGCATGTCCAAGTCCGACCAGCACCGGGTCCGGCGGCTGCAGCGCCAGTATGTCGAGCTGTGGGTCCAGCAGGTGGCGGCTGCCCACCCAGGCACCGATGAGGACCTTGCCCGGGCGTCGATCCACGCCACCTTCGGGCTGTTGAACTCGACGCCCTACAGTGCCGACCAGCTGGCCCGTCCCACCGCCGAGGCGTTGCTGACCCGGCTGGCTCTCGCCGCCCTTCTCTCGTTCGGTCGCGAGGGCTCAGGCGTTTGACCCGGACCCGTCCGAGGCACCCTGCTGGGCAGGTCGGCCGGCTCGCCGGCCCCGGTGACTGGCTCGGAGGTGAGTGCTGTGGCGCCCGGCCTCGACAAGCCCGCGCCGCCCGAGGTGCGGTTGGCCGCCCGACTCCTCGCGGGGGCCGGGCTGGCTGCCGCCGCCGTCATCCCCTTCCTGCTCGTCCTGCTGCTCGTCGAGGGCAGGTACGAGGGCCTGGAGCGTCTCGACCGCAACGTCGCCGACGACCTCAACCGCTGGGCACTGGCCCATCCCGGCGGCGTCGATGCACTCAAGGTGCTGCAGAACGTCCTGAACCCCAACGTCTTCCGGCTCGCCGTCGTGCTGGCAGCGCTGGGCCTGTGGCGGGCCCGCTCGCACCGCCTCGCCATCTGGGCAGTGGTCACCGTGGCCGCCGGCGGGTTGCTCGGGGCGATGCTCAAGCAGGTTGTCCACCGGGCCCGGCCGACCTTCGCCGACCCGGTCGCGGCCGCCGGCAGCTACAGCTTTCCCTCAGGGCATGCACTCGGCTCCTTCCTGGGGGCCGCAATTCTGCTGATGATCCTGCTGCCCGTACTGAACCGCGGATGGCGGGTCGTCGCCTGGATCGTGGCCGTGGCTCTGGTGCTCCTCACCGGGTTCGACCGCGTCGCCCTCGGCGTGCACTTCGTCAGCGACGTCCTGGCCGGCTGGTTCGCCGCCGGAGCGCTCCTGGTCGGTACGGCCACCGCATTCGGGGTCGGCCGGCGCCGCCACCTCGGCGGGGGCCTTGACCCGGCCGGGTCGGAACGCCTCGCCGACCGGACGAGGAAGGACGTGCACAGTGGCTGACGACCGGGAAAGCGGCAACCGTCACCAGACCAGCCGGATCGCCGCGCGCATCGCCGCCCTGCTCGCCGCCGACCTCGCCCTGGTGGCAGGGCTCGGACTGCTGATCACGAAGGTGTGGCTGCACAGCTATCCGTTCTCCGCCGAGGACGGCATCGACCGCACACTGGCGCAGCACCGGAGCCCCCTCGGCGAGGACGTGAGCGGCTTCTTCTCCATCGTCGGCTCCACGGGGGTGGTCATCGCCGTGCTGGCGGTGGTCGCCGGGGCCTTCCGCCTGGTCTTCCACCGCTGGCGCGAGTCCCTCTTCCTGGTGCTTGCCGTCTCGGCGCAGGCACTGGTTTTCCTCCTCACCACGCTGCTCGTGGATCGGCCCCGCCCGCAGGTGCCCAAGCTCGACGTCTCACCGCCTACGGCCAGCTATCCCTCCGGGCATACTGGCGCCGCGACCGCGCTCTACGTCGGCATCGCCATCGTGATCGCCTGGCACACAAGGAAAAACTGGGCTCGCTGGCCGGTTGTTGGACTCCTGCTCATGATCCCCCTGTGCGTTGCGACGGCCCGGCTCTACCGCGGGATGCACCATCCTTCCGACATCCTCGCCGCCTTCGTCAACGGCGGGGCCTGCGTCGCGATCAGTGCCCGAAACCTGCTGTTCGCGAGGCTGCCGAAACGCGTGGCACGGCGATTCGGCCGGCCCCACCGGGCGCGCCTCACGGCCTGACGCTGGTCGCCTCCGGACGAGCCGCGTCGGCAACGCTGCAACCCGTTGATCGCACGTCGGCACTTCGTGCGACCGGAGCCTAACGCAACGTCATTGGTAACGATCGACGTTCACAAAAGATCTTCCGAAGTGGTTTTCTGCAAAGACCGGTACGGAGCAACGGGAACGATCTACTGTCAGCCACAGGCGCCGGCGGGTTCCTGCGACTGCGAGCCTGGCCCGGAGCCCGACTGGCTGCGCACCGAGTTGACCATGGCCGTGACGGGGGGCGGTGACGTGACACCAGAAGATGTCAAGGCGCAAGCGCCCCGGGTGCTTGAACAATTCTCCGCATGCCGGGTGCTGATCGTCGACGACGAACCGGCCAACGTGGCATTGCTCACCAGGATGCTGCTGGCGGAGGGGCTCCGCTCCACCTATACCGTGACTAATTCCCACGATGTCCTGGAGGCCGTGGCCGACTCCGATCCCGATCTGGTTCTGCTGGATCTGCATATGCCGGGAGTGGACGGCTACGAGCTGCTCACCCGGCTGAGGCAGCGCGCCGCCGGCGCCTATCTTCCGGTGCTCGTGTTGACCGCCGACACCTCCCAGCAGGCCATCACCCGCGCCTTGAACCTCGGCGCCCGTGACTTCCTCACCAAGCCTTTCGACATGACCGAAGTGTGTCTCAGGGTGCGCAACCTGCTCGAGACCAGGTCGTTGCACACGACCCTGCGGCACCACAACCTGCAGCTACGACGACAGATCGGTGACTACCAACGACGGGCGGCCTCCGAGGAGGAGGCTCGACAGACCATCATCGACCGTCTCGATCCGGTGCTGGCCGGTGAGGGCCTTTCCGTGCAGTTTCAGCCGGTCCGCGAGGTCGGCTTCGGCACGATGGTCGGCTGCGAAGCCCTCGCCCGGTTCAGCGCCGGCCCGATACGTGGCCCGGAACTGTGGTTCGCGGACGCACAGGCTGTCGGCCTGGGCCCCGAGCTGGAGATGGTCGCCGTCGCGGCGGCTCTGCGTGCACTCCCGCGCCTGCCGGCACCGCTGTTCCTGGCGATCAACGTATCTCCGGCGACCGTCATGTCCGGGGTGCTCACCGACGTACTTTCCGGTGCCGACTGCCGCCGGGTTGTTCTCGAGCTGACCGAGCATGTTCCCATCGAGGACTACAGTGCCGTCGTGAGCGCCCTGGCACAGCTGCGCGAGCACGGAATCCGGGTGGCGCTCGATGACACCGGTGCCGGATACGCGGGATTCCGCCACCTGCTCGGGCTGCAGCCCGACGTCATCAAGCTGGACATCTCGCTGACCCGCGACATCGACCACGACGTGTCCCGGCGTGCCCTGGCGGCCGCACTGGTCGCATTCGCCGGCGACGTGGGAGCCCAGATCATCGCCGAGGGCGTGGAAACCGAAGCGGAGCTGGAAACGCTCGGCAAATTGGGCGTGCCCTGGGTGCAAGGATACTTTCTCGGAAGGCCGCAGGAGCTGGACAGCATGCTGAAATGAGTCGGCTCGACGACGTGGTTGCTCCGGCGGCTCACCGACTGGTGGAGGACCTCGACCTGGCGGTGACCGTCCGCCAAGCCGGGCAACCGGGCTACCTGTACGCGAGCCGCGCCTGCGAGGAGCTGATCGGCCGGCCGAGGGCTCAATGGCCGAGCGACGTGGACCCATTCTTGGCCTACTCCCATCCTGAGGACCGCGATGCGGTCACCGAAGCACACCGCCTCGGCCCGGGTGAGGCTCCGCCGCCGACCGTGGACTGGCGCCTCCTCGGTCCTGACGGTGCCGTGTCACAGCTACGCACCCGCTGGGGCTGGACGAGCGTGAATGCGAGCCAGTTTCTGGTCAGCATTTCCCACCAGTTGTCAGCCGAGCCACTCACCGGCCAGGTCCCAGGGGACGACGAGGACGCGCGCGGGCGACTGAGCCACGACCTGCGAACTCCACTGAACGCGGTTCTGGGGTTCGCCCAGCTCCTCGCGCTGAGCGAGCTGAACCAACAGCAGCGCGAGGAGCTTGAGGAGGTAGCCCAAGCCGGGAGACGTCTGCTGGCCCTGATCGACACCTTCGGAGCCACCGGCTCACCCGCTTGAGCCACAACTTGAGCCACAGCTTGAGCCACAAGGGGGCAACGGTGCCAGTGACGGCTTGGTACTTCGAGGACGATGCTTCCAACATCGCCCTCGTCCGTACGCTCCTCGCCCTGCGTGGCATCACCCTGCACGTGAGCGCCGGGACTGCTCCGGGCATCGCCCTTGCCGAGGAGCTGTCGCCGTCACTCGTCCTCATCGACCTGCATCTTCGGCCGGGCAGCGGACTGGAGATCCTCAAGTTCCTGCGGGCAAACCCCGGCACGGCGACGACGCCGATGGTGATCGTCACGGGGGACCCTCAGATCGACGTCGTCGACCTCCACCGCCGGGGTGCTGACGCCGTGCTGATCAAGCCGTACGACATCGCCGAGTTCGGCTCCATCGTCGATCGGTTCCTTGGCACCTCGGAGGAGGAGGCGCTGCCCACGACCGGCCGCCCGATGTCCGGCTAGTGACCCGCCGCGTGCCCGGGTGAGCCAGAGGAGTCAGCAGGGGTAGCGCTCGGCCCAGCGGGTGAGCTCGGTCAGGGCCGGGATGAGCGCCTTGCCACGGTCCGAGAGGTCGTAGATCACGGCGACCGGAGGGCCGGCGCACACCGAACGGACCACCAGTCCACCCTCGACCAAGCCGGCGAGCCGCTCGGACAGGACCGAGTCGCTGATGCCGCCCACGGTGCGGGCGAGGCCGGAGAAGCTGGCCGGGCCGGCCACGAGCGACCCGAGAATCACACCGTTCCAACGCTTGCCGAGGAACTCGAAGACCTGGTTGAGGGCGCGATCCCATGAGGCCCGCGTGGGCTCGGCACCGGTGGTCTTCACACACCCCACGGTACCTCGTGCTACCGTTCAAGGTGTCGCTAGGTAAAACCTAGTTACCTCGTTCACACAAGCCACTGAGCCCGTAGGAGCGTACGATGACCCTGTTCCGCCTCGACGCCAGTATCCGCACCGATGGCTCCGTCAGCCGCGAGATCGCCGACCTGGTCGAGCAGTCCTGGCGCGACGGCAGGCCCGAGGAGCCGATCGTTCGCCGGCACCTCGGCACCGAGCCGATCCCGGCCACCTACTGGGCCGCCGCGGTCTTCGCGCCCTACACCCCCACCGAGAAGCTGACCGACGAGCAGAAGGCGGCGACCGCCCTGGCCGCAACCCTGGTCGACGAGCTGGTCAGTGCAGACGCGCTCCTGTTCGCCGTGCCGCTGTACAACTTCGGCGTCTCGCAGCACTTCAAGGCCTACATCGACCTGCTCAGCACCGACCCGCGGATGGGACCCGCTGACGGGCCGATCCTCAAGGACAAGCCGACCGAGCTGGTGACCGTCCGTGGCGGCAGCTATGCGCCCGGCACCCCGCGGGACGGCTGGGACCACTCGACCAGCTGGATCCGGCGCATCCTCGAGGACGTCTGGCAGGTCAACCTCTCCGTCGTGGAGACCGAGTTCACCCTCGCCGGTGTCAACCCGGCGCTCGACGACTTCAAGGAGCTCGGCGCGCAGCTGCGGGCAGAGTCCGACGATCTGGCACGACTGCACGGCGCACTGCTCGCGTCCTGACCCGTCGTACGGAACGCGGCCGGCCGGCCTGATCCGGCCGGTCGCGGCAGGCGTACACCGTCGGCGGGCGGGCAATCTCCACGAGGCCATCACCTGCCTGGCCGAAGGAGTCGCCATGAACGACCAGTACACCCTGCAGGACCCGACCACGCAGTACCCGAAGCCACCGTTCGACAAGCAGCAGCAGAGCGAGCCGGGCCTTGCCCAGCAGATGAACCCGCGCCCCGACCATGGCGAGGACAGTTATCGGGGCACCGGCCGGCTCGAGGGACGCCGGGCGCTCATCACCGGTGCGGACAGCGGCATCGGTCGCGCCGTCGCCATCGCGTACGCCCGCGAAGGTGCGGACGTCGCGCTGTCCTACCTCCCGAGCGAGGAGGCCGACGCGCAGGAAGTCGTTGCCCTCATCGAGAAGGCCGGCCGCAAGGCGGTCGCCGTACCGGGTGACCTGGTCGACGAGGGCTACTGCACCTCGCTGGTGGCCACCGCCGTCGAGGAGCTGGGTGGCCTCGACATCCTGGTCAACGTCGGCGGCAAGCAGCAGGCCGTGGAGTCGCTGACCGACCTCACCACAGAGCAGTTCGACGAGACGTTCAAGACCAACGTCTACGCGCTGTTCTGGGTGACGAAGGCAGCGCTCGCCCACCTTGGGCCCGGCGCCTCCGTCATCAACACCTCGTCGGTGCAGGCCTACCTGCCCTCGCCGATCCTGGTCGACTACGCCGCCACGAAGTCGGCCATCAACACGTTCAGCAAGGCGCTGGCCCAACAGCTGGCCGGCAAGGGGATCCGGGTCAACGTGGTCGCTCCGGGCCCGGTCTGGACGCCGCTGCAGGTCGTCGGTGGCCAGCCCATGGACAAGCTGGAACAGTTCGGTTCGCAGACCCCCCTCGGCCGGCCGGGTCAGCCGGCTGAGCTGGCCGCGCCGTACGTCTTCCTGGCCAGCCAGGAGTCCAGCTACGTCATCGGCGAGACGCTCACGGTGACCGGTGGGATGCCGACTCCCTGACGACGAGCCACGGAATAGTTCCGGAACGAGATTGCCGAATGCGGACCAAGCTCGGCAATGCCGATGCTTGACGGCCCCTGCGGACGCGGCATTTAATGCGGGAAAGTTTCCGGTGCCGGTCGGCCGGAGCAGACCGCGGAGACGTGCTCTCGTCCGAAGCGGAGGACTGTTGCGCGTCACGATCACCGATGTCGCAGCGCATGCCGGGGTCAGCAAGACCACTGTTTCGCGCGTGCTCAACGGCCGCGGCGAACTGCACGAGGCCACCGCCAGCCGGGTGCGCCGGGCGATGACCGAGATGGGCTACCGGCCCAGCGCCCGCGGGGTGGCGACCGGGCGGGGCCGGACCGGCGTCCTCGGCGTGCTCGTCCCCTCACTGGCATGGCCCTGGATCGCCGGTGTCCTGCCCGGCACCGTCGAGGTCCTCGACTCCGAGGACTACGGCTTGGTCGTCTTCAGCTGTCACCGTCACGACGAGTCGCTCCGGCGGTTCTCCGAGCACCTGCGGGCGTCGACCTTTGACGGCATCCTGGTGGTCAGCCAGGAAGGCACCAGGGACTACATCGGCAGCCTGCACACCCGCAGCCGCCCGATCGTGGTCATCGACGACCGCGAGGCCGAGGGCGGCGTGACCCTGCCCAGCGTCTCGACCACGAACAGGGCCGGATCTGCCGACCTCGCAGCGCATCTGCTCTCCCGCGGCCGCACCCGTCCGTTGATCGTCACGGGCCCGCAAGGGTTCGGCTGCTGCCAGGAGCGGACGGCCGGCTTCAGCCAGGTCTACGCCGAGGCGGGGCTGAGCCCGTACGTCGTACCTGCCGAGTTCACCGCCGCCTCCGGGCGTGCCGCCGTCGAGCTGGCGATGGCCGACGGGGTCGCCTTCGACGCGGTGTTCGCCCACAACGACCTCTCAGCGGTCGGCGCGATGGAGGCCCTGCGCGCGGCCGGGCTGACGGTCCCGGACGATGTCGCCGTGGCCGGCTTCGACGACGTCCCGCTGGCGGCCGAGCAGGGGTTGACCAGTGTCCGCCAGCCGCTGCACGAGATGGGCCGGGCAGCCGCGACGATGCTGCTGGACCGGCTGACCGGCAACTGGTCCGAGCCGCACTCGCTGGTCATTGCGACCACCTTGACCGTCCGGGCCTCCACCGGAGGTTGACCTAGACCGGCTACGAGCTGGCAACACCCGGCAACAAGGTGGGCATCACCCGAGAACCGGTTTACCGCCCGGCGTCGAGGAAACGCGCATCCCGACCGCCTCGCCCACCCCGACGGAGACGCCGATGACCGAGTTGACCGTGCTCGACCCCGCTGACGGGTCGGTCGTAGGTGTGCTTCCGGTCGCCGGTTCAACAGAGGTCGACGACGCGATCAGCCTCGCCCGTAAGGCTTCTGCCGGCTGGTCCCGGACGCCACCGGGCGCCCGGGGCGTCGTCCTTGCAGCCGCGGCTGACCGGGTTGCCGCGGTTGCCGACGAGCTCGCGCTGCTGACCACGCGGGAGATGGGCAAGCCGCTCGCCGACGCTCGCGGCGGCGTCGACGCCGGCATCGCGACGCTGCGGCAGTACGCAGAGCTGGGTCCACTGCACCGGGGGAAGTCGCTGCAGGGCGGCTGGGACAGTACTGACCTGATGGTCCACGAGCCACGGGGGGTCGTCGCGGTGGTCACCCCGTGGAACGACCCGGTCGCCGTGCCCTGTGGCCTGATCGGTGCCGCGCTGGTCACCGGCAACACGGTCGTCTTCAAGCCCTCGGAGCGGACGCCGCACACGGGGCTGGCCCTCGCCGAGGCCTTGTCACAAGCCCTGCCTCCCGGCGTGCTGACCGTCCTCACCGGCGACGGCAGCACCGGGGCCTTGCTGTGTGCCGGCTCGCTCGACGTCATCGCGCACGTCGGATCCTCCGCCACCGGGCGGGCGATCCGCTCCGCCGCCGCCGTCTCGGGCGCCAAGGTCCTGCTCGAGAACGGCGGAAACGACCCCCTCGTCGTCGACTGTGACGTCGATCCGGTCTGGGCAGCGTCGCAGGCTGCGTTGGGCGCTTTCGCCAACGCCGGCCAGATCTGCGTCTCGGTCGAGCGGATCTACGTCGTCGAGGACATCGCCGCGGAGTTCGTCGACGCACTGGTCCGCCGTGCCTGCGAGCTGGTGCTCGGCCCTGGGACGGATGACCGTACGACCTTGGGGCCACTCGTCGACGAGCGGCACCGGCGAGCTGTGCACACCCAGGTCGCGGAGGCGGTCGAGCAGGGTGCGCGAGCCGTCACCGGTGGCTCGATCCCTGGCGGGCCAGGCACTTTCTACCCGGCCACCGTGCTCACCGGGTGCACCGACGACATGACGGTGATGCGCGAGGAGACGTTCGGGCCGGTCGCGCCGGTCCGCATCGTGCCGTCCTTCGAAGCCGCGCTGGAAGCGGCGAGCCGTTCGTCGTACGGCCTGGCGGCCTCGGTCCTGACAGGGTCGATGGCCCACGCGCAGGAGGCCTGGCGGACATTGCCGGTGGGGACCGTCAAGGTCAATCAGGTCTTCGGCGGTGCCCCCGGCGGGGCGGCAGAACCTCGAGGTGCCAGTGGTTCCGGCTTCGGCTACGGCCCCGAGCTGCTGGACGAGATGTCGACCACCAAGGTCGTGCACCTCACCTCTCCGGGCTGAGCAGTGCCTCGGCCGCCTCGAGCACCTCGTCGACGGTGATCAGGTCCAACGCCGGATCGAGCGTGCAGCCCCAGGGGTCTCCCGTGCCGTCCCCGTGCCAGAGCACCGCGTGCTGCGGCCGGGCCGGTGGCCCCCACCGGCTCGGCGCCACCGGTCCGAACAGCAGCACCGACGGCCGGCGGTACGCGGAGGCCAGATGGCCGACGCCGGTGTCGCCGGCGATGAGCAGGCGGCAGGAACCGACCAGGGCAGCCAGCGCCACGAGGTCGAGCCGGCCGGACAGATCGGCCTCTGCGTCCAGCCCGGCGAGGTGGACGATCCGCCTGACCAGTCCGGCTTCGCCCGCCGATCCGGTGACCACCACCTCGTGCCCGGCGCCCGCGAGCGTGCGGGCAACGGCCGCGAACCTGCTCACCGGCCACCGCCTGCTGACGAACGCCGCACCCGGATGCACCACGACGGCCCCGCGACGGATCGCCGGCGCCGACGGCAGTGCCAGGTCCAGGGCGTCCCGGTCCACCGGTTGCCGGAGGCAGGTCTCCACCAGGCGGCACCAGCGGAACACCTCGTGCTCGTCCTCCTGCCAGGGAGGTCCCGCGGTCCCGAGCTCCGGCGACGCGTAGGCGACGAGAGACCCCGGCTTGGTGGTCAGGAGCAGCCGATGGCTCTGCGGCCCGCGGCCGTGCAGGTTGACCGCCACGTCAGGCGGAGGCCCGGACCAGACCAGCGGCGAGTCCAGACCCGCCAGTGGCAAGACCTCGTCCACGGCCTCGGTCAGCGCCGCCAGCGCCCTCAGACCGCCGGGCGCCGCCAGGACCAGTCGATGACCCGGCAACGCCGCCTGGAGGCCGCGCAGCGCAGGGACGGCGGTCAGCAGGTCCCCCAGCCCGAGCGCGCGCAGGACCAGGACCGACCCGTCCGAGGAACCGGCTACGGCCACGAGCTCTCGGTGCTGTGGGCAACCAGGATCTCGCGCAGCTCGCAGCCGGTCGGTTGCTGCAGCGCGAACGTGATGACCTCCGCGACGTCCTCGGGCCGGTTCAGCCTGGCGTCCGGGCCGGGCTTGTACTGCTCGTCACGGTCGTCGAAGAAGTGCGTCTGCATGCCGCCCGGGATGAGCAAGGTCACGCCGATGCGGCCCTGCGTCTCGGCGATCAGCGCGCGGGTGAACCCGACGACCCCGAACTTCGACGCACAGTAGGCAGTGGCGTCGCTGAGGGCCCGTACGCCGAGCGTCGAGGCGATGGTGACCACCTTGCCGGAGCTGCGCTCGAGGTAGGGCAGGGCCGCCCTGACGACCGCGGCGGTGCCGAGGAGGTTGACCAGGACCACCCGGTCCCAGGCCTCCCCCGGCACGTCGGCGAGCCGGCCGCACCGGTCGGTGCCGGCTGCGGTCACGACCGCGTCGATGCCGCCGCTCTCCTCGGCCACCTCCCGCACCGCTGCCTCCGCGGCGCGGCTGTCACCGAGGTCGACGACGCGGTGGTCGGCGCCGCTGTCCGGCACCGCCAGGTCGAGCACGACGGGACGACCGCCGAGCTTGGCCACGGCGTCGACGACGGCTGCGCCCAGCCCGGACGAACCCCCGGTGACCACGACAGTTCCCAGGCTCACGAGACTTCCTCCGTTTGCTCGACGTTGCCCATGGCGCGGACGATCGAGCTGGTCGACCGGCCCTCGAGATACGGCAGGACAACGGCTTGGCCGCCCCAGCCGCGCAGCACGGACGCCTCCGGCAGCACCACGCCGGCGTAGTCGCCGCCCTTGGCCCACAGGTCCGGCTGAAGCCGCTGCAGCAGCTCGGCGGGCGAGTCCTCGTCGAAGACCGCGACGGCGTCGACGCAGGACAGAGCCTCGAGCACGCGTACGCGGTCGGCCTGCGGTACGACCGGCCGCGAAGGCCCCTTGAGTCGCCGCACCGAGGCGTCGCTGTTGAGGCAGACGACAAGACAGTCGCCAAGACTCCGGGCGGCGGTCAACGAGGCGACGTGGCCGGCGTGCAGGAGGTCGAAGCACCCGCCGGTGGCCACGACCGTCCCACCGGCCGAACGGACCCGGGTCACCACAGCGGCAGCGCCGTCGAAGTCGGACGCGGGAGCCGGAACCCCGGCAGAGAAGCCGGCCGCGCCCCCAGCCGCGACGAAGGCAGTCGCGGCGGCCGTGGCCCCGCTGACGGCTTCGAGGGTGACCTTGCCCTCCGCCAGCAGCGTCGCCGCGCGCGAGGCGAAGCGGTCGCCTGCGCCGCAAGCGTCCCCGTGGGCCAGGCGTCCCGCGGGCACGACGGTCGGCGCACCATGCCCGTGCGAGAGGAGCGCGCCCCGACTCCCCATCGTGACCACGACAGCGCCAGCCTCCCAGGCGGCGACCAGCGCCTCGGCGGCGCAACCCACCGATGCGAGGTCATCCCCGCGGCTGGAGATCGCCTTGGCACCAGGCAGAGCAGCAGCCATTGCTGTCGCCTCGGCGGCGTTCGGGGTGGCCAGCCTGACCCCGGGCACAGGCGGGGCGCCCCTGGGGTGCGGGTCCCAGACGACCGGGAGGCCCGGCGCCAGCCCGGCCAGGAGCTGACGGACACCTGCGTGGCGCGTGGCGCCCCTGCCGTAGTCCGAGACCAGGACCGCGTCCGCGCCCACCTGGAGGACCTCGGCCGGGATCCGGTCGAGGATCCGCCCCGGCTGCCCGGTGTCCAGACGGGCCAGGGTCTGCCCACCGACCCGGACCCGCCGCTTGACCGCCGTGGTGCCCGACGTCTCCAGCCCGATCACCCGCACCACCGGCTCGAGCAGCGCCACCAGCCGACCGGCGTCGGCGTCGTCACCCAACGGGGTCACCAGCACCACCTCGTGGCCGTCTGAGGCGGCGAGCACTGCCGCCAGAGCCGCACCACCCGGCCGCAACGTCTCCTCGCCCACGTCGACCACGGGCGCCGGTGCGTCGGGGCAGAGCCGGCTCGACGTGCCCTCGACGTCGATGTCGAGGAGTGCGTCCCCGACGACCAGTAGCCGGCTCGTCATCGAACCACCTCGAGCCTCTCGCGACGACTGAGATCGCCTGCGGGGGCGAGGATCTCGAGCTGATGGTCGAGCGCGGCACAGACGAGGTGCAGGGCGACGAGATGCAGCTCCTGCACCGTCGCCGTGAACGGCGACTCGACGCACAGCGCCTCATGACAGGCATCGGCCAGCGGGTTGCCGCGGGGACCGCTGAAGGCCCAGGCCCGCGCGCCGACCGCCTTGGCCCTGCGGGCGGCCTCGACGACGTTGGGACTCCGGCCGCTGGTGGACAGCAGGACGACGACGTCGCCGGGCCTGGCGTGGGCCTCGACCTGCCGGGCGTAGAGCTCAGCCGCCGGGTAGTCGTTGGCGATCGCCGTCAGCGTCGAGGTCTCGGCCGTGAGGCAGATCGCCGAGAAGGGCCGGCGGTCCTGCCGGTAGCGGCCGACCAGCTCCGCCGTCAGGTGCTGCGCCTGCGCGGCGCTGCCCCCGTTGCCGGCCGCGATCAATCGACCGCCGGCCAGGAGCACCGCGGCCAGGACTCCACCCCAGCGCTCGGCCGTCTCGACACAGGGGTCGAAGTGTTGCAGTGCAAGGGAAAGGGCTGCGACATGCCGGTGACCCCGCGGAGTGGCGAGCTCGAGCTCGCTCATTGCAGCACCTCCTGCGGCACGCCGGGAGCCGCCTGCCCGGCGGCTACTGAGCCGTAGCAGACCGCCGCGTAGGCCTGGCTGGTCAGGGCGGCGACCCGGTCCCACCCGTAGAGGGTGCGGGCACGAAGGGCTCCGGCAGCGCCCAGCGCCGCACGCCGTTCGTCGTCCGTCAACAGCTGCTGCAGCCGGCTTCCCAACAGGCGCGGGTGCTTCGGGCGGACCAGTACGCCGGTCCGCTCGTCGAGGACCGAGTCGAGCATGCCGCCGACCGCGGAGACGACGACCGGCCGCCCGCAGGCCATGGCCTCCAGCGGCACGATGCCGAAGGGCTCGTACCACGGCACCGCGACGACCACGTCGGCGGAGCGGAACAGCGCCGGGATGGCATCGCGGGAAACCTTGCCCAGCAAGACAACCCGGTCGGCGACGCCGGCGCGGAGGGCGACCTTGCGCAGCCGCTGCACCTCGGGATCGCCGTCGAGATGCCGCGCTTCCGGGCCGCCGGCCACCACGAGCTCTGCGTCCGGCACGTACGCAAGGGCGCGAATGGCATCGTCGACGCCCTTGCGCTCCACCAAGCGGCCCACGACCAGGAGCCGCCGACGCCGCGGGGACCGCAGTGCCGTAAGACCCTCGGGAGTGAAGCGGTCAAGGTCGACACCGCACGGCACCACCGAGATGCGCTGCTCGCACGCGCCGAGGAGAGCGAGCTCGGCGACCTCGTCGGAGCAGGTGGCGACGATCCGGGTGACCGAACGGGCCAGCCGGGCCTCGGTCGCGATCCGGCTCGGTGGGCTGGTGTCGTGCTGCCCCTGATGCCGCCGCTTGACGCTGCCGAGGGCGTGAAAAGTCTGCAGCACAGGCAGACCGACGGTGCCACCTGCCCGTACGGCGGCGAGGCCGCTCATCCAGAAGTGTGCGTGGGCGACGTCGAACCGCTCCTCCTGCCACCGCCGGGTGAGCACCTCGGCGAAGTCGCCCATGTACGGGAGGAGCTCGTCCTTGGGCACCTCGACCGGCAGCCCGGCATCGACGTGCTCCACGGTGTAGCCCTGCGGTGTCCGAACCCGGACCGGCAGGGCGATCGAGTCCCTGCGGGTGAAGACGGTCACGTCGTGGCCCGCCCTTGCCAGCGCCGCCGACAAGGCGTCGACGTGGACGTTCTGCCCGCCGGAGTCCACGTCGCCGATCGTCGCCAGCGGACTGGCATGCTCGGACACCATCGCGATCCTCATCGAGCCACCTCCTTCAACAGTCGGTCCCAGTCGTCCAGGAAGCGGGCGAGTCCGAACCTGTCCAGTGCCGCCTGCCGCGCAGCAGCGCCGGCAGCCGCCGCTGCATCGCGGTCATGGACCAGCTCCCGTACGGCTCGGTGCAGCTCTGCGACATTGGTCGAGACCCGGCCGGCGGCTTGCGGGACGGCCTCGAAGGCCTCTGTCGTCCCGAGCGCGACCACCGGCATTCCCAGGTGCATGGCCTCGATCAGCGAGAGACCGAGGGAGGTCCAGCGCATCGGGTGCACATAGACGCGCCGGCGGGCCATCTGCTGGTGCAGCCGGTCCTGCGGCAGGTCCTCGTGGAGCACGACTTCCCCGTGCCCGCAGCCGAACTGCTCGTGCAGACCGGCGAGCCGCATCCCGAAGACGTCCACCGGCGCCTGCTGGCTGAATCCGGCGACCAGGTCGGATCCGGTGACCCGTCCGCGCCGCACGGGTTCGTTGACCGCGATCGCCAGTCGGGCCAGCTCACCGGACCACCGCTGACCCGGGTCGACGATGCCGTGCTCGATGACGGTGCTGGGTGCCCGCCCCGTCTCCCAGAACAGCGCGTTGAAGTGCGTGACATGGGCGACCACGATGTCGCTGCGCTCGGCCATCGGGTGCCGGGTCGACGGGATGTCCCCGCGCGGCGTGTTGTGCTCCACGTAGACCGCTGCGACGGTCCGACCCGGCTCCAGCCGGACCCACCTGCGCACCAGGTCCACGTCCTCCGGCCGCTGCAGGACGACCACGTCGCAGGGCTCGTCGGCCAAGCGCTCGAGCGGAGTCTCGACCACGGAGGTCGGCCAGTTCCAGGTCCGGGCACGTCCGCGACCGTCGGGCCCTCGCCCCTGGCTCACCGGCACGACGTAGTCGTGGTGTCCTTGGACAAACGCCGTGGTCCAGGACCCGTGCACGTGCCAGAGCAGCACCCTCATGGCCTGCCCACCAGTTGCCGGACAGCCTCGACCACGTCCTGGGCCGTCACCGAGCTCAGGCAGGGATGTCCTGGTACGACGCAGTTCCTGGCCCTGGTGTCCTTGCACGCCGCCTGTTGGTCACCCAGCAGCACGTGCGGCACGCCGTACGGAGCCCACCGCTGCGCGGGCACGGTCGGGGCGAAGAGCGAGACGACCGGCGTCGTCACGGCCGCGCTCAGGTGCGCCGGCCCGGTGTTGCCGACCACGGTGGCCGCCGCACCGGCCAGCACCGCAGCAGTTGCTGCGAGATCGGTGCGGCCACCGAGGTCGAGACCATGGCCCCCCGCGACCCGACGGGTGAGGGCCCGCTCGCGGGGACCGCCCGTGACGGCGACCCGCCAGCCCTCCTCGGCCAGGGCGACAACGGCTTCCCGGCAACGGATCTCCGGCCACCTGCGGGCAGGTGCAGACGCTCCCGGGTGCAGCACGACGTAGGGCCGGTCACCGACCAGCCGGCGTACGTCGGGCAGCGGCCCGCGGAGCCGAAGCCTGCCGTCGTCCGCGGTGGGGAGCGGGAAACCGGCCGCCGCCGCCAGGGACAGCGCCCGCTGCGGCTCGGGCAGGTCGTCGTCGACGTGGTGCCGCACCTCGAGCAGGGAGCCGGGGTAGTCCTCACTGATCGCCGAGATCCGTCCGACCCCGGCCTGCCGGAGGACCAGTGCCGTCGGCAGCGGGGACTGGTGGAACGAGGTGAAGATGACTGCCTCGTCCAGATCCAGCCGTGACAGGTGCCGCACCAGCTCGTCGATGCCGGATTCGGTCACCGGCAAGGGATCCGCGTCGATCCAGGGACAGTGCCAGGCCTCCACCCGGTCGACTCCGGGCAGCAGGCGGGCCGCCGCAGCCCCTCGCGGTCCGGCCAGGAACGAGACGTGGTCCACCGCGGCAGCGACCGCCCGCACCGCCGGCCCGGTCAGCAGGACGTCGCCGGCGTTGTCCAGCCGGACGCACAGCACCCGCCGGCTCACCAGGCACCGCTCAAGATCAGGTCGACGGCAGCGACCAGGTCCGGTGCGATCACCCCGGCGCCGGCGACGTCCTCGGGAGACGTTGCCTCGTTGGGCACGAGGATGCCGGTCGCGCCCGCCGAGGTCGCGGCGCCGATGTCGCTGGCGATGTCGCCCACGAGAACCGTGCGGGCCGGCTCGACGCCGAGCCCACGGCACGCCTCACGGACCAGGCCGGGAGCCGGCTTGCGGCACGCGCACTGGTCGCCGTTGTCGTGGGGGCAGAACTGCCAGACCGCGAACGGCCCCAGCAGCTGCTCGACCCTGGCGTTGACCGCCTCGACCTGGGTCAGGGTGAGGAGGCCGCGGGCGACTCCCGACTGGTTGGTGACGACGCCGACCGGCAGACCGGCTGCTCTCAGCCGGTCCAGCGACTCTCGGGCACCCGGCACCGCCACCACGAGCTCCGGTGAGGCGTTGTAGGGAACGTCCACCACCAGGGTGCCGTCCCGGTCGAACAGCACGGCATCCGGCAATGCCCGCCAGGCACCGACCCCCCGGTGGGTAACGGCGCCACGCAGGGTGTGCCACACCGCAGCCGGCGGGATGACCACGCTCGTGGCCAGCATCGGCCAGACCTCCGCGGCCGTCCGGGGGCCGGGAGCGATGCGAGCAGAGGCAAGCTCGGCGGTGCCTGCCAACCATGCCGTTGCAGCCGACGCAGCCAACGAACGCCGACCTGCGAGCGCCGCCGCCGCCGCAGTCGCGGCGGCCACCGTGATCGCGAAGTGCTTGGTACGCCGGCCTTTGGGGGCTCCGGCGGCCTCCCGCCAACCCTTGCCGTGCAGCCGGGCCATGAGCACGTCGTCGGCATTGCCGGCCTGGCTCCGGACGCTGACCCAGCGGTCGACCAGCCGTACCGGATGGGTTGTCCGACGCCGGCCGTTGGCCAGCCGGTGGCCGGAGCGCAACACGCGCAGGGCGAGGTCCGAGTCCTCGCGGAAGGCGCGCCGAAACCTCTCGTCCAGGCCTCCGCACTGTTGCAGCACGAGACGGCGGTAGGCCATGTCGGCGGTGATCCAGCGGGCGGTCGACAAGCCCGCCGTCGACCGCTCCCAGTCCGTCGGCCGGCGGCTCGTCGGCAACGGCACGTCGACCAGGCCCTGGACGCCGGCGACCTCGGTGCCTGCGCCGGCGAGGTCGTCTGCGAGGTCGGCACGCCAGGTCGGGGTGACCACGACATCGTCGTCCAGGAAGGCGATCCAGTCCGTACGGGCCGCCCGCCAGCCGGTGTTGCGGGCAGCGGCCGGCCCGCGCCCTGCGGAGCTGACCACCCGTACCGGAGCGCCACCGACGCGCGGCCGCAGGGTCAAGGGAGGTGCTCCGGACACGCGGTCGTCGACCACGACGACCTCGGCCGGGGACGGTCCCGCGGACCTCGCGAGGCTCTCCATCAGCACGTCGAGGCTCGGCCGACCGATGGTGGGGACGACGATGGTGGCGTTGTCGAGTGTGGCTGTCATGCGGGCACCCGCTCCGGCCGCCGCACCACGAACGGGCCGATCGCGAGGACGTCGACCGGCGCAGAACCGAAGCACTCCAGAGCATCTCGCGGGTCGTCGACCATCGGCCGGCCGGCAGTGTTGAGGCTCGTGTTGACCACCAGCGGCAGCCCCGTACGACGCTCGAAGCAGTCGAGCATCCGGGCGACGAGCGGCTCGTCGTGGCGGTCGACCGTCTGCACCCGGGCAGTCCCGTCGACATGGACGACCGTGGGGATCCGGTCCCGCCACTCGGGGGCCACATCATGGACGAACAGCATGTACGGCGAGGGCAACGGGCCTCTGCGGAAGATGTCGCGGGCCCGTTCGGCCAGGACCATCGGGGCTACCGGGCGGAACTGCTCGCGACCCTTGACGTCGTTCAGGCGCTCGAGGTTGCGGGCGTGGCCCGGGTGCGCCAACAGCGACCGGTGCCCCAACGCCCGAGGGCCGAACTCGCTCCGCCCCTGGAACCACGCGACGATCCCGTTCTCTGCCAGCGTCTGCGCCACGACGTCTGCGACGTCGTCCGGCCGCTCGAACGGTACGGCAGCCGTGGTCAACCACGCAGCGATCTCGTCCTCGGTCCAGCAGCGGCCGAGGTCGGCCCCGGGCATCGGCCGGGTGAGGTCCCCGGCGGCCCGGGCCAGGTGAAGGGCACCTCCGAGCGCTGTTCCGGAGTCCCCGGCGGCGGGCTGCACCCAGACGCTCTCGAACGGGCTCTCGGCGAGGATCCGGGAGTTGGCGACGCAGTTGAGGGCCACCCCGCCGGCCAGCGTCAGCGCGCGGTCACCGGTCCAGCCGTGCAGCCAGCAGGTGAGCTCGAGCAGCACCTCCTCGAGCCGTTGCTGCACGCTCGCGGCGAGGTCCGCATGGTCCTGCGTCCACTCACCGCCGGGACGGATCCGCTTGACCAGGGAGGCCCACTCGATGGGCTCGGTGCGGAAGCCCCCGTCACCCGTGGAGTAGACCGCTTCCCGCAGCTCTGGGGCGAACCTCGGCATGCCATAGCTGGCCAGCGCCATGACCTTGAACTCGTCCGAGCTGCGCAGGAAGCCGAGATGCTCGGTGACCTCCTCGTACAGCAGGCCGAGCGAGTGTGGCAGGGATTGGCTGGCCAGCACGGTCAGCTCGCCATCCTCGTAGTGGCCGGCCAGGTGGCTGGCGGACTCACCTCGGCCGTCGAGGACGAGCACGCTCGACGTCGGATGGGGCGAGGCAAGGGATGCCGACGCCGCGTGCGCGACATGGTGCGGGACGAACCGTACGGCGCCCGGGTCCAGGCCGGGCAGCGCTGAGGCGAGGAAGCCAGGTGCCTTCTCGGCGTACGTCAGCCGCAGGTGGTCCCACGGGTCGGACAAACCCATCTCCTCCGCCGGTCGTGCCAAGGCGGGGTCGAAGGAGTAGGCGACGACATCGAGGTCGGCTGCCGTGAGGCCCGCCTGCTCCAGGCACCAGGCAGCGGAGAGCTCGGGCAGCTCCCAGGCCGAGAACGGCACGGGACGCTTTCCGTGCTTGCGCCGACTGAACCGCTCCTCCTCGGCGGCAGAAACGATCTCGCCGTCTACGACGAGCGCCGCGGCGGGATCATGGAAGAGCGCATTGATGCCGAGCACTCGCATCAGGTACCTCCCTTCGCGAAGGGTTCCGTAGGCCAAAGTCGGACGGTGCTGGGCGGTGACGTGGCGCGGGCTTCCCGGACGGTGGGTCGAGAAACACGCTTCAGCGCTCAAGTGTCGGAAGCAAGCAACTCGTTACCTCTGGGGTCAGCCGGATTTACGTGGCTGAGACACGGCGGAGTTGCCGAGGCTCTCCAGAACCCTTGCCATCGAGGCAAGTTCGGTGTTCGAGAGGTGACCGTCCAGCACCGCCGACAGCTCGGCGTCCAGGGTCGCAGTCGCTCCGCGGTGACGTCGCCTGCCGGCGGCCGTGACCGCAGCGTGCACCAGCCGCCGGTCTTCACGGTCACGGATCCGAGACACAAGTCCTTGCTGCTCCAGCGATCCGACCACCCGCGTGATCCCGGCGGCACTCATGCAGGCACGGTCCTGCAGGTGGCTCATCGTCGCCATACCGTCGGCGCCGCAGGCGATCTCGGCCAGTACGGTGTACTCGGACAGTGACAGTCCCGTGGCGACGTACAGCGCCCGGTGGACACGGGGCAGCACGCGCGCCTGCGCCCGGAGCAGCGCGTCCCATGTCTGCCGGCGGAGCTCGGGCGTGCCGGCAACCATGAACCGGCGTTGCCCCGTAGGTGGCCGGGCAAACCGAGCATCGCCGCGGTGATCGACTCGGCGAGCTCCACCGGGTGAGCTCCCACCGGAGCCCCGTCGCGTACCAAGGTCACGGAAACCTCGGCAACGCCAGGGTGCTCAGAGCGACGAAACGCGGCCATCGGCTCCATGCCGGCTGCATGCCGGCTGCATTCCCGGCGGGGCGGCATGGCACAACGGTGGTTTGTTGTCGTAGCAGGAGATCTGGCCGGGGCCAGAGGCTGTCACCCGGGCAGAGCCCCCGCGGGAGCACCGGTGGTCGCGCGGCGCAGGACGCCGATCAGCTCGTCATTGGGCCCGATGATGTACGCGGTGTCGCCGGCGCTGAAGCGCGTCCCGCGGCGCGGCGGGTGCTCCAGCTCTCCCGTCCCGTAGCGGTGCAGGGCGATCACCCGGGTGTTGGCGGAGAGCCCGAGCATGTCGACGCCGTCCAGTGCCCCGCCGGCGGCGATGGCAAGCCGGCCCAAGGTGAAAGGCTGGCCGGCGACCGAGAACGCGCCGGTGACCTCGAGACCAAGGGCGGCTGCGACGAACCACGGCGCCGTGATCTCCTCGATCGACTGGATGTTGTCGAAGCCGAATCGGGCCGCGATGGTCCGGGAAAGCGACTGGTCGAACACCCGCATGACCACCGGGATCGATCCGGTGGTCCAGCGGTCGTCGAGCATGTCCCTCACCGCGATACCGGTCTCGATGTTGACCATGTCGTCGCTGGTGAGGATGGCGATCGCCGCGGCCTCGCGCAGCCCCGCGCTCTCCAGCGCCGCCACCGATGTCGCGTCCCCGAAGATGACCGGCAGATCGAGGGCGGCCGCCTCTGCCAGGAACCGGTTGCGTTCGTCGCGCTCGAGCACGACGACCTGCTTGCCGGCCGCCAGCAGCCCGGACGCGACCTGCAGGCCGAAGGCTCCGAGCCCGACCACGATCACGTGGCCGGTCATGCGCCGGGCACGACGCCGGCCGAGCGAGTGGTTGAGCCGTCGGCTGATCAGGAAGTCGGCGACATAGGCCATCAGGATCGCGAAGATGCTGATGCCCGACAACATCAGCAGGATCGACCAGATCCGCAGCCACCAGGACTGGTCGAGAAAGCTGAAGTCCCCGTATCCCACCGTCGACACGGTCTCGACGCTGAAGTAGAGCGAGTCGAGCAAGGTCATGCCCGGCCGGCGGTAGCCGGCCCAGAGCAGTGCCGTGGACACGGTCACGAGCAGCACCAGGCCGACCAGGGCCCGGTAGAGGCCTGGGTCGAACTCGGCTAGTGCTGCCCGTACGGTGGTCAGCCGCCGGGCCACCGATCCGCCCTCGCGTTGAGGCGCTCGTGGCACGGCGGCAGCGACCTCGATGTCACGGACCGCCAGCTCCTCGGGCGTGCCGAGCATCGTGGCGAGATCACCTGGCTGCGTGACGAAGTCGCGTCCTGGGCAGGCGAAGACCTCGGGCCTGGCGCCCTCGAGGGTCGGCCGGGTCACCGCCACCGGCGCCAGGTCACCGAAGGCAGCCCGCAGCGTGCCGGCGCCCACCGGAACGGTCGCCGCGACGAAGGTGACGGACTCGACCTGCATCTCGTGCACCCGCCGGCCGAGACAGGCCTCGACGATGGACGGGGCCGCGAGGGTGGCTCCGTCGATCACCGCCCCCGGGCCGTTGTCGACCGCCATGGCGCGCCGTACGGCGGTGTTGCCCAGCTGCGAGACGACCCGGATGATCGGGTTCATATGCCTTGCCTGCAAGGCGATCTGCACGTTGCGCAGGTCTTGGGCGACCACGCAGACGATGGCGCTTGCCGTCCGGATGCCTGCAGCGGTGAGGGTCTGCTCGAGGCTGCCTCCAGGCCCCACCATTGCCTGCGTCCAGCCGCTGACGGAGGACAGCTGGAGTGCGGTGGCGAACTCGGTCAGCACTACCACCTGCTGGCCGCCGCGGTGCAGCTGGTCGACGATGGTGACGCCGATGCCGTCGAGGCCACAGACGATGATGTGCCCGGTCAGTCCGCTGGTGTCGGTCAGCGTCTCCGCGATCACGCACCTCCCCGGGCAAAGAGCCACGGCCGACCCGTAGACACCCCGGAGGGCACGTACGGGTCGGCCGCAGAAGTGCTGGTTTGACGGTACTACAGGATGAAGAGCATTTCCTGGTAGGTCGGGAGCGGCCAGAGGTCGTCCGCCACGAAGTGCTCGAGCTCGTCCGCCGCGCGGCGTACGTCCAGCATCGCCGGAAGCAGGCCGCCCTGGGCGTGCTCCGCCTCGAGGAGCGGGGTCTCTTGGTGCTGGGACAGCTCGGAGCGCAGGGTCAGCAGCGACTCCTTGAGCGACGTCACGGCCTTGGTCAGCGTGTTCAGCGTGTCGCGGTCCGGGTCGATGCCGGCCGCGGCGAGCGTCGCCACGTTGCCTGCCAGCTCGGTCTGGTAGCGCAAGGCGGCCGGCAGGATCGTCGTCTGGCCCATCTCCAGGGTGAGGCGGGCCTCGACCCCGATGCTCAGCGCGTACTGCTCGAGAGCGATCTCGTAGCGGCTGTGCATCTCGCGGTGACTGAACACGTCGTACTTGCTGAACAGCTCGAGCGCCTCGACGGAGATGAGCTCCGGCAGGGCGTCCAAGGTGGTCTTGAGGTTGGGCAGCCCGCGGGCTGCGGCCTCGACCTGCCAGTCCTCGGAGTAGCCGTCGCCGTTGAAGACAGCGCCACCGTGGACGGTGATGATCTCCTCGAGCACGGTCTGCACCGCTGCGTTGAACTCCGCGCCCTCGCCGATCGCCTTGTCCAGCGAGTCGGCGATGTACTCCAGCGCCTCGGCGAGGATCGTGTTGATCGTCACCATCGGACCGGCCACCGACTGCAGCGAGCCGGGAGCTCGGAACTCGAACCGGTTGCCGGTGAAGGCGAACGGACTGGTCCGGTTGCGGTCGCCCGGATCGGTGGGGAGCACCGGCAGCGTGTCGACGCCGATGCGCAGTGTGCCGCGCTCCTTGGACGACGTGGCGCCCCCCTTGGCGATCTGGTCGAAGACGTCCATCAGCTGGTCGCCGAGGAAGATCGAGATGATCGCCGGCGGCGCCTCGTTGGCACCGAGCCGGTGGTCGTTGGTCGCTGAGGCGACCGAGGCACGCAGCAGGCCGCCGTACTTGTGCACGGCCCGGATGACCGCTGCGCAGAAGACCAGGAACTGCGCGTTGTCGTGCGGAGTGTCGCCGGGCAACAGCAGGTTGCCCTCGGTCGCGTTGCCCAGCGAGAAGTTGACGTGCTTGCCCGAACCGTTGATGCCCTCGAACGGCTTCTCGTGGAACAGGCACTCCATGCCGTGCTTGTGCGCGACCTTCTTCAGGGTGACCATCAGCAGCTGCTGGTGGTCGGCGGCCACGTTGGACCGCTCGAACATCGGCGCGATCTCGAACTGGCCGGGCGCGACCTCGTTGTGCCGGGTCTTGGCCGGGATGCCCAGCTTGAACAACTCGCGTTCGGTGTCGAGCATGTAGCCGAGGACCCGGTCGGGGATCGCACCGAAATAGTGGTCATCGAACTCCTGGCCCTTCGGCGGCTTGGCGCCGAACAGCGTGCGACCGGAGTTGAGCAGGTCGGGGCGGGCGAAGAAGAAGCTGCGGTCGATCAGGAAGTACTCCTGCTCGGCGCCGCAGAAAGAGACGACGGCGTCCGGCTTCTCATGGCCGAACAGCTGGAGGACCCGCTTCGCCTGTACGGCCATCGCCTGCTGGGAACGCAGCAGTGGGGTCTTGTGGTCGAGCGCGTCACCGGTCATCGAGACGAAGACGGTCGG
Source organism: Frankiales bacterium (assembly GCA_033851545.1). Classification (GTDB taxonomy): domain Bacteria; phylum Actinomycetota; class Actinomycetes; order JAWWOL01; family JAWWOL01; genus JAWWOL01. Next base: position 2,805 of record JAWWOO010000073.1, on the reverse strand, counting down.
GATGCACAGCGTGTTGCCGTTGGAGTTCTCCAGCACGTACGCCGGGCTGGTGACGTCCCAGCCGGTGTAGCCGCGGGCCTCGAACGTCGAACGCAGGCCTCCGTTGGGGAAGCTCGACGCGTCCGGCTCGCCCTGGGTCAGCGTCTTTCCGGCGAACTCCGCGATCGCCAGCCCGTCGCCGCCGGGCTCGAGGAAGCTGTCGTGCTTCTCAGCGGTGAAGCCGGTCAATGGGTAGAAGACGTGGGCGTAGTGGGTCGCGCCCTTCTCCATCGCCCAGTCCTTCATGGCCGCCGCAACGACGTCGGCAACTGCGGGGTCCAAGGTGGCCGAGTGCTCGATGGTTGCCATGACCGACTTGAAGACGTTCTTGGGCAGTCGCTTCTGCATGACCGCCTTGCTGAACACGTTGGAGCCGAAGACCTCTCCCGGCCCCTCGGTGATGTCGAAGCTCGGGGCTGGGGGCGCATAGCCCTTGACCGCATCGATGGCCTGCAGACGAGCGCTGCTTCCACTCATGTGTCACTCCTTGCGTTGCCGCGGTCAGGTGAGGCGGACATAGCGTCCAGCGCCCGCCATCGATCACCGTCACGCTAGGCGCGGCATGGTCCGCGGAGGTTTCACGAGCGTTAACGCTGCCTACGTATCCCCGCTCCCCGGTAGCGGGCGGACCCGGTATGTGTCTGGTCCATGTCGCAGTCGCACCCAATTGCCTGACTTCGTGGCCAAAGGCCGGCGATCACGGGATGATGAGGCGCCCTGGCACCCTCAGCATGCAGCTCAGAAGGAACGGTGGTGGGCCTCCATGGAGCTCGGCGCGGACACCCTGCAGAAGGCGCTGCGGGTCAACCTCGACCCCCGCTGGTACGGCACGGTTGCCGAGATCGGCGCCGGTCAGGAGGTCGCCCGCTGGTTCTTCCGTGCCGGCGGCGCTGCCGGGACGATCGCCAAGTCCATGTCTGCCTACGACATGGCCGTCAGCGACGCGGTCTACGGCAAGTCCGACCGGTACGTGTCCCTGGGCCGGCTCGAGGCCATGTTGAACCACGAGTTCGAGCTCAACGTCGACCGCCTCGGAGAAAGCCGCGGCGACAACACCTGCTTCTTCGCCTTCGCCGACACCGTCGTCGCCCGCAGCTTCGCCGGGGGCAACGAGTGCCACGGCTGGATGGGCGTCCGGTTCCAGGCCCACCCGTTCGACGAGGCCAACCAGATCGTCGTCCATGTCCGCATGCTCGACGAGGGAGCCGATCTGCAGCAGGAGGCGCTGGGCATCGTCGGGGTCAACCTGCTGCACGCCGCATTCTTCGAAAGGCACGAGCCGGACCAACTGGTCGCCAGCCTGCTCGACCGGCTGTCCACGGGCCGGATCGAGATCGACATGATCCAGTTCCGGGGCATCGAGTTCCGCCGGGTCGACAACCGGCTGATGGCGCTCAAGCTCGTCCAGCTCGGGCTGAGCGGTGTCGCCATGTTCGGCCCGGACGGCGGCGTGCTCCAGCCCTCGGAGGTGCTGCGCAAGCACGCGGTCCTGGTCGAGCGCGGCAGCTTCCGGCCACCGACCGTCGTCAACATCGACATGCTCGACTGCGCCATGGCGAAGTTCCAGAGGGACCCCGCGGTCGAGGGCAAGCCCATCCTCGCCCTGACCGAGCTGACGATGGCCAACCTGCTGGCCGGCGGCTCCGAGGTGGACCGTCGCGACTTCCTCGCGCGCGCGGACCTGCTGGCCGCGTGCGGCATGACCGTGCTCATCTCCGACTACTTCGAGTACAACCGGCTGGCCGCCTACCTGCAGGCCCGCACATCCGAGCGGATCGGCATCGTCATGGGCGTGCCCAGCCTGATCGAGATGTTCGACGAGGCCAACCATGTCCAGCGTCCGGGCGGGATCCTCGAGAGCTTCGGCCGATTGTTCAAGAACGACCTCAAGCTGTACGTCTATCCGATGCTCCAGCTCACGGACAACACCACCGTCTCCGTCGAGGACCTGACGGTCAAACCCGAGCTGCAACCGCTGTTCGACTATCTGGCCAGGCGGGGCAGCTTCGTGAACCTGGACAACTACCGGCCGGACTACCTGCCGATCCTCAGCCGTGACGTCCTGCGCCGGATCGCCAGCGGGGACCACGAATGGGAGCACATGGTCCCGTCGGCGGTTGCCGACCTGATCATCGCCCGCTCCTTCTTCGGCCACCACAAGAACGCGTCCTGAATCGCCGACTGCACAGTCGGTATCAACCAGACCGGCGGCGGCTCGGCCCGCACGGTGATGTTGGGGCGCGCGGGCCGTGAACGGCTGGACTGCAGTGCTGGTGGCGGGGCTCGGTGGGGGCGCGATTGTCGTGGCAGCAGGGACTTTCGCGACCCTCCGCTGCTCCGCCGGCTGGCGACATCGCTCGTCGTAAGGGTCGCCCACAAGCCAGGCCGCGGAGCCCGACGGGCAGACGGTCCAGCCACGGAGGTCACAGCGTGATCAGCCTCACCGTGGGCTCAGGCGGCGGGTTGTCGGTGTTCGCGGAGTTCCCGTCCGTCGGGTCCGCGGGCGAGCCAGCCGGGTGGTTCGGGTGGTCTACCGGGCTGCGCCGGTGCGGGTGGGATCCGTTGGAGGTGCCAGCCGCCTTCGTGGAGCAGGTGGTGGTGGAACCAGCAGACCAGGGCCAGGTTGTCCAGGTTGGTGGGGCCGCCGGCGGACCAGTATTTGAGGTGGTGGGCTTGGCAGTGCGCCGGCGGGCGGTCGCAGCCGGGGAACACGCAGCCGCGGTCGCGGATGACCAGGGCGCGGCGTTGGGTGATGCTGGCGTTGCG
>JAWWOO010000065.1:0-19980 GCA_033851545.1 Frankiales bacterium | reverse complement strand
AGCTGGCGACCTGCCGGCACCGGAAGCCCTGCGAGATCGGCCTGGACCACGACGAGTACGACGAGCTCGCGGACGAGCTGCAGCGAAGCCTGGAGGCGATGGACGAGCCCGGCCTCAGGGTGTTCTGGCCGCAGCCGGACTTCGAGGCGCTGACCGAGCGGTGGCCGGCGCTCGCCGCGGAGTGGGAGTCCAGCTGGGACGAGCATCGGCGGCTGCTGGAGCGGGACCTGCAGGGGTGGTCGCAGGCGGGTCACACGGAAGTGCTGATCCTGCAGGCATCTGCGGACGAGCTGACCGAGTTCTCGCTCCGGCAGGGGCTGGCGGTGATCGACAGCGATGTCGAGGAGGCCTACCTCGAGCACCTGCTGGACAGCCCCGATGCGCACGAGGTGGTGTGGCCGCCGCAACGCAACGCACCGTGCTGGTGCGGCTCCGGCGCGAAGTACAAGAAGTGCTGCCTGCCCCGCGGCCGCAACTGATCCGTCAACGTCCCGGCAGGGACAGGACCACGGCCAGCCCGTCCCGGAATGCCTGCATCTCCGCGGGCGTCCCGACACTTACCCGTAGCCATCCGGCCGGACCGGTCGCCCGGATCAGCACGCCGCGGTCGAGCAGGCGCTGCCACACCGCGTCCCGGTCGTCGAAGAGGCCGAAGAACACGAAGTTGGCGTCGCTGTCGGCCACCTTGAGCCCCTGCGCCCGCAGCCACTCGACCAGCCGGTCCCGCTCCTCGCGGAGCACGTCGACCTGCGCCAGCAGCTCGTCGGCGTGCGCGATCGCCGTGCGTGCCACGACCTGGGTGACCGCCGAGAGGTGGTACGGCAACCGTACGAGGCGCAATGCGTCGACGATCTCCGGCGAGGTGACGCAGTAGCCGACCCGGGTGCCGGCGAACGCGAACGCCTTGCTCATCGTCCGGGTCACGACCAGCCGCGGTTCGCCGTGCAGCAACGACAACGCGGTCGGTGTCCCCGGCCGGCGGAACTCGGCGTAGGCCTCGTCGACCACGACCAGGCCGCCGTACTCCCCGGTCGCCTCGAGGACGGCTCGCGCGGTGTCGAGCGGCAGGGCGGTGCCGGTGGGGTTGTTCGGCGAGGTGAGGATCGTCAACGTCGGCCGGTGCCTGCGGACAGCAGCCACCGCAGCTGCCGGCTCCAGCGAGAAGTCCTCGGCGCGGGGTTCGGTCACCCAGGTGGTGAAGGTGTCCCGGCAGTAGTCGGGATACATCGCATAGGTCGGGCTGAACCCGAGCGCCGAGCGGCCGGGGCCGCCGAAGGCCTGCATCAGCTGGTGCATCACCTCGTTGGACCCGTTGGCGGCCCACACATGCGACGGGTCGACGATGACCTGCTCACGCTTGGCCAGGTAGCCGGCGAGGTCAGCCCGCAGCTGGAGCGCCTCGCGGTCCGGGTAGCGGTTCAGCCGCCCGGCGACCTCGGCCACGGCGGCGGCCAGGTCGGCGATCAACGCTGCAGAGGGAGGGTACGGGTTCTCGTTAACGTTGAGCTGCACCGGAACGTCGAGCTGCGGGGCACCGTACGGGACCTGACCGACGAGGTCGTCCCGCAGCGGGAGCCGGGTCACCCGCCGACCCGGATCCGTACGGCGTCGGTGTGCGCGATCAGGTCCTCGGCGCTGCCGAGGGCGACCACGTGCGGGGCGACGGCGGCCAGCGCCTCGCGGTCGTAGTCGATGACGTGGATGCCCCGCAGGAACGAGTGCACTGACAGGCCGGCACTGTGCCGCGCCGAGCCGGCGGTCGGCAGCACGTGGTTGGACCCGGCGAGGTAGTCACCCAGGCTGACCGGCGCGTACGGGCCGACGAAGATGGCGCCCGCGTTGCGGATCCGCATGGCGACGTCGCGGGCGTTGCCGGTGATGACCTCGAGGTGCTCCGCTGCCCACAGGTCCACGATCTCGATGCCGTGGTCGAGGTCGTCGACGAGCACCATCGCCGACTGCCCGTCCAGAGCGGTCTCGACCCGCTCGCGGTGCCGGGTCGCGGCAATCTGCGGCGCCAGGGCCTCAGCCACCGCCTTGAGCAGGCTCTCGCTGGCGGTGACCAGCAGGCAGGCGGCCATCGGGTCGTGCTCAGCCTGCGCGATGAGGTCGGCTGCGAGGTGGGCCGGGTCGGCGGAGTCGTCGGCGAGGATGGCGATCTCGGTCGGACCGGCCTCGGCGTCGATGCCGACCACGCCGCGGACCAGCCGCTTGGCAGCGGCGACGTAGACGTTGCCCGGGCCGGTGATCACGTCGACGGGCGGGCAGTCCTCGGTCCCGTACGCCGCCATCGCGATCGCCTGCGCGCCGCCGACGGCGTAGACCTCGTCGATCCCGAGCAGCGCGCAGGCACCCAGCACGGCGGGGTGCGGCAGGCCGCCGTGCGCCTTCTGCGGCGGGCTCATCACGGCGATGGAGCGGACGCCGGCGACCTGGGCCGGCACGACGTTCATGACGACGCTGGACGGATAGGCGACCAGGCCGCCGGGGACGTAGAGCCCGACCCGGCCGACCGGCAGGTAGCGTTCGGTGACCGTGGCGCCGGGAGCAAGCGTCGTGGTGTGCTCGGGCAGCCGCTGCGCCTCGTGCACCACACGGCAGCGGCGGATGCACTCCTCGAGCGCCGCGCGCAGGCCGGGCTGCAGCTCGTCCAGCTGCTGGCCGGCGGCGACGATCGCCTCGATCGGGACCCGCAGCGCCGCCAGCTCGATGCCGTCGATCCGGGCGGTGGCGTCCCGTACGGCGGCGGAGCCCCTGGTCCGCACATCGTCGAGGATCGGCCGGACGATCTCAGCGGCGTCCTCGACGTTGACGGCGGCTCGCGGCAGCAGCGCCGCGACCTCGAGGGGCCCGAGTCCGCGACGACCACGCAGGTCGAGAGAGGAGATCACGCCCGGGAGCCTACCGGCGGCCTCCTCCGGCCGGCAGCGGGTATCGCGGCCTAGGGTGTGGCCCGTGGCCATCGACCTGCCGCTGTTTCCCCTCGGCGCCGTGCTCCTGCCCGGCTTCGACCTGCCGCTGCAGGTGTTCGAGCAGCGCTACCGGACGCTCGTCGAGGACTTGATCGCGTTGCCCGCGGACCAGCCGCGCCGGTTCGGCGTCATCGCCATCCGCCAGGGTCACGAGGTCGGCCCCGATGCCGCCCGGGACCTGCATGCCGTCGGCTGCGTCGCCGAGGTCAGCGAGATCACCGCCTTTCCAGACGGCCGCTACCTGCTCGAGAGCACCGGGCTGATCCGGTTCCGGGTCCGCTCGGTCGACCGCGAGGCTGCGCCCTACCTGGTGGCGTCGGTCGAGCTGCTGCCAGAGCCGGCCGGGCCGGACGCGGCCGAGCTCGCCGCCGCGGTGCTGACCGGGTTCGACGGCTACGCCGACGTGCTCACCGAGATCGGGGTCGAGGTGCGCGAGCCACGGTCGCTGCCCGCCGACCCGGTGGCGCTGTCGTACGCCGTCGCCGGGTCGATGGTGCTCGACGTGAGCGACCGGCAGCGACTGCTCGAGTGCGACGATGCGGCGCACCGGCTCGCTGCCGAGCGGATCCTGCTGCGCCGGGAGACGGCGCTGATCGACGCTCTGGGGTCGGTCCCGGCGGACGACCTGCTGCGCGGAACCCCCCTGTCTGCGAACTAGTCCTCAGCCCTCCGCGACCGGCGACCTCTGGGCGCTGTCGACCGACTCGCGCGCCGGCAGCGGCTCGACCTTGGGCTTGGCCGGCCAGGTGACCGCGTACAGCAGGCCGTGCACGGCGACCGCGGCCACCCCCCAGCTGACCAGGACCACCCGCGCGCCCAGGTCGGCGGCGAGCTTCGCCTTGGTGTTGTCCGGCTTGAGGGCCAGCGCCAACGGCTGGGTCCCGCCGGTCCAGGCGTGGCCAACCCGCCAGGCCAGCCAGCCGGCCGCAAGGCCGCCGATCGCCAGACCGAGCGTCGCGCCGATCTCCGCACGCTTGGCGGTGAAGAAGACCACGACGGCCGAGACGATGCCGGCGGCGCCGGTGACCAGCAGGAACCACCCGTCGTCGCGTACCAGAGGTTTGGCGTCGCCGACGACCAGGTTGAGGCTGGTGGCGCCGGCGGAGTAGAGCGGATGCGGCGCGAGGTGCCCCCAGAGCAGGCCCACCGGGACCGCCGCCACCTCCAGAGCCACGACGATCAGGGCACCGACCACGAGGTCGTGCCGCCAGCTGCGGTGGGCCTTCGCGACGGGCTCGGCGGGCGCTGGCTGGGGCGGTGGGAGGCTCACCAGTCCATCCAAGCATCCCGCGTCACCGGTGCACGGCCTTGCCGAATGCCCACGCGGCGAGGGCAAGTGCCGCCAGGGCCACGGCCGCGCAGACCCCGAGATCACGAGCGATGAGCCAGCCGTCCGGGTGCCGGGCGAACGCCTCGGACAGCGCGTCGGCCGCATAGGTGGACGGGATCGCCGCCCGGAGCACCTGGACCACGACCGGCAGCCGGTGCGCGGCGACCAGGTCGAGGAAAATGACCGCGGACATGCCGAGCTGGCCGGCGACGGTCGCGATCTCCGGCTTGGGCGCCAGCAGCCCGATCGCCGCCCCGACGCCCGCGAGCGACGCGCCCGCCAGCAGGACGACGAGCGGGAGAAGCAACAGCGGCGCCCACCCCAGGTCGTACATCAGGACCCCTGCCACCGCCGTGCCGATCGTGCCGGGCAGCGCGAAGGTCGCGTACGAGGCCGCGGTGGCGAGCACCACCACGCCCCGCGGCACCGGCAGCGCGGCGTAGTAGTCCAGCCCGCCGTTCGCCTTGAGCGTCCCGAACCTCTGGGCCAGCAGGTTGAGCCCGACGAAGGCGACCACAAGGACGGTGGAGCCGGACACGATCTGGGCGCCCTCGCTGCCCTTGCCGCCGACGACGCGCAGCAGGACGAGGATGCCGACGCTCTGGAAGGCCGCCACGAACAGCAGCGGCACCCGGACGACCCGCGTACGGGCGAGCTGTCCCGCGTAGACGGCGCCGAACGCCGCCGGCCACGACGGGCGCTGGGGCACCGGGTGCGAGCTCACGCCGATTGCCTCGACCGCCAGCTCATGGGTGGTCATGCCCGCTCGAGATCACGTGCGGCCCCACCGAGGGTGAGGTAGACGTCCTCGAGCGACGGCGTCGCCAGGGTGAAGTCGTCGAGCGCCTGGAACGCCGGCCCGCCGGTCAGCAGCGCCAGCGCCTCGCGAGCGTCGGAGGCGGCCATTCGCGTGGTCCAGCGCCGGCCGTTGACGGTGGCCCGGGCGGCCAGCATTGCCACCGTCGGGTCACCCATCGGCGGGTCCTGCCGCCACACCAGGTCCAGGCGCACCTCGTCGCTGACCAGGGCCTTGAGCCGGCCAGGGGTGTCGTCGGCGATGACCCGGCCGCGGTCGAGCACGGCGACCCGGTCGAGCACCGACTCCGCCTCGAGCACGTTGTGGGTGACCAGGACCACGGTGGTGCCGAGCTCCCTGCGGCTGTGCAGCGCGTCCCAGACCGCCCGCCGCGCCTGCGGGTCGAGCCCGGTCGTCGGCTCGTCGAGCACGAGGACAGCCCGCTCGCCGATCAGGGCGGTGGCGACCCCCGCCAGCCTGCGCTGTCCGCCGGACAGCTTGCCCAGCGGCCGGTCCGCGATCGGCCCGAGGCCCAGCTGGTCGACCAGGCCGTCGGCCGCCGTCCGGGCCCGCCGCTTGGGCAGCCCGCGCAGCCGCCCCGTCGTGTCGACGGCAACCCGTACGGACAGCTCGTCGAGCGCCGGCTCGCTCTGCGCGAGGTAGGCGACTCGGCGGGACACCAGGTCCGGCCGGCCGGTCACGTCCTGACCGAACAGCCGGACGGTGCCGGAGTCAGGAGTGAGCAGGCCGATGAGCTGGCGGACCAGCGAGGTCTTGCCGGCACCGTTGGGCCCGAGCAGGCCGTAGACCTGACCCGGCTCGATCGCCAGATCGACGTTGTCGGTCGCGACCACGGCCGGCCTGGCGTTCTTGCCGGTGCGCCCCGGATAGCTGCGGACCAGCCCGCGCACCGCGAAGCAGGGCGTCGCAGTCGCAGTCATCAGGCCTCGGAGTCGTCGGGAGGAAGGACGTGGCACACCAGCGTCCCCGACGGACCTGTGCCCCGCAAACCGGGGCCAGCGAAGTCTCAGGAATGCTCCGGCCGGGCGCCTCAGCCGGAGGCGGCCCGGAGCAGCTCGGTCGCCAGGTCAGCCGGCCGGGACCACATCGGCCAATGGCCGGTGGGCAGATCGACGATGGTCACGTCGAGGTGGGGCAGCTCGGCGAAGTAGGGGTGCCCGTCGGCGGCGAGCTGGCCGATCTGCTCGGCCGGGAACGACGAGCTGATCATCGTCACCGGCACCTGGAGTCTCCGCGGGTCGACCAGCCGCAGCGGATCGCGGGCCGGGCCGGCCGGGTGCGGCACCGCCCGTGAGCGGAACTCCGCCAGCTGCCGCTCGTCGATCCCGTCGATGCTGGTGCCGTCCGAGGCAAGCTGGTCCCAGCTCGGCAACGGGATCTCGGTCGCGCCGGGCTCGCCGCCGAACCCTACGGCGGCGCCATCGGGCAGCGGACCGCTGTCGACGTAGACCGCGCGCCGCACCAGCTGGGGCTCCCGATCGGTTGCGGCATAGACGACCGCGCCGGCCCCGCTGTGCCCGACCAGGACCGCCGGGTCGTCGGGATCCTCCTGCAGCGCGCGGACCACGGCGTCGACGTGGTCGTCGAGCCGGACGAAGCGCGCCACCTCAGCCACCCAGGCAGGACGGGCCGAGCAGGGCCTTGAGGTCACCCATCAGCGACGGCGTAGCCGTCACCCGCAGTAGGTCGTCGAGCCGGAGCACCGTCGTGCGCGCACCGGTCGAGAGCTGCAGGTGCACCTCGGTCGTGCCCGGATGGTTGCCCAGCACCTCCTTGAGCCGCTCGACCACCGGCGGGGTGCACCGCGCAGCGGGCAGGGTCAGGATCACCGGGCCCCGCGGCCCCTGGGACAGGTCGGGGACGGTGATCTCCATCGCGATCAGCTTGGGCGTCTCGTCGCGCTTGTCCAGCCGGCCGCGTACGAGCACGACGGCATCCTCGGTGAGGTGGACCGCGCACTGCTGGTAGGTCGCCGGGAAGAACATCGTCTCGATCGCGCCCTCGAGGTCCTCGACGATCGCGATCGCCCAGGCGTCGCCCTTCTTGGTGATCTTGCGCTGGACGCTGGTGATCAGGCCACCGATGGTGAGGATCGAGCCGTCCGGCCGGGTCTCGTCGGACATGACCGTCGCGAGCCCGGCGTCGACTGCACCCGCGATCACGTGCTCGATGCCGAACAGCGGGTGGTCGGACACGTACAGGCCGAGCATCTCGCGCTCATAGCCGAGCAGCACCGCCTTGTCCCACTCGCCGACCGGGATGACCAGCTCGAAGGCGTCGCTGACGCCATCCGTGGCCTCGTCGCCGCCACCACCCCCGAACAGGTCGTACTGGCCGATCGCCTCCGCCCGCTTGGTCTCCATCACCTGGTCGACCGCGGTCTCGTGCACGGCGAGCAAGCCACGCCGGGTGTGCCCGAGGGAGTCGAAGGCACCGGCCTTGATCAGCGCGTCAACGGTCTTCTTGTTGCAAGCGACCGCCTCGACCTTGCGCAGGTAGTCCGGGAAGTCGGCGTACAGGCCCTTCTCCCGCCGGGTGGCGACGAGGGACCGTACGACGTTCTCGCCGACGTTGCGGATCGCGGACAGGCCGAACCGGATGTCCGTGCCGCGGGGGGTGTAGTTGGAGTCGGACTCGTTGACGTCGGGCGGCAGCACCTTGATGCCCATGCGCCGACACTCGGCGAGGTAGAGCGCGCTCTTGTCCTTGTCGTCGCGGACCGAGGTGAGCAGCGCCGCCATGTATTCAGCCGGGTAGTTGGCCTTGAGGTAGGCCGTCCAGTAGGACACCACGCCGTAGCCGGCGCTGTGCGCCTTGTTGAACGCGTAGTCGGCGAACGGGACCAGGATGTCCCACAGCGCCTTGATGGCGGCGACGCCGTAGCCGTTGGCCTGCATGCCGGCCTCGAAGCCGAGGTATTCCTTGTCGAGGATCTCGCGCTTCTTCTTGCCCATGGCCTTGCGCAGCAGGTCGGCCTGGCCGAGGGAGTAGCCGGCGACCTTCTGTGCGATGGCGAGCACCTGCTCCTGGTAGACCAGCAGCCCGTGGGTCTCGTCGAGGATCTCGGCCAACGGCTCGGCGAGCTCGGGGTGGATCGGCACCACAGGCTTCCGGCCGTTCTTGCGGTCGGCGTAGTCGATGTGCGCGTTCGCCCCCATCGGCCCCGGCCGGTAGAGCGCACCGACGGCTGCGATGTCCGCGAAGGACGTCGGCCGCATCAACCGCAGCAGCGAGCGCATCCCCCCGCCCTCGAGCTGGAAGATGCCGAGGGTGTCTCCGCGGCCGAGCAGGTCGTAGGTGTTCTGGTCGGCGTCGATGTCGAGGTCCTCGAGGACCACGTCCTCGCCCCGGTTGGACTTGATGCCGGCCAGGCAGTCGTCGAGGATCGTCAGGTTGCGCAGCCCCAGGAAGTCCATCTTGAGCAGGCCGAGCGCCTCGCAGGCACCCATGTCGAACTGGGTGATGATCGCCCCGTCCTGGTCGCGGCGCTGGATCGGGATGACGTCGAGCAGCGGCTCCCGCGACAGGATGACACCGGCCGCATGGACCCCCCACTGCCGCTTGAGGCCCTCAAGCCCGCGAGCGGTGTCGACCACCGTGCGCACGTCGAAGTCGGCTTCGTACAGCGCACGAAACTCCCCGGCCTCGGCGTAGCGCGGGTGGCTGGGGTCGAAGATCCCGCCGAGCGGCACGTCCTTGCCCATGACCGCCGGGGGCATCGCCTTGGTGATCTTGTCACCCAGGGCGAACGGGTAACCGCGCACGCGGGAGGAGTCCTTGACCGCCTGCTTGGCCTTGATCGTGCCGTAGGTGATGATCTGGGCGACCCGCTCTTCGCCGTACTTGTCGGTGGCGTAGCGGATCATGTCGCCGCGGCGGCGTTCGTCGAAGTCCATGTCGATGTCGGGCATCGAGATGCGCTCGGGGTTGAGGAAACGCTCGAAGAGCAGCTTGTGGTGGATGGGGTCGAGCTGCGTGATGCCCATGGCATAGGCGATCAGGCAACCGGCCGCGGAGCCACGGCCCGGGCCGACCCGGATGCCGTTCTCCTGGGCGTGCCGGACCAGGTCGGCAGTGACCAGGAAGTAACCGGGGAAGCCCATCTGGGTGATCACGCCGAGCTCGTACTCAGCCTGCTTGCGGTGAGCGTCCGGCACACCGTTGGGGAACCGCTTGTGCAGTCCCCGCTCGACCTCCTTGACCAGCCACGACTCCTCGGACTCCCCCTCTGGCACGGGGAACTGCGGCATCAGGTTGGCGCCTTCGTTGAACGAGACGTCGACCCGCTCGGCGATCAGCAGCGTGTTGTCGCACGCCTCAGGCAGCTCGCTCCACAGCGTCCGCATCTGCTCCGGCGACTTGAGGTAGTAGTCGTGGCCGTCGAGCTTGAACCGGTTGGGGTCGGCCATCGTCTTGCCGGACTGGACGCACAGCAGGACCTCGTGCGCCTCGGCGTCCTTCTCGTACGTGTAGTGCAGGTCGTTGGTCGCGATCATCGGCATGGCCAGGTCGCGGGCCAACCGCAGCAGGTCGGCGCGCACCCGGCGCTCGAGGTCGAGCCCGTGCTCCATCAGCTCGAGGAAGAAGCTGTCCCGCCCGAAGATCTCCTGCAGCTCGCCGGCGGCCTTGCGGGCGCCGGCGTAGTCGCCGATCCGCAGCCGGGTCTGGATCTCCCCCGACGGGCAGCCGGTGGTGGCGATGACCCCCTCGGCGTAGGTCTCGATCAGCTCGCGGTCGATGCGCGGCTTGTAGAAGAAGCCCTCGAGGCTGGCGAGGGAGGACAGCCGGAACAGGTTGTGCATGCCCTTGGTGTTCTCGGCCAGCAGCGTCATGTGGGTGTAGGCCCCACCGCCGGAGACGTCGTCCTCACCGCCCTCGGCCCAGCGCACCCGGGTCCGCTCGTAGCGGCTGGTGCCCGGCGTGACGTAGGCCTCCATGCCGATGATCGGCTTGACCCCGGCCGCCCGTGCCTGCTTCCAGAAGTCGTAGGCCCCGAACACGTTGCCGTGGTCGGTCATGGCCAGCGCCGGCATCTCCATCCGGGCGGCCTCGGTGAACAGGTCCTTGAGCCGGGCGGCGCCGTCGAGCATGGAGTACTCGGTGTGCACGTGCAGGTGCACGAACGAGTCGGCCGAGCTGCCAGCCATCCGGGCCGACCTCCATTCAGTCAGACGCCAACGAGCGGCATGAGCGCTGGGGAAGGAGCGATCGGGCCGTACGAGCGGGAGTCACCCGCGAAAGAGAGTCAACCATGCGCCGCCGACAGAATCGGCGTGTCCCCCGACCTCCCAGTACCGACGGCGTGTCGGCCCAGCAGGCCAGTCGCCGATCTTGGAGATCATGCCCGTTCCGCTGCCTCCGGACGGGCAGGATCTCCAAGATCGGCGGAACCTGGCCGGGTCAGGACTCTTCGCGCAGGACGTCGAGGGCATGGACCAGGTCGGGCGGGTACGGGCTTTCGAACTCGACCCACCGGCCGTCGTCGGGATGGGCGAACCCGAGTCGGACGGCGTGCAGCCACTGCCGTTCCAGCCCGAGGCGGACGCTGAGCGTCGGGTCGGCGCCGTACTGGGAGTCACCGGCGAGCGGGTGCTTGAGCGCCGTCATGTGCACCCGGATCTGGTGCGTGCGCCCGGTCTCCAGGTGGATGTCCAGCAGCGACGCCGCGCGGAAGGCCTCGATCGTGTCGTAGTGCGTGATGCTCGGCTTTCCGTCGGCCACCACCGCGAACTTGAACTGGTGGTTCGGGTGCCGGTCGATCGGCGCATCGACGGTGCCACGCAGCGGGTCCGGATGACCTTGTACGAGGGCGTGGTAACGCTTGTCGACCTCGCGTTCACGGAACGCGGACTTCAGCCGGGTGTAGGCCCGCTCGCTCTTGGCGACGACCATCAGTCCGCTGGTGCCGGCGTCGAGCCGGTGCACGACGCCCTGCCGCTCCGCCGAGCCGGACGTGGAGACCGTGTGCCCCGCGGCCATCAGCGCGCCGACGACGGTCGCGCCGGTGTAGCCGGGCGACGGGTGAGCCGCGACGAAGGGCGGCTTGTCGATGACGATGAGGTCGCCGTCCTCGTGCAGGATCGTCATGCCCTCGACCGGGGTCGGCGTCGCGGAGATGGGCTGCGCCGGCTCGGGCAGCTCGACCTCCAGCCACGACCCCGCGCTGACCCGGTCGGACTTGCTGCTCGCCTTGCCGTCCAAGGTGGCGAGCCCGCCCGCGACGAGCTGCGCGGCCACCGTACGGGAGAGACCGAACAGCCGGGAGAGGGCAGCATCCAGGCGGAGTCCCTCCAGGCCGTCAGGGACCGGGAGGGTGCGGCGGTCGGTCATGATTCGACGGCCTCGGCCGGGTCGTGCTCCTGGCCGGTGTGCTCATGAGCGGCGGGCAGGCCGTGCCGCTTGTCGTGCGAGCCGTCCACCGCGATGCCGCGCCAGGACAGGATGACCGCGATGACGCCGCCGCAGACGATCGCCGAGTCGGCCAGGTTGAACACCGGCCAGTGCGGCAGCTCGATCCAGTCGACGACGTGCCCGCGGAGGAAGCCCGGGGAGCGGAAGACCCGGTCGCCGAGGTTGCCGATCGCCCCGCCGAGGAGCAGGCCGAGGGTGATCGCCCAGGTGAGGCTGCGCAGGGTCCGCGCCGTACGGACGATGGCCACGGCCACCGCGATCGCGACCAGGCCGAAGACGGCCGTCATGCCCTCGCCGACGGAGAACGCGGCCCCGGCGTTGCGGGTGTAGGTGATCTTGAGCAGGCCGTCGACGACGTCGTGGGTGTCGTACATCGTCATGTTGGCGACCACCGCGAGCTTGGTCAGCAGGTCGATGACGATCACCGCCACCGCGACGGTTCCGAGCAGGATGATCCGGCGCATGGAGGGCCGCAGGGGCGGCCCCCCGGCCTTGTCAGGGCTGTCGTGCTCGGTCAGCGACGTTCCTCGCGTTGTTTGCATGTCACGCACAGCGTGGCACGCGGGAAGGCCTGGAGCCGAGCCTTGCCCACGGGCTGACCACAGTTCTCGCAGACGCCGTAGGTGCCGTTGTCCAGCCGCGAGAGCGCCCGGTCGACCTGGGCGAGCAGGTCGCGGCTGTTGTTGGCCAGCGACAGCTCGTGCTCGCGCTCGAAGGTCTTGGTGCCGGCATCCGCCTGGTCGTCGCCGGCGCCGTCACCGGAGTCGCGCTGCAGCTCGTGCCAGGCGACCTCGGCGTCGTCGATCTCGCCGCGCAGCTCGCGGGCCTGCTCCTCGAGCTCGGTCCGGATCTCGGTGAGCTCCTCGGTGGTCCAGGGCTCCTCGCCGTCCCGTACGGGGGGCAGCTCGAACGGGCCCTTGGCCGCACCCCTGCGCGCGTGCGTCGACCTGCTGGCAGCCGCCTTGGCGGGCGCAGCCTTGGCCGGAGCCTTGGTGGCCGCCTTGGCCGGAGCGGTCTTGGTGGCGGTGGCCGCAGGCTTGGCAGCCGTCTTGGCCGGCGCGGTCTTGGTCGCCGTGGTCTTGGTCGCCGTGGTCCCGGGCTTCGCCGCAGCCTTGGCCGGCGCGGGCTTGGCAGGCGCCGTCTTGGCCGGGGCTGTCTTGGTGGACGCGGTCTTGGTGGGGGCGGTCTTCTTCGCGGCGGCGGGGACGGTCACCGTGGCTACCGCCTTCTTCGCCACAGCGGCGACCGCACGGCTCGGCCGGGCGTCGTCGCCCGGACGATCGGAGGTTCCGACCATCGCACTCGCCCCCTACTCCGTTGGCCCCGCACATAGGCGGGGCTTCCTCGTTCATGGCCTTGAATGACACAGAATGACGCGCGTTCATGATCAGGAGTCCGAGCAGGATAAGCCCCGACTTGTCCCGGATCCAACGCAACGCGCCGCTCGGGCGTTCCCTGAACTGCGACAGTCTGCCACGCTCCGGCCCCCCTTGCCCGGTTTGGCCGCAGCCAGCCTTCTGACCCGGCCGCCGGAGCACCGCGCAGGCACGACCCGGTAAGATCGTGGCCGCGGAGCAGGCGCTGACGGGACGAGTAGCGCCGGGACTGCAGCCATGAGCGATCCGGGGACGGTGCGAGCCCGGAGGCGTGCACCGGCGCGAAGATCACCCCCGAGCCGCCGGCAGAACGGTGCCCCTAGGGAGCGCCGCTAGAGCCGGCCCGCGTGACGAGCGGAGTGGCTCCCGGGTCGCTCAAGGAGGGTGGTACCGCGGGACGCCGCACCCGGCGCCTCGTCCCTCCGTTGGAGCACGAGTCCGACGGAGATGTGATGAGCGACAAGCCCCGCAGGTTCGCCCCCATGGCGCCGCAGGTCGACCTGCCGGCGCTGGAGCGTACGGTGCTGCAGCGCTGGGCCGACACCGACGTGTTCGCCCGCACCCTCGCCAGGACCGCCGACGGGCCGCGCTGGGTGTTCTACGAAGGGCCGCCCACCGCCAACGGGAAGCCGGGCACCCACCACGTCGAGGCCCGCGTCTTCAAGGACCTGTTCCCGCGGTTCAAGACGATGAAGGGCCACCACGTGCCCCGTACGGCGGGGTGGGACTGCCACGGGCTGCCGGTCGAGCTGGCCATCGAGAAGGAGCTCGGCTTCAGCGGCAAGCAGGACATCGAGGCCTACGGCGTCGCGGAGTTCAACGCGAGGTGCCGCGCGTCGGTGCTGGAGCACGTCGACGAGTTCACCTCGCTCAGTGAGCGGATGGGCTACTGGGTCGACTTCGACAAGGCCTACTGGACCATGAACCCGGACTACATCGAGAGCGTCTGGTGGTCGCTCAAGGAGATCTTCGACAAGGGCCTGCTGGTCCAGGACCACCGGGTCGCGCCCTACTGCCCCCGCTGCGGCACGACACTGTCCGACCACGAGGTGGCTCAGGGCTACCTCACCGTCACCGACCCCAGCGTCTACGTCCGCTTTCCCTTGACCTCAGGCTTTCTGGCTGATGAGTACGGGATCGGCAACGTCAACCTGCTGGTCTGGACGACGACCCCCTGGACGCTGATCAGCAACACCGCCGTGGCCGTCAACCCGACGGTCACCTACGGCCTCGTACGCAGCGAGGGTGAGTTGCTCGTCGTCGCAGAACCCTTGCTGGACCACGTTTTCGGTGAGGTCCCGTACGAGGTGCTCTCGACCTTCGTGGGCAGCGAGCTCGAGCACGCCACCTACACCCGGCCCTTCGACCTCGTCGACTTCCCGGAGGGCAAGCACGCGCACTACATCGGGCTCGCCTCCTACGTGACCACCGAGGACGGCACCGGGCTGGTGCACCAGGCGCCGGCGTTCGGCGCGGACGACCTGCTGGTGGCACGGCAGTACGGGCTGCCGGTGGTCAACCCGGTGCGGCCCGACGGGACCTTCGACCCCGAACTTCCCTTGGTGGGCGGGCTTTTCTTCAAGAAGGCCGACAAGGGCATCGTCGATGACCTGCGGGCGCGCGGCCTGCTGTTCCGTTACCAGCAGTACGAGCACAGCTATCCGCACTGCTGGCGTTGCGACACGGCGCTGCTCTACTACGCCCAGCCGTCGTGGTACATCCGCACTACCGCCATCAAGGACGACCTGCTGGCCGAGAACGCCAAGACCGACTGGCACCCGCCCACCATCAGGGACGGCCGCTTCGGTGACTGGCTGCAGAACAACATCGACTGGGCGCTGTCCCGCAACCGCTACTGGGGCACTCCCCTGCCGTTGTGGCGCTGCCCCCAGGGCCATGTCACAGCCGTCGGATCGCGGGCAGAGCTCGGATCCCTTGCCGGGCAGGACTTTTCCGACCTCGACCCGCACCGCCCGTACGTCGACGACGTCCATTTCGCCTGCCCTGACTGCGGAGAAGTCACGACGCGGGTCCCCGAGGTCATCGACGGGTGGTACGACTCCGGCTCGATGCCGTTCGCGCAGTTCGGGTTCCCGCACTCGGGACCCGAGAAGGCGGCGGAGTTCGAGGCCTCGTACCCGGCCGACTTCATCTGCGAGGCGATCGACCAGACCCGCGGTTGGTTCTACACGTTGATGGCGGTGGGCACGCTGGTGTTCGAGCAGTCCTCGTACAAGACGGTGCTGTGCCTCGGCCACATCGTCGACAAGGACGGCCGCAAGATGTCCAAGCACCTGGGCAACGTGCTCGACCCGTTCGACCTCTTCGAGCGGCACGGCGCCGACGCCCTGCGGTGGTACATGCTCTGCGCCGGCTCGCCGTGGCAGACCCGGCGGGTCGGTGACGAGGTGCTCGAGGAGGTCGTCCGCAAGGTCCTGCTGACCTACTGGAACACCGCTTCCTTCCTTGTCCTGTACGCCAATGCGAACAACTGGGTGCCCGGCCAGAAGCCGGTCCCCCACGTGGCCGAGCGGTCTGCACTGGACCGGTGGGCGCTGTCCGAGCTGCACGCCACGGTGATCGAGGTCGACGACGCCCTCGAGGACTTCGACTCCGCGCGCGCCGGGCGCCGGCTGACCCAGCTGGTGGACGACCTGTCCAACTGGTACGTGCGCAGGTCGCGCCGCCGCTTCTGGGACGGCGACGTCGCCGCGTTGGCGACCCTGCACGAGTGCCTCGAGGTGCTGACCCGGCTACTGGCGCCGTTCGTGCCGTTCGTCACGGAGGAGGTGCACCGCCGGCTGGTGGTCGATGTCTGGCCAGACCTGCCCGACTCGGTGCACCTGCGGGACTGGCCGGCCGTCGACGGCGCCCTGGTCGACGAGCGCCTGGCCGCCCAGATGGCCCTCGTGCGCCGGCTGGTCGAGCTCGGCCGGGCGGCCCGCGCCGAGTCCGGCGTCAAGACTCGCCAGCCGCTCGGCCGCGCCCTGGTGGGCGCCGCCGGCTGGGACGAGCTGCCGGCCGAGCTGCGGGCCCAGGTCACCGACGAGCTGAACGTCCTGTCGCTCGAGTCGCTGTCCAGCGCCGGGTCGCTGGTCGACGTCTCGGTCAAGGCCAACTTCCGGGCCTTGGGCAAGAGGTTCGGCAAGGGCACCCAGCCGGTGGCCGCCGCAGTCGCCGCCGCCGATCCGGAGCTGCTGGTCTCCGAGCTGCGGGCGACCGGATCCGCGGTGGTCAGCGTCGACGGCGAGACGGTCTATCTCGTAGCCGACGAGCTGGTGGTGACCGAGACGCCGCGCGAGGGCTGGGCCGTGGCCTCGGCGGCCGGCGAGACCATCGCCCTCGACCTCGAGATCACGCCTGAGCTGCGTCGGGCCGGCCTCGTACGCGACGCGGTGCGGCTGGTGCAGGAGGCCCGCAAGAAGAGCGGCCTCGACGTCTCAGACCGGATCGAGCTGTGGTGGCAGGCCGACGGCGAGGAGCTGGCCGAGGCGCTGCGCGAGCACACCGCTGTCCTGTCGGCTGAGGTGCTCGCGCCGTCGATCACCGAGGGCAAGCCGGCCGCCGACCTGGCCGGGCACCGCGACGACGACCTGGGGCTGACCTTCTGGCTGCGGGCGGCCGGAGAGTAGCGCTGGACCACATCGGTACCGCGACCGACGCGGCAAGGCGGGCCACGTACGCCGCCTTTGCCGGCTCCGGGTTTGCCTTTGCCAGCTGGGCGTCCCGCATCCCGCAGGTCAAGGACCACCTGCACCTCAACGCGTCCCAGCTCGGCCTCGTCCTGCTGGCCATCGCCGCGGGCTCGGTCGTCGCGCTGCCGCTGTCTGGCTCGATCGTGACCCGTTTCGGTTCCCGCCGAGTGGTGGCGGCGATGGCAGTGACGCTGGGGCTGGCTCTGCTGGTCATCGCCGCCGGCTACAAGGTCGGCGTGCTCCCCGTGGTCGTCGGGCTGTTCCTGCTCGGCTTCGCCAACGGCGCCTGGGACGTCGCGATGAACGTCCAGGGCGCGCTGGTCGAGCGCGAGCTCGGCAAGGCGATCATGGCGCGGTTCCACGCCGGCTTCAGCCTGGGTACGGTCGCCGGCGCCCTCGTCGGGGCGGTGATGGTTGCGCTGCGCGTCCCGGTCACCGCGCACCTGGCCGCCGTCGGCCTCGTCATCGGTGTCGCCGTGCCCGTCGGCGTCCGGCGGTTCATCGCCGACCATGCCGACCCGGAGGCCGAGCACTCTGCGGGACCCCACCCGCTCGCGGCCTGGCGTGAGCCGCGCACCCTCCTGGTCGGGCTGTTCGTCCTCGCGTTCGCCTTCGGCGAGGGCACCGGCAACGACTGGATCAGCGTCGCGCTCATCGGCGGCTACCACACCTCAGCGGCCTTGGGCACCCTGGGCTTCGCCGTCTTCCTGGTGGCGATGACCGCCGGCCGGTGGGTGGGGCCGTCGCTGCTCGACCAGTACGGGCGGGTGCCGGTGATCCGGGTCCTCGCCGGGGCCGGCGCGGTCGGCCTGGGGATGTTCGTCTTCGGAGGCGTGACGGCCGTGGCGTTCATCGGCGTGCTCCTGTGGGGCGCCGGCGTGTCGCTGGGCTTCCCGGTCGGGATGAGCGCGGCCGCCGACGACGCCGCCAAGGCAGCCGCCCGGGTCAGCGTGGTCGCCTCCATCGGCTACTGCGCCTTCCTCGGCGGGCCGCCGCTGATCGGTTTCCTGGGCCAGCAGTTCTCGGTCCTGCACGCTGTCACCGCCGTGGGCGTCCTGCTCGCGCTCGCGACCGTGATCGCCGGTGCGGTGCGGCCGCTGCCGCGGTGACTACGGCCCGCCGGCCCGCGACCGCCCGGACTAGTCAGGAACCACCCTTTCGGCAGAGTCAAGACGGCACCCCCTGGCTGCCGATGCACCTATTGCTTCACCGCACTGAGCCGTCCGGCGCAGCGGGTGGGCACCAGCGTCGTTGAGCGGAGGTCGCCGTGTCGGCTAACAGCCTGTCACTCGCCGGGCAGAACTCCGGCGGGGGTCTGCGGTTGAACCCGAACGCCATTGCGGTCCCGGCTCTGGCCAGCCACGTCCGGCCCGCTCTGGTCCTGCACGAGCGCGAGGCCCGCAAGCTGCTCGAGACGGCCAGCCGGTACGACGTCAGCAGCGGTGGTTGCTTCTCCGCGGGGCCGGCCGGCATCCAGGTCTGGACCGGCCCCTGGGACGGACCCAACGGCGGCCACGGCGACGCGGTGCACCTCGGGTCCGTCGACTGGAGCTACGACACACCGGTACGGCACTACGCCACGGTCTACCGGGCGATGGTGACCGAAGCCGGCGTGACCTGCGGCGAGACCACGACCTCCGTACTCGCCCGGGTGCTGGCTCTGAGCGGGCTTCCCCTCGAGGGCAGCCGGGTCACGATGCCGCAGCCGCCGCGGCGCGACCCGTTCCGGGGTCACCGGCTCCCCTGATCCGGCCGGCTTGACAGCCAATCGGGTGAATTCTCTCCGCCTCACCACGCGGTTCGTTCCGGTCTGTCGGCCTTTGCCCGCTTACGGAGAGTGAGCAGATCCCGCACCAGCGCGGCCATTTGTTTACTCAGAGCGACTAAGAGAGCAACCTACGGAGGTCACCCCTTCGCTGAGGAGCTCATCCATGTATCTGAAACGACTCGGAGGGCTTATCGTCGCGGCCTCCACCACGGCCGCGGCCATAGCCGGCGTCTCCGTCCTGACCGCATCGAGTGCAGCCGCCTCCACCACCTGCGTCACAGCCAACAGCGGCGTGAACGCCGTCCTGTCCTACACGGGTACGCATGCCGACGGCTCGACCGTGACGGCACCCCTGCTCAGCGGGGTCGCCTCGCCAGGCACCTCCGTCGTGGCCAGGGTCAAGGTGACGCACCTGCCGGCGGGGGCGACCTGCGTCAACCTCGCCCTCGCGACCTACCGGTCGGAGACTGTCCGCTACAACGAGTTCGGCTACCAGCTCCTCTACCAGTCGGCCACCGCCACTAACGTGCACCTCGGCGACACGGTGACGCTCACGGTCCTGGTGCCCCAGACGCCGGGAACTCCCGGACCTGGTTGCACCAACACCCACACCCTGGCCCAGAACGGCAATGGCGCGAATGTGCCCGGGCCGTACGACACCACGTGTGACGGCACCGCCTCCGGCAACGGGCAAGGCAACGGCGCCGCCAAGGGCAAGACCTGCGCCGGCTGTGTCGGCAACGCCGACAACAAGAACCCGCCCGGTCAGCAGCCCGGCCCGCAGGACGCCAACGCGGGGTACGAGTGCGACACCAACAAGGGCATTGCGAAGGGCAACCCGGCTCACTCGGGCTGTGCGGTCGGCGTCTTCTGGCAGGTCGACCTGGTCACCGGACCGGTCCTGCCCTACGTGGGCACCGCGCCCAGCGGCGGGGTTTCCCAGAGCTACGGCGCGAACCCGTGGGACACCAAGCGGCTGCTCGACTCCTGGCACTCCTAGCAGGTTCTGCTCCCCGCAGGGTTCACTGTGCCCGGCACCTCGGTGCCGGGCACAGTGTTGACCGGACGGGGTGCGTGAGTCTCGTAGCTGGGACGTTGGACGCAGCTGATCGGTGAGTGCCCTCGCCGCCGTGATCGACGCCGTCGATGCACAGCGAGTGGCTACTGTTGCTGGCGTTGCGGCAATCCAGCGTGCCGACCCAAGCGGGCTTCCCGGTCAGGTCGAAGCCGCAGAAAAAATTCAATGTTTTCAGGGGATCTGCCTTCGGTACGTCGTTCGGGTCCGGAAACTGTCGTACCCCTCCCCTACTGTTCTCTTCATGGACGACGTCACCGCAACCGATTGGGCTGAGGCCCCGTGGTGGCTGGACGCCGTCGCCGAGACGGACACCGTGGGCTGCCCGGAGCAGTGGGCCGAGACGGCTGAGCTGGGCCTGCTGTCGGTGGAGGAAACCCTGCTGGCGATCGGCGCGGCCGGCCCCGGGCCGGAGGCGGCCCGGCTGCTGGTGTCGTTGCGCGGGCAGCCGCTGACCGACGAGCAGAAACTCACGGTGGTGCAGCTGTGGCAGCCGCAGCTGGCCTGGACGACCGCCGCGGAACAAGCCGCGCTGC
>JAWWOO010000064.1:0-23857 GCA_033851545.1 Frankiales bacterium | reverse complement strand
CGGCTCGTCCTGCGCAGCCGGGACGCCGGTCTGCTGGTGGTCCGCAGCCGGGCCTTCGACGTGGTTTCGCTTGCGTCGATGGGCATCGCGGTCCTCGTACTCACCCACCTGGTCCCCGCCGCGGGCTCGGGCTGACCGGTTCGATAGCCTCCAACCCGTACTTTCGCAAGCCATCTCGCGAAACACCCGTACCACCCGATGCAGCACCCGATGACTGGGGAGATCCCGCATGGCAGGCACGACCCACCGCGTGACACTGGTGCCCGGCGACGGCACCGGACCTGAGCTGACCGAGGCCACCCGCCGGGTCCTCGAGGCCGCAGCAGCGACCTCCGGCTCGTCCTTCGACTGGGACGTGCAGGAGGCCGGCGTCGACATCATGGAGAGCGCCGGCACCCCGCTGCCGCAGGAGACGCTCGACTCGATCAAGCGCAACAAGGTCGCCATCAAGGGTCCGATCACCACGCCGATCGGCACCGGGTTCCGCTCGGTCAACGTCGCGCTGCGGGCCGAGCTCGAGCTCTATGCCTGCCTGCGCCCGTGCAAGACCTACCCGGGCGTACGCACCCGGTTCGACCACGTCGACGTGACCATCGTGCGTGAGAACACCGAGGACCTCTACGCCGGCATCGAGTACCAGAGCGGCACCCCCGAGGCCGACTCGGTCATCGAGTTCCTCAACGGGCTGCAGAAGAAGCAGATCCGGCCCAAGTCCGGCATCTCGATCAAGCCGATGAGCGAGTTCGGCTCCGAGCGGATCATCCGCTACGCGTTCGAGTACGCGCGCAGCGCCGGCCGCAAGCGGGTGCACTGCGTACAGAAGTCCAACATCATGAAGTTCACCGACGGCCTGTTCCTGTCGGTGTTCCGCGAGGTGGCCAAGGACTACCCGGACATCGAGCCGTGGGAGAACCTCATCGACGCGACCTGCATGGGCCTGGTCCAGCGCCCGGACGAGTGGGACGTGCTGGTGCTGCCCAACCTCTACGGCGACATCCTCTCCGACCTCACCGCGGGCATGGTCGGTGGCCTCGGCGTGGCGCCGGGCGCCAACATCGGCACCGACACCGCGGTGTTCGAGGCCACCCACGGCAGCGCGCCGAAGTACAAGGGCCTCAACAAGGTCAACCCGACCGCGATGATCCTGTCCGGCAAGCTGATGCTCGAGCACCTCGGCGAGGTCGAGGCGGCTGCCCGGCTCGAGGCGGCGGTGGCCCAGGTCATCGTCGAGGGCAAGAGCGTCACCTACGACATGAAGCCGGATCGCAGCGACCCGACCGCCGTCGGCACGGCCGAGTACGCCGACGCCATCATCGAGACGCTGCGGGCCGGGGCATGAGCCGCCAGGGCAAGGTCACCGTCGTCGGGTCGGGCTTCTACGGCTCGACCACTGCCCAGCGGCTGGCCGAGTTCGACATCTTCGACGAGGTCGTGATCACGGACATCATCGAGGGCAAGCCCGAGGGCATCGCGCTCGACATCAGCCAGAGCCGGTCGATCGAGGGCTTCGAGACCAAGGTGATCGGCATCACCACCGGTCTCGACGGCTCGGGCTACGAGCGGACCGCCGACTCCGACGTCGTGGTCATCACCGCCGGGCTGGCCCGCAAGCCGGGGATGAGCCGGATGGACCTGATCGAGACCAACGCCAAGATCGTCCGCGGCGTCGCCGAGAACATCGCCAAGTTCTCGCCCAACGCGGTCGTCGTCGTGGTGTCCAACCCGCTCGACGAGATGACGGCGCTGACGTCCAACGTCACCGGCTTCCCCAAGTCGCGGGTCGTCGGCCAGGCCGGCATGCTCGACACCGCGCGGTTCAAGCAGAAGGTCGCCGACCAGCTCGGCGTCCCGACCTCGAGCGTCGGGGCGATCACGCTCGGCAGCCACGGCGACACCATGGTGCCCGTACCCTCGGTGGCCACCGTCGACGGCAAGCCGCTGTCCGAGGTGCTCGACCCGGAGACCGTCGCCGAGCTGGTCAAGCAGACCCGTGAAGGCGGCGCCGAGATCGTGGCGCTGCTCAAGACCGGCTCCGCCTACTACGCGCCGTCGGCCGCCGCCGCGCGGATGGTCAAGGCGATCCACGATGATGCCGGCGAGATCATGCCGGTGTGTGCCTGGGTCGACGGGCAGTACGGCATCTCCGGCGTCTACCTCGGTGTCCCCGGCCGCCTCGGCGCCGGCGGCGTGACCGAGGTCGTCGAGATGGCGTTGTCCGACAGCGAGCTGGCAGAGCTCAAGAACGCGGCCGAGGCCGTACGGGCCAAGCAGGCGGACGTCGCCAGCCTCTGACCGGCGGGCGGCTCCGAACACTGGCTACCGGCGAACGGTGGTGCCATTGTGGGCGTCTAAGATCCGCCTAAGAGGGCCGGAGGCCTGTCATGGCTCGGTTGCCGCGTGTTGTGACCATCCTCGTCGCCGGCACGGCCCTGGTCCTGCCGCTGGCCGTCGCGCCGCAGGCCGCAGCCGCGCCGGTGATCCCGACGGTTGTCGCCGTTCGGGCGGCGCACCATCCCGGCTATGACCGTCTCGTGCTGCAGTTCAGCGGCGGTCTGCCGACCGTACGGGCCGCGTGGAAGACGCGGCTGACCTGGCCGGAGACCGGGCTGCCGGTAGCCATTGCCGGCCACGCGTTCGCACTCGTGTCGGCGACTCCGGCACAGGGCCACACGGACGCCGGGCACCTGACCCTGCCGCGGCGGATGACGTTCGCCTTGCCCAACCTGACCCAGCTCGTCGTCACCGAGGACTTCGAAGCCCACGTGAGCATCGGGCTCGGCCTGCAACGGCACACCTCGCTGCACGTCGTACGGCTGACCTCGCCCAGCCGCCTGGTCATCGACATCGGGACGACGTGGCCGACGGTGGCCGTACGCGACTACTTCCTGCACGCCCCCAGCTTTGCCGTCGGGCACACCCCGTACGTCCGCGCGGTCAGCCGACCGGTTGCGGTGGGCGCCGTGGCCCGGCAGGCTCTGGAACGGCTCTATGCCGGGCCCACGCAGGCCGAGAGAGCCGCCGGGCTCCGGTTCGCTGCCTCGGGGACGACCGGCTTCAGCTCCCTGACGATCGCGCAGGGGATCGCACGGGTTCGGTTGACCGGCACGTGCAGCAGCCACGGTTCGACGTTCACCGTCGCGAACGAGATCGTGCCCACCCTCAAGCAGTTCGCGAGCGTCCACTGGGTCAAGATCTACGACAAGCTCGGCCACACCGAGACTCCCACCGGCCAGGTCGACTCGATCCCGGCCTGTTTGGAGCCATGAACCAGAACGGGCTACTGGACGGAGAAGTAGAGGAACAGGTTAGTCGGGACGGTGCCGATCACGTGCTTGTCGTGCCGGTTCAGCAGGGACTGCAGGTAGGGCAGCGACTTCTTGGCCTGCAAGCTCCGATAGGTGGCCGCGTTGTCGACCACCACGAGCCGCACCTCCCACCACTGCGGCTTGCCCTTCGCCAGGGTGCCGACGAAGTGGTCGTGCCCCGGCAGGTCGATGTTCCTCAAGGCTGCATTGAGCTGCGCATCGGTCAGCTTGGGGAACAGCGCCTTGACCGCCGGCTCGACGCGGGTGAGGTCGATCGTCCCGGGGTGGTCGATGCAGGTGAGCGCGTTCGGGCAGTCCAGCTTGCGCTGCGCGATCGGGAAGCCCAGCGGGACCGTGATGTAGACCGGCGCGTGCTGCGGTGACGGCGCATGGACATAGCGGGCGCCGGCCTCGCAGCCGGTAGAAGCCGTCGACGGCACCGCCTTGTCGCAGAAGTAGCCCAGGTTGTACGTGAAGTCGTGGATCCTCCCGTTGTAGAACGCCTTGGTCATGCCGAACCCGTCCACGCCCCGCTGCGACGGCGAGGTCTTCGCTGACGCCATCGTGATCCCGGCGCCGGACGCGGCCGTGACCGCCGCCACCGCCGAGATGATGCCGGTCCGCCACCGCCTGCTCTTCGTCGCCATGGTGCTCCTCCGCTCGGTCGGACGGGTTCGATGGACGTACGCGCGTCGCGCCGGCTTGGATTGGTCGGTCTCTAGACTTTCGCCATGGCTGTCTGGATCTACGTGGCGATCGTCCTGGTCCTGATCCTGATCGAGGCACTGTTCGTGGCGTCGGAGATGGCGCTGGTCTCGCTGCGCGAGAGCCAGGTCAACGCGATCGCCCAGGGCAGCCACCAAGGCGCGCGGGTCAAGCACCTGGTGGCCGACCCCAACCGCTTCCTGTCCGCCGTCCAGCTCGGCGTGACGCTGACCGCGCTGCTGTCCTCGGCCTTCGGCGAGGTCACCCTGGTCGACTCGGCGACCAAGGGCCTGGAGAACGCGGGTCTCGACCACCGGATGTCCCAGGTCCTGGCGTTCGCCGGCGTCCTGCTGATCATCACCTACCTCACCCTGGTGGTCGGCGAGCTGGCGCCCAAGCGGATGGCGCTGCAACGGGCGGAGGGCATCGCGACGACGGTCGCCGGCTTCATCGACCGGTTCGCCACCATCACCCGACCGGTGATCTGGTTCCTGTCCAAGTCGACCGACGTGATCGTCACCCTGCTCGGGGGTGACCCCGACGCCAATCGCGAGGCGATCACCGAGGAGGAGCTGCGCGACCTGGTCGCCGCGCACGAGTCGCTGTCCAGCGACGAGCGCCGGCTGATCGACGAGGTCTTCGCGGCAGGGGAGCGGCAGGTACGGGAGGTGATGGTGCCCCGTACCGAGGTCGACTTCCTCGACGGCGACCTCACCGTGGCCCAGGCCGCCGCGCTCACTCGCTCCTCGCCGCACTCGCGCTACCCGGTGTTCGGCTCCTCGCACGACGACGTCATCGGCTTCCTGCACCTGCGCGACCTGTTCGCGGCCGACAACGCGCCGTCCACCAAGGTCTCGCAGGTCGTTCGCGAGGTGGCCACGCTGCCGTCCACCAAGAAGGTGCTCTCCGCCCTGTCGGAGATGCGCCGGGCCGGCCAGCACCTGGCCATCGTGATCGACGAGTACGGCGGCACCGCCGGCATCGTCACCCTCGAGGACCTCATCGAGGAGGTGATCGGCGACATCCGGGACGAGTACGACGAGGCGCGGCCGACCGCTCGGCGGCTGCTGACCGGCGAGATGGAGGTCGACGGCCTGCTCAACCTGACCGACTTCGAGGAGCTCACCGGCATCGAGCTGGAGGAGGGCCCGTACGAGACCGCTGCCGGCTTCGTCATGGCCAACCTCGGTCACCTGCCCGCGATCGGCGAGTCCGTCGCCGTCGAGAACGCCCGGCTGACCGTGTCCGGGCTCGACGGCCGCCGGGTGTCCCGGCTGCGGGTGACCCCACTCTCGCCCGCCGTCGCGGAAGAGGCATAACGCCGACCGCAGGTTGCCAGGGAGAGCAGAATGGTCGGGTGACCGACTCTCGCCCCCGCGTCCTGTCCGGCATCCAGCCGACCAGCGACTCGTTCCACCTCGGCAACTACCTCGGCGCGCTGCGCAACTGGGTGGCGCTGCAGGACTCGTACGACGCCTTCTACTGCGTCGTCGACCTGCATGCCATCACGGTCGAGTTTCCCGCGCCGGAGGACATGCGCAGCCGTACGAGGCTCGCCGCCGCGCAGCTGCTCGGGATCGGCATCGACCCGTCGCGCGCCACGCTGTTCGTCCAGAGTCACGTGCCGGAGCACACCGAGCTGGCTTGGGTGCTCAACTCGCTGACCGGCTTCGGCGAGGCGAGCCGGATGACCCAGTTCAAGGACAAGTCCGGCCGGGCGATGAACGTGAGCGTCGGCCTCTTCACCTATCCGATCCTGCAGGCGGCGGACATCTTGCTCTACCACGCCAACCAGGTGCCCGTCGGTGAGGACCAGCGCCAGCACCTCGAGCTGACCCGCGACCTCGCCGTACGGTTCAATGCCAGGTTCGGTCAGACCTTCACGGTCCCGGACGCGCACATCCTCAAGGGCAGCAGCAAGATCCTCGACCTGCAGGATCCGACGTCCAAGATGAGCAAGTCGCTCCCGGCGGCCGGAGCCATCGACCTGCTCGGCGACCCCAAGACGATCAGCAAGCGGCTGCGCTCCGCGGTGACCGACTCGGACATGTCCATCCGCTACGACGAGGTCAACAAGCCGGGCGTCAGCAACCTGCTGACGATCTACTCCGCGCTGACGGGCAGGCCGATCGCCGACCTCGAGTCGGCCTACGACGGCAAGGGTTACGGCGACCTGAAGAAGGACCTCGCCGAGGTGGTCACCACCTGGCTGGCGCCGATCCAGGAGGCCACCCGCGGCTACCTCGAGGACCCGGACACCCTCGACGACATCCTGGCCGACGGTGCCAAGCGCGCCCGGGCGGTGGCGGGGCACACCGTCGCGACCGTGCGGGACCGGGTCGGCTTCCTGCCGGCGAAGGGCTGACCGGGTGCGGGCGCCGTTGCGGTTGTTCGGGGTGGCGATCAACATCCCCGAGCCGTTCAACGCCGAGCTGTCCAAGTGGCGGCACGAGCTGGGCGACCCCCAGGCATCAGCGGTCCCACCGCACGTGACCCTGCTGCCGCCGACGCCGCTGGCAGACGACCTGCTGCCGGAGGTCGAGGAGCACCTGCGCGCCATCGCCGAGGACGGGGAGCCGTTCGACATCCACCTGTCCGGCTCCGGCAGCTTCCGGCCGGTGTCGCCGGTCGTCTTCGTACCACTGATCGAAGGTGCCTCCGGCTGCGCTCGCATCGAGGGCCGCGTGCGCAGCGGGCTGCTGCACCGTGACCTGCACTTCGACTACCACCCGCACGTGACCGTCTGTCACGACATGCCCGGCCCCGTGCTGGACCTTGCCGAGGCCGAGCTGGCCGCGTACGAGGCCCGGTTCTTCGTCTGGGGCTTCAGCCTGTTCGAGCAGGGGCCGGACGCGGTATGGCGCCCGCAGCGAGACTTCCCGTTCGGCCGTCCGCTGCCAGGTCCTGCAACACCCGATCAGCCGACCTAAGGCCAGGGGGGCGTTGAACAACCCGTTCAGCCGCCCACGCGCGGCGCTCGTCCGCTGGATTGACCGGGAACGCGAGCGCTATCCCTGGTTCGACCACCTCGCGCGCGCGGGTGGGCGCTACCAGTCGCTGTCAGGTGACCGGGTGGCCGCCGGGTTGACCTTCTACGCGTTCCTCTCGTTCTTCCCGCTGCTTGCCGTCGCGTTCTCCGTGGTCGGCTTCCTCGCCACGGTCGACCCGGGGATCAGGAGCCAGGTCAACCAGGCGCTGTTCGACAACTTCGCCGGCCTGGTCGGCGGAGACAATGGCATCGACGTCACCAGCTTCGAGAACGGCAAGTCGCTGGCCGCCGGCCTGGGCGTGGCCGGGCTGCTCTACACCGGCCTGGGCTGGCTGAGCGCCGTACGGGACGGGCTGCGGGTGATCTGGGGGATGCCGATGTCCACCCGCAACGTCGCCCTCCGCAAGCTCGACGACCTGGGCCTGCTGCTCGTCCTGGGGTTCGTGTTGCTGGTCAGCCTGACCCTCGCCGGCTTCGGCAGCGCGTACACCGTCCAGCTGCTGCACCTGCTCGACCTATCCGACTCGTTCACGGGCAACCTGGTCACCAAGACCGTGACCACGTTGATCGGTTTCTTGGTGGACCTGCCGCTGTTCACGCTGATGTTCACCGGCCTCAGCGACTGGCGGCCGCGCAAGCGGGTGCTGCGCGGAGCGATGGTGGCCAGCCTCGGATTCGAGGCGCTCAAGCTGATCGGCTCGGTGCTGCTCGCCCGTACGACGGCCAACCCGGTCTACGCGACCTTCGCCGTCGGCGTCGGGCTGCTGGTGTGGATGTACTTCGTCCACCGGGTCCTGGTCTTCGCCGCAGCGTGGACGGTGACCGGCCCCGGCGACGACGGCCCGACCGAGCCGCAGCACCGGCCGTTCCGGCGGTCCCGGAGGATCGCCGGAGATGAGTTCCCGCCGGGTCCGCCGTCTGAACCACACACCGACGAGAGGGCTGACATGCGCAAGATCGTGGTCACGACCTGGGTGACGCTGGATGGTTTCATCGCCGGGCCCAAGGACGAGATGGACTGGGTCGGCCGCTTCTACGACCAGGCGATGGGCGAGTACGAGATGGACCTGGTGCGAGGTGGGGACACGTTGCTGCTGGGGCGGACGACGTACGACAGCTTTGCCGGCTCCTGGCCGTTCGTGCCGGACCGGCCGGGGGTTTCCGACGAGGAGCGGGACTATGCGCTGGTGGTCAACGCGATGCGCAAGGTGGTGGTCTCGAGCACCGTGACAGATCCCAGCTGGGAGCACACCGACGTGGTGACCGACGTGCGCCGTGAGGAGATCGAGGCGCTCAAGGCCGAGCCCGGCAAGGACATCATCGTCTACGGCAGTGCCAGCCTGGTCCGGCAGCTGACCAGCCTTGCGCTCATCGACGAGTACCACCTGCTGGTGCACCCGGTCGTGCTCGGCGAGGGCAAGCCGCTGTTCGCCGGTGTCGCGACCGACCTGGTCTTCGACAGTGCGACGCCCCACCCGTCCGGGGTGGTCAAGCTGGTCTACCGGCGGGCCTGACTCCGAAAGGCATGGCCATCGACCCCTTGCGCGAAGCGGCGGCTGCTGGTCTGCAGCCGCTCGCCCTCGCTGCCCGGCGCATCGCGAGCTCGGGCATCGACCTGCGGGTTGCCGTCCTGGTGGAGGGGAGCAGCGACCAGGCTGCGGTCGAAGCGGCGGCCGACCGGCGTGGCCGCAACCTGTTCGCCGAGGGAGTCGCCGTCGTGGCGATCGGGGGTGCGACCAACGCCAGGCATTTCCTCGACGTCTTCGGCCCGTACGGGATGGGGGTTCGGCTGGCGGGGCTCTGCGACGAGCCGGAGGTGGGGGAGTTCGCGCGCGGTCTGGGTCTGGGTGCTCGGCCCTCGCGAGAAAGCCTGGAAACGTTGGGGTTCTTTGTGTGCGTCGCCGATCTGGAGGATGAGCTCATCCGTGCGCTGGGCACCGAGGCGGTGGAGCGGGTCGTCGCGGCTCAGGGCGAGCTGCGCGCCTTCCGCACCCTGCAGCAGCAGGCAGCCCAGCAGGGTCGCCGCACGGACCAGCAGCTGCGGCGTTTCATGGGCAGCCGGGGCGGCCGCAAGATCCGGTACGGGCAGCTGCTCGTCGAGGCGCTCGAGCCGGCAGCGCTGCCCCGACCCCTGGACCGGCTGCTCGCCGTGCTGTGAGGCCGACCCTCGGCAGGCAGGCTAGAAGCGCAGGGCCCGTTCGGCTCGCGCCTGACGCCGCCGGCGTCGCTGCAGCGTCGCCAGGACCAGCGCCGCGCCGACGGCCAAAACGGCGGCGATGCTCAACGGGATCGCCGCGGAGAAGCCGGAAGCGCTGGCTTTGTTGTGGCTGTTGCTCGCCTTGACGACCTCCTGGAGCACCGAGGTCGTAGGTGCTGCGCCCGAGGTCATCGCGGCACCGGTGGATGCGGGCGCGCTCGCGCTGGCGCTCGGGGCCGGCGGAAGGTCGGGTGAGACCAGCTGCCCGACCGGGGTGACCTTGCCGTCGGCCGCGAAGCCCCAGTCGAGCAGTGCCGCATCCTCGCGCCAGACCTGGGTGCCGACCGTCGAGTGCATGAGCGTCGCGATGATGGTGTGGCCGCCCCGGGTCGCCGCGCCGATGAACGTGGCCTGCGCCGCGACGGTGAAACCGTTCTTGATCCCGATCGCGCCGGCGTAGTTGGCGAGCAGGTGGTCGTGCGTGATCAGCATCTCCGTCTTGCCCTTGGGCATCGTCCATTCGGCGTGTCGCGTGCCGACGTAGCCGCGGAAGTCCGGCATCGCGAGCCCGGCCCGCCCGATCAGCGCGAGGTCGTAGGCCGAGGAGCGTTCGTTCGGCGCGTCGAGGCCGCTGGGCGTGCCAGCGGTCGTGTCGTACGCCTTGAGGTACTTGGCTTCGGCGTTCATCGCCGCGACCGTCTTGCCGATGCCCCCGTACGCGCCGGCGAGGGCGTTGGCGGCGTCGTTGCCCGAGACGACGAGCATGCCGGTGAGCAGCATCTTGACCCGGTAAGCGACCCCGCCGTTGACCGGGACGCAGGTGCACTCGGTCTGCGCCTCCTTGTACGAGGCGACGTAGATCTGGCACGGGTCGAGCCGCGGGATCAGCGTCACGGCGGTCAGTGCCTTGAGGGTGCTGGCCGGCCGGTAGAGGCCGTGCGGGTCCTTGGCAGCGAGGATCTCGCCGGTGTCGGCGTCGGCGATCACCCAGCTCGAAGCGGTGATGTTCGGGACGCTCGGCACGCCGGGTGCGGACTGGACCGCGATGCCGCTGCTGCCCATCATCGCGCCACCGATGGGGCCGCTCGCCGCCGTCGTCGGCTGCGACGAGGGCGGAGCGGTGATCTCCGGGCTCGGGTGGGCGGCAGCGCTCGGCGCGCAGGGAACGGAAAGCGGCCCGGTGAACGGCGACACCACCGGGCGAGGGCTGTGGGTGACCGTCGGTTTGCCCTTCACCGACGCAGGGCTGGTGGTCGTGGCGGCCAGCGCGGCGGGCCCGGCGAACGTGGCGGCGGCGACCAGCGACGCGGCCAGCGCACGGGAGACCGTACGGGCGCGCAGGTGGTGCGGTGTCGTGAGCAGCATCGTCGGTCAGGGTACACATGCCGGCGGGACTGCGGGGGTAGCGTGGCCGCCATGCCCGGTCGATTGCACAATGTCGTCCTCGACTGCCCCGACCCGCCGGCGCTGGCTGCCTTCTACTCCGCGCTGCTCGGCTGGCCCGTCGTCCGGTCCGACAACGACTGGTGGACCATCTCCGACGGTACGGGTCCGCGGCTCGCGTTCCAGCTCGCTCCCGACCACGTGCCCCCGGCGTGGCCGGACCCCGGCCGCCCCCAACAGCTGCACCTCGACATCGTGGTCGACGACATCGAGGCTGCCGAGGCGGAGGTGCTTGCGCTCGGTGCAACCCGGCTGCCCGGCGGAGAGGAGGACTTCCGGGTCTACGCCGACCCGGCCGGGCACCCGTTCTGCCTGGAGTTCGGAGACCTCGTCCTGGCGGCCTTCCCCCGGTTGTGATCCTGCTGACACTCCGGCGTGCGGCCCCCTCGCGGCTCGTATGGTGAGCAGTGGAAGACTGAGCCGCATCCAACGAAAGAGGTCTCTTCGGCATGGCTGCCAGCACCGTCTCGAGCAGCACCAGCGGCACCCATCCCCGCGGCGGCCCTCCGCAGCGACACCTGCGGACCGATCGTTGGTGGGTGGAGCCGGCGCTCACGGCCACCGTGCTGTTCCTGTTCGTCGTCTACTCGACCTGGCGGGCGTTCGAGAACGCGCACTACTCCACGGTCGCCCAGCACCGCAACTACATCTCGCCGTTCTACTCGCCCTGCGTGGCCAAGAGCTGCCCGGCCGACGTGCGCTGGTTCAGCATCAACATCGCGCACTGGTTCTCGCCGGCCCTCTACATCCTGATCTTCCCGCTCGGCTTCCGGCTGACCTGCTACTACTACCGCAAGGCCTATTACCGCGCCTTCTGGCTCTCGCCGCCGGCCTGCGCGGTCTCCGAGCCGCACAAGAGCTACAGCGGCGAGACCCGGTTCCCGCTGATCATGCAGAACGTGCACCGGTTGTTCCTCTACGCCGCCACGATCTTCAACGTCATCCTCACGTTCGACGCCTTCTACGCGTTCTTCGGCTTTGACGGCCGATCCTTCGGCATGGGTCTGGGCACCCTCGTGCTGCTGGCCAACGCGACCCTGCTGTGGCTCTACACGCTGTCCTGCCACTCCTGCCGGCACCTCATCGGTGGCCGGATCAACCACTTCTCCAAGCATCCGGTGCGCTACAAGGCCTGGACGTTCGTGTCCAGGCTCAATGCCCACCACATGCGCTATGCGTGGCTCAGCCTGGTCGGCGTCGCGGCGGCCGACTTCTACGTACGGCTGATCGCCACCGGCGCCTTCCACGACCCGAGGTTCTTCTAGATGCCTGAGTACGAGTCCCACGAGTACGACGTCGTCGTGGTCGGTGCCGGCGGGGCCGGCATCCGCGCGGCGATCGAGGCCTCACGGCAGGGTGCCAAGACCGCGCTGCTCGGAAAGTCCTTGCTGGGCAAGGCGCACACGGTGATGGCCGAGGGCGGCATCGCCGCCGCCATGGGCAACGTCTACGAAGAGGACAACTGGAAGGTCCACTTCCGGGACACCATGCGCGGCGGCAAGATGCTCAACAACTGGCGCATGGCGCAGCTGCACGCCCAGGAGGCCCCCGACCGGGTGCTCGAGCTCGAGGAGTGGGGTGCGCTGTTCGACCGTACGAAGGACGGCCGCATCCTGCAGCGCGACTTCGGCGGCCACCGCTACGCCCGGCTGGCCCATGTCGGTGACCGCACCGGCCTGGAGATGATCCGCACCCTGCAGAACCACGCCATCCACCGGGGCATCGACGTGTTCATGGAGTGCAAGGTCGTCCGGCTGCTGACCGACTCGGGGGCGATCAGCGGAGCGCTCGCCTACTGGCGTGAGTCCGGCAAGTTCGTCACCTTCAACACCAAGGCGGTCATCCTCGCCACCGGCGGCATCGGCAAGGCCTGGAAGGTCACCTCCAACTCCTGGGAGTACACCGGGGACGGACAGGCCCTTGCACTGTGGGCCGGCGCCGACCTGATCGACATGGAGTTCGTGCAGTTCCACCCGACCGGCATGGTCTGGCCGCCTTCGGTGCGGGGCATCCTGGTCACCGAGGGCGTCCGCGGGGACGGCGGCACGCTGCGCAACGCCGACGGCAAGCGGTTCATGTTCGACTACGTCCCCGAGGTCTTCCGGGCCGAGACGGCTGAGACCGAGGAGGAGGCGGACCTCTGGTACGAGGACCACTCCAAGGCCCGTCGCACGCCCGACCTGCTGCCCCGCGACGAGGTGGCCCGCGCCATCAACAGCGAGGTCAAGGCAGGTCGCGGCACGCCGCACGGTGGTGCCTACCTCGACATCGCCAGCCGTCGCGACGCTGCCTACATCAAGCGCCGGCTGCCCTCGATGTACCACCAGTTCAAGCAGCTCGCCGACGTCGACATCACGCAGACGCCGATGGAGGTCGGGCCGACCTGCCACTACGCGATGGGCGGCGTGCGGGTCGACCCGGACACCGCTGCCGCGACCATCCCCGGTCTGTACGCGGCCGGTGAGGCTGCGGGTGGGATGCACGGCTCCAACCGGCTCGGCGGCAACTCCCTGGGCGACCTCCTGGTCTTCGGCCGGCGGGCCGGCCTCGCCGCTGCCGAGTACGCCAAGGGTCTCGGGTCCTCGCCCAAGATGGACAAGGCCGAGGTCGACCACTGGGTGGGCAAGGCGCTCGAGCCGTTCGAGCGGGACGGCGGCGAGAACCCGTACACGATCCAGATGGAGCTCCAGGACACGATGCAGGACAACGTCGGCATCATCCGGGTCGAGCACGAGATGGTGACGGCGCTGGCCAAGATCGAGGAGCTCAAGGAGCGGTCCAAGAAGGTCCGGGTCGAGGGGCACGTCCAGTACAACCCCGGTTGGAACCTCGCCACCGACCTGCCCTCGCTGCTCACCGTGGCCGAGGCCGCGACCCGACATGCCTTGCTACGTCAGGAAAGCCGGGGCGGTCACACCCGTGACGACTTCCCGACGCCGGACAAGGAGCACTGGGCCAAGGTCAACGTCCGGTCGCGGCTAGCTGCTGATGGTGAAAGCGTTGCGATTGACGAGATCCCGCTGCCGCAGATGCCGGCCGAGCTGGCCGAGCTGTTCGAGGAGGCCAAGTAATGGCGTACACCGCCAACCTTCGTGTCTGGCGCGGCGACGGTGACACCGGCGAGTTCGTCGACTACCAGGTGCAGGCAGAAGAGGGTGAGGTCGTCCTCGACATCATCCACCGGCTGCAGGCGACCCAGGCCGGCGACCTCGCCGTGCGGTGGAACTGCAAGGCGGGCAAGTGCGGCTCGTGCAGCGCCGAGGTCAACGGCAAGCCGCGGCTGCTGTGCATGACCCGGATGAACCTGTTCGAGGAGGGCGCGACCATCACCATCGCGCCGATGAAGACCTTCCCGCTGATCCGCGACCTGGTGACCGACGTCTCCTTCAACTACGAGGTGGCCAAGCGGATCCCCGAGGTCGACCTCGAGCCGGCCGGCCCGGACGGCACCCGGCGGATGTTCCAGGAGGACATCAACCGCATCCAGGAGTACCGCAAGTGCATCGAGTGCTTCATGTGCCAGGACGTCTGCCACGTCATCCGTGACCACGACGAGAACAAGCCGGCGTTTGCTGGCCCAAGGTTCTTCCTCAAGTACGCCGAGCTCGACATGCACCCGCTGGCCCGCAACGAGGGTGCCCAGGCGGCCAAGGAGCAGGGCGGCCTCGGACTGTGCAACATCACCAAGTGCTGCACCGAG
This sequence comes from Frankiales bacterium, assembly GCA_033851545.1. Classification (GTDB taxonomy): domain Bacteria; phylum Actinomycetota; class Actinomycetes; order JAWWOL01; family JAWWOL01; genus JAWWOL01. Next base: position 9,518 of record JAWWOO010000064.1, on the reverse strand, counting down.
GTGTGCCCTGAGGACATCCACATCACCGACAACGCGATCATCCCGTTGAAGGAGCGCACGGTCGACTCGCTCTGGGACCCGCTCTTCAAGCGGGCCAGGGCAAAGAAGGCCGAGGAGGCCAAAGAGGCCGCGCGGTCCAAGGCGGCTGCGGCGGCCAAGGGGGCTGGACACTAGGTGTTCGGCACCGTTCTCAGTCCGCTCTACCGCGTCGTCGCCTGGACCATCAACACGATCCACTCCGGGCTGGCGCACATCACCACGGCCGACTGGACCTGGGGCCTGTCCATCGTCCTGCTCACCATCGTGATGCGGCTGCTGCTGTTCCCGTTGTTCGTCAAGCAGATCAAGAGCCAGCGCGAGATGCAGCTCCTCCAGCCCAAGATCGCGGCGCTCAAGACCGAGTTCCCCGACGACCGGGCCAAGCAGTCCGAGGCGCAGATGGCGCTGTTCAAGGAACACGGGGTCAACCCGTTCGCCGGGTGCCTCCCGTTGGTGATTCAGCTGCCGGTGTTCTTCGCGCTGTTCGGGGTGCTGCACAAGTTCAGCCAGAACAAGGCTGGCGGCTATGACGCGCACTACGGGCTGTCCGCTCACACGGTCGAGCAGATCGCCACGTCGAAGTTCTTCGGCGTGCCGATTGCGGCAGCGTTCAACTCCAGCAAGACCAAGCTGGCCAGCCTGCACGCGACCACGGGGACGGTCAAGACAGTCACGGTCATCCTGATCCTGCTGATGATCGCGTCCACCTACCTGACCTCGCGCCAGATGATCGCCCGCAGCAAGGCGAGCGGTGCGGCCTCGGCGCCGGGACAGGACGCCACGGCCAAGGTCATGCTCTACGGGCTGCCCTTGTTCTTCGGCGTTCTCGGCTTCAACTTCCAGATGGGCGTGCTGCTCTACTGGCTGACGACCAACCTGTGGACGTACGGCCAGCAGGGCTTCGTCCTCGGCCGGATGAGCGACGACCCCGACCAGATCGTGGGCAGAGTCCCTGCCCCGGGGTAGTACGGTCGGATCATGCTCGCTCTTGATCAGATCCGCCGCGCCCCCAAAGTCCTGCTGCACGACCATCTCGACGGTGGCCTGCGGCCCCGTACCGTGGTCGAGCTGGCCAAGGAGCAGGACTACGCCGACCTGCCCACCTACGACGTGGACGAGCTGGCGGACTGGTTCACCGCGGGAGCCAGCCGCAAGAGCCTCGAGCTCTATCTCGAGGGGTTCGCCCACACGATCGCGGTGATGCAGGACAGGGACGCGCTGGTTCGGGTCGCGGCGGAGTGCGCGATGGACCTCGCCGCCGACGGCGTGGTCTACGCCGAGGTGCGCTTCGCCCCCGAGCTGCACGTGGCCCGCGGCCTCTCGCTGGCCGAAGTGGTCAGCGCCGTGCTGGACGGCTTCGCCCAGGGGTCGGTCGCCAGCGCCGCCGACGGCAAGCCGATCGTGATGAAGGCCTTGCTGACCGCGATGCGCACAGCCGCCAGGTCGCTCGAGATTGCTGAGCTGGCAGTCGATTTCCGCGACGCCGGCGTGGTGGGCTTCGACATCGCCGGGCGTGAGGCGGGGTTCCCGCCCACCCGGCACCTCGACGCCTTCCAGCACGTACAGCGCGAGAACTTCCGTTTCACCATCCACGCCGGCGAGGCGTTCGGGCTTCCGTCGATCTGGGAAGCCCTGCAGTACTGCAACGCCGACCGGCTGGGTCACGGGGTGCGCATCGTCGACGACATCACGATTGACGCCGACGGACAACCGCACCTGGGCCGGTTGGCCTCGTACGTCAGGGATCTGCGCGTCCCGCTGGAGATGTGCCCGACGTCCAACGTCAACACCGGGGCGGCCAAGTCGCTGGCAGAGCACCCGATCAAGCTGCTGCACGACCTGCGGTTCCGGGTCACCGTCAACACCGACAACCGGCTGATGAGCGGGGTGTCGATGTCGAGCGAAATGGCCGCGCTGGCCGAGACTTTCGGCTACGGCTGGGGCGACCTCGAGTGGTTCACCCTCAACGCGATGAAGAGCGGGTTCGCCCACTTCGACGAGCGGCTCGCCATCATCAACGAGCGGATAAAGCCCGGGTACGCGGCCCTGCGCGGCTGAGTTCCAACAGCGTCACGGTATGCGCGTGGATCGACAACGGCACCTTCGGCGTGGTGATGCCGATCGGTGCGGACGAACCGACCGCGCACGCCGACCTGGGGCTGATCCGCTCGGCGACCGAGCGCTAGCCGCGGGCGAGGCCGGTGAGGATGCCGGCGAGCAGGTCGCCGACCCGTCCGGCCGACGCCTGGCCGGCCTCGAGCACCTCGAGGTGGTCCAGCGGCTGGCCGGTGGTCCCGGCCGCGAGGTTCGTGACGAGCGACAGGCCCAGCACCTCGACGCCGGCCGCGCGGGCGGCGATCGCCTCCAGCGCGGTTGACATGCCGACGAGGTCCGCGCCGATCGTCCGGAGGTAGTGGATCTCGGCGGGGGTCTCGAAGTGCGGCCCGGTCAGCGCGGCGTAGACACCCTCGGCCAGCGACGGGTCCACCGTACGGGCGAGGTCGCGCAGCCGTGAGCTGTAGAGGTCGGTCAGGTCGACGAACGTCGCGCCGACCAGCGGCGATCGGGCGGTGAGGTTGAGGTGGTCGGCGATGAGGACCGGCTGACCGACAGCGAACCCGTTGCGCAGGCCGCCGGCGGCGTTGGTGAGCAGCAGGGTACGGACCCCGGCGGCCGCCGCGGTACGCACGCCGTGGACGACCGGCTCCACGCCGCGGCCCTCGTACAGATGGGTCCTGCCGAGGAAGACCAGCGCCTTGCTGGTGCCGATGCCGACCGACAGCACCCGGCCGACGTGGCCCTGCACGACCGGAGCCGAGAAGCCTGGGAGGTCCGGCAGCTCGATCTCGGCCAGCACGGCGCCTGCCGCGGTGATCCGGTCGGCAGCGCCTGCCCAGCCGGACCCGAGGACGACGGCGACGTCGTGCGTCTTGCTGCCGGTCAGCTCGGCCAGCCTTGCCGCGGCCTGCTCGGCCAGGGACTGGGGGTCAGTGCTCATTCACCGGACCCTAGTCCCAGCCAAACCTAAGAGATGATTCGCCGTCCCGAGACGGGCCGTGCGAGGGTGGACCGGTCGGACCGTCCGGAAAGTGACTGGAAAGGAACAGCCCCTCATGCTGGCTGTCGTCCTCATCGTCCTGGCCATCGTGGCCGTCCTCGCCGTCGTACGCATCGTGCTGGGGGAGCTGCGGCCCAGCGAGATCGACCGCTTTCAGCAGGCAAGCAGCCTCACCAGCGCGTGGGCGCGTGGCGAGGACCGGCCGCCCGCCTACCCCGACGAGCCGGCCCAGCAGGACGAGGATCAGCGTTCGTCGACCCCACGGCAGGGCCTGCCGCGCAGTTCCCGCACGTAGTCGTCCGGTGCACCCGCGCGCTCGGCTGCGTCGGCGATCAGGCCGAGGTAACGCGCGCTCGGTAGCCCACCCTCGTACGCGTTGAGCACGTAGGTCCAGGCGAGCGGCTCCCCGTCGAGGGTCTGCACCCGCAGCCGGATCTTGCGGTAGAGCTCGAGGTCGATGCCCTCCCACCGGTCCAGCTCAGCGGCATCCTCGTCGGTCAGGTCGTAGGTCATCACGAACACCTGGGCACCGACGTCCTCGACCAGCGTGGCGAGCGCGCCTTCCCAGCCGATGTCGTCTCCGCCGCCGAAGGTCAGCCGCCACCCGATCAGCCAGCCGGCGCCGACGGCGGGGGAGTGCGGACAGCGGAGCCGCATCTGTTCCGGGTTCAGGTTCGAGCCGTAGGCGGCATAGACGGCCATGGCGTCAGCCTAGTGGAGAATGACCATGGCCTTTCTCGTGGCCTTTCTCGTGGCCCTTCTGTCGACACTTGGAGTGACGTGACCCGGATCGCCATCGTCGGAGGCGGACCTGCAGGCTACGAAGCGGCGCTCGTCGCGGCGCAGCTCGGCGCAGAGGTCACCGTGGTCGACAGCGACGGAATCGGTGGCGCCTGCGTCCTCGCCGACTGCGTCCCGAGCAAGACGCTGATCGCTACGTCGGAGTCGATGACAACGATCGGCGATGCGTACGACCTCGGCGTACGGGTGCCTGGCGGTGACGGCGGGGCCGGGGTCGACCTGCCCGCCGCCAACGCGCGCGTCAAGTCCCTCGCCCAGGCGCAGTCCGACGACATCGCCGCCCGGTTGGCCCGCGAGGGCATCGAGGTGATCGCCGGCACGGCCAGGTTCGTGGCGCCCAACCGGCTGGCCGTACGCACCGGCAGCGGCGCCGAGCACGGCCTCGGCGCGGACGCCGTCCTCGTCGCAACCGGCGCCCACCCGCGGGTGCTGCCCGGCGCCGAGCCCGACGGCGAGCGGATTCTGTCCTGGCGCCAGGTCTACGACCTCGACCGGCTGCCCGAGGAGCTGGTCGTGATCGGCTCGGGCGTGACCGGCGCGGAGTTCGCCTCGGCCTACCAGGGTCTGGGCTCGCACGTGACCCTGGTCTCCAGCCGTGACCGGGTGCTCCCCGGCGAGGACGTCGACGCTGCGCTGCTGCTCGAGTCGGTGTTCGCCGCCCGCGGGATGACCGTGCTCAAGCGTTCGCGGGCCGCCGGTGTCGTCCGCACCGCTGACGGCGTGCTGGTGACCCTCGAGGACGGCCATACGGTCGAGGGGACGCACGCGCTGCTCGCGGTCGGCTCGATCCCGAACACGGCCGGCCTCGGTCTCGAACAGGTCGGCGTGACGACGGACGCGGGTGGCTTCGTCCAGGTGGACCGGGTCTCCCGTACGACAGCTCCCGGGGTCTATGCCGCCGGTGACTGCACCGGCGTGATGTTGCTGGCGTCGGTTGCCGCGATGCAGGGCCGCATCGCCATGTGGCACGCGCTCGGTGAGGCGGTCACCCCGCTCAGGCTGTCGACGGTGGCCGCCAACGTTTTCACCCACCCCGAGATCGCGACCGTGGGCGTCGGCCAGACGATGGTCGAGTCCGGCGTCGTGCAAGCCCACGCCGTCACGCTGCCGCTGGCGACCAACGCGCGGGCAAAGATGCAGGGCATCGAGGACGGCTTCGTCAAGCTGTTTAGCCGGCCGGGTACGGGCACGGTGCTCGGCGGCGTGGTGGTCGCGCCTCGGGCCAGCGAGCTGATCCTGGCCGTATCCCTTGCGGTGCAGCACAACCTGACCGTCGACCAGGTGGCCCACACGTTCGCGATCTACCCGTCGCTGTCCGGCAGCCTCACCGAGGCCGCCCGACAGCTGATGGCCAACTCGCCGGTCTGACCGACGGTGCAACCCCACTGCAGCGGCGCCGACCGGTGCGGTTGGATCAACGGCTCGATGCCGTAGTCGTAGGGTCATCCAGTGACCAGCTCCCCGTACGCGGACCTCAGCCGGCCGCCGTTGTCCCAGTCGGCACTGGCCAGGGCGCTCGGCCGGGACGAGACCGGGCACTGGGACGAGATCCGGGTGCTGGAACGGACCGGGTCGACGAACGCGGACGTGGCGGCCGCCGCGAGGGACGGACGCGCCGAGGGCCTGGTCGTGGTCGCCGAACAGCAGGTCCAGGGCAGGGGCCGCCTCGACCGGACGTGGGTCTCGCCACCGAGGGCGGGGCTCACGTTCTCGATGCTCTTCCGGCCCCAGGTCGACCCAGCGCGGCTGCCCCTGCTCACCCTGCTGGTCGCGACCGGCGCCGCGTCCGCGATCCGCGAGCGCACCGAGGTCGAGGTGCGGGTGAAGTGGCCCAACGACCTGGTCGCCGGCGACCGCAAGCTGGCGGGGCTGCTGGCCGAGGTGGTCGGCGGAGCGGTCGTCGTCGGCGTCGGGCTCAACGTCTCGACCCGGCGCGACGAGCTGCCCCGGCCGGATGCCACGTCGTTGCTGCTCGAGAGGGAAGCCGACGCCGAGCCGGTCGACCGGGCTCCGCTGCTGCTGGCGATCCTGCGGGCCGTGGGCACGGCCTACCGCGGCTGGGCCGAAAGCGGCGGCGAGCCCGAGGCGGCGCTCGGTCCCTACCGGGCTCTGTCGGCGACGCTGGGCCGGACCGTACGGGCTGAGCTGGCGAACGGCGCGGAGCTGGTCGGCACCGCCGCCGACGTCGGCCCGGCCGGGCAGCTGCTGGTGGACGACGCCGAAGGGCGGCACGCGGTGTCAGCCGGGGACCTGATCCACCTGCGCCCGGCCTGAGCGTGCCACGATGCGAGCAGGTCACCGAGAGCCGGCAGCCGAGAGGACGCGCACATGGCCAAGGACAGCCGCCTGCTCGCCGACGATGAAGAGCTGGTCGTCGACACCCATCCGCACTGGAAGGCGCTGCTGCTGCCGGCCGTCGCCGTACCCGTCGTGGTCGGGCTGGCCAGCTGGGCCGTCTTCGCGATGGGTGACTTCAACGGCAGGGGGTACGCGCAGATCGCCGTTGTCGTCGTCGCCGTGCTGCTGCTGATCTGGGTCAGCCTGCTGCCGTGGCTGCGCTGGCGGACCACCCGCTTCATGGTCACCAGCCGGCGCGTGGTCATCCGCAGCGGCGTGATCTCCCGGACCGGCAGGGACATCCCGCTGACCCGGGTCAACGACGTGACCTTCACCCACGGCCTGGTGGACCGGGTGCTCGGCTGCGGCACCCTGCTCATCGAGTCGGGCGGCGAGCGGGGCCAGCTGGTCATCGGCGAGCTGCCCCACGTCGAGGCCATCCAGCGCCAGCTCTCCGACCTCGTCGAGCAGGCCAACCTCCCGCACGGGGGAGAGCGTGAGCTGCCGGAGGAGCCCCCCCGAGCCTGAACGACGCGCCCGGCGTTGGGACCGCTTCCGGTGCAGCCCGCGGGGTTCCCGGTTGCCGGGGTGATACGAACCTGCAGTGGAGCATCAACGGGAGCGGGACCGGGCCGGCCGACCGGCACTGGTCCCTGGGCGGCTGATGTTCCTGCTGTACGGCCTGATCCTGGGCGTATGGACGTCACGGATCCCCGCCGTGAAGGCGCACCTGGGGCTCAGCGACAGCCGGCTGAGCATCGGCTTGCTGGCCTTCGCCGCGGGGGCCATCGGCGGCATGCAGGCCTCGGGCTGGCTGGTCGACCGGTTCGGGGCGGCGACGGTGATGCTGCCGGCGGTGCTGGCCGACGCGGCGGCACTGATCGGGCCGGCGTACGCGGGCAGCCTGACCGTCCTCGTGGTGGCGCTGCTGGCGTTCGGTGTGGTCCACGGCGTCTTCAACGTGGCGATGAACGTCAACGCGGTCCAGGTGCAGGGTGCCCTGGGTCGGCCCATCATCTCGTCCTGCCACGCGGTCTACAGCATCGGCGGGTTCGCCGGCGCGGCCACCGGGGGCTTGTTCGCGTACGCGGGAGTGGGTGCGCCGGCGACGTTCCTCAGTGTGGCGGCCGTCGTCGTGGTGGCGGCCCTGGCCGTTGCCGGTCCGGTCAGGGCATTCGAGGCACCGGCGCAGGCGCAGAGCGAGGCTCCGGCCCCCATGACCGGCATCGCCTTCCTCGGCGTGCTGGCCTTCTGCTGCCTGGTCGGCGAGGGGGCGGCGGCCGACTGGAGTGCCGTCTACCTCCGGGACGACCTCGGCACGACGGCCGCGTACGCGGCGGCTGCGTACGCCTGCTTCGCGGTGATGATGACGGCCGGCCGGCTGGCCGGGGACCGGTTGACGCAGCGGTACGGCCCGGTGGTCCTCACCCGCGCCGGCGGGGTGCTGGCATCCCTGGGGCTGGCCGGCTCGCTCGTCGTGGCCCAGCCGGTCGCCGGAGTCGTCGGGTTCGGCTGCCTGGGCGCCGGCCTGTCCTGCATTGCACCGCAGGTCTTCGCCGCGGCCGGCAAACGCAACCCGGCGCGCGCCGGCACCGCGATCGGCCGGGTCGCCAGCCTGGGCTTTCTCGGGTTCGTGATCGGTCCCGTGGTGATCGGTGCGGCCTCCCGGGGCATCGGCCTGGCCTGGGCCCTGGTGATCCCTGCGGCGCTGGCGGGGCTGGTCGCGGCAGCGGCACCCTCCCTCCGTGATGCCGCCAGCCCTGTCCCGCTATGTCCTGAAACGACACCCCGAAAATAAGGGCCGGGATTGCTGTCCGAAATCGGCTGGTTGCTCTTAGTATGTGGAACATGACGGCCGTACTTGTTGCTGAGCACGACCTACTGGTGGCCGCCCCGCTGTCCGAAGCGCTGCGCGCGCACGGTTACGACGTGACGCTGGTGGAGGACGGCCCGAGTGCCCTGCGCTCCGCCAAGTCCGGCTGGGCGGGGCTCGTCGTCCTCGACGCGCGGCTGCCCGACGGTGCCGGTGGCAGCGGCCTCGAGGTGGTCAGGGCCTTGCGCAGCCAGGCCGCCGAGCTGCCGGTCCTGATGGTCTCGGACACCCACACCGAGACCGACGCGGTGGACAGCCTGGACGCCGGCGCGGACGACTACGTCACGCTGCCGCTGCGTCACGACGAGGTGCTCGCCCGGATCCGGGCTCTGCTGCGACGGTCACGGCCGGAGCCGGTCGAGGTCAACGCGGTCCGGGTCGATCCCGCGTCACGGCGCGCGTGGCTGCAGGGTGACGAGATCACGTTGACCAGCAAGGAGTTCGAGCTGCTGCGGGTGCTCGTCCGCGAAGCCGGCTCGGTGGTGACGCGCGACCAGCTCATGCGCGAGGTCTGGGACGTCAACTGGTGGGGGTCGACCAAGACCCTCGACATGCACGTCTCATGGCTGCGCCGCAAGCTGGGCGACGACGCCGCCCGCCCGACCTACATCAGCACCGTACGCGGCGTGGGCTTCCGCTTCGAACGGGGTTGAGCGGGGTCACTCCGCCGTACGGATGGCCGCCTCGAGTGGCGTCGCCGCTCGCGTGCCCGCGCCGATAGCGGCCCTATCGTCGCTGGCGTGGCCCGTTTCCGCCGATGGCGGCGCTATCGCCGCTCGCGGGCCCGCGCCGATAGCGGCCCTATCGTCGCTGGCGTGGCCCGTTTCCGCCGATGGCGGCGCTATCGGCCAAGTCGGGTGCGCTGCCTGACCGAGGCCCGGCGTTGAGCGGGGTCACTCCGCCGTACGGATGGCCGCCTCGAGTGGCGTCGCCTCGTACCCGGAGGAGTCGGTGAAGACCCAGCGCTTGAAGGACCAGAACCGCCACATCATGCCGAACACCAGGCCGACGCCGTTGGCGGAGACGTTGTCGGCGAACGTGCTGTGGAAGCCGAACGCGTAGTGGGAGATGGCCAGGCAGCTGTCGGCAATGCCGAGACCGACGGCGGAGAGCAGCAGGAACATCGGCAGCTCGCGGTGCAGGCTGGTGCGGTCGCGGTCGCGCCAGGTCCAGTGCCGGTTCATGAAGTAGGACGAGATCGCTGCGACGGTGGTCGAGGCGGTCTTGGCCGTGATCGGGTGATGGCCGTGCTGCTGCTCGTTGATCAGGTTGAACAGGCCGACGTCGAGCGCGAAGTTGATGGCGCCGACGATGCCGAACTTCGCGATCTCGTGCACGAGATTCTGGAAGGTCGCATAGAGGCGGCGGACCCGATCGGTGGGAGAAACGACGCGCAGTCTATCCAGTGAC
>JAWWOO010000048.1:0-4040 GCA_033851545.1 Frankiales bacterium | reverse complement strand
GCCGGGCTCGTCGAGGCTGGAGCGGGCCTCAGCCAGCACCTGTTCGACGCGCTCCTGCGTGCGAGGCTCGTAAGGGATGTAGCGGCCGGACCGGCGCGCACATCCGCCTGCATCGAATACGTTGGTTCGCCGGCTGCTCAGACATTGACGGCAAGGCGGACCGTCACCAGAGCAGAGCAGTCACCCTCCGGTCACAGGCGGCCTACAGAGACTTCAAAGAAACGGCAAGCACGCTCTACGTAGTTGCCTGAGTCAGAGGAGCGCCGTCATGACGGATTTCGAACCAACACGACCCGACGAGAGCATTCCCGCTCGCCCCGTAGCGAGCGCGATGTCAGGAGCGTCGATTGCCGGAAGTTCCGGCGTAGCAGGCGCTGCGCCGACTCCCCTGCCAGCGCCTTCGCCAGACCCGTCGGCCTCGGTAACCACGGCCAAGCAGGCACGCTGGCCAAGGGTAGGTCGGCTGCTGTCGAACAGAATCAGTGGATGGATCGTGGCCGCCGCGCTGCTGTGTGCGGTGATCGCACTTTCCATCGCGCTCGCCGTGTCCCCCTCATCGACAGCGGGGCATTTCGTGCCCGGCAGCGGCGTCGCCGGCGGTGCGGGGTTCGGCGCCGGGGCACCGGCTGCCGGCGGCGGTGCGGGATCCAACGCTCGGTCCGGACCGGCCGAAGGGGGAGCATCCGGCACGGTCAGCAGTTTGTCCTCGTCCGGCTTCACAATGACGACATCAGCGGGTCAGAAGGTGACCGTCAACGAAGCGTCCTCCACGACATACCAGAACGCCACGGGTGCGACCTCGTCGAGCGCCATTACAGCGGGCGAACCTGTACTCGCGCTCGGGACGACGAACGGAACGACGATCACGGCTACGCAGGTCATCGTGCAACCGGCCGGCAGCGGCGGATCTGCGGCTTCCTCGGCGGCAGGGGTCGTCCCCTTCCAGCAGGGTGCGCCGAGCACGGCAAAGCAGGCGGGTCAGATCCCGGCGAACTACACCGAGGGCTCGGGGACGATCGTCAGCGGAACGACAGCGGATAAGGCGACGCAAGCTGCCCTGGCCGCCTACCCGGGAGGCGTCGTGGACCGGGTTGTGCAGCTGAGCAACGGCGAGTACGAGGTCCATAACATCGGCGTCAACTGGCCGCACCACGTCTTCGTCGACCAGAACTTCAAGGTCGTCGGCGCCAACTAGCCGCGGTTGAAGGCCTTGCACCGCAACTCGGTACAGGGGAATCGCCGCGTCCGGTGTCCGGCCGCGGCGATTCCCTCGTTCGGCGTCAGCTGATGGTGAATGACGCAGACGCCGCGACGTCGTACGGCGTCGTCGTGTTCTTGTCCAACTGAACGACGTACGAGCCCGGCTGGACCGTCGGCGGGCCCGCGGCGTTGATGTCGCCCTGAGTCTCGGCGAGCGTCGAGACGGGGAACGGTACGGTCACTGTCTTGGACTGGCCGGAGTCCAGCGTCACCCGGGTGAAGCCCACCAGCCGCTGCGGCGGCACCACCACACTGCTCACCGGCTGGCTCACGTAGACCGGCACGATGTCCGTACCACTACGAGGTCCGGTGTTGGTCACGGTGAACGTCGCCGCCGCCGTGCCGTGCCTGGACACGCTTGGTGTGACCGACAGGCCGCCCGTCGTGAACGTGGTGTAGGACAAACCGAATCCGAACGGGTAGAGCGGGTTGTACGCGTGACCCTGCCCGGATCCCGTGCCTGGTAGCTGGTCGAAGAACTTCGGCTGGTCACCGAGCGGCGACGGCGCCGTGCCGTCGAAGTCGCCGCCGACGGTGGCCGCGTCGGACGGCCAGCTGACCGGCAGCTTTCCGCCCGGGTTGACCTTGCCGAAGATCACGTCGGCGACGGCCTGACCTGCTTCGGTGCTGCCCTGGTAGGCCATGATCACACCTTTGGCGCTCTCGGCCGGTCCGAGACCAACCGGCCGACCGGCGATCACGACCACGATCACCGGTTTGCCGGTCGCCTGGAGTGCACTGATCAGTGCCTTCTGATCGGCCGGCAGCTGGGGTGCCGGGTTGTCTCCGAGCCCTTCGGCATAGGCCTTCTCACCGACCGCCACGACGACGGCATCTGCCGAGGCCGCAGCCGCCACAGCGCTCGCCTGGTCCGGCGCGGATACGACATTGGCGTCGTCGGCCTGGATGCCCTTGAGCACCGTGGTGCCTGGTGGGATCTGGTTGGCCGGACCCATGCAGCAGACGTGTTCCGCCCCGAACACGCCTTGCCAGCTGACGCTCCAACCACCGAGCTGGTTCGTCATCGAATCGGCACTCGGCCCGGTGACAACCACCTTGGCAGACGGCGAGAGCGGCAGCGCATTGCTCTCGTTGCGCAGCAGGGTGATCGACTCGCGAGCGGCGCTGAGCGTGGCGTCACGTCCGGCGGTCACCGCCGCGTTCGCCTTGCTGGCGTCGACACACGGGGTGCTGGTGGTGCGGACACACGCCTGGTCGAACAGGCCGAGCTGGAACTTCAGCGTGAGGATCCGGCGCACCGCCTCGTTGATGCGCGCCTGCGAGATCGCGCCCGTTGCCACATCGTGCAGGATGGCGGTCTGCCACTGGTCCGGAGCGAACACCTCCATGCTCATGTCAACGCCTGCATTCACGGCCTTCGCGATGGCTCCGGCCAGATCGGGCGTGACGTGGTAGGCAGTCTGGAGCGCGGGGACATCCTGATAGTCGCTGATCACGACGCCCTTGAAGCCCATTTGGTTGCGCAATATGTCGGTCAATAGGTAACGCGATCCCGTTGCCGGAATACCGTTTATCGAGCCGGAGTCGACCATGACGGTTTGCGCTCCAGCGTCAATCCCGCCCGCATACGACGGGAGGATCATGCTCTGCAGGTAGTTCAACGGTAGCAGCGCCTCATTGCGGTCGTGCCCGTTCACTGCCTGCGAATACCCGGCGAAGTGCTTCACAGTAGCCGCCACGTTGAGTGAATTCCCCGAAGCAGGCTGCTGCATTCCGTGCACGTTGGCGCCTCCCATCGCCGCGGTCAGCGCAGGCTCCTCGCCCCATGTCTCATAGGTGCGGCCCCACCGGTTGTCGCGGGACAGGTCCTGCACCGGCGCAAAGACCCAGTTCCATCCGGTCGCCCGCACCGCGTTCGCGGTGACGACGCCGCCCGCCCGAGCAGCGGCAGGATCCCAGGTGGCGCCCATGCCGATCGATTGCGGGAACAGCGGAGCCTGCCAGGGGTGCCCGAAGCCGTGCACCGCATCGACACCGAAAATCAGCGGAATATGCAGTCGGGAGTTCTCGATCGCGTATTTCTGGATCTGGTTGTATTCGTTGGCCCAGTCGAAGCCGGTGTTGCCGATGCCGCCCTGTCCGGTCGTGTCGATCGGACTATCGGTGCCGCCGGCCAAGAGCGAACCGGCGTGCTGATCGATCAAGACGGTCTGCATACACGTCGGGCTCGGCAGGTTGAAGCCACCGGAGCCACACGCGGTGCCTCCGCTCGGCGCGGTGACGTTGGGGACCAATTGCTGGTCCATCTGACCGACCTTTTCCTCGAGCGTCATCGCACCCAGAAGGGCGTTCACCCGTGCCGAGATCGGCTTCTGCGAGTCGAGCCACGGGGCCGACCTTGCGGCGTCGGCAACGCTTCGGCCGACGACTGCAGACAACGCCCCAACCACCAGGACGCCTACCGCCGCAGCCACGGCGGCTACGAGGCGCCTTCTGCCCCACACACGGCCCTTCGAATGCGAATCGGACATGACCGGACCTCCTTGGGTGACGGGTGCATCAACCGCAGTAGTTGCCCGGCCGTCGCCAGATCGCGGACGGCATCGCAAACCTCGGCTTCAGGGGCAGACCTGAACGGCTCAGGAATGTCTCGTGATGAGCATGCGCATTCTGGACATCTCCCACGATTGCCACGCAAAGCGAGCGTAGTGACGCCTGTTCTGCCCAGTCAACGACAAAGCCACCCGTCCGGCGCGCGTGCGACGCGTCCGGCTCCGATCGGCCCGACAGCACCCGCCGCAACGCGGCCGGAACTACTC
>JAWWOO010000022.1:0-74258 GCA_033851545.1 Frankiales bacterium | reverse complement strand
TGCGGCAGGGTCATGTGCAACCGGTCGAAACCCTCGGACTCCTCGCCCGGCGGCAGGCCGAGGAACAGGAGTACGACGTCGGCACCGGTGGCGGCCGTGACGGCCGCGTCAGCGAGGGTCGGGTCGTCGTCGCCCTCGACGACGAAGCCCGGCGCGAACTCCACCGTGGCCGTGGGCAGCAGGACCCGAAGCTCCTCGAGCGGGACGTCGACCCGGGTCGGGTTGACCTGTGAGCTGCCGGCGCCCTGGAACCGCGGCGTACGCGCGAACTCGCCGACGACACAGACCCTGAGCGACGCCGCGTCGGTGAGCGGGAGAACGCCGTCGTTCTTGAGCAGCACGATGCTCTCACCGGCCGCCCGACGGGCGAACGCGTGATGGGCGTCGTAGTCCGCCGGGGCCACCGTACGGGACCGGGTCCGCTCGACCAGCTGGAGGACCCGCGCTGCTGCCTGGTCGAGCACGGCCTCGTCGAGAGCCCCGGAGGCGATCGCCTCAGCCAGGGCGACGTCGCTGACGCCGCGCTGCGGCGGCATCTCCAGGTCGAGCCCGGCGGCGAGCGCGGCCACCCGATCGTGAACAGCACCCCAGTCGGACATGACGAGACCGTCGAAGCCCCACTCGTCGCGCAGCACCTCGGTCAGCAGCCAGTGGTGCTGCGAGGCGTACGTGCCGTTGACCCGGTTGTAGGCACACATCACCGTCCACGGCTGGGCGGTCTTCACCACGTACTCGAAGGCCGGCAGGTAGATCTCGCGCAACGCCCGCTCGTCGACCTCGGCCGAGACCCGCAGCCGGTCGGTTTCCTGGTTGTTGACCGCGAAGTGCTTGACCGACGCGCCGACCTGCTCGGACTGCAGGCCCTGCACCATCGCCGCGCCGAGCCGCCCGGCGAGGTGAGGATCCTCGGAAAGGTACTCGAAGTTGCGGCCGCACAAGGGCGAACGCTTGATGTTGATGCCCGGGCCGAGCACCACGTCGAGCGCCTGCGTGCGGGCCTCGACGCCCAGCGCCGTACCGACCTCCCGCACCAGGCCGGCGTCCCAGGACGAGGCCAGCGCAGATGCGGTCGGGAAGCAGGTGGCCGGCAGGCTCGCCGCCAGCCCCAGGTCGTCCACCTCGTCCGGCTGCCGGCGCAGGCCGTGTGGGCCGTCCGACACCAGGATGCGTTCCACCCCCGCCGAGGGGACCGCAGCGGTGTGCCAGAAGTCCGACCCCAGGCACAGCGACACCTTCTCGGCAACGGTCATAGCGGACAGCAACGTCGCGATGTCAGTCATGCCATGCATCCTGCCACTGCCGCCAGGTCACCTTCAGCCGGCGTCGTGGCGGTGGCCGGGGGCTATCCCGTGACCTTCAGGTGGACGGGGGCGGAGGTGGCGGCCAGGTAGTTCGCGTCGCCGGCATAGTGCGCCCGGTAGACGTAGTTGCCCGGGACAGCCTGGCTGTATGTCAACGTGACGGATCCGTTCGCCAGGGTGCCTTGCCTGATCGGGTACAGAACGGTGCCGTCGCTGTTGGGCCGGGTGAGGACGATCGGCCCGGACGGCGCGATGCCGGCAGAGTTGGCGACCGACATCGTGACCGTGACGTTCTTGCCGTGCGCGACCGGGTTCGGCGCCATGGTGAGGGTCAGCGCCGACGCCACCTTCAGGCCCACCACCTGCGCCTTGTTGCCCAGCGTGTTGTGGAAGTGGATCAGCAGTGCACCCTTGCCGTGGTCCGCCGCGTAGGCCGGCGCATCACGGCGAACCTCCAGGACGGATCCGGGCGAGTCACGGTAGAGCAGCGCACTCGCATCGCCGTCGTACGAGCCGAAGACGGCCACCCCCGGCCGGGCAACGTCCAGCGAGAGTGGGTGGACGAGGTTGCCGCCGCTGTCGAGGTCACCGACCCGGTCGACCGGCCCGCCCTGGTACGGCGAGAACGAGAACACCGCGTACCGGAGCCGCGACGAGGCGGCCGAGATGCCGGGCAACGCCGCGACCGCGACCGGCATCACCAGGGTGTCGCTGTTGAGCAGCGCGGTGTCGGTGTCCCCGAAGCGGTCGTTGATCGGCTCGAGGTCAAGCACGGCACCGGTTTTCAGGTCGACCAGCGCATCGACCATCGTGTCGCTGCCGCTGAGCCGGGTGTTGAAGAGCACCGAGTCCGGCACACCGTCGCCGGTGCTGTCGATGTAGATGTCGAACTCCTGGCTGGAGGCCGCCGTACGCCACCGGCCCTGCGTCGTGACCGAGAAGTAGGCGAGCCCGGCCGGTGAGGTGAGCACGTCCTGCCCGATCGAGGCGAGCTGAGGCGCATCGGACGTCGCGCCGATGTACTTGAGGTCGGCCGCGCGCTCGTCCGGGAAGTGGATGCATGCGGAGGTGACCGTGACCGAGCAGGTCGGAGCGAGACCGCTGGTCGCCTGCAGCTCGAACCCGGCCACCGTCGAGCGCACGGCGTCGAGGCCGGAGCCCTGGTTGACCCGCGCGCCCATCAGTGGCAGGCGTGCCGTCTGGATCGTCCCGCCGTGCACGGTGACCGACCCGGGCTGGGTCATCACCGACGCCGGACGAGGGGCGGCATAGGCAGGCACCCGCAGGCTGGGGACGCCGTGGCCGGTGAGCAGGACGATGCCGCTCGCATCGGCTTGGTACTCGCGCGGCAGCCCGCCCTGCAGACGGTCGACGGTCGGGTCGATCGTCTTGGTGAGCTGGCTCGGGTGGATGGTGAGCGTCAGCTTGACCTTGGCGCTGGACCGCGGGTCGACGGTGACCGACGACGGCGACACCGAGTAGACGGCTCCCGGGATCGTCGTGCGGTTCCGGAACGACACGTCATAGCTGACCGATGACAGGCTGGTGTTCTGCACCTTGATCGTCTTGGTGAGCACGGTCGGCGTGCCCGACGGGGTGATCTCGAGTGGGCCGAACGAGGCACTCACCGAGCCGTTGTCGGACCCGTCGCCGGCATTGTCGGTCGTGTACGCCAGCGTCTTGTTGGACAGCGCCGTCAACACGTCGATCCGGCCGGCGCCGACCCGGTTCGGTGCGTACTTGCTGCCCGTGTGGCTGGTGCCGGTGTAGAGGTCCGCGTCCGCGGTGTTCATGATGTCGGCCTTGACCTGCTCACTGTTCCAGTCGGGGTGCAGCGACCGGACCAGAGCTGCGGTGCCGGCGACCATCGGCGTCGCCATCGACGTGCCGCTTTCGTTGGTGCCCTGGTTGCCCGTACCGTTGCTGACCGAGAACACGCTGACGCCGACGGCTGCCACGTCCGGCTTCACGTTGCCCGCATCGTTGATGCCGCGGGAGGAGAAGCCGGCCAGGGTGTCGTTGAGCGTCGGGTCCAGCTGGGCGAAGCCGTTGGCCGTGGTGCCGCTGATCGTGACGGTGTTGCCCGCCAGGAGCTGGGCGCGGATGGCGTCGCCACCGGACTTGGCCACCAGGACACCGGGAATCACCGCGCTGCCGGTGATGCCGGCCGAGAAGCTCTCGGCGTCGTCGGCGAAGATGAAGCCGGTGGCCCCGGCGGCGGCGAGCTGGCCGGAGCGCCCCACCGAACCACAGCGGCGACTGGCGTCGTCGTCGGTCCACTCGACGAACGCGATGTGGCCGGCGATCTGGGACGCGTACGGCTCCGTGATCGGGTCGCAACCGTCGAGGTTGCCAGGCTGCGCAAGCCGGACCACGTCACCGGCGAGGTCGCCGTGCGGCAGGTTGACCCAGTCGTAGGCGATGGACCGCTCGGCCGGGTAAGCGCCGGCGATCGACGCGGGAGCACTGACGTTGAGGGCGTCGACCTGTGAGTAGGCGTCGGCGCTTGCCGCCACGGCAATGGTGCGCGGTGCGTCACCCGGCGAGCCGCCGACGTCGTACAGGTCCCCGGCGTTGCCCGACGCGACGACCATCGAGATGCCGAGTGCTGCCCCGGCATTGGTGAGGACCGAGTCACCGTCCTGCGGCGAGCCGTAGTCCGACCCGAGCGACATGTTCACGACGTCGACGTGGTCGGAGGTGTCCCCGTCGTTGTTCGGGTCGGCGGCCCGGTCGAGGGCCTGGCCGACCACGTCGCTGCTGCCCGCGCACCCGAAGACCCGGTAGGCGTAGAGCTTGGCCTTGGGCGCCATGCCGGGACCGATCCTGAGCGTGGCGAACGGCGTCGCCTTGCTGTAGGTCCCGGTGTAGGTCGTGCCATCGGCGTTCTCGCCGTAGCCGGCAACGGTGCCGGCCACGTGGGAGCCGTGCCCGTAGCAGTCCAGCGGGTACGGGTCCGGCGCGGGGACCGGGTTGTAGTCGGGAGACGTCGGGTCGGCGTTGTAGGCGTCACCCACGAAGTCGAATCCGCCGACCACCTTGGGGCCAGGGAACTCGTTCGGCGAGACCGGCTGGCCCTTCTGCGCGGTGGCCGCTTGGAAGTCGGCCACCGTGCCCACACCGCCGAAGTCGGCGTGCGTGTAGTCGACGCCGGTGTCGATGATGGCGACCGTGCTGTTGGCGCCGAGGTCACCGAACGCCTTCCACGCCGCCGGGGCACCCTGCAGGGGTACTGCGTAGGAGTTGGACAGGGTCTTCGGCGCGATCGGGTAGACCGCCGCCACACCCTTGAGTGATTTCAAGGCCGCGTAGTTGCGCACGTCCGTCCGCACCGCCACCCCGGACAGCGCGGCGTGGGTGCGGTAGAGCACCTTGGACTTGGCGGGCAGTGCGGCGATCACCTTGTCCTGCGCGGACGTGACGGAGCGGAGCTGGGCCTTGGCGGCGCTGCGGGCGGCTGTCGGGCCTTTCAGCCTGGCGCCGCTGTAGGCACTCTGAGTCGGCTTCGCGGTCAGCTTGAGCAGGAACGCGTAGGGGCCGGCGGCCGGGACGCCTGCCGGCAGGCCGGTCTTGGCCTGCTGGCTCATGCCGCGGGGAAGACTGCTCGCGCGCGACGCGGCTGACGTGAGGGAGTGTGGTTTCGCCGCTACCCCAGCGGCGAGCTTGCCGGATCTCGACGCAGCACTCGCACTGGCCACCGGCGAAAGCCCGGCGGCCAGGGCAACCGCCGCGGTGGCGGCAACGGTGACGGCACGTCGTGACCTGCTCGCACGATTTCGACTCATGATGACAACCCCCACTGGTCGGTCCGGCCCGTGCGCGGAATCTAACCACACCTGCCGGTTCTTCCGACAGGCCCGGAATGCACGTATTTGGGAGGTCAGTCGTTGGTGCAGCCGCCGGTCGGTACCTTGCCGGTCAGCGCACCGCCCGCCGTCGCGTCGGGTGCGACCTCGGCCGCCGTCAACGCGTACCCGGTCGCGCTGTCGTCGAGCGAGGCGGCGAAGACCACGCCGAGCACCCCGCCCTTGGGGTTGAGCAGCGGGCCGCCGGAGTTGCCGGGGCGTACGGGCGCGTAGAGCGAGTAGATCTCGCGGGTCACCGAGGCGCTCTGGTAGATGTTCGGGCCACGGGCCTTGAGCCTTTCGCGGACCCGGGCGGCCACGGGGGTGAACGGGCCGCCCTGCGGGTAGCCGACCACGACGGCATCCGCCTGGCCGCTGACCGGCCCGGCGAAGGCCAGCGGCTGGACCTCGAGCTTGGGCACGTAGAGGACCGCGACGTCGCGCTGCGGGTCGTAGAGCACGACGGTGGCGTCGTACTGCGTGCCGTCTGCCTGCGCGACGGTGAGCGACCGGACGCCGGCGACGACGTGGGCGTTGGTCATCAGGTGGTGCGGCGAGAAGACGAACCCGGTGCCCTGGATGTCCCTGCTGCACGACGGTGCCTGACCGTGGATGACCAGCACGTCGTGGCGGGCGAGGACGACGGCCGGGGACTGTACGAGAGCGGCGTTCGGGGCCGGGACGTCGATGATGCTCTCCGGCCCGATCCCGCCGAACACCTGCGGGAACCCGTTGCGGTCGAACAGCCGCTGGAACGCCGCGAACCAGGTCTGCGCCTGGTCCGGCATCAGGGTCTGGATCGAGGTCAGCACCCTTGAGTGCTGCACCTGACGGGCCAGCGGGCGGAGCTGGGAGTGCGCGACCGCTGTGCCGACGAGCCACGCCACCAGCAGCACTCCGGCGACACTGACCAACGCCCCGGAGACCGAGTCGACCAGCTCGGCCGACCGCCAGCGCAGCCGGCGCCGCACCGCCGCGCCGATGGGGGTCAGCAGCAGCTGGCCCAGGATCGCTCCGACGAACACGACGCTGATCGCTGCCAACGGCTGGCCCTCGCCGTGGCCGAGCCAGTGCAGCAGCGGGGCCGCGACCTTGGCCCCGGCCACGCCGCCGCCGAGGAAACCGAGGAAGGACACCGCCCCGACCACGAACCCCTGCCGGAAGCCGGAGACGCCGAACCCGGCGACCACGACCACCAGGACGACGTCGAGGACATCCCCCATGCGGTCAGAACCCCTGGACGGTCAGCGTCCCGACCATGTGCTCGGACGTGTGGTAGGCGCAGTCGAAGGCATAGGTGGCGACTCCCTTGGGGATCGTGAAGGTCACCGTCTTCGTCGTGTGGCCAGGGATGTTGCCGGTGCTGACGTCGAGCGAAGGGACCTCGAACTGGTGGGGATCCTTGCCCGCGTTGGCCAGGGTCACCGTGATCTTGCCGGCGTGGACGACGACGTTGGCGGGCTCGAAGCGGAACAGGTCGGTCATCTGCAGGGTCACCGTCTGGTCGCCGGACGGTCCGACAGAGGCGACGATCGCCGGAGCCGAGGCAGGGGTCCGGTCGAACCGCGGAGACTGGCGCTGGCAGCCCTCGGTGCCGAGGAGCACGGACACGGCGGTCACCGCTCCGATGCCCAGCACTAGCCGGTTGCCGGACATCGAACCTGCCTCTCACCACTCGTCGGGTTGTCCGTCGTTGACCGTACCGGTCGGCTCACGCCGGCGGGACCAGCAGGCCGTCCGACGTGATCTCCCGCACCCGGGCCAGGTCCCAGGGCAGCGCCCAGCCGGCCAGGTCGAGCAGCCGGTCGAGCAGGCCGGCCGTGAAGCCCCACACCAGCATGCCGCCGACCTCGAACGCCGGCCCGACGTAGCCGCTCTGGTGCTGTACGCGCAGCCGGTTGGCCGGGTCGGTCAGGTCCGCCACCGGTATGCGGGCCACGGCGGCACACTCGGCCGGGTCGACGGCGGACACGGCGGACGGCTCCCGCCACCAGGCCAGCACCGGCACGACGACGAAGCCGCTCGGCGGCAGCCACAGCTGCGGCAGCTCGCCGATCACGTCCACGCCGGCCGGGTCGAGGCCGGTCTCCTCGACCGCCTCCCGCAGGGCGGCAGCGGTCGGCGAGGCGTCGCCGGGGTCGATCGCCCCGCCAGGGAACGCCGGCTGCCCGGGGTGGCTGCGCATCGTCGCCGCCCGCTCGATGAGGAGCACGTCCGGCCCGGACGGGCCCTCGCCGAACAGCACCAGGACGGCGGACTCGCGACCGCCTTCGTCCGGCGGCGGGAAGCGGGACAGCTGGTCACCGGTCAGCGCGGGCGCCGAGGCGGCGAGCTGCTGCAACCAGCCAGGCAGGCCGGTCATGGCACAGACACCCCGAGGTTGCGGTGGACGGCGGCGACCAGGTCGGCATACGTCGTGAAGGGCCCGATCTGTGGCTGCCCGGTGAGATGCCCTGTGGCGTCGACGAAGTAGGTGGAGGGAAAGCCCTGGAGACCGAGCTTGCCCTGGACCACGACGTGCTGGTCGCTGATCGACGGGTAGTGGAGGCGGTAGGCGATGGCGAAGTCCAGGCCCTCGTTGGGCTGGGGCTCGACATCGATGCCCAGGACCTGCACCTTGCCCTTGGCAGCAGCCCAGAACTGCTCGACGAACTTCGCTTCCTTCTGGCAGGGCTCGCAGGTGCTGTACCAGACATTGACCAGCATCGGTCCCCGCAACCCGGCCAGATCGACTGATCCCGTGCCGTCGAGACAGGGCAGGGTCAGGTGCGGTAGTCCGCCGCTCACCTGCTTTCCGGCGGCGGGGCAAGGGTCGAGCCGCGCGGCCGTCACCTTGGAGGCATCGACCGGTCGTGCGCTCGGCGGGGTGACCGAGGGGTTGCAGGCGACCAGCGAGGCGAGCAGCAGCGGCGCCAGGAGGGCGCCGACGAGCCGCCGGGCCGGGCTCACGCCGAGACCGCGACCTGCGCCGAGGTCTTCACCAGCTTGGCCGCGACCGCGGGATCGGTGGGTCCCTCGCCATAGGCCGGGCAGAGCCGCGCGAGCGGGCAGACCCCGCAGGCCGGCTTGCGGGCGTGGCACATCCGCCGGCCGTGCCAGATCATCCGCTGGGAGAAGTCGGTCCACTCGGCCTTGGGGATCAGGGTGGCGATCTCGGCCTCGACCTTGACCGGGTCCTGCTGGTCGGTGAACCCGAAACGTCGGGAGAGCCGGCCGAAGTGCGTGTCCACGGTGATGCCAGGAATGCCGAAGGCGTTGCCCAGGACGACGTTGGCGGTCTTGCGGCCGACGCCCGGGAGGGTGACCAGGTCGGCGAGCCGCGGCGGCACCTCGCCGTGGTAGCGCTCCGTCAGCGCCGTACCCAGGTTGATCAAGCTGTTGGTCTTGGCCCGGAAGAAGCCGGTCGGCTTGAGCACCGCCTCCATCTCGTCCCGGTCGGCCGCGGCATAGGAGGCGGCGTCCGGCCAGCGGTTGAACACGGTCGGGGTGACCTCGTTGATCTTCTTGTCGGTGGCCTGGGCCGACAGGATCGTGGGGACCAGAAGCTCGAGCGGCGTCGTGAAGTCGAGCTCGCAGTGGGCATCGGGATACATCTCGGCCAGCTCGCGGTTGATCCGCCGGGCCCGCCGGACCAGCGCCGTACGGGACTCGCCGGTCGGGGTCGGCTGCGCAGGGCTGGTCACCCGTTCAGCCTACGGGAAGGCGTTGCGTTGACCCGTTGGGGTGATCCTTCTCAAGCACCTCACAGAGTCAGACGATGCCCGATTCGTAGTTACTCAGCGTAACGAGAATCGGGCGGGTCGATGAAGTCAGCAAGCGCCGAGCGAGCGAGTGAGCGGGCAGCAGAGCGGGCCCGCGCCATCCGTACCGTGCCCCAGCGCAACTCGGAGTTCGACCACCTCTCGTTGGAGGCGCTGCGGGAGTACCGCACCGTCCTGTCCGCCGAGGAGGGCCGGGTCTCCTACTGGCGCCGGATCATGCAGGCGAGGCTCGACGTCGTCCGCGCGACCAGCTCCGGCGGCCAAGCCATCGACAACCTCCGCGACGTGCTCGCCGACGTGCGGGTCACGACCAGCCGGGGCGCGCTGATCGAGATGGTCGGCGACCCGGCGGGCGAGCTCTCCGAGCTCCCCGACCTGAGCAGCCTGTGGTCACGCGAGGTCGACAGCGAGGACCCGGTCGCCACGCAGGGACTGATCCTCGCGCTGGAAGAGGCCGAGCAGCAGCTCTCCGACTACCGTTCCGCGCTGCACAAGCGGATCGCCGCGGCCACGACCGAGCTCATCGCGCGCTACCGCGAGGAGCCCACGCTCTGCCTCGTCGCCCTGCCCCAGCCGCCAGAGCAGCGGTTCCCGGTCAGCGTCTGACCCAGGTTGCGCCGAACGCCGGTTTATCAACTGCCTGCGCGGTCGATGAACAAGCATGCTGTTCGCGCTTCTCGGACTCCCGCTGGCGTTGCTCGGCCTGATGCTGCTGATGGACTGGGTCGAGCGGCCGTTGCGCCGCGACGCGCTGGGCGAGCAGCTTCTCGAGTTCCTCGACTCGGCCCGGCCGGACGAGGTGGAGACCTACGTCCAGCAGGGCTTCGGCCCTGCCCTCGAGGGCTACTGGCGCCGTCGGCACGCCGCCGGATGATCCACACCCGCTCCGGCTCCACTCGTACTCCAGGCCTCCCTGCGGCAGACTGAGCGCCGTGGAGGACGGACTCGCCCGCGTCGCGCTGTTCGCGGCGCTCGGGCCGGAGACAACGGCAGCGCTGCTTCCGTCGTTGTCCCACCTCTCCGTGAGCCGCGGTGACGTGATCTTCGCCGAGGGCGACATCGGCGACGCGCTCTACGTCATCGAGGATGGCAAGATCAAGATCTCCCGGTCGGCTGCCGACGGGCGAGAGAACATGCTCGCCGTCCTGGGCCCGCACGAGATGTTCGGCGAGCTCTCCCTCTTCGACCCGTCACCCCGTACGGCGAGCGCGACGGCCGTCACCGACTGCCGGCTCCTGGTCTTCCCGCACGACGCGCTGCGGCCCTGGTTGACCGAGCGTCCCGAGGTGGCACCGGCCCTGCTGCAGGCACTGGCGCAGCGGCTCCGCCGCACCAACGAGGCACTGGCCGACCTCGTCTTCTCCGACGTGCCAGGTCGGGTGGCCAAGACGCTGCTGTCGCTGGCCGACCGGTTCGGGCACACCGAGTCCGGCGGCATCCGGGTCAACCACGACCTCACCCAGGAAGAGCTGGCCCAGCTGGTCGGCGCCTCGCGGGAGACGGTGAACAAGGCGCTCGCCGACTTCGCCGCTCGCGGTTGGCTGCGGCTCGAGGGTCGCGCGGTCGTCCTGCTTGCGCCGGACCGGCTCGGCCGCCGAGCCCGCTGAAGGTGCGACTCGGCTGACCCGGCCGAGGCGCTACAGGGTCTTCCTCAACACGCAGGGCTGTCAGCGCGCTGACGTCTGGAACACTGGCCAGCAGATCTCCGTACGCTGCAGGCCATCCGGCCCGTCGGGCAGGTAGTTCTCCCGGACCGGACCATCGACGCCGAGCAGGCGTTCGGCGACGTAACTGCCAAGAGCGCCGTACGTGCGGTCGATGGCACGGTGCCGACCCGTGTGCAGGGTGACTGCCCACTCCGCCGCCGGCAGCTCCAGCGACCGCACTCGACCGGCGCCCATGGACTGCGGGCAGGGGATGAAGACGGTCACCGCGCCGCGCTCCTCGGTGAACAGCTCAGCGGAGTACAGCCCGCCTGAGGGACCGCTCGCGGCCTCGCCGGCCACAGCCAGCGCGGCCCAGATCTCGGTGACGGCCTCACTGAACCACCGCGTGATCCCCTGCAGCGCAACGGTTTCACTGATCGCTGCGACCAGCGTCGCGGGTGTCTGCCTCAGCTCCACGCTGATCGGCTCCGGCGCCGGAGTCAGCAGCTCACGAAGCGCCGCGACTGCTTGCTGCGTCTCCCCGAGCTGGTGCTCCATGCGCCCCAGGTGCGCTGCGATGATCTCGCTCCGGGTCTCGACATCGGGCGCCGAAAGCATCGCCTTGACGTCAGGTACGGGCATCCCCAGCCCGCGAAATCGCCGGATCACCTGCGCCGTACGGACTTGCGACGTGTCGTAATGTCGGTACCCGTTGTCCGGATCCGTCTGCGCGGGCTCCAGCAGGCCCAGCTCGTGATAGTGCCGCAGCGCCTTCTTGCTCAGCCTTGTCATGATCGAGAACTCACCGATCGACAACCTCGCCGTCATCGCGCGCACCTCCGTGCCAATCCTCGCCTATCCGATGCTCAGGTCGGCAATACGGCCGTCGGCCAGCGTGAAGTCGAACGTCAGATCAACCACCCCGCCGGGGAAGTCGCCCTCGATCCGGGCGTTCACCCGGAAGACGTCGACGCTGACCGGCTGGCTGCCCGTGACCTGGGTCGTGTACTTGTACTTGGCGGCCTGCCCGTTCCGCCACGCGGAGATCTGGTCGTGCCCTCGGTAGGTGTGTCCCTCGTCCAGAACTGTCCCATCGTGGGTGAAGCAGGCCACGAGGGCCCGCGTGTCGCGGGCGTCGGCCGCCTTCAGATAGCGGGAGATGACCTCAGGGGTGGTGGACATCGCGTTCTCCTCTGCTCGGGGTTCAGCCGTGCTACAACGACGCTGCGGGTTCCCCTTAGGGCAAGGTCAAGCACCCGCGTCGAGCGATCGCCTTGCGCGCGATGGGGCCGGTTGCCGCGGCGATCTCGACGAGGCCGCGTCGCTGTACAGGCAGACCCTAGAGCTCGCGCCCCGGACACCCACACGCGCTGCACGACCTGTTCTCGGCGATGGGCGAGCTGACCCGCCGCATGCCGGGCCTGAGTGCGCAGCACCTGAACGACCTCGAGCAGGTGAGGCGCCAGCTGGCAGCCGAGCAGTGATCTGGGCGGATCTAGTCACGTCTGACCATGTTCCGGCGGCGCTGGGCGCCGAAGACAAACCCATGTCCATCGTGCCGCCGTCGCAGCGCAACGCCATGCTGTACGACACGCCGGAACTGAAGGCCGCCGCCGCCAAGGCGCACGAGTCGGCCCCCCGCCGTCGCCGCATCGGCGAGGTGCTCGTGGCTTCGGGGGTGATCAGCCAGGAGCAGCTCGACGTCGCCCTGGCCGAGCAGGCGTCCACCCCTTCCGGCCAGCCGCGGCGGCGGGTCGGCTCGATCATCGTCGACCTGGGCCTGGCGACCGAGGCACAGGTCGCACAGGCACTCGCCCGGGCGCTGGGCTTCGAGCTGGTCGACCTGTCCCGTACGCCGATGTCGGCGGAGGCGGCCCGCCTCGTCCCTCGCGAGATGGCCGAGCGCGAGGGCGTCCTGGTCTTGCAACAGAACGGCCGGCAGACCACCGTCGCCGTGAGCGACCCGACCAACCTGCTCGCGCTGGACGACGTACGGTTCCACACCGGCGCGGGTCACCTCCGGGTCGTCATCGCGACGAACACCCAGGTGCACGACCAGCTGCGCCGCGCCTGGAGCCTGGCCGACAACTCCGAGGTGGCGTCCCTGTTCGACGCCGAGGTGATCGCCGCCACCCTGCCGAGCGACACCGACGCCGACAAGGCAGCGCACACGGCGCCGATCGTCCGGCTGGTCGACGTGATCTTCAAGGACGCCGCCGCCAGCAAGGCCAGCGACATCCACATCGAGCCGCAGTCCAACGCCTTGCGCATCCGGTTCCGCATCGACGGCGTCCTGCGTGACGTCATGACCGTGCCGCGATCGGCAGCCCCGGCCGTCGCCAGCCGGATCAAGATCGTGGCCGGCCTCGACATCGCCGAACGGCGCAAGCCCCAGGACGGCCGGGCGCGGCTCTCCCTCGACGGCCAGCCGCTCGACGCCCGCGTCTCGACCCTGCCCAGCCTGCACGGCGAGAAGATCGTCATCCGGCTGCTGTCCCGGGGTGAGGACATCCCCGCCCTCGACAAGAGCGGCATGGAGCCTTACCAGCTCGACCTGCTGCACGCCGCCCTCGAGGCGCCCCAGGGCTTGATCCTGATCACCGGGCCGACCGGCTCTGGCAAGACGAACACGCTGTACGCGGCGATCCAGGCGACGCTCAGCCCCGAGCGCAACATCATCACCCTCGAGGACCCGGTCGAGGTGCAGTTCCCCGGTATCACCCAGGTGCAGATCAACGTGAAGGCCGGTATGACGTTCGCCGCGGGCCTCCGCTCGGTGCTGCGCCAGGACCCGGACGTCGTCCTGGTCGGCGAAACCCGGGACTCCGAGACCGCCGAGCTGTCGCTGCAGGCCTCGCTCACCGGCCACCTGGTGCTCACGACACTGCACACCAACGACGTCGTACGAGCCATCACCCGCATCGTGGACATGGGCGTCGAGCCCTTCCTGGTCGCGTCCTCCCTGACCCTGGTGGTCGCCCAGCGGCTGATCCGCCGGATCTGCAAGGACTGCAGCGCTCCGCACCGGCCGTCGCAAGAGGTCCTCACCCTGCTCGGCCTGACCGACCACGAGCTCACGGGGGCAACCCCCCGCATCGGCAAGGGCTGCTCCAACTGCGGCGGCTCCGGCTACAAGGGCCGTACCGGCATCTTCGAGGTCCTCCCCGTCACGGCCGGCCTGCGAGCCGTCCTGCTGGAGAACCCGACGGAGTCCGCGCTCTCCGCCGTCGCCCAGTCCGAAGGTGTCGCCACCCTGCGCATGTCCGCTCTCTCCGCTGCCCGCAGGGGCATCACGACGTACGAGGAAGTACTCCGGGTCACCCACATCGACGCCGTGGATCCCAGCAGCGACAAGCACTGTCACACCTGCACACGCCAGGTCGACTCCGAGATGTCGTTCTGCCCGTGGTGCCGCGCCACCTTGACCCGGCGCGCCTGCGCCGGCTGCGGCGAACGGCTCGAGTCACGTTGGAAGGGCTGCCCCAGCTGCGGTACGGCGGTCCCTGCCGCGCCCCCGCGCGAGGTGTTGTCCAGCGTCCTCCCGGCCACACCCACGTTCTCGTTGCCTTCGCCGCCTCCGTTCGTACCGCCGCCGCGGGACGACGACCGGCAGGAGGGCGTACGTACGGCTCCGCCGCAGGACTTCCTGCTTGCTGGTGGGCCTCGTATCTCCGGCGATGTCGGCGGCTCGCTCGGCTGACTCCCGCACAAGCCGACTCTCGAACAAGACGCCTCACGAACAAGACGAAGCCACCCCGGTCCTCGGACCGGGGTGGCTCTTGTGTCGTGCCGTCGGGGGAATCGAACCCGCCGCATCGCCCATGCTCAACTGCCACGCTCGGGAGCGTCGTCTGTCGGCGGTCACCCCGCCAGCGCATCCAGGGACGGCTTGTGGTGCAACCCGTCCGGCCTCCGAACCCTTCCCGCTGCGACGGGGCGGGGACCGCAGAGCCCGGGCGGGCGCAGCGGGACCGTGGAACATCACCCGCGCGGGAGCGACCAGGATGTTCCACGGACGGCGGTGTTCGTGGCTAGCGCTGAGGAGCGTGCCCGCCCTGACCCGTGTCGGCCACGAGCGTCCAGGTGACGGGTGCGCCGGACGAGCAGGTCCGCCTCAATCGCTCGGAGTCGACGTCAAGTGAACGGCATGTCCGCCAGATATGACAGCTGGGCATGGACTGTCGCCTCAGCAGCCGGCCACAGCGCGCGGTCCACATCCGCGTAGACCACCGCCACCACCTCCTCAGCCGTCCCCGCCCCACCAGCCAGCGCCCTGCGCACCTGGTCAAGCCGGTCGATCCGGTGCGCCAGCGCCCAGTCGAGTGCCTCGAGGGCGCTCCCGCCCGCCGGCCCGTGACCCGGCAGCAGCACGGTCGACGCCGAGCAGCGCGCCGACAACCGGTGCAACGACGCCAGGTAGTCGGCCAGCCGCCCGGAGGGATGGGCCACCATCGTCGATCCGCGGCCGAGCACGGTGTCGCCGGTCAGGAGGCCCGGGTCGACGGGGTCGTCGACCAGGAAGCAGACGCTGTCCTCCGTGTGCCCCGGCGTGTAGAGCACCGTGACCGGAGGCAGTCCGTCGACCTCGAGCTTGGCCTCGTCCTGAAGTGGCTCAGATCGCCTGCAGAGCAAGGGATCTCGAGCGGCAACAGGAGCCATCGTACGGTGCGACAGCTCCACGGCGGAGTCCGCGTGATCGGCGTGGCCGTGGGTCAGCAGGACGAGCAGCACCGGCCCGTACGAGGTCAGTCGGTCCAGGTGGCCGGGGAGGTTCGGACCCGGGTCGACGACGATCACGCCGGCAGCACCCTGCAGGACCCACGAGTTGGTGCCCTCGAGGGTCATCGGTCCCGGGTTGTCGGCCCGTACGAGCGTCGCGTACGGCGGCACGTCGATCACCCCCAGTGTCGCTTCCATCTGTTCGTGATCTTAGTCCAGCGTCACCAGGCTCACATGGTCGTCCGTCGGCAACCGGCCGCCGGCGACGGCGAGCACCTGCAGCGTCGTCAGCTCGGCGTGGCCCGACAGCACCGTGGCGAAGGCCGTGTCCGCGGCGTCCCGCCCGGTCGCTATCCGGACGAGCGAGGGCCGCGGTGCCAGCCGGGTCGCGTCCCACACCTGCCAGCGGCCGTTGATGTCGGTCTCGACGACGGCGTGCAGGTCCATCGGCATCAGGCCGGGCGCGTAAACGCCCGACACCCGAGCTGGTACGTCGACCGCCCGGCACAGCGCAGCGACCAGGTGCGCGAAGTCGCGGCAGACGCCATGGCCGGCCACGAGCGTGTCGACGGCGTCGGTGATCCCGTTGCTGCTGCCGGAGACGTAGCGGATGTGCCGGTTCACGTACGCGCAGATGGCCCGCACCTTGTCCAGCGGGGTCGGCTCCTGGCCGAACCGGCTGCCGGCGAAGCCGGAGAGCCGGTCGGACGGGCTGTACCGACTGGGCCGCAAGGCATCCACCCGGTCGCGCAGGGTCACGACCTGGGCCTCCCCGACCGGTGCCCTGGCCACCTTGGCGTCGTAGACGACGAGCAGCTTGCCCGGGTCGACGCGGAGCACGTGTTGGCGCCCGCCGGCCGCGCCTGACAGCTCCTCGTACGGGATCAGCTCGCCGTCCAGGCTGGCGGAGAACAGCTCCTCGACGACGAGCTGGTCCGGACCGGCGGCGGCGACCTGCAGCACGATCTCGGCAGGGCTGGTGACTGTCAGCCCCAGCACACAGCGCACCTCGTTGGGCTCGCGGGTGCTCTCGGTCACGCGGGCCTCCGGCCGATGCAGGTGTGCCGCAACACTAGTGGCACACCCATGCCAGGAGCAGGGTCAGGACTTGGCCGCTGAGACCGCCTCGGCCAACGCCGTCGGCGGCCGGCCGATGAGGCCTACGAGGTCGGCCTCGCTCACCTCGAGGTCGCCCCGGGCGATGCCCTCGTCGAGCGCCGCGACGAAGCCGGCCGTCTGCGCCGGAAGTCCGGCCGCCTCGAGCTCAGCCACCAGCTGGGCGACGGGGACGTCCCGGTAGGTGACCGCTGTCCCGGTCACCTCGGTGACGACCGCCGCCAGCTCGGCAAGGGTGAACGACGCGCCGCCCAGCTCGTACACCCGGTTGTCGTGGCCCTCCCCGACCAGCACCGCGACAGCGGCCGCGGCGTAGTCGGCCCGTGCGGCCGCCGAGATGCGCCCGTCATCGGCCGCCCCGACGATCTCGCCGCCGGCGATGTACTGCGGGACCTGACGGGTGTAGTTCTCGAGGTACCAGCTGTTGCGCAGAAGGGTGTACGGAAGACCCGAGGCGAGAATCAGCTCCTCGGTGGCCTTGTGCTCCGGAGCGAGGACCAGCTCGCTCGTGGTGGCGCGCACGATGCTGGTGTAGACGATCCGCCGCACGCCGCGTGCCGCGGCGACGACCGCCCGGTGCTGCTCGACCCGGGCTCCCACCTCACTGCCCGAGACGAACATCAGGACATCTACGCCGGCGAAGGCCTCGGCGAGGGTGCCAGGCCGGTCGTAGTCGCCCTCGCGCACCTGGACGCCGCGGGCAGCGAGGTCGGCGGCACCGGAGGGCGCACGGACGACGGCCACCACGTCCGCCGCACGGACACCGCTCTCGAGCAGCCCTTCGACGATCAGGTGGCCCAAGGCGCCGGTGGCGCCGGTGGCGGCGTAGACGGTCATGTCGGTCTCCTCAGGGTGCTTACCAGGGGCGAGCACTAACTATTACACAGTGCTAGCGGAGTGGCCAGTGCGCCCGTACGCTAGGGACATGGCTGCCACCAGCACCCCGGCGACCGGCGACCCCTGGCCGGGCGATGAGCTGATCGCCGACGTCTTCGCCCGCGGTTGCACCTCACGGCAGACGCTCGAGGACATCGCCAGCAAGTGGGGCATCCTGGCGCTGCTCGCCCTCCACGAGGGCGACTACCGGTTCAACGCGCTCCGGCGCCGGGTCGAGGGCGTCAGCGAGAAGATGCTCTCCCAGACGCTGCAGACTCTCGAGCGCGACGGGATGGTCTCTCGCGAGGTCCACTCGACGATCCCGCCGCGGGTGGAGTACTCGCTGACCACCCTGGGCTCCGCGGTGGCCGGCCGCATCCGCGGGCTCACCGACCTGCTGGAGTCGTCGACCGCCGAGGTGAACGCCGCTCGCACGGCGTACGACGAACGCCCGGCCTGATCAGCCCCGGTGGCCGAACAACCGGCCGGTCACGCTGCGCCGCGAGGCTGCCACGAGGATCGTGCCGGTCGCCACCATGAAGGCGGTCACCAGCAGCAGCCGCTCGGCGTTGAAGCCGGTGAACGGCAGGTTGACCGGCAGGCCCGGCGGCTGGAACGGCGGCGGTGAGCCGTGGACCGGCACCGGCGGCACGTGGCTGCCGTACACCGACGGCCCGTACGTCGCCGCACCGACCTGGCCGAACGGGTCGACCACGTGGAACGTCACCGCCGCGACCGACCCGGTGAAGCCCGCGACCGGGACGAACGTGATGACTCCGGTTGCCTTGTCGAGGCTGTAGCTGCCCTTGCCCGGGACCTGCAGGCGCGTCACGGTCCGACCGTTCGCGTCGACCAGCGTGATGGTGTCACCGTGCGGCACGGTCACGACCGTGTGCTGCGCGCTGTCGATCGGCCCGGTGCTGGTCCGGTCCAGCGGGTGCGGCGGCTTGGGTGCCACCACCACGGCGCGGTAGGTGCCGGTGGCGCTCTGGCCGGCCGGGTCGGTGATCCGGTAACGGACCGCGTCCGCCGTCCCCGCGAACGTCGGCAGCGGGGTGAAGGTGATGACGCCGGTGGCCGGATTCAGGGTGTACGTGCCCTCGCCCGGCTCGACGACCTTGGTCACCGGCTGGCCGTTGACGTCGATCAGCGTGATCGTGTCACGGCTCTGCCCGGAGACGGTGGCCTGCTGCGGCTGTCGTACCGGACCCGTGGTGGTGAGCTCCTCCGCCACGGGCCCGACCGTGAAGCCCGTCCTGGCGGTCGCGGCGGCGAAGTCGGCGTCCCCGGAGTAGCTCGCCACCACCGCGTAGTCGCCCGTGGGCAGGGTCGTCGACGTGGGACAACTGGTGGCAGCGCCCGACGCGCCCAGCGTGACGGTGCACAGCACCACACCACCGGAGGTGAACGTCACCGTGCCGGTCGCCCCGGTGGGCAGACCCCTGACGCTGAGGACAGTGCCGCTGCCATGGGGTACGGCGCCAGGGTCGGCGGCTGCGGTCAGCGCCACGGGCGCGAGGACGACCGTGAACGTCGTCGTCGCCGACGCCGCGCTGTGGTCCAGGTCACCGGAGTAGGTGACGTCCACGCCGTACGTCGACGGCACGAGGCCCGCCGGAGCGGCGCACGTGGTCTCCGGGAGGGTGGCGGTGCAGAGAACCACGCCGGCACTGCTGAAGACGATCGTCCCGGTGGCGCCCGGCGGGATCCCGGTCGCCGTCAGGACGACCTCGTTGCCGTACGGGGTCGAGCTCAGGGTCGGCGCCGCGGTGATCGAGACCGGTGCCTTGGTGACCGTGAACGCGGTCGTCGCGGACGCCGGAGCGTAGTTGAGGTCGCCGCTGTAGGCCGCACTGACCGCGTACGCGCCGGTGTCGATCGTGGTCGGCGGGGAGCACGAGGTGGTCACCCCGAGGGTCACCACGCACAGCGTCGTCGAACCGGCGGTGAACGTCACCGTGCCGGTCGCGAAGGCCGGCAGCCCGCTCGGCACCAGAGTGACGAGGTGGCCGTAGCTCACCGTCGACGGGATGGCGATGGCGGTCAGCGCGACCGGCGCCGCGATCACCGAGAATGCCGTGGTGGCAGACGATCCGGCCCAGTTGCCGTCGCCGGAGTAGGTTGCCGTGACGGGGTAGGTGCCTGCCGTCAGTGACGTCGGCGTGGCACAGGCGTTGACCAGGGCCACGTTGACGGTGCAGAGCAGGACCCCGCCGGTGGCGAAGGTGACCGTGCCGGTCGCCGAAGCGGGCAGGCCACCCCAGGTCAGGGTGACCGGGTTGCCGTACACCTCAATGCCCGGGGTTGCCGAGGCGCTGAGAGCTGTCGGTGCGTTGTCGATCGAGAATGCCGTGCTGGCAGTGGTTCCCTGGTAGTCGATGTCGCCTGAGTAGGTCGCCGTGACCGGGTAGTTGGCCGGGACGAGCGTGGCCGTCGTCTGGCAGCTCGTCGACGGCAGCGTCACCGAGCACAGCGTCGTGCCGCCGGAGTCGAAGGCCACCGTGCCACCTGCGCCGGCGGGAAGTCCGGCGCCGGTGAGGGTGACGCTGCTCCCGTACACCGTGCTGGTGGGTGTCGCGGTGGCGGTCATCGTCACCGCCGCCTGGGTCACGGTGAATGTGGTCGTCGTCGAGAACGCCTGGTAGGACGGGTCACCCGGGTAGTCGGCCGTCACCACGTAGCTGCCGGGGTCCAGCCCGGTGCCGGTCGGGCAGCTGGTCGCCGGCAGTGTCGCGGTGCAGAACGTCACGGCCCCCTGGTGGAAGGACACGGTGCCGGTGGCACCCGACGGCAGACCGCTGTCCGACAACGTCACCGCAGTCCCGTACGAGACCGGGGTCGGGGTGGCGCCGGCGGTGAACGGTGCCGGGGCGCGGACGACCGTGAAGCTGGTCGTGGCGCTGGACGCTGCAAAGCTGGCGTCGCCGGAGTAGTCGCCGGTGACCGGATAGCTGCCCACGGGGGTCGAGGCCGGCGCCAGGCAGCTCGTGGCGGTGCCGAGCACGACCGTGCACAGAGCCGTGGCCCCGGAGGTGAACACCACCGAGCCGGTTGCACCCGTCGGCAGGCCGGCCGGGGTCAACGTCACGGCGGTACCGAATCCGGCGGCTGTGGGAGAGGCCGACACGGTGAAGACCGTGGCTGCCAGCCCGACCGAGAAGCTCGTGGTGGCCGAGGATGCCTGGTGGTCGGTGTCGCCCGAGTAGGCGACGTCCACGGGGTAGCTGCCGACCGGGAGCGCCGGCGTCTGACAGCTCGTGGCCGAGCCGATGAGGACGGTGCACAGCGGAGCCCCACCGGTCGAGAACGTCACCGTGCCGGTGGCGTCGGCGGGCAGGCCGCCGGGCGTCAGGGTGACCAGGTCGCCGAACGCAACCGCAGACGGCGTGGCCGAGGCCGTCACCGCGGTCGGCGCGGGCGTCACCGCAAAGTTGAAAGCGTCGCCGGAGCCGAGGTAGTCGACGTCACCGGGGTAGGTGACCGTGACCGGATAGCTGCCCACCGCCAGTGTCGGGGAGACGACACAGCTGCCGGCCGGGAGGGTCACCGTGCACAACGTCATGCCGCCGGTCTTCAGCGTGACGGTGCCGGTCGCGTCGCCGGCCAGGCCCCCGATGGTCAAGGTCACCGGGTCGCCGTAGATCGAGGTGGCCGGGGCCGAGCCGGTCACGTTGCTCGGCACCTTGGTGACCGAGAAGCCAGTGGTGTCAGACGATCCGGCGTAGTGGCTGTCGCCGGAGTAGCTCGCGGTGACAGGGTACGCGGCCGGCGTCAAGGTTGCAGGCGTGGCGCAGCTGCTGGCCACCGCGACGTCGACCACGCAGAGCGTCGTGCCGCCGCTGACGAACACGACGGTCCCGGTTGCATCCGCCGGCAGGCCCGCCTCGGTGAGGGTAACCACGGTGCCGTACGAGACCGGCGTCGGCGCCGCCGTGACCACCAGCGCGGTCGCGGCCGTGCCGACGGTGAAGCTCGTGGAGGTGACAGAACCGTTGTGCGCGCCGTCACCGGAGTAGGTCGCGGTCACGGCGTAGCTGCCGACAGCGAGGTTCGAAACGGTGTTGCAGGAGTTGTCCACGGCCACGTCGACGGTGCAGAGCGTGGTGCCCCCGACGGTGAAGGTCACCAGGCCGGTCGCGCCTGAGGGCAGGTTGCCCTCGGCGAGGGTGACCACGCTGCCGTAGGAGACCGACGACGGGGTCGCTGAGGCACTCAGCGAGGAGCCGACCTTGGTCACCGAGAAGCTCGTGGTGTCAGACGATCCGGCGTGGTTGGCGTCGCCGGAGTAGGTCCCGGTGACGGCATAGCTGGCAGCCGACAGCGTCGAGGAGGTGGAGCAGGTGGACGTCACCGCCACGTCGACCGTGCACAACGTGCTGCCGCCGGCCGTGAACGTGACCAGGCCGGTCGCGCCCGCCGGGAGGCCGCTGGTCGTCAAGGTGACCGGGTTCCCGTACGTGGTGGTCGACGGCGAGGTGCCGACCACCAGGCTTGTCGCGGCCGGGGCGATCAGGAAGGAGGTGGTGTCAGCCGATCCGGTGAAGTTGCCGTCGCCCGAATAAGTCGCGTCCACCAGGTAGGTGCCGGTCAACAGCGAGCTGGCCGTGTCGCACGTCAGGGCCGGGATGGTTGCCGTACACAGCGTCGTGCCGGCGCTGGTGAAGGTGATCTGACCGGTCGCCGCGGCGGGCAGGTTGCCTGCGGTGAGGGTCACCGGGCTCCCGAAGACGGCGGAGTACGGAAAGGCCGCAGCGGTTATGGCGGTCGCAGCCTTGGTCACCGTGAAGGTCGCGCCGTCGACGGAGCCGTTGTAGTGCGTGTCACCGGAGTAGGTCGCCGTCACCGCGTACGTGCCCGTTACCAGGTTCGCCGGGGTGGCGCAGGTGTTCGGGCCACCGAGGAGGACCGAGCACAGCGTCGTGCCACCGGAGGCGAACGTGACGGTCCCCGTCGCGCCTGACGGCAGCCCGGTCTCCTTGAGGACGTCGGCCGTGCCGTAGCTCACACTCGGCGGCGTCGCCACAGCGGCAAGGGACGTCGAGGCCTTCGACACCACGAACGACGTCGTGCCGGACGAGGGCGCGAAGTCGGCGTCGCCGCTGTACTGGCCGGTGACGGGATAGCTGCCGGGCTCCAGGTCAGCGGGAGTGTCGCAGCTGCTCGCCGAGCCGAGGGTGACGGTGCACGTCGCGGCTGTGCCCCAGTCGAACGTCACGGTGCCTGTCGCCCCGGCCGGAAGGCCCGCCTCCGCAAGGGAAACCACGTTCCCGTACGTGACAGCCGCCGGCGTCGCGGTAATCGCGAGCGCCGTCGCCTGGGCGGTCACGGAGAACGACGTGATGTCGGTGGCTCCGCTGTAGTGGGCATCCCCGGAGTACGTCGCCGTCACCGGGTAGGTCGCCGGGTCGAGCGTGGACGACGTCAGGCAGCTCGGGCCGCCGGCGAGGTTGACGCTGCACAGGATGGTGGCGCCGCTCCTGAAGGTCACCGTGCCCGTCGCGCCCGCAGGGAGCCCCGACGCGGACAGCGTGGTCGCCGTTCCGTAGACGACGCTGGGGGGCGTCACGGCAGCGGTGAACGGCGCCGGCGCCTTCGTCACGTCGAATCCCGTGCTGTCACCCGATCCGGCGTGGTTGGCGTCACCGGAGTAGGTCGCGGTCACCGGGTAGGTCGCGGGCTCCAGGACGGCCGAGGTGTCACACGAGCTGGCGGTCACCACGTCGACCATGCACAGCGCCGTGCCGCCCGACGCGAAGGTGATCGTGCCGGTCGCCCCGCTCACCAGGCCCGAGTAGCTCAGGGTGACCCCGTTCCCGTACGTCACCGACAGTGGGTTCGCCGTTGCGGTGAAAGACGTCGTCGCCTTGGTCACGGCGAAGGACGTCGTGTCCGTGGAGCCGAGGTGCGTCGCGTCGCCGGAGTAGGTGGCGGTCACGGGATAGGTTGCGACGACCAGCGAGGTGGGCGTCGTACAGGTGCTGCCAGAGCCGAGGGTGACCGTGCACAACGTCGTCGCCCCGGTCGTGAAGGTCACCGTCCCG
This sequence comes from Frankiales bacterium, assembly GCA_033851545.1. GTDB lineage: Bacteria > Actinomycetota > Actinomycetes > JAWWOL01 > JAWWOL01 > JAWWOL01. Next base: position 50,953 of record JAWWOO010000022.1, on the reverse strand, counting down.
GTCGCAGCCGCCGGCAGCCCGCTCTCCTTGAGCGCGGTCGCCGTCTGGTACTCGACACTTGCCGGGGTGGCTGTCGCGGTGACCGGCGAGGAGATCTTGGTGACCGAGAAGCTCGCGCTGGCAGTCGATCCGTCGATGTTGCCGTCGCCGGAGTAGGTCGCCGTGACGGGATAGCTGCCGACCGCCAGGGTCGGTGCCGTGCCGCAGCTGACCGCCGGCAGCGTCGCGGTGCAGAGTGGTGTCGCGCCCGAGGTGAACGCGACCGAACCCGTGGCCGTGACCGGCAGCCCGGAGACCGCCAGGGTGACGACGTTGCCGTACGTGACGCTCGCGGGCGTGGCGCTCGCGGTGAAGCTCGACGCCACCGTCGTGATCGTGAAGCTGGTCGAGGCCGACGAGGCGGCGTGGTCGACGTCGCCGGAGTAGTCGGCGACAACCGGGTAGGCGCCGGCCGCGAGCGTCGTCGACGTGCCACAGCTCGTGGCAGGCAACGTCGCCGTGCACAGCGTCGCGCCACCGGAGGTGAAGGTCACCGTGCCCGTGGCTGCGGCCACCAGACCGGTCTCGGTCAGCGTCACGATGTTGCCGTAGCCGGCACTCGCAGGAGCGGCCGCGGCGGTGAACGGCGCGCCGACCTTGGTCACGACGAAGCTCGTCGTGTCGGTCGCGGGCGCGTGGTTGGCATCCCCGGCATAGGTCGCCGTGACGTCATAGGTGCCGGGGTCCAGCGTCGTCGAGGTCGAGCAGCTGGTTCCGGCGCCCCGGGTGAATTGGCACAGCGTCACGCCACTCGCGGTGAACGTCACCGTGCCCGTGGCGCCGGAGAGCAGGCCGGACTCGGCGAGGGTCACTGCTGTGCCGTACGCAACCGAGCCCGGAGAGGCCGCTGCAGTGAACGGTGACGCCTCCTTGGTGACCGAAAAGCTCGTGGTGTCAGACGATCCGGTGAAGTTCGGGTCACCCGAGTAGGTCGCCGTGACCGGATAGCTGCCGACGATCAGGGTGGCCGGGGACGAGCAGGTCGTCGCCGGCAACGTCGCCACGCACAGCGTCGACCCGCCGGAGTCGAAGGTCACCGTGCCCGTCGCGGCCGCGGGAAGCCCGCTGAAGCCCAGGGTGTCGGCGGTCTGGTACGGGACCGAGGCCGGCGCCGCCGACGCGACCACGGTTGTCGGCGCCTGCTTGACCAGATAGCTCGTGCTGGCATTCGAGGTCGCCCAGTGCACGTCGCCGCTGTAGGTCGCGGTGACCGCCACCGTGCCGGGGGCCTGTGGGACCGGTGTCGCGCAGCTGGTTGCCGGCAGGGTCGCGGTGCACAGGGTCGCGGCGCCCGCCTTGAAGACCACGCTGCCGGTCGCGCCGACCGGAAGTCCCGCCCACGCAAGGGAAGTAGCGGTGCCGTACGTCACGGTTGCCGGTGTCGGAGCCACGGTGAAGGAGGTCGTGCCCAGCACGACGGTGAAGCTCGTGGTCGCCGTCGACCCGGTGTAGTTGCCGTCGCCTGCGTAGGTCGCGATCACGGAGTAGCTGCCCGTACTCAGGGTCGAGGGCGTGGCACAGCTGAGGGTCGGCAGCACGGCCGTGCACAGCGTGGAGCCGCCTGCGGTGAACACGATCGAGCCCGACGCCGGGACCGGCACGTTGCCCGCCGTCAGCACCACGGCGTTGCCCCAGCCGCTGCTGGCCGGGGCAGAGCTCGCCGTGATGGCCGTCCCGGCCTTTGTCACCACGAAGGTCGTGGCCGCCGTGGCCGACTGGTAGGCGGCATCGCCGGAGTAGGTCGCCGTCGTGGCGTAAGTGCCTGGTATCAGGGAGGTCGGGGTCGAGCAGGTGGTCGCGGAGCCGATCGCGAACGAGCACAGGGTCGAGCCGCCGGAGGTGTAGGTCACCGTCCCTGTCGCGCCCGATGGCAGCCCGGTGCTGCCGAGCACGTCGCCCGTTCCGTAGGCGACCGAGGCTGACGTCACCGTCGCGCCGAAGGTCGTCACTGCGTAGTTGGTCGTCGTCGCGTCGGGCGCGCCGTCGATGGAGCCCATCCGCGAGGTGTTCGTCAGCGCAGCGGCCGCGTTGCTGGCGATGGTCACGGGCACGTCGATCGTCGGCAGGCTGGTCCCGGCGGCGATTGCCGAGGACGGTGCGTACGTGCACGTCACCTGCTGCCCGACCGTCGCGCACGTCCACAGGCTGCTGCTGGTCGCGGTGCCCGGGGTCATCCCAGCAGGGAACGTGTCCGTGATGGTCAGGGGGTCGATCTCCGGTCCGCCCGCCGAGCTGATGGCCGGGGACAGCGTGATGTTGGCGTGGTTGCTGGTGAGGAACTTGCCGCCCTCGTTGTCGGTCATGCCCAACGACAGCACCGGCAGCTGGCCGCTCAGCGTCGTGGCGACCAGGTTGGCGACCTCGTGGATCTCGTTCGATCCGCCGGTGGACGCGACCCAGCCGAAGCTGACCTGGTACGGGACCCCGGTCGCCGGGTTGATCCACGACGACGGGTAGCCGGCGAGGACGGTGTTGTTGGTGGTGGTGGGCAGCAGGCCGGTGAGCTGCATCGCCGTGCCGGCGCCGCCGGTGGCGGTTGCGTACGGAGTGACCTGGATGAGATAGCTGTTCGCCGGAATGACAAGGCCGGACGCGGTGCTCGCCGCGGCGTTCGTGGGGTTCATCGCGATCTCGGCCGCGACCGGCGCCGGCCGGGTGGTCGAGCTCTTCACGTCGAGGAACTGGCCATTGAGGTTGCTGACCGTGCCTCCGGAGCCGCCGCCGTTGGGGTTCTTGTACGTCGAGGCGGTGGTGCCGAGGATGCAGTAGCCGCTGGTCCCGTTGCCGGGTCCGCGGACGGTGAGGTTCTCCGGGTAGGCCTTGCCGGCCACGAGGCCGCTGGGCAGCGGGCAGCCGGAGCCGCCGAAGGTCGAGTTGGCGAAGTTGCCCCAGGCGTCGGCGCCGTAGCCGAGGTAGCCGTACGGGATTCCGGGGACGCTGCCGGTCGTCGAGTAGCCGAGGTCGCCACCGACCGGCCCGGTAACCGTTGGGGGCGCCGGGTTGGTCGGGTCGACGGCAGTCAGGGCGAAGCCGATGCCGTCCGCTCCCGAGGTGCTGGTCGCCCAGTACTGGTAGGTGTCGAACTTGATGTCCAGGCCGGCCGAGGTGGGCAGGCTGGTCTGGTAGAACGTCGAGCCCACCTTGCTGCCCAGGTTGGGGGTGAGCCGCAGGGTGCCTGAACCGCCGGCATCGACGGACGCGAGGTTGCAGCCGGGGATGGGCAGCTGGCTGGTGACAGCGCTCGCGGTCAGGCAGGTGTCGTTGGTTCCGCTCGCCGCCGGCGGGAGGTACCACTCGTTCGGCACGGTGGCGTTGGTGAAGGCCTGGTTGACCAGCGGGGTCACCGCGGCGTACGCGTCGAGTACGGGCACCAGCACGAGAGCCGTCACGACCGTCACGGCCGTGAGGCCGGAGATCGGGGCGCGCCGGAAGGTGGGGAGGCCGAACGACATGTCGGATCCTCGGTGATCTTGCACGGGTGAGGCTGGACGGCCTTGACATCGACACGTTTTACCGGTGCTTGACGTCCGTTCGCCGATCCAAACGGGACGGGCAAGTTAGCCCACCTGGCGTAACGGACGGCTTCTATTCCGTACAGTGATCCCACCAACACACGCACGGGGGTGCGACACGGATGACGAACCACGGGGACGAACGGCTCATCGAGCCTGCGCCGGTGAGGTGCACGATCGGCGAGCTGTCGGAGCAGGTCGGCATGACGGTCCGGAACATCCGGGCCTACCAGGCGCGCGGGCTGCTCCCGCCACCCGTGGTGGACGGGCGGGTGGGCTACTACACCCGGATCCACCGCGACCGGCTGACGATGATTCGCCGGCTGCGCGCGGACGGCTTCAACCTGGTCGCGATCTCCGCGCTGCTCACCGGAGCCGTACCGGTGACCACCACCCTGGACTCCGACGAGGCACCGGGGGGTGAGACCGACCTGTCCGACGCCGGCGCCGCCCTGCTGGCCTTCGGGGTGCCGGTCGACGCCGTGCTGTCGCTGCACCGCGAGGTCGGCGAGGCGGTCGAGCGGATCGCTGCCGCCTACGGGCGAGCCTTCGAGACCTATGTACGGGGCCCGTGGGCGGCTGCCGGCTCGCCGGCCGGCCGCCGGCACCGGGTGGGCGAGGCCGCAGCGGCCTGGCCGCCGATCGCGACGGCCGCAGTGACCGCGACGCTGCTCCCGGGGCTGCGCCGGGCGCTGCAGCCCAACCCGGTGCTCAGCGAGAGTCCGCCGGTGGGTTGAGTCAGCCCGGTCAGCGTCACTGGAGCCGGCGTCACTGCGGTCAGCCGGAGACCTCGACGACGATCTCGACCTCGACCGGCGCATCCAACGGCAGCGCGGCAACGCCGACGGCGCTGCGGGCGTGCCGGCCGGCATCGCCGAAGACCGCCAGCAGCAGCTCGCTGGCGCCGTTGACCACCTGCGGCTGACCGGTGAAGCTCGGCGCGCTGGCCACGAAGCCGACGACCTTGACCACCCGGGTGACCCGGGACAGGTCGCCGATCTCGGCCTTGACCGCGGCGAGCGCGTTGAGGGCGCACTGCCGCGCCATCGCGTAGGCCGACTCGGGCCCGACTTCGGCGCCCACCTTGCCGGTCGCCGGGAGCGCGCCGCCGACCATCGGCAGCTGGCCCGACGTGAAGACCAGGGAGCCGGAGCGCACCGCCGGCACGTACGCCGCCTGGGGCCTGACCACCTCGGGAAGCGTGAGGCCGAGCTCGGCCAGCCGCTCCTCGGGGGTCACGTTCAGTCCTTCGGACGCTTGAGGTAGGCGACCAGCTGGTCGGACCCGCCAGGGCCGGGGATCACCGTGACCAGCTCCCACCCGTCGATGCCCCAGTTGTCGAGGATCTGCTTGGTCGCGTGTGTCAGCAGCGGAACCGTGACGTACTCCCACTTCACCATGGGGCTGAGCCTAGCGGGAGGATCGGCTCGACCATGATCGCGGTGGTCAGGCGGACTGGGCCTGGTCGGCCTGCCGGCGGCGGATCACCCGGCGGCGCTCGAGCTCGTTCATGCCGCCCCAGATGCCGTGCGGCTCGCGGATCCGGATCGCGTACTCGGCGCAGGTCTGGACCACCGGGCAGGCCGCGCAGAGCTGGCGCGCGACGTTCTCGCGCGCGTCCTTCTCCGGCTTGCGCTCGAAGTGGCTGGGGGCGAAGAAGTACGACGACAGCTCACCCATGCACTGCGCCTCCGCGCGCCAACCTTCGACGTCGACTGAGTGAAACGCAGTCTCCAGCGGAAACATCCGGCCCATCCGCACGACAACCCCCGGCCTCGCTCGACAGCTTGTACGGGGATAGACGCACGAACGCCGGAAAAGGATGCAGGCCGCCTGCGCTTCGTTACCTATTCGTTACTTGATAGGCCACACGGGTGACCCGATCCGTGGATGACGCCCGGTTTCGCCCGGTCTGCATGCGAAGCGTCAGCTCTCGCGAACCGCCGAACCGGGGGCCTCGGACGGCGGCGGAGGCACCGACGCGCCGTCCAGCTCAGCCAGCTCGACCGGGGGCACCTCCACCGGAGGGACCACGACCGGGGGGACGTCCAGAGCCGGCAAGGAGGCCTCGTCGAGTGCGGCGAGCTCCTCGTCGGTCGGCAGCTCGGTGGTCGGCACCGGGTCGGGGGTGCGGCCACCGACGGCGTGCTCGAAGAACCGCAGCAGCTCCACCGGGAAGGGCATCACCAGCGTGCTGTTCTTCTCGGCCGCCACCTCGGTCACGGTCTGCAACAGCCGCAGCTGCATCGCCGCCGGGTCGGCGGCCATCAGCCGGGCGGCCTGGGCCAGCTTGCGCGAGGCTTGGAACTCACCGTCGGCGGTGATCACGCGGGCCCGCCGCTCACGCTCGGCCTCGGCCTGCCGCGACATCGAGCGCTTCATCGACTCGGGCAGGGTGACGTCCTTGATCTCGACCCGCTCGATCCGGACGCCCCACGGACCCTCGGTCGGCGCGTCCAGCTCGTCGCGCAGGATGGCGTTGAGCTTCTCGCGCTCGCCGAGCAGCTCGTCGAGGTCGCTACGGCCGATCACCGAGCGCAGCGAGGTCTGCGCCACCTGGGACACCGCGTACATGTAGTTCTGCACGTTGACGGTTGCCTTGACCGGGTCGATCACCCGGAAGTAGACGACGGCGTCGACCCGTACGGAAATGTTGTCGTGGGTGATGCCCTCCTGGGCCGGCACCCCCATCGCGATGATCTGCATGTTGACCTTGACCACCCGGTCGAGGACCGGGTTGACCAGGTTGAGGCCGGGCCCGAGCGGCTCGCGCACCTTGCCCAGCCGGAACACGACGCCGCGCTCGTACTGCTGGATGACCCGCATCCCGCGCGCGACGTAGGTGACCAGGGAGAGCGCGACGATGACCCCGATGATGCTCAGCAAGGCTTCCATGCCTCCAGTCAAGCACCGCCCGGGCCAGCGCACACGTGCGCCGGGAAGTAGCCTCGCAAGCGTGATGAGTGACTTTGCCGGTGTGCGACTGCACGTCGTCACCGGCAAGGGCGGTACGGGCAAGACAACGGTCGCCGCCGCCCTTGCCCTCGCCCTGGCCCGTGAGGGGCGCAACGTCCTGCTCACCGAGGTCGAAGGTCGCCAGGGCATCTCCCAGGTGTTCGACCTCCCGCCGCTGCCGTACGAGGAGCGCAGGGTGGCCCGGGTGAGCGGCGGCGGCGCCGTGCACGCACTCGCGATCGATCCCGAGGCCGCCCTCATCGAGTACCTCGACATCTTCTACAACATGGGCAGGGCCGGCTCGGCGATGCGCAGGATGGGCGCGATCGACTTCGCCACCACGATCGCCCCGGGCATGCGCGACGTGCTGCTGACCGGCAAGGTCAAGGAGGCGGTGTCGCGGCGCAAGGACGGCCACCTGGTCTACGACGCCGTCGTCATGGACGCACCCCCGACCGGCCGGATCACGAAGTTCCTCAACGTCACGGAGGAGGTGCAGGGTCTGGCCAAGGTCGGCCCGATCCACCACCAGGCGCAGAGCGTGATGCGGCTGCTGCGCTCGGAACAGACCGCCGTCCACCTGGTGACCCTGCTCGAGGAGATGCCGGTACAGGAGACGGTGGACGGCGTGGCGGAGCTCCAGGGCGCTGGGCTGCCGGTCGGCGGCATCGTGGTCAACCTGGTCCGCGAGCCGCTCCTCGGGCCGGCCGACCTGGCAGCCGCGCTGGACGGGACGTTCGACACCGCCGAGCTCGCCGCGTCCCTCAAGAGCGCCGGGCTCGAGCTGAGTGCCGCCGACGTCGACGCGCTCGTACGGGAAACGGCCGAGCACGCCCACCGGATCGTCCTCGAGGACGCCCAGCGCGACGAGCTGGCCGGGGTCCAGTCGGCCATCAGGGGCATGTACGAGCTGCCGCAGGTCAACGACGATCTCGACCTCGGCCACCTGCACCGCCTCGCCGACCTGCTCGCCGGGCAGGGGATGGCATGACGGGGGTCCCGAACGAGCGGAGGCGCCAGCCCCGCCCTTTCCACGTCGACCGGCTGCTGACCGACTCCGAGATCATCGTCTGCTGCGGCTCCGGCGGGGTCGGCAAGACCACCACGGCGGCGGCGCTGGCCCTGCGGGCCGCCGAGCTGGGCCGCCGTACGGTCGTGCTCACCATCGACCCGGCCCGCCGGCTCGCGCAGTCGATGGGCCTGACCGAGCTGGACAACACCCCGCGCCGGGTGGCGGGGGTGGACGAGAGCGCCGGCGGCGAGCTGCACGCGATGATGCTGGACATGAAGCGCACCTTCGACGAGATCGTCCTGACCCACGCGGAGGGCGAGAAGGCCGAGCAGATCCTGGCCAACCCGTTCTACGTCGCGATGTCGTCGAGCTTCTCCGGCACGCAGGAGTACATGGCCATGGAGAAGCTCGGCCAGCTCAAGGCGATCGGAACCTGGGACCTCATCGTGGTCGACACCCCGCCGACCCGCTCGGCGCTGGACTTCCTCGACGCGCCGCGGCGGATGGCCACGTTCCTGGACGGGCGGCTGCTGCGGGTGCTGGTCGCCCCCGCGAAGGCCGGCAGCCGCGCCTACGTCAAGGTGCTGGCAGCCGGCATGAGCGTCTTCACCGGCGTCCTGGCCAAGGTCATCGGCGCCCAGCTGCTGCGCGACCTCGGGACGTTCGTGGCCGCGCTCGAGACCATGTTCGGGGGCTTCCGCCAGCGGGCGGAGCGCACCTACAACCTGCTGCAGCAACCAGGCACGGCGTTCGTCGTCGTGGCCGCGCCGGAGCGGGACGCCCTGCGCGAGGCTGCCTACTTCGCCGAACGGCTCGAGGCCGAGGCCATGCCGCTGGCCGGGCTGGTCCTCAACCGGGTGCACGGCACGCACGCACCGACCCTCGGGGCCGCCCGCTCCCTCGCCGCCGCCGAGCAGCTGGAGGAAGGCGACAGCCCGGCCGACCGTACGGCGGCCGGGGTCCTCAGGCTGCACGCCCAGCGGATGGCCTTCGCCGACCGCGAACGCCGGCTGCGCGACGACTTCATGGCCTCCCACCGCTCCGTCCCGATGGTCTCCGCCCGGGCACTGGCCGGCGACGTGCACGACCTCGCCGGCCTGCGTACGGTCGGCCACGACCTCGGGGCGCTGACGTGAGGCTGGCGTTCGTCGCTTCCGAGGCTCCCGCCGCCCAGGCGGCCCTCGCCGCGCTGACCGAGCAGCACGACCCGGTTCCCCTCGAGGACGCCGACGTGGTGGTGTCCCTCGGCGGCGACGGCTCGCTCATCTCCGCCCTGCATGCCGTGCTCGACCTGCCCGGCGACCGCCGGCCGCCCGCGGTGTACGGGATGAACCGCGGCACCACCGGCTTCCTGATGAACGACTACTCGCCCGACCGGCTCGTCGAGCGCCTCTCGCAGGCCGTGCCGAGCACCCTGCACCCGCTGTGCATGGAGGCTGTCGACCTCGATGGTGCGCAGCTCGCCCCGTCGCTGGCCTGCAACGAGGTGGCCCTGCGACGGGTCGGTGAGCAGTCGGCGCGGCTGCGGGTCAGCGTCGACGGCGAGGTGCGCCTCGAGGAGCTGCGCGGCGACGGCGCGATGGTCGCCACACCCGCCGGGTCGACCGCGTACAACCTGTCCGCCCACGGTCCGATCCTGCCGCTGGGGGCCGGCCTGCTGGCCCTGACCCCGATCTGCCCGATGACTCCACGGCGGTGGGGTGGCGCCCTGCTGCGGCGCGACGCGGTGGTGCGGTTCGAGGTGCTGGAGCCGGACAAGCGCCCGGTCGTGGCCACCGCGGACCAGCGACGGCTCGTACGGGTCAGCGTGGTCGAGGTGCGTGAGGCGGCCGAGCGCCCGATGACGGTGCTGTTCGACCCGGACCGCTCGCTGGATGAGCGCCTGGTCCGGGAGCAGTTCGCCCACTGACCCCCCTGTGGTCAGCGGACGCCTACTTCTTGAGCACCGGCAGCCCCAGGTGTTGGCACGTCAAGGGGTCACCCGGGAACACGGCCGCCTCTCCGTGGAGCGTGCAGGCCACGAGGGCCGGCACCGGCTGATCCTGAGGAAGCGGGCCAGGTCCCTGCTGTGGCTGCGCCTGGGCCTTGCCGAGCTGGAGGACCCCGGCCTGCCACAGGCTCGTGCAGGCCGCGATCGCGTCCGCGGGAGCGCCCGACTGGTAGTTGGTGTCCGTACCCAGGTCCTTCTCGGCGGTGCCCTGCGCGGTGTAGCAGTGCACGACCGTGTGGTCGGTGACCGGGGCGAACGCGATGTAGGCAGCCCGCGCCCCCATCGTCGCGACCAAGACCGAGGCCGTACCAACGGCGAACGCGGTACGCGTCACGCGGCGGCGGACCGGGCCGGCACTGACGAGCTGGGCCAGGGCCTGCCCCTGACGGGCGCGATCGCTGTAGCTCGTGGTCCGCAGCGGCGGCACTTGGAGGTCGTCAAGCATCGGAGCCTCCCGTGGAAGCGCGAGGTGACTGTCCAGGCGGCCCTTCCTCGACAGCCTGGCGGAGGTGTTGCCGCGCCCGGGACAGCCGCGACTTCACGGTGCCGACCGGGACTCCGAGGGCCACGGCGGCCGCGGCGTAGTCGAGCTCGGCCCAGACGCACAGCGCGAGCACGTCCTGCTCCGCCCGGGTCAGACCGCCGATGGCCGCCTGGACCCGGCGCATCTGCGCCTCGTCGTGCAGCCGGTCGATGGCCTCGGCCTCCGGGTCGTCGGCGCTGACCATCGACACCGGCAGGCGCTGGAGCATCGCCCGGTGTCGGCGCATCGACCGCGCCCGGGTGCGAACGACGTTGTTCGCCACGGCCAGCAGCCACGGCAGGATCGAGTCCTCGTGCAGCCGCACATCGGTCCGGCGACGCCATGCCTCCAGGAAGACGACGGAGCGGAGGTCCTCCGCCGCGCTCCAGGAGGCCGTCTTACGGAAGCAGTGGTTGTAGACCGCGTCTGCGTGTCGCTGGAACAACTCCGCGAACGCTGTGGGCTCCTCCCCTGTGCGAGCCCACAGCGCCGCGTCGGTCAGGCTGCGCAGTTCGGCATCCACAGGCTCTCTATGGCCGCTCGACCCGCCGGGTTCCCACGTCACGGAACTTTTCTCCCACCTGCGTAGACAGCCGCACCAGGGTCGAGCAGGGTGGACCCATCGTCCGTACGGGGGAAGCGCGCCGACGAGCCACTCGGCCCGCCGCGGCAGGGAGAGCAACGATGAAGCTCACAGTAGCCAGGCTCGGCCTGGGCGTCGGGGTGCTGGTCGCGGGCGAGATCGCCCTGGCATCAGCGGCTGCGGCAGACGGCGGCGACGCCACCACGGGCAACCACTGCGTGCAGCAGGTCGCCGGCCCTGAGGTCGCTGTCGCGCCTGCGCCGCACTGCTTCACGACCTACCCGCAGGCCGTCGCCTACCTCACCGGAGGCCGGGTCCAGCTGAGCAGCGGGCTGGCCGCCGAGCCCAACGGCAGCGGCACCAGCCCGGAGGATGCACAGATCGCCGCGGCGGAGATCGCGAACAGTGTCTTCGTCCTGAGCACGGAGTACCAGAACTCGGGCTACGGAGGATCGACGTACACCTTCACCTGGAGCTCCGACTGCACCAGCTTCAACTACGCGTGGAGCTCGATGCCCTCGGGGTGGAACAACGACATCAGCTCGTCGCACGCCGGCAGCAACTGCAACGCGATCCATTACGACAACGCGGGGGCGACACCCAACACCCCGCCGGCCGGCAGCTCCATCCAGTGCCCCACCTTCAGCTCGTGCAGCAGCCTGGGCACGATGAACGACCGCACGTCGTCCATGCGCTGGGTGCACAACTGAGCTCAGGCGGACCGGCTGACCTCGGGGTAGACGTCCGCGGAGACACCCTCGACGACGACCCGGCGCTCGTGGTCGGCCCTGGCGGCCTCGAGCAGGCGGCGCCAGGACGTGACGTTGGGCCGGCGGCGCAGCAGCGCCCGGCGCTCGCGCTCGGTCATGCCGCCCCAGACCCCGAACTCGGTCTTGTTGTCGAGGGAGTCGGCCAGGCACTCGGTGCGGACCGGACAGCCCTGGCACACGGCCTTGGCCCGGTTCTGCGCAGCCCCCTGGACGAAGAGCTCGTCCGGGTCGCCGTTCTGGCAGGCTCCCGACGTCGTCCAGTCACGGCTCCAGGTTGCAACAGCAGCGATGGTCCGCATTGGCCTGCCTTTCGGTCGAACTTCCCCGTAGGGGCCCTTGCGGGTCCCTGAGTCGGGTCCAAATGTCACTGTCCCGATCCTCATGCTCACCGTATGAAGTGGACACTCCGGTCGACAGCCCCCATAAGGTTCATCTTTGGCGTAGTCCGTACGGGCTATCAGGATGGTTATCGGCACTGCTCCGCCTGCTCTGAACCGCCAGTCGGTACGGGACTCGGCGGGCCGCGGAACGTACCCTGACCTGACGAGCGGTCGAATCCGCCGCTTTGCGGCAACTCCCCCCAGACGACTCGAGGACGCCCTCCCGCATGCCGACGCCTAACACCGTGAGGTCCGCCACCGCGACGCCGCTGCGCCAGCTGGGGTTCCTGCGCCCGCTGGTGCTGATGGTCGCCGTCTCGATGATCGCGGGGCTGGTGCTCGCGGCCATCGCGATGCCGGTGGTGGCCGGGCTCGGCCTCGTCGTCAAGACCGGCGCCACCGACTGGGCGAGCCTGCCGACCAGCCTGAAGCAGTCCGTGCTGCCCACCCCGAGCCGGATCCTCGCGTCGGACAACTCGCTCCTCGGCGAGTTCTACTACGAGAACCGGATCCCGGTCACGTTCGACCAGATCCCGACCGTCACCAAGCAGGCGCTGCTGGCCATCGAGGACGCGCGGTTCTACTACCACAACGGCGTCGACTTCCAGGGCAGCCTGCGGGCGCTCGTCTCCAACCTGCACGGCGACAGCCTTCAGGGCGGCTCGACGCTGACCCAGCAGTTCGTCAAGAACATGCTGCTCTACGACGCCGCTGACAACGCGCAGGCCAAGAAGGCCAACGAGACCACGATCGAGCGCAAGATCCGGGAGGCCCGCTACGCGCTGACCCTCGACAAGACCATGTCGAAGGACGACATCCTCACCGGCTACATGAACATCGCGTTCTTCGGCGAGCGGTCGTACGGGATCGGCGCCGCGGCAGAGCACTACTTCGGCGTGCCCGTGGGCCAGCTCACCCTCGACGAGTCGGCGCTGCTCGTGGGACTGGTCCAGAACCCGAGCGCCCACGACCCGCAGCGGCACCCGATGAACGCCCGCAACCGGCGCGACACCGTGCTGGCCCGGATGCAGACGGTCGGCTTCATCAGCGCCGACCAGGAGAAGGCCGCAGCCTCTCAGCCGCTGCGCCTGCACATCACCAAGCAGACCGACGGCTGCCAGAAGGACAAGGCGCCCTACTTCTGCGACTGGGTGGTCAGCACCCTCGAGTCCGACCCGACGTTCGGCGCGACCAAGCAGGAACGCACCGACAAGCTGCTCAAAGGCGGCCTCACCATCCACACCACGCTGGACTGGAAGGACGAGCGGGCGGCCGAGAGCGCGCTGGCCAACAAGCTGCCGCCGCAGAAGGGCCGCAACCCGCGGGGCATCGCCGGCGCCGAGGTGATGGTCAAGCCGGGCACCGGCGCGGTCCTGGCCATGACCGCCAACCAACCCTGGGGCTACGACGCCAAGAAGGGGCAGAACGTCAACCCGTACGCCACGGGTGCCAGCTCGGGCTTCCAGGGCGGCTCCACGTTCAAGCTCTTCACCATGGTCGCCGCGCTGCAGGCCGGCATCTCCACCGACCAGGTCTTCGTCTCGCCGCAGACCTACTACTCGCCGGTCTTCCCCGGCTACTCGAAGAAGAAGGGCGGCGTCCACAACGCGGGCGACAGCGAGGCGGGCACCTTCAACATGACCCAGGCCGCGGCGTTCTCCGTCAACACCTACTTCGTCCAGCTCGAGGAAAAGGTAGGCGTCCCCGCCGTTGCCTCCGCCGCTGTCAACCTCGGCGTCAACCCGACGTTGTTCGACAAGTCCCCTGTCACCACCGATGAGGGCAGCTTCACCCTCGGCACCCGCGAGGTGTCGCCGCTAGAGATGGCCGGCGCCTACGCCGCCATCGCCGCGCACGGCAACTTCTGCAAGCCCTATGCCATCGCGGCGGTCACCGACGCCGACGGCAAGGCGCTCGCCGTCCAGGGAGCGCAGTGCCGCCAGGTGATGGACCGCTCGATCGCGGACCAGATCACGACGATGCTCACGCACGTCATCACCGACAAGGGCGCGACCGGCCACAAGAACGGTGACATCGGCCGGCCGGCCGCTGGCAAGACCGGCACCACCAACTCGTACGGCGCCGCCTGGTTCGACGGGTTCACCCCCGACCTCGCCTCCTCGGTGTGGATCGGCGACCCGGCCGGCCCCAACCACCTCGGCGGCCTGGTCAACCTCACGATCGACGGCCAGGCCTGGACCCACATGTTCGGCGGCGACCTGCCGACCATGATCTGGCACGACTCGATGACCGCGGCACTGACCGGGTCGCCGCCCGTCCCGTTCAACGGCATCACCGGACCGGCAGCCGCCGGCAACACCACGTACGTGATCGTGCCGCCGGTGGTCAACAAGTCCACTGCCGACGCGACGAACTACCTCAACAGTGTCGGGCTGGTGACCCAGCTGGCGACCACGGCAGTGCCCTCCAAGCTGCCTGCGGGCCAGGTGGTCTCGGCCAACCCGGCCCCTGGAGCCAAGGTCCCCTCCGGGTCGACGGTGACGCTGACCCTCAGCGCCGGCCCGGCGACGCCGACGGTCAGCCCCTCGCCGACGGGGACCAAGGGCACGCCGACCGGTCCCGGCACGCCGACCCAGCCGGTGACGACCAGCTCCGGTTCGGCGCCGGCAACGATCGTCCAACCGCCCGTCCCGCCCGGCACGAGCACGGCGGCGGCTGGTGCCAGCGCGGGCGCGCCGGCACCAGGCACCTGACCGCAGATCTCACCGGGATGACACGATGGAGGCATGCGGACCAAGACTGCGCTTCCCGTGGCGCTCGGCCTGGGTGTGGCGGCCGGTGTCGGCGGTCTCGGCTACGCAGCGGTCGTCGAGCGCAACGCGTTCCGGCTGCGCCGCTTCGAGGTGCCGGTGCTCGACCCGGGCTCGGAACCGCTGCGGGTCCTGCACCTCAGTGACACCCACCTGACGCCAGGCCGCAGGCGGCTCCGCGAGTGGATCGCCGGACTGGCAGAGCTGCGCCCCGACCTGGTCGTCAACACCGGGGACAACCTCGCCTCTGCCGACGCCGTGCCGGCGATGCTCGAGGCGCTCGAGCCGTTGCTCGCACTGCCCGGGGCGTTCGTGATGGGGTCCAACGACTACTACGCCCCCAGGCCCAAGAACCCGGTGCGCTATCTGTTCCCGGACACCGGCGTGCGGTTCCATGGCACGCCGCTGCCGTGGCGCGAGCTGACCGATGCGATGAGCGCAGCCGGCTGGATCGACGCCGACAACGCCCAGGGTTTCCTGTCCGCCGGCGGCCGGCGGATCTTCATCCGCGGCGTCGACGACTCGCACATCCACCGGGACCGCTACGAGGACGTCGCCGGTCCCGTACCCCCCGGCGCGTCCTTCGCGATCGGGCTGTCGCACTCGCCGGAGCCGCGGCTCCTGGACGACTTCGTGTCCGACGGGTTCCGACTCATGCTCTGTGGCCACACCCACGGCGGGCAGCTGCGGGTTCCCGGCTACGGCGCGCTGGTCTCCAACTGCGGGCTGGACCCCAAGCTGGCCCGCGGACTGCACCGCTGGGGGCTGGGGCTGGACCCTGCCTGGCTGCACGTCTCCGCTGGGCTCGGCACGTCGCCGTACGCTCCGGTGCGGTTCGCCTGCCCCCCCGAGGCCTCGCTGCTGACCCTCGTTCCCCGCGGCTGATCCCGTTCGTCTGGACCGGCCCGGTTCGGTAGAGTGGCCGAGCACGATCGGGGTGTAGCGCAGCTTGGCAGCGCGCTGCGTTCGGGACGCAGAGGTCGTGGGTTCAAATCCCGCCACCCCGACTGTACGAGGGCCGGTCCCCACTCACGTGGGCGCCGGCCCTTGACGTTTCCCCAGGAGCGATGGCAGTTCCAACCCCGCCGAAGGATGGACCCGTACGGGTGCTGTGGCCCCCTAGGGCTCAAGAGATTGTCGCAACGCCTGATTGTCGAGGGGTGTTGTGATGGTGCGGAGAGGTCGGCCGAGGCGGGCGGAGCGTTGGGTCGAATCGGCTGGCCCCGCGACCGAAATGACACAACGCCCGTCGGTCGCGAGCGAACCCCCGCGGAAGTGCGGACCCGAACTGGGACTCCAGCACCATTTCCGGTCCATCATTCGGCGGGGTTGCGCCAGCCTGGGGCCAAGGGGCAGCAGCTCGCAGGTGCTGAGTCCGATCCGGTTCGGCCGCTCCTTGCCGCGCTGGGCGAAGATGCCGGTCAACGGCCAGTCCGGGTTGTTGCGGCGGCGCCGGACGGGTAGCACCATCGACATGAAGGCTTCTGCGCTGGCCGGTCCCGAAGGGCACCCGATTCATCCGTTCCTGGTCCCGTTGCCGATCGGGGCGTTCGTATCGTCGTTGATCTTTGACATCCTGACGTGGACCAAGCCGGACGGTCTTCCCTACCTGGTCGATGGTGCGTACTGGCTGATCGGCGTCGGGCTGATCGGCGCGCTCATCGCCGCCGTGTTCGGGGTCCTGGACTTGGTGCGCATCCCCCGGCGGACACCACCGTTCACCACCGCGCTGACGCATCTGTCGCTCAACGTCGTTGCCGCTGTCCTGTTCATCGTCGGCTACTACTGGCGAGCCGGGGATCACGTCGAGCTGGACAGGACCCGGCCCGGGCAGCTCGCGTTGAGCGCGGTCGCCGTGGCCGTTCTGATCGTCGCGGTGTGGCTCGGTCAGAAACTGACTTACCGCTATGGGATGAGGGTCAGCGGGCGCCGGCAGTGAGCCTTGCGGCGACCAGCTCGGCGATCTGCACGGCGTTGAGCGCCGCGCCCTTGCGCAGGTTGTCGTTGCTGATGAACAGCGCCAGCCCGCGGCCGTCGGGGACGCCCGGGTCGTGGCGCAGCCGGCCGACGAAGGACGGATCGGCCCCGGTGGCCTGCAGCGGGTTGGGCACGTCGGTCACCTCGACGCCGGGCGCCGTCGCGAGCAGCTCGTAGGCCCGTTCGACCGAGAGCGGCCGGGCGAACTCGGCGTTGATCGACAGCGAGTGTCCGCTGTAGACGGGGACCCGTACACACGTCCCGGAGACCAAAAGATCAGGCAGGCCAAGGATCTTTCGGCTCTCGTTGCGGAGCTTCTGCTCCTCGTCGGTCTCGTACGAGCCGTCGTCCACGATCGATCCGGCAAGCGGGATGACGTTGAAGGCGATGGTGCGGACATACTTGACCGGGTCGGGGAACTTCACCGCAGAGCCGTCGTGGACCAGGCCGGTGGAGTCGTCGGCGACGGCGCGGACCTGCTCGTCGAGCTCGGCGACGCCGGCCAGCCCGGAGCCCGAGACTGCTTGGTACGTCGACGCAATCAGCCGTACGAGACCTGCCTCGTCGTGCAGGACCTTGAGCACGGGCATCGCGGCCATCGTCGTGCAGTTGGGGTTGGCGATGATGCCCTTGACCGCGTCGCCGATGGCCTGAGGGTTGACCTCGCTGACAACCAACGGGACCTCGGGATCCATCCGGAACGCGGAGGAGTTGTCGATGACAATGGCGCCTGCAGCGGCAAACTTCGGCCCCAGCGCCCGCGAGGACGAGGCGCCGGCGGAGAACAGCGCGATGTCGATGCCAGAGACGTCGGCGGTGGCTGCGTCCTCGACGACGATCTCGGTGCCGCGCCACGGCAGGGTGGTGCCGGCCGAGCGGGCCGAGGCGAAATAACGGATCTTGCCGACGGGGAAGTCGCGCTCGTCGAGCAGGCGGCGCATGACGGCGCCGACCTGGCCGGTGGCACCGACGACCGCAACCGTAGGTCCTGTCATCGCCCGGTGCCTCCGTAGACGGTCGCGGCCTCGTCGGCGTCGAGGTCGAACGCGGTGTGGATCGCCTGCACTGCAGCATCCACGTCGGTGTCGCGGCACACCACCGAGATACGGATCTCGGAGGTGGAGATCAGCTCGATGTTGACGCCGGCCTCGGCCAGGGACTCGAACATCCGGGCCGTGACGCCGGGGTGCGACTTCATGCCGGCGCCGACGAGGGAGACCTTGCCGATGTGGTCGTCGTAGAGCAGCTGCTCGAAGCCGACGCTCGCCTTGACCCGCTCGAGCGCCGCCATCGCGGTCCGGCCGTCGGCCTTGGGCAGGGTGAACGAGATGTCCGTACGGCCGGTCGCTCCGGAGACGTTCTGCACGACCATGTCGATGTTGAGCTCGGCATCGGCGATCGTACGGAAGATGGCAGCGGCCTCGCCCGGCTTGTCGGGAACGGCGACCACCGTGATCTTGGCCTCGCTGCGGTCGTGCGCGACGCCAGAGATGATCGCCTGCTCCACCGGAACCTCCGAGCTGTGGGTGACGAGAGTGCCGGGCTTGTTGGAGAACGAGGAGCGTACGACGACCGGAACGCCGTAGCGGCGGGCATATTCGACGCAACGCAGCATCAGCACCTTGGCGCCGGACGCCGCCATCTCGAGCATCTCCTCGTACGAGATCACGTCGAGCCGGCGCGCGGTCGGGACGATGCGCGGGTCGGCGGTGTAGACGCCGTCGACGTCGGTGTAGATCTCGCAGACCTCAGCGTTGAGAGCCGCGGCGAGGGCCACGGCTGTGGTGTCGGAGCCGCCGCGGCCGAGGGTGGTGATCTCCTTGGTGTCCTGCGAGACGCCCTGGAAGCCGGCGACGATCACGACGTAGCCGTCGTCGAGCGCCTGCCGGATGCGGCCGGGCGTGACATCGATGATCCGAGCCTTGCCATGTGTCGAGTCGGTGATGACGCCGGCCTGCGAGCCGGTGAAGGACCGGGCTTCGAAGCCCAGGTTGGCGATCGCCATCGCCAGCAGCGCCATGGACACCCGCTCGCCGGCGGTGAGCAGCATGTCCAGCTCGCGCGGCGGCGGGACCGGGGAGATCTCCTTGGCCAGGTCGAGCAGCCGGTCGGTCTCGTCGCCCATGGCGGAGACGACGACAACAACCTCGTTGCCGTCTCGGCGGGCGGCCACGATGCGCTCGGCGACCCGCTTGATCCGCTCGGCGTCGGCGACGGACGAACCGCCGTACTTCTGGACGACGAGCCCCACAGCACAGCTCCCGGACGACGGCGGACAGATCATGAGCACGCTTATTCTACGGGCCGGCCGCACCTACATTCCGGCAATGACCCGAACGGTGAGCCTGCCTGGCCCGCTGCGGGGGGACAGTGGGCCAGGCAGGGGTCTGGTCAGGCGGGGCTCAGGGTGCCGCCGCCGGAGAGGGTGTAGGTCTTGCCGCCCAGCGCCGTGCTGGTCGCGGCGTCGTAGTGCACGGTGTGCCCGTTGCCGACGATGTTGGTGACGGTCGACCCGCTGATGACCGCGCCGGTCAGGCTCGTGACGTACGAGTCGGCGGTCACGGTCCAGCTGCTGGTCGCGTCGAGGGAGACGGCGGCGACCTTGGCCGTGTTGGCGGTGTCGATGGCTCCGGTCCAGGTCGATGCCTTGGTCAGCTTGAGCGTGACCGAGCTGATCTTGTCGGCGACGACGCTGCCGGTGAGCTTCTGGCCGACGGCGGTGACCGTCGCGGTGCCGCCGTTGGAGCCGCTGGTCCCCCACTGCCCGGCCGCTGCCTGGAGCAGGATCCCGGACGTCTCCGATGCGGTCACCCCGGACAGCGTGATGACGCCGGTGGCGTTGGTGACCAGGAACAGCGGGCCGGCCGCAGCCGACAGCGAGCCGCCGGTCATCGTGAACGTGCCTGTGGAGCCGGACGCGTCGCCCGAGAAGCTCTGGTAGATCATCACGCCGGCCTTCTTGGCGCCGCCGAGGCTCGTGTCGGTCAGCGCGATCGAGTTCGACCCCTCGATGACCGCAGCCTCGGCGCCGGTCGCCTTGACCGTCGCGCCCTTCACCGTGATCGTGCCGGTGGAGTAGATGCCAGGCGAGTCGGTGCCGGCGCTCGAGTAGGTCCCGCCGTCGACCGCGATCGTGCCACCGCCCCTGTCGGTCGCGATGACCGCGCCGTTGCTGCCGGTCGTCGACGCCGTGACGTCCGTGGCCTTGATCGTGCCGCTGCCGCTGGCCATGATCCCGTGGGCGTACTTCCCGGTCGCCGTGACCGTCGTGCCGTCGAGCGTGACGACAGTGCCGCTGCCGTACGCGAAGACGCCGTTCGCGCCGTCGCCCGTCGTGGCGACCGAGCCGCCGCTCAACGCGAGCGAGCCGCCCTTGGCGAGGACTCCGGCGTCGAGGCCGTAGAAGCTGCTCTGGTCCGAGGACGAGGACGAGCCGGTGGTCTTGACCGTCGCGTCGGTCAGCGTGAGCGAGCCTCCGGTCACCAGAACCCCGCTGGTGTCCTTGGCCGAGGCGGTGTAGGTCCTGCCGCTGGCGCTCGACGTGCCGCTGCCCACGACCTGGGTGCCGTACGCGGTCGCCTGCGTCGAGCCGCCGCCGCCCGTCCCCCCGGGCGCCGCCGCCGTCGTGCCGCTCGTACTCGCAGTGACAGCCGCGGTCGACGCGGCGCTCGAGGCTGCGGTTGTGGTTGACGCGACGGCGGAGCTGGAGGCCGCCGTTGTGACTGCGGCTGCCGTCGTACCGGTGGTGGACGCCGCTCCGCAGGCGCTCAGGCCGAGCCCGGCCGCCAGGGCAAGACTGCTGATGCGGAGGCTCGCGCTGCGCTTCATGGTCGTACTCCCTCGTCGGGGCAGGGCTTCGGTGCCCTGCCTGAGAAGAGAGTGAGGGCGTCGGCTACGCGCCTGTTGTGAGCCGGTTGTGCCGCTTCTGTGGGCGTCGCCGCACCGGGCCAGGCGAGCGACGGCAAAGAGCGATCAAAGCGTTCCGCGTACGCCGGGGCGATCCCCGAGGTAGGTTCTCCTCACCAGTACGACATGTTCTCCCGTCCGGACCATGCGCGGGCCTGTTGATCGACGCCCGGGGGCCGGTCATGGTCAATGAGACGAAGTTGTCGGCGGTGCTGAGCGAGTTCGCTCGCACGCTGGCCACCGATTTCCCGATCCAGGGCATCCTGGACCACCTGGTCGAGCGCATCGTCGATGTGCTGCCGGTCACCGCGGCGGGCGTGACCCTGATCGCCGATGGGAAGCCGCCGCGCTACATCGCCGCCTCGGACGTGAACGCGCTGAGGTACGAAGAGCTGCAGACCGAGATCGGCGAGGGGCCGTGCCTGGCCGCGTACCAGACCGGGGAGGCAGTGGCGGTCGCCGACCTGGCCAACGACCCCCGGTTCACCCGGTTCGGGCCGCCGGCGGTGGCGGCCGGGCTGGCGGCGGTGTTCACCTTCCCGCTCCGCTACAGCGACGGCCGGCTGGGGGCGCTGGACCTGTACCGGGAAACACCGGGGGAGCTCGATACCGAGAACCTGGCGGCGGCCCAGACCCTCGCGGATGTGACGGTGGCCTACCTGCTCAACGCCCAGGCACGAGAGGACGCCCAGTCCACCTCGGAGCGGTTCCGGCAGTCCTCCCTGCACGACCCGCTCACCGGTCTGCCGAACCGGCTGCTCCTTCAGCAGCGCCTGGAGCATGCCTCGCAGCGGGCACAACGGTCCCGCTCCTACGCGGCGGTCCTCTTCGCCGACCTCGACGGGTTCAAGCGCATCAACGACACGCACGGCCACCAGGTCGGTGACCAGCTGCTGCTGGCGGTCGCAGCGCGGTTGTCACACCTGGTCCGACCCGGGGACACCTTGTGCCGCTACGCCGGCGACGAGTTCGTCTTCCTCTGCGAGGACCTCGCCGGTGAGGGAGACGCCGAACTACTGGCACAACGGGTCGACGCAGCTTTCGCCGAGCCGTTCGCCCTAGTGGACCTGGACCTCTCCGTGACCGCGAGTGTCGGGATGGCGTTCGCCGGCCCTGGCGAGGAGATCTCGGACCTGCTCGTGGTGGAGGCCGATACCGCGATGTACCAAGCCAAACGCAAAGGCGGTGCCGCCCACCAGATCATCGACCTGCGCGAAGCCTCCCTCGCAGCGGACCGGGTCAGCCTCGAGACCGACCTGCGGACGGCGTTGACCCGCGGGGAGCTGACAGTCGCCTACCAGCCGATCGTGCGCAGCACCGACGGCCTGATCACCGGGGTCGAAGCGCTGCTGCGCTGGACCCATCCGGTCCGCGGCTCGATCCTGCCGGCGTGGGCGATCGGGATCGCCGAGCAGAGCGGGCTGATCACCGAGCTCGGGGAGTCGGTGCTGACCCAGGCGTGCACCGACCATGCGAGCTGGCCACGACTGCACCGCGGTGCCGCGCTGGATCTGGCGGTGAATGTGTCAGCCCGACAGCTGATGTCGGCCGGCTTCTGCGGCACGGTCGCCGACGTGCTGGCCCGGACCGGGATGGATCCCACGGCGCTGGTGCTGGAGATGACGGAATACATCCTCATCGAGGACAGCGACCGGGCGATGACCGTGCTGTCGGACCTGAAGACCCTGGGCATCCGGATCGCGTTGGACGACTTCGGCACCGGCTACTCCTCGCTGAGCTACCTCGAGTCGCTGCCGATCGACATCCTCAAGGTCGATCAGGGCTTCATCGCCAAGATCGGTGCCGCACCCACCGGCAGAGAGATCGTGGCCGCGGTGACCAACCTGGCCCACGTCCTCGGACTGAGCGTCACTGCAGAGGGAGTCGAAACCCAACGCCAACGCGACGTGATCGCCACCATTGGCTGCGAGTCGGCGCAGGGCTTCTTCTTCGCGAAACCGATGACAGCTGCGCAGATCGGCACCCAGCTCGCGACGTCTGCGACCATCCCGGCGCACCTGCCGGACGGACGACGCCCGGTCGTACGCACCTGACCCGCCTACCGGTACGACCGGCGTTACTGCGGAGCACCGCTACCAACGAAGGGTCACCGTGAACCAGGTCCAGAACCGCACCAGCAACGGCACGCCCGGCGAACCCACCGTCAGCCCCAGCGGGGTCTACTGGGCCCTGCTGAACAGCCTCAGCATCGCCGACCGCGAGCACGTCGGCGACGCCATCGCCCGCCACCGTCGTGCGGTGCCGGCACCCGCCACCCCGCTGGCGCTGACCGACCCCCGACACCCATGACCCCCAATGGCATCCGAGAGAGCCAGCATGGTCACGAATCCGGCGCCGCAGTACGCACAGCCTCGACTGGTCAGCACCTCCAGCCCTGCCGCCCCGGTAACCCGCTTGCCGCCGAAGGCCGTCCGCCGGACCCGGAACCGGGCCCGCTGCTCGTCCACCCGGTCCTGGAAGAGCGGCTGCTGACGTTGCTCGTCGGAGAGGCCGACTTCAGCACAGCGGTGGGGCTGCACCGGCAGCTGGTCGACGCGATGGCCGGCTGGCCGTACACGGTGGTCATCGACGTGTCCGGGTTGACCTTCTGTGGGCTCGCCGGACTCGACGCCCTGCGCGAGGCCGAGCTGGTCGGCGCGGCCCAAGGCCGGGAGGTGCGCGTCACGGGGATGTCGCGGCAGCTGGCCTGGCTGCGCCGCAACTTCGGGCAGACCGGTGCCGGGCTGGATCCGAACCAGTGGCCGGAGCGTCCCGAAGTCACCAGCGAGGCGGGCTCGTCACCGTCGCCGGAGGGTGAGATAGTGCGGCCCAGACTCATCTCGGGGGAGGGGTTCTAGGTGCACGGGTCGGATGAGCTGCGCGAGGGACTGGGCTCGGCGATGACCGGCGCCGGAACGCCGCTCGACGCAGCGAACCAGCTCTGCCGCGCCTGTGTCGAGTTTCTCGACGTCGATGGGGCGTCGGTGTCACTGATCCATGACGGCGCCAGCCGAGGAACATTCGGCTCCAGCGGTCGGATGAGCCGCCGGCTGGACGAGCTGCAGTTCACCTATGGTGAGGGCCCTTGCCTCGACGCGGTCCGCGCCGGCGGCCCGGTCCTCGTCGACGACCTCAACGACGTTGCCGAGGTGCGCTGGCCGGCCTTCCGGGACGCCGCGCTCGACGCCGGGATCTCCGCAGTCTTCGCCCTGCCGGTCCTGATCGCGTCCGCACACGTCGGGGCCCTGGACCTGTACAACCGACGGCCCGGCCCGCTGGCCCACCCGATGCTGGCCGGCGCGTTGCTCGCCGCCGAGCTCGCCGCGCTGCCCTTGCTGGACCTGATGACCGCGCACGTCGACTGGGACAGCGCCGCGCAAGGCGACGACGGCTGGGAACAGCTCGCCTCCCTGGAACGCGTCGAGGTCTATCAGGCCACCGGCATGCTGATGGCCGCGCTGAACGTCTCACCGAGTGAGGCTCTGGCCCGGCTGCGCGGCTTCGCCTATGCCCACTCCATGACCGCCAGCGAAGTCGCCTGGGCCATCGTCGAGCGGCGCCTGACCTTGCACTCCGACGGGACGGGGCCGGCCCGGCACACGACAGAGGACGGCACATGAGCGCTGACCGTGAGAGTGAGGTCACCCAGGCACTCCTCGGGTTGGCCAGCAGCCTCGTGAACGGCTACGACGTGGTCGACCTGCTCGATGATCTCGTCGCCGACTGCACCCGCCTCCTCGACGTGGCCTCCGCGGGGCTGCTGCTCTCCGACGGGCTGGGAGTGTTGCATGTGATGGCCGCGTCCTCCGAAGCCACCCGTTTGCTCGAGGTGTTCCAGCTGCAACGGGCCGAGGGTCCCTGCCGGGACTGCTTCCACGCCGGTGAACCGGTGACGGTTCCCGATCTCGCCGAAGCCGCCGACCGCTGGCCGCAGTTCGTCCCCGCCGCACAAGCGGCAGGGTTCGCCAGCGTCCACGCCCTCCCGATGCGCCTCAGGGAGAACACGCTCGGGGCGATGGGGCTGTTCGGCGACACCCCCGGCCCGCTCACCGAGCGGGACCTCACCCTGGCCCAGGCGCTCGCCGACGTGGCCAGTGTCGCCCTCGTCCAGGACAAGGCGGTCAACGACCGGGGCGCCGTCGTCGAGCAGCTGCAGATCGCGCTCAACAGCCGGGTCGTGCTCGAGCAGGCGAAAGGCGTCGTCGCCCACATCGGTGACATGGACACGGGACAGGCCTTCGTGGCCCTGCGCCGCTATGCCCGCGACCACAACCAGCGCCTCACCGCCGTGGCGCAAGCGGTGGTCAGCCGTGCGCTCCCCGTCCAGCTCGTGCTCGAGCACGTGCTCCAGGCGGAGACCGACCTCCCCTGACCGCCGCGTCCTGGTCCGCCCTGTCGGCAGGGACGAATCAGACGTCGAGGCGGCGGCGGCCCTCGAAGGCGCGGCCCAGGGTGACCTCGTCGGCGTACTCCAGGTCGCCGCCCACCGGCAGCCCGCTGGCCAGCCGGGTGACAGTCAGCCCCATCGGCTTGATCAACCGGGCCAGGTAGGTGGCCGTCGCCTCACCCTCGAGGTTGGGATCGGTCGCCAGGATCAGCTCGGTCACCACCCCGTCGGCGAGGCGCACCATCAGCTCACGTACGCGCAGGTCGTCCGGGCCGATGCCCTCGATCGGGCTGATCGCGCCACCGAGGACGTGGTAGCGGCCACGGAACTCCCGCGTCTTCTCGACGGCCACGACGTCCTTGGGCTCCTCGACCACGCAGATCACCGTCAGGTCGCGGCGCACGTCGCGGCAGATCCGGCACTCCTCGGCCTCGGCGACGTTGCCGCAGATCCGGCAGAACCGCACCTTGTCCTTGACCTCGGTCAGGGCGCTGACCAGCCGGCGTACGTCGACCGGGTCGGCGGCCAGCAGGTGGAAGGCGATCCGCTGCGCGCTCTTGGGCCCGACGCCGGGTAGCCGGCCGAGCTCGTCGATCAGGTCCTGTACGGCACCCTCGTACACCTCAGAACCCCGGCAGGCCCATGCCGCCCATCCCTGCCGAGAGCGGGCCCATCGTCTCGGCCGCGAGCTTCTCGGCCCGTCCGGCTGCGTCCCGTACGGCGGCAACCACGAGGTCCTGCAACGTCTCGACGTCCTCGGGGTCGACCACGGACGGCGCGATCTCGAGGCTGACCAGCGCACCGGTGCCGGTGACGACAGCCTTGACCAGGCCGCCGGCCGTCTCGCCGTTGACGTGGGTCTCGGCCAGCTCGGCCTGGGCGGCCATCATCTGCTGCTGCATCTTCTGGGCCTGCGCCATGAGCTGCTGCAGGTTGGGCTGCGGACCGGCCATCGGACTCGTACTCCTCGGGGGCACCAGGGGGACGGCTCCGAGCCTACGTCGGGAGGCCGACCCAACCGGTCAGGCCGAGGCTGCGTCGTCCCCGCGCCGACTGCGCGGGCTGTGGCCGCCCACCCGGTAGGAGCCGATCCGCGTCGTCGAGACCAACGACTCCGGCCCGTCGGACCAGCACATCCGGTCCCGGCCGGTCGCCTTCGCCAGGTAGACGGCGCGGTCGGCGGCCGCCAGCGTTGCACTCGGCTGGACGCCCCCCTCGTGCAGGGCTGCGCCGGCGGAGAAGGTCGTCGAGCTGCGCCGGTCCCAGGCCTCCCGCAGCCGGTTGACGAGCAGGTCGGCGCCCACCCGGCCGTCGCCGCGGACGAGGACCGCGAACTCCTCGCCCCCGTAACGCGCCGCAATGTCGCACTCGCGGACCTGCTCGCGGAGCACCGCGCCGAAGGCGGCGAGCTCACGGTCACCGGCGACGTGGCCGAGCGTGTCGTTGATGATCTTGAAGTGGTCGAGGTCCACGAACACGATCGCGTCGCCCTGATCCATGGTGCCCAGCTCGCGGAAGAACACCCGCCGGTTGCTTAGCCCGGTCAGCGGGTCGGTGTCGGCCTCGCGAACCAGCTGCTCGGCCTCCCGGAGCTGGTCGATCACCCGGCCGGTTGCCTCGGCCAGCAGGTTGAGCCCTCGGACGGTGATCGCATCGACCGAACGTCGGTGCCGGTGGAAGCCGACGATGGCAACCCCCGCCGGCCCGCCGGGCCGGCCGAACAACGGCAGGTAGAGCACCGAGGTGATGTCCTCCTGCTCCAGCCACTCCTGCTGCACCAGCGCCGAACCGCGGGCGTCCGGCACGAAGACCAGCCGCCGGTGCAGCACCGCCAGTCCGGTGCCGCTCCGCTCCCGGGAGGTGTCCAGTACGACCCGACCGCGGATCGCCTCGTTCTCCTCGTCGGTCGGCCCGCAGCCACCGCCGTACACGAAGCGGGAGGAGCCGTCGGTCTCCGGGAGCACGACCACAGCCACGTCCGCGCCGACCAGCCGGAGCAGCACCGCCGAGCCCAGGTCGGTCGCCTCGGCC
Source organism: Frankiales bacterium (assembly GCA_033851545.1). Lineage (GTDB taxonomy): Bacteria > Actinomycetota > Actinomycetes > JAWWOL01 > JAWWOL01 > JAWWOL01. The sequence continues at coordinate 24,117 of JAWWOO010000022.1, read as the reverse complement.
ATCGTGCGGCACCCGGTGAGACCGGCCACGCCCATGAGCAGCTCGTCCAGGGTGTCACCGGCGATCCGCTGCACCCGGACGTAGCGGGCGATCAGCTCGCCGAGCAGGGTGGCGACGCCGACCATGATCACCAGTGGTACGAACAACGAGCCGGGCTCACCGGTCAGGATCGCCGACGAGCCGGCCAGCAGCGCGTACGGCGCCATCAGGAAGGCCGTGCCCGGTCGGCGCGTGACGCCGGCGAAGACGAACGGCAGCCCGTACAGCGGGAGGTAGTAGAGCAGGCCGTGAGCCACGCCGCCGACACCGACACCGATGAAGGTCATCCCGAGATAGCTCAGGGCCAAGGTGGCGCCCGCTCGCCAGCGCTGCCACGGCAGCACCAGGAGGACGGCGGCCACGACCGCGGCCGAAAGCACCATGATCCACATCCAGCCCCTGTGCACCGACCTGGGAGTGAGCGGGATGGTCGCGGAGGCGACCAGGCAGGCGGCGGCGTAGAGGCCGGAACCGAGCCGCGCTTGACGGACCCTGGGGTCGATGGAGGGGTCGCTGAACGGCGCGCGGAGGCGCCCCAGCAGCGAGCTGCCGAGGACGACCGAGCCCGGGTTGGTGCCGGTGCCGCCGTTCACGCGTGACTTATCGACAGGTCGGGGGTCGGGGTGAACCGCCTATTGCCCGTGGTGACCGCGGTGCTAGCCGGCGTCGATCTGGCCGATCACCTTGGCGCCGAGGCTGTCGGTCAGCAACGCCACCGCCGCCTCCTCGGGGTCGAGCCGCGGAGCCTGCTCAGCGGGCTCGTCCGGGTTCTCCTCGGCCGCCTCGTCGCCCGGGGCGAAGCCCTCGTACGCCGACGTTGCCTGGGGCCGCGGACCGTCGCCTCCGGGAGCCCGGCTGGACGACTCGCCGCCGTCTGGGCGGCCGACCTCGCCGGCGCCGCCCCCGGCCACCGTCTGGATCTTGCACTCGATGCCCAGGACCTGGTTGAGGGCCTCGCACAGGACGTCCTCGTTGATGCCGCTGTGGTACTGCCGGCGGATCGGCTCGGTAGAGAAGGACAGGGTCAGCGACCGGCCGGAGACCTCGACGATCTGGGCGTACTGCGAGAGCAGAGCCCAGGTGGTCATCTTGCGCCGGTTCTTGATCTCGTCGAGGACGTCCGGCCAGAGCCGGCGTACGGCAGAGGCGTCGAGACTGCCCCCGGCGACGGCTTCGACGGCCGACATCGGGGCCGGTTCCGGTGCTGCGGCCTCTGCCGCAGCAACCTGGTCGGCCTGGACCGCCGCCCGCTCCGCGGTGGCCGGGGCGCCGGGCTGGGCGGTGGCCGGCCAGGCGGCCGAGCTGGCCTGGACCGGCGTCGGCGGCCGCGCCGGGACGGGGGTGGGCGCGGGTCGGGTCGACGGGGTGCTCGCAACAGGCACCGGGTTGGCCGTGCCGGCGACTGGGGTCGCGGCAGGGGCCTGGGGCGCAGCCGGCGTGGCCGGGGTGACGGTGGGCCGGGGGGCGGCGATGGGGGCGCCCTCGACCTCGAGCCGGCGCTCGAGCCGGTCGAGGCGGGCGAGCATGCTCGACTCGTCGCGGGCGGCGGCGGGCAGCAGCACCCGGGCGCAGATCAGCTCGAGCATCAGCCGGGGAGCGGTGGTGCCGCGCATCTCGACCAGGCCGGCGTTGAGGAGGTCGCCGGCCCGGGACAGCTCGGCAGAGCCCAGTCGGGCGGCCTGGACGACCATCCGCTCGAGCTGGTCCTGGGGCGCGTCGAGCAGCCCCTTGGTCGCGGCGTCGGGGACGGCCTCGAGGATGAGCAGGTCGCGGATGCGCTCCAGCAGGTCGGCAGCGAACCGGCGCGGGTCGTGCCCGCTCTCGACCACCCGGTCGACGATCTCGAAGACCGCGGCACCGTCGCGGGCGGCGAAAGCGTCGATGATCTCGTCGAGCAGCGCCGCATCGGTGAACCCGAGCAGGGCGACAGCGCGGGCGTAGGTGAGGCCCTCGGGCCCGGCGCCGGCAAGCAGCTGGTCGAGGACGGACAGGGAGTCGCGGGCGGAGCCGGCGCCGGCCCGTACGACGAGGGGAAGGACGAGCGGGTCGACCTGGACGTCCTCCTGGGCGCAGATGCTCTGCACCAGGCCGAGCAGCTCCCGCGGCGGCACCAGTCGGAACGGGTAGTGGTGGGTCCGCGACCTGATGGTGCCGATGACCTTCTCGGGCTCGGTGGTGGCGAAGATGAACTTGAGGTGCGGCGGAGGCTCCTCGACCAGCTTGAGCAGGGCGTTGAAGCCCTCCCGGCTGACCATGTGCGCCTCGTCGACGATGTAGATCTTGTACGTGCTCGAGACCGGGGCGTAGAACGCGCGTTCGCGCAGGTCACGGGCGTCATCGACGCCGCCGTGCGAGGCCGCGTCGATCTCGATCACGTCGAGGCTGCCCGGCCCGTTGGGTGCCAGGGCCACGCAGGAGTCGCACACCCCGCACGGGTCGGGCGTCGGCCCCTCGTAGCAGTTGAGCGACCGGGCCAGGATGCGCGCACTGGAGGTCTTGCCGCAGCCACGCGGGCCGGAGAAGAGGTAGGCGTGGTGCACCTTGCCGTTGCGGATCGCCTGCTGCAGCGGGCCGGTGACGTGCTCCTGGCCGATGACCTCGCTGAACGTGCCAGGTCGATACTTGCGGTACAGGGCGAGGCTCACGGGCGCAAGCGTACGTCACCCGTACGACGGTGTTCCGGCCGGATCTGCACGGTTGTGGAGGAACAGCGAAGACCCCTCACGCACCCGCCAGAGCTCGCCTACCCTTGCTGCCTTCCGGCCCTGGGGGGATTCGGGGAGATGACGCCGCGTGAGGGGCTGCAAGCACTCTAACCGAGGCTGTGCTTGTGGACCGGCGGCGGATGCCGTTGAGGGCCTGGAGGTCCCCAGTGGCCCTGGCGCGCAACGGTTGCCTGCGGTCCGCCCGGCCTGGGTTGTCGCACCGGGTATTCTCTGCGACGGAGGATTCGCCTAGTTGGCCTAGGGCGCACGCTTGGAAAGCGTGTTGGGGGCAACCCCTCGCGAGTTCGAATCTCGCATCCTCCGCCAGGCAACACCCGGGGAGGTGTCGGCAGCACGTGAGCGCCGGCACCGCACCGGAGTACGCAGAGCCGCCAGGTCTGAGCCGCGGCAAGGGCATCGAGGCCGGCCTCGCCCTGAGCCTCCTGCTCCTGGTCCTCGTTGCCGCACTTGGCGCCAGCGCCGTCGAGCCGCGTCTCCCAGGCGCCAGCCACCTGCCGCCGTGGACCCTGCTCGGCGCCAGACCGGACCCGCTCGGCGTCGTGGTCCTCGTCGTCCTGGCGCTCGTCCTGGGCGGGCTCTGCCTCGCGCGGGCCGTCCGCGCCGCCGCCCACGACTGGCAGCCGCGCCCCTCCCGCCTGGCGGCCGCGGGCATCCTCACGGTCATCGCGATGTCGCTGGTCCCCGCCACCGGGTCGGCGGACCCGGAGAGCTACGCCGCGTACGGGCGGATGGTCGAGCTCGGCCGCGATCCGTACACGACCACACCGTTGCAGCTGGTCACCATCGGCGATCCGATCGCCGCCGCCGTCGAGGACCCGTGGAAGGACACCCCTTCGGTGTACGGGCCGCTGGCCACCGCCGAGCAGCGGTTCGCCTCCTCGATCGGCCATCGTTCCGTCCGCACCACCGTGGTCGTACTGGTGGTGGTCAACGGGGTCGCGTTCGTCCTGACCGGCCTGCTGCTCATGGCGATGGCCGGCAACGAGGACGGCCGGCGCAGGGCGGCGCTGCTGTGGACGCTCAACCCGCTGCTGCTCTGGGAGCTGGTGTCGGGAGCCCACGTCGACGCCCTGGTGGCACTGGCCTGCGTTGCCGGGGTCGCCGCCGTCTCCCGTTCCCGCTTCGCTGCAGGCGTTCTGCTCGGATGCGCCGCCGCAATCAAGCTGCCGGCGCTGGCCGTACTCGCGGGAGTCCTGTGGGCGCGGCGGCACTCCTGGCGCGATGTCGTTGCCGCGACCGTCGGGGCCGCAGCGGTTCTCGCTGTCGCCTACTCCACGGTGAGCAGCCACGCGCTCGGCCGCTCACTGCAGGCCGGCAGCCTCGCATCGTGGGCAACGCCCTGGCGGGCCGGCATCTCGTTGCTCGACGCGACGGTGGGGCGACCCGGGTCCCGTACGGTGATGTCGTACTTCGCCTTGGTCGTCGCGCTGGCGTTCGCAGTCGCCCTGCTACGTAAGGAAAGCAGCACGATCGAAGCCAACCGCGCCACCACAAGGTCGGCGGCGACGGCTGGGTTCTGCTGCTACTTCGCCTACCTGCTCGCCGCGCCCTATGCCTTGCCGTGGTACGACGCCCCCGCATGGGGCCTGCTCGTGCTGATGGCGCCGTCGGCGTACGACCTGCTCCTGACGGCGAGGACCACAGCGCTGGCTGCGGCCTACGTCACCCACGACGAACCGCACCTGCCGGCTCACGTGCACCATGTCGTGGTCGCCCTGCGCAACGTGGTCAGCCCCTTGGTTCTGACAGCTGTGCTCGTGTGGGCAGTTGCCCTGGTACGCAAGCCTTCTCAGCCCTGAGCGTCGTCCTCGCGCTCTGGATCGCGGTAGTGACCGGGGCGGCAACCTGCTCAGGACCGGGCAGCTGTACGCCGACCTGCGCCGGCCGTTCGCCGGCTCCCTGGGCCCGGCAGACCTCGATGGAAGATGCCGAGCACATGCGGCGCAGGGTCGACGCCGTGCTGCGCAACAACTCCATCCAGCCGGTCTACCAACCCGTGGGCGACGTCACGGACCTGAGCACGGTCGGGTACGAGGCCCTGAGCCGGTTCGGCGACATGGGGGTGCGCGGGCCCGACCAGTGGTTCGCCGACGGGTTCGCCGTAGACCGCGGGGTCGAGCTCGAGTGGCTGGCCGCGACCATGGCGCTGGACCTCCTCGAGGTCCTGCCGAACGAACAGTTCCTCGCGGTCAACATGTCACCAGCGACGATCCTGCACATCATCGAGCAGTGACGCTGCGACCCGGAGGCCTGTCCCCGCATCGTCATCGAGCTGACCGGCACGTCCCGGTCGAGGACTACTCCGCCCTGCATCGGGCGCTCGCCCTCATGCGATCACACGGAGCTCGGCTGCCGCCGACGACCTCGGGGCGGGACATGCCGGGTTGCGCCATCTCCTGCGCCTGCGGCCGGACATCATCAAGCTCGACATCTCGCTGGTCGGAGGCATCCAGCACAGCCCATCACAGCGGGCGCTGGCGAAAGCGCTGATCGCCTTCGCTGCCAATGTCGGAGCCCGGATCATCGCCGAGGGCGTGGAAGCGCCGGACGAGCTGGCCGTGTTGCGAGAGCTTGGCGTCCCCTGGGCGCAAGGGTTCCTGCTTGGCCGGCCGGAGTCCCCGCCGAACGATGCCCCGATGCGATCTCGCGCAGGCGCGGGTCACTGAGCAACGTAAGTCAGCCTTCCCAGCCCACAACGCGAACGATGTCCCGAGACACCTGTGAACGGTGTCCCGAGACATCGCAGTGGCTGGCTGGCGGTGGAGGTGGGATTTGAACCCACGGAGGAGTTGCCCCCTCACACGCTTTCGAGGCGTGCGCGCTCGGCCACTACGCGACTCCACCGTCGGCTAGCCTAGCGGACCCGTCGAGCTCTGGTCGCGATGACCGGCGAAGAAGGCACGAAGCAGGTCGGCGGCCGCCTCGGCACGCACGCCGGACACGACCTCCGGGCGATGGTTGAGCCTGCGGTCCCGTACGAGGTCCCACAACGAGCCGACGGCACCGGCCTTGGGATCGGCGGCGGCGTAGACGATGCGGGCGACTCGCGCCAGGACCGCGGCGCCGGCGCACATCGCGCACGGCTCGAGGGTGACCACCAGGGTGTGGCCGGTCAGCCGCCAGTCCCCCGCCTTGGCCGCGGCCCGGCGCAGCGCCAGCACCTCGGCATGGGCGGTCGGGTCACCGGTGAGCTCGCGCTCGTTGAAGCCGTGCCCGACGACGGTGCCGGTGGGGTCAAGGACGATGGCGCCGATGGGAACGTCGCCGGTCGGCAGGGCCAGTACGGCCAGCTCGAGGGCAGCCTGCATGTGGCCGTCCCACTCGCCGCTCACGCGCCGCGCAGGTCCTCGAGCACCTCGGCGCAGCCGGCCCGCTCGCAGACGGCGTAGATCACGTCGGCCGGCAGGTTGCCCTCCTCGGCGCACAGGTCCAGCAGCTCGGCAGCGGGAGTGCCGAGATCGCTGGCGATCGCGTCGTCGCCGCCCGGCTCACCCTCGGGGCGGGCCGCCGACTCGTCGTCCTCGTCGTCCTCGATGATCACCTCGGGCATCGTGAGGTCGTAGAACTTCGCCGCCAGCTCGCTGGTCTCGACCGCCCGGACGTCGGAGATGAAGCTGCGCGGGTCGCCGTCACCGTCGACCCGTACGGCGAGCATGTACTCGTCGTTCTCCTCGAGCATCATCAGCGCCGGGCCGTCGCCCTCGCTGATCATGTCGCGCAGCAGCTCGGTCACGCCGTCGAGGTCCTCGAACTCGTCGAGGTCGACCTCCTGCCCGGTCCAGCCGGAGGCCTTCCGGGCCAGCGCTACTGCGAAGTAAGGCACGTGTCTCCCCTGTCTGGTCTGCTTAGCGGACTGCGCCCTCGAGTGCCCGCTCGTACATCTCGCCGAACCCCAACCGGGCCGCGATCGCCGACAGCATCTCGTCGGCGTAGGCCTCGAGATCCGCGAGAACGGCGCCCAGCTCCATCTCGTCCATGCCCAGGTCGGCGAAGATGGTCAGGTCGCCGGCCGGCCAGACGTCGTTGATGTCATCGTCGCCGGGCACGGCGACGTCGAGGCTCTCGCACACCTGGGCCGCGAGGTCCCACGCGACCGCCGCCGTGACGTCCGAAAGCAGCAGCCGTACGTCGTTGCCGATCACCCGCAGCGCCACGAAGAACTCGTCGGCGACGTTGACCAGGCCGAGTGCCCCGGTCTCCCCGGGCTGCTGGCGCAGTGCTGCCACCAGGCCGTCGAGGTCGCCGGTCAGGCGTTCGGGAAGGACGCCGACCTGCCAGGCCTGATCCTCGACGTAGGCCACGACCGCATAGTCCTCGACGGTGTCGAGTGCCATGGCCACTTCCTCTCTTGGCGGAGCTGCGGCGTACCCCACACCCTTGGTGATGTGATCGTCGCAGATGTTCGCCGCGGAGGCGATGCCTGCCCGGAATCCAGCGCCAACGGGCAGCCCGGGTCAGGCGCTCAGCAGTCCGCGGTGGGCGATCGCGTCCAGCGACAGCGTCCGGTAGCCCACCTCGTCGAACAGCACCACGATCCGGTCGCCCTCGTACCGCATCACCACGCCGTCGCCCCACTCGGCGTGGCGGACCGAGGACAGCAAGGGGTACGGCGAGTCCTCCGGCGGGGCCGCCTCCTGGGCGGTGCCGGCAGCGCACGTGTCGCAGCGCCCGCACGGCTGGTCGAGGTACTCACCGAAGTAGGACAGGAGGTACTGCCGGCGGCAGCCCTGGGTGTCGGCGTAGCCGCGCATCATCTCGACCCGCGACTGCTCGACCTTGCGATGTGCCTCGGCGACCAGCATGGCGTCGCGGGCCGCCGTCGCCGGGTCGGAGGACTCACCCGGCTCCAGCAACCCCTCGGCGGTCTCGAGCAGGGCCCCGGCCTGCTCGAGCAGGTTGACCAGCGCCCGCAGCCGCGGCGCCGAGAGGTCCATCGCCGTGCGCAGCGCCTCGGGGGACACCGGGCCGGCCATGTCCATGTGCAGCCCGACCAGGGTCATGAGCTTGCGCAGTGCCACCTCGTCCGGCGCACCCGAGGCGAAAAACTTGCGCAGCCCGAAGTCCTCCTGCCGGTAGAACAGCACCACCTCGGCCGGCTGCCCGTCCCGCCCGGCCCGGCCGATCTCCTGGTAGTAGGTGTCCACCGAGTCGGGCACGCCGGCGTGCAGGACGAACCGCACGTTGGCCTTGTCGATGCCCATGCCGAACGCGGTCGTCGCGACGACCACGTCGAGCCCGTCGGTCATGAACCGTTCCTGTACGTCCTCGCGGTCCAGCGCCCGCATCCCCCCGTGGTAGGGCGCCGCGCGCAGCCCCAGGTCGGTGAGCTCAGCGGCGTACGCCTCGCAGTCCTTGCGCGTCGCGACGTAGATGATGCCCGGCTTGGCCTCGCTGGCGGCGCGCAGCTCGACGGCGTCGCGCTTGAGCTCCTCATCGCGGAACGCCTCGACAGCGAGCCGCAGGTTGGGCCGGTCGAACCCCCAGACGACGCTGCGCGGTTCGCGGAGGCGCAGGCGCTCGATGATCTCGGTACGGACCGGCGGGGAGGCTGTCGCGGTCAGCGCCACAACCCTCGGCCGGCCGAGCTGGTCGATGACCGCGCCGAGGCGCAGGTAGTCCGGCCGGAAGTCGTGGCCCCAGGCCGAGACACAGTGCGCCTCGTCCACGACGAACAGCGAGGGCTTGGCGCCCTTGAGCATGTCCACCACCTCACGCTTGGCCAGCTGCTCCGGCGAGAGGAAGAGGAACTCCACCGAACCGTCCGAGACCGCGTCGAACGCCGCCGCCTGGTCGCTGCGGCTCTGGGAGGAGTTGGCGCTCGCCGCGGACATCCCGGCCCGGCCGAGCAGTGAGGCCACCTGGTCGCGCTGCAGCGAGATGAGCGGAGAGACGACGACGGTCGGACCGTCGAGCAGCAGCGCGGCGATCTGGTAGACGGCCGACTTGCCCCAGCCCGTCGGCATCACGACCAGCGTGTCCTTGCCCTCGAGCAGGGACAGGATCGCGTCCATCTGACCCGGCCGCAGGACCGCGTACCCGAAGGTCGTCCGGGCCACCTCGAGGACGCGATCGCGCGGGTCGCCTGCGGGGTGCGGGACTGTGACGGACAAGGGAGTTCCTCCGGCCGACGAGACGAGACGCGCACACCGGGAGTCCCCCGCGTACACCGATGTCCTGCCGCTCGTACGAACTGGCGAAACGTCACGTTTCGACTGCAGTGCGAACTGGGTAGCCCGGCACGGTCAGCCGTTGAGGCGAGTGGGTGTAGCGCGCCCCTCACCCGACCCCGGTGAGCGTCGGCCGGGAGCCGCCCGCAACCGCCCGAGAGGGTGCGCCGTGTTCGCCGAGGGAATCGGACAGCTGGACGAAGCCTCGATCCCGCAGGTCCTGAGCGGGGGACCTCAGCTGCGCCTCCACCCCGAACCGACCAGTGCCAGGGCGGCCCGGGCGTTCGTCCGGCGACATGTCGCCAGCGCGGACCAAGAGCTCAGGGACAGTGCCGAGCTGCTGGCCAGCGAGCTGGTCACCAACGGCGTCCTGCACGCCCACAGCGACATGACCCTCGGCGTCGTGGCCCGTGAGACCTGCGTCCTGATCGCGGTGAGCGACGACAACCGGGCCGTACCGTTCGAGCGGCACCCCAGCCTCTCCGCCGAGAGCGGCCGCGGCATCGCACTGGTGTCGACGATCGCCCGGCACTGGGGTGTCGCCCCGCAGGCGAGTGGCAAGATCATATGGTGCCTGATCGACTCCCGCGCCCAACGGCCGGCATGACCCTGGCGATCCGACCTGCCGAGCAGGGGGACCTCGCGGCGCTGACCGCTCTGTACAACCACTACATCGCGACCACGGCGATCACCTTCGACATCGAGCCGATGACGGTCGAGGCGCGGGCCGAGTGGTTCTCTCACTATGCTGCGGCCGGCCGGCACCGGCTGCTGGTCGCCCACGACGGCCCGGTCCTCGTCGGCTACGCGTCGACCGGGCGGTTCGCGGTCAAGGCCGCGTACGAGACGTCCGTCGAGGTCAGCATCTACGTCGCGCCCGACCAGGCCCGCCGCGGCATCGGAACCGCCTTGTACGAAGCACTTTTCACCTCCGTGGCCGACGAGGACATCCACCGCGTCTACGCCGGCATCACGCTGCCCAACGACGCCTCCCTCCGCTTGCACGAGCGGTTCGGCTTCACGCCGGTGGGCGTCTACCGCGAGGTCGGCCGCAAGTTCGGCCGCTATCACGACGTCCTGCGCATGCAGCGGGAGTTCTAAGAGACGGGCGAGGGCTGACACCGGTGCACCGATTAAATCCGTAGGGTGTGTCGCGTGGCCCGTCCCAGAACCTCCCATCGTCTCTACATTGCCGTGCTGGCAACGGTTTTAGCGATCAGTGGATGTACGGGACATAAGTCGGCCCCAGCGGCGGTGGGCGGAACCGGCGCGACGACGGCACCGGCGGCCTCACTCGGTCTCGACTGCGGCACCGGCGAGTGCCCGACCGCCTCAGCCCCCGCCGGGCTGTTCACGGGGCGGCTGCTCACCTATGCCACGCACGGGTTCTCGGCCGCCGAGCTGGCCAAGGTCAAGGCACATGTCACAGGTCCGGTCACGGCGGTCTACTCCAGCGAGCAGACGCTCGCCAGCGACGAGCCGGCCTATCCGCTGACCCCCGTGTCGACCATGCTCACCGACCCCACCTCGTACGCGACCGCCGTCGGCCAGCCTGCGCTCGAGGCCGAGCTCGCCGGCGGCGTGGTGCTGGCGGCCACGGAGGCCAAGCTGCGACGTGCCACGACAGGTGGCACCGTCGCGTTGTCCAGCGGCAAGCGGCTCGCGATCACGGCCGTGGTGCCCGACGAGGTGCTCGGCGGCTACGAGATGGCGACGTCGGACAAGGTGCTGACGCCTCCCTCCACGCAGCCCGCGTCCTACCTGCTGGTCGGCGGCATGACGCAACCCGCCCTCGCCCAGGTGATGAAACAACAGCTGCCCACCCGGTCCGTACGGGTCAAGGCGAAGACGGCCAACGGATTCATGAGCTCCTACGACACGGTCCTGACCCAGCTCGAGGTGAAGCGCCGGTTCGGCGAGTTCTCGGTGAAGCCGTCCAGCACCGGTGCACTCGTGCCCGACACCGCCTGGACGGCGCAGTGGATCCGCACCGAGACCGTCGTCCAGCTAGGCCAGGTGCAGTGCAACAAGGCGATCCTGCCGGACCTGGTCGCCGCGATGAAGGAGATCACCGCCCGCAAGCTGGGCAAGCTCGTGCACACCGCGGACTTCCAGCGGGAGGGCGGCTGCTACAACCCGCGGATCGCCCGGTTCTCCGACGGCGGCAGCATCTCCTCGCACAGCTGGGGCATCGCCGTCGACATCAACGTCGACGTCAACCCGCTCGGCGCCAAGCCGAACCAGGACCCGCGGCTGGTGGCCATCATGGCCGCGCACGGGTTCACCTGGGGCGGCCGGTGGCTCCGCCCGGACGGCGCGCACTTCGAGTGGGTCGGCACCGCGCTGTCCGGCTGAGCGGCGCCCACCACCTGGCTCGGCGGCGGGAAAACCAGTCGGAAAGTGTCACCGCCCCGCGGTAGGAAGAGCACACCGCTTCCCAGCTTCGGGGGTTCTGACATGTCTCCAGCACTGCTGCTCGAAAACCTCACTGCCGCTCGCACCATCGAGCGCCATGAGCAGGCCATCACCTACCGACGGCGCCGGCTGGCCGGCCGCGTGCAGTCCCGCTCGGGCTGGCGAGAACGCATCGGCTGGCGCCTGGTCGAGGTCGGGCTGGGGCTGACGATGTCGGCCGCGTCGGCCGGCGAGGGTTCTCCCGTACGGCGGGCTGCCTGCGACTAGCCGGCTCAGCGATGGACTGCGGTGCTGCGGTGGGCGGTGACCGGCTCGAAGACACACGTCTCGCACTCGAGCTCGAGGGTCGCGTGGCCGATCGCGAACTCCGCCGCCAGCCGCTCCTTGAGGCGTTCGCCGACGGCCCGCGCCTGCTCCAGGGTGGGGTGGCCGGTGACCAGCACGTGGGCGCTCATGGCGCGGACGTCGGAGGACAGGCTCCACACATGCAGGTCGTGCACCCCGATCACCCCCGGGTCGGTGCACAGCGAGTCGACCATCGCCTCGACGTCCAGGCCGGTCGGCGTCGACTCGAGCAGCACGTCGGCGCTGTCGCGGACCAGCCGGACGGCCTGGGCGCCGATCAGCCCTGCCACGACCAGGGAGGCGGCCGGGTCGAGTCCGTACGGGCCGCCGAGCCAGATCGCGAGTCCCGCGCCGGCCACCGCCAGCGACGCGACCACGTCGCCCACCAGGTGCAGCGTCACCGCGCGCAGGTTGAGGTCGCGGCCGCCGCGCTCGCGTACGACCAGCACCGCCACCACGTTGAGCAGGGTGGCGACCAGGGCTACGACAGCGACCAGCCCACCGCGTACGGCGGGGGGGTGGTCGAGCCGGCGGATGCCCTCGACCGCGAGCCAGCCGGTCACCGCCACGATGAGCACGGCGTTGGCCAGCGCGGCGAGGATGGTCGCCCGGTGGTAGCCGTACGAGCGGGCGGTCGTGGGCTCCCGCTGCGACCACCGCACCGCGATCAGCGCGAGCAGGATGGCGGCGACGTCGACCAGGTTGTGGCCGGCGTCGGCGAGCAGGCCCAGCGAGTGGGCGCGGACACCGGCGACGACCTGCCCCCCCACGATCAGCAGGTTGAGGGCCAGCGCGATGCCGAGCGGCCGGCTGCGGCCGGTCCTCACCTCGTGCGCGTGCCCCGTACCCATCCCCCGAGCGTAGTCGTCCGGAGCGCCCGGATCAGCCCGTCCCGAGGCTGAAACCGCAGGTGGACTTCACGTACGCGGCCAGGTGGGCCTCGGCCGCGACGACACCAGGTGCGGAGAGCTCGGCCAGAGCCTTCGGGTCGATCTTGGTGTAGTCGTAGTTCGCCTTCACCAGCGACTTGAACAGCTTGTCGATGGCCGTGAGCACGATCGCCGCGTCAGGCCGGATCTCGGCGGGCGCCTTGCTCAGCGCGGCCACCCCCTCCGCGAGGCCCTTCTCGATCTGCGCCTTCTGGTCCTTGAGCGAGGTGGCGCTGGTCGACGTGATCGGGTTGTTCACCGCGGTGGCGATGTTCTTGCAGAAGGCGCCACCGCCGGTCGCCTTGAGCTTGGTCGTGGCGGGCGCAGGAGTGCTCGTCGTCCTGCCAGCCGACGTCGGCGCCCCCGTTGCGGCGGGCGCTGTCGTGCGGCTCGACGTGGTCGTGCCGCTCGAGGCGGTCGGGGCGCCGGCCGAGGTGGCGGCAGCCGTCGTGGTGGTCGTGCCGGACGTGGCGGAGGCCTTCGGTGAGGCGGCGCTCCCGCTGCCGCTGCCGCACGCGGTTGCCGTCAGCGCGACCGCGAGCAGGCAGGCGAGCGAGCTGCGCTGCCGCAGGGTTGCTGCGCTCATGGTGGTTTCCTTCCTTGCCGGGTCGAGCTCTCGGGCCGCCCGGCTTGGTTCAGGAACGGCTGGCGGGAGCTCACAGGATTGTCGCAGGGTTGGTGGGCGGTCACCGCACGATCAGGGCAGGATCACGATGACGACAGAGGGCGTGACCGGGACGCGTGATACGTCCGGCGGCTGACCAGGCGACGACGCTGACCCCAGCGGGCGCGGGCGACCTGGCCCCGTTCCGCGCGCTGCTGTCCATCGCAGCTGCCTATCGCCGGGACCCCTCACCACGGCCGACGCCAGGGCCGCCGTTGGCGGGCCACGATGACCAGACGGCGGCCGTTGCGGCGGTGGCGACAGCGACAGCGGTGAGCTGCCCGTAGTCCAACGTGTCCGGCAGGTCGCCGGGCCGGTGGTAGTGCGGATTGCGGAAGCTCGCCGTGTCGGTGAGCATCATCGCCGGCACCCCGCGCCGCCAGAACGCCGCGTGGTCGCTGCGGCCCAGGTGCCACGACTGCGGCAGGACCGGCGTGCTCAACGTGCCGAGCAACCCGTCGGCGCGCGGGTCGCGGAGCAGCACAGCACGGTGCGCGACCTCCGCGGCCGCCGCCTCCCACGCCCAGGCCGCCCCGGTCGAGCTGCGGCGGTGGACCACGAGGGTGAAGTCGCCACGGTCACCGCCGTCCGACACCGCGCGGGCCGCGGCTGGGAAAGCCCGCCCGGCACCGGCCGGCAGCCGTTGCGAGCGGGGCTCGGCCGAGAAGAAACCCACCGACTCGAGCCCGATCATGCCAGCGAGCGGACCGGCCGCCGTCAGCGTCCGGGCGACCCGGGAGGCGCCGACCAGACCGAGCTCCTCGAGGTCGAAGACGGCGAGGACGACCGCCGGCGGCGCGGCCAACCCGCCGAGCAGCCGGGCGATCTCCAGCAGCACGGCGACACCAGAGGCATTGTCGTCCGCCCCTGGGCTGTCCCGGACCGTGTCCAGGTGCGCGCCGACCACGACCGGTGGACCCATCACCGCGCGGGGATGGCGGGCGATCAGGTTGCCCCCGGCCAGCCCGCGGTACGGGCGCACCCGGAGCAGCCGTGCCGAGCGGTCGCCTCGGTCGTTGCTGGCCACCCGCAGCGGGGCGGTGAACGGGTGCACCTCGACCCGCCAGCCCGCGGCCGACAGCTGGGCCAGTACGTGGTCCTCAGCGTTCTCCATCGCCACTGGATGCCAACGCCGGTTCCGGGGTGAGGTCAGCCGCTCGACGTCGCTTCGGAGCCGTGCCGTGTCGACCCGCTCGCGCAAGAGCGGCAACAGCTCGCCCGTTGCCTCGGCCACGACCTCAGCCCCTGATGGCGGCGACGGCGCTGACGACACCGAAAAGAGCGAGGATCACCGCGGTGATCCGCTTCATCAACCCCATCGGAACGAAACGGAGCAGCCGCGCGCCGACGGTCACCCCAAGTCCGCTGACCAGCCACAGGCCGAGCACCGCGCCGACGCCCACGCTGAGCGGGTCGTACTTCGCGGCGTAGTTGGCAGTGGCGATCTGGGTGATGTCACCCCACTCGCCGACGAACACCACCGTGAACGAGGTGAGGAACACCCGCCAGAACCGCGGAGGCCCCACGAGCTGGTCCGAGTCGAGCTCGACCACGGCCGCCGACTCCTCATCTTCACCGCCGAGGAGGATGAGCCCGGCGCCCAGCAAGAACAACACGGCGACGACGGCCTCGACCAGGCGGTGCGGCAGCAGGTGGAGTACGCCGCCCGCGGCCACCGCGATGACGACATGGACGAGGAAGGCGGTGGCGACGCCGAGCCACACGTACCAGGCGCGGTAGCGGGTGCCGAGCACGAGCGAGGCGAACATGGACTTGTCGGGCAGCTCTGCCAGGAAGATGACCGCGGCAACGGTGAACAGGATGCCCAAGCTCACGCGCGGTCGACCTTGCTGGCCGGGGCACCCGCGGCCTCTGCCACGGCCTTGGCAACCCGGTCGTGCACGTTGCTGGCGAACATCGACGGGATGATCACGCCCACGGAGAGCTGCTCGTCAGTCACCGTGTCCGCGATCGCTCTGGTGGCAGCAAGTTTCATCTCCGAGGTCACTGACCTCGCCCGGGCGTCGAGGGCCCCGCGGAAGAAGCCGGGGAAGCAGAGCGAGTTGTTGACCTGGTTGGGGTAGTCGCTGCGCCCGGTCGCGAACAGCGCCCCGTCCGGCATCTCCTCGGCGAAGACCTCGGGCACCGGGTTGGACAGGGCGAAGACGATCGGCCGCGGCGCCATCGTCCACAGCAGCTCCGGGTCGACCGATCCGCGCATCGCGGCACCGATGAACACGTCGGCGCCCTTGAGCGCGTCGGTCAGCGTCGTGACGCCGCGAGGGTTGGTGCAGTCCGCGATCCGTTGGTGGTGCGGCAAAGTCGAAGGCCGCTCCCGAGTCAGGGGACCATCCTTGTCGACCGCGATGACGTCCCCCACGCCGGCGTCGATGAGCGCCAGCGTGATCGCCGTGCCGGCAGCACCGACTCCGACCACGACCACCCGCGTGCGCTTGAGCTCCCGGCCGGTCAGCCGGCAGGCGTTGATCAGGCCGGCGAGGACCACGATGGCCGTACCGTGCTGGTCGTCGTGGAAGACCGGGATGTCCAGCTGGGCTTGAAGAGCCAGCTCGACCTCGAAGCACTCGGGCGCCTTGATGTCCTCGAGGTTGATGCCGCCGAAACCGGGCGCGATCGCGAGGGTTGCGTCGATCAGCGCCTGGGTGGACGGCACGTCGAGGCACAGCGGATAGGCGTTGACGTTGCCGAACTGCTTGAAGATGACGGCCTTGCCCTCCATCACCGGCAAGGCGGCGAGCGGACCGAGGTTGCCGAGACCGAGTACGGCGCTGCCGTTGGTGACGATCGCGACGGAAGTGCCCTTGGCGGTCAGCCGCCAGGCACGCTCGGGGTCCTCGGCGATGGCTGTGGAGATCCGTCCGACGCCCGGGGTGTACGCCATCGACATGTCGTCGCGGGTTCGTACGGTGCGCCTCGGCGTCACCTCGATCTTGCCGCCGAGGTGATAGAGGAACACCCGGTCCGAGGTGTTCCGCACCCGCATGTCAGCGGCGGTCAACGCACGCTCGAGGCGGCTGACGTGCGCCTCGTCGTGCGCCTGGAGGGTCACGTCGACCACTGCACCGCCGACCGAGACGTCGACGAGGTCCATCGCGACGACGACGGCCCCCTCGGAGGTCACGGTCTGGGCGATGCGCGGCAACAGCTGGGGATCGGTAGGCGCCTCGAGCCGGATCGTGACGGAGTACGCGGCGCCGGGTGCTACGGGAGGATGGCTCACCGTCCGATTATCCGTGATCTCCGACCGCTACCGAAATGCTGGTCCTGCCGAGCGGCGTCCGGACCACCCTGCGGGCTGCCCTGCTGGCCGGTGACGGCGTCGGTCGTGGCGACCGCCGTGCTGGTCACGAACAGGGCGAGGACCAGCCCGCTGATGGGGCGAAATGCGGCCTGCGGGTTGTCCGACAGCCGACGCCCCGCGATCAGCCTGGCAAACTGGCTGCATGGCCGATTCCGCAGCGCCCAGCCGGTACGCGATCCACCTCGAGCAGCTCGAGGCTGGTGTACGGGTGCCGGTCGACCAGCTCGTCGAGGAGCTGCCCGACGACACCGACCTGCACACGTCGCGACGGTGGGACGAGGAGCGGCGTCAGGCACGGCTGGCCGGCGGGGCCTGACGCCGGCTCAGCGGCTGGTGATGCCCCGGACGTTCGTGGCCGCGGCGAAGGACGTGTAGAGCGCAGCCCATGCCTTGTCCTTGCCGTTGGCCGGCTCGCCGTCGCAGAACTGCTTGTTGCCGTTGGCGGTGTAGTAGGCCAGGAACGTGAGCACGTCAGTCGTCTTGCCGTCCGCCCCGCCCTTGTAGTCGGCCGTCGGGACCGACTTCTGGTGCACCAGGCAGGACTGGGTGGCGGCGTCGGCCTGCACCCCGGACTGGGTCCTGAAGGCCGGACCGCTCGAGGACGAGCCGCAACCGCTGACCAGCGTTGCCACAGCAAGAGCGCCGACGATGGAGGCGAAGGGACGGGCGATGTTCATCAGACGCTCCCGGAGATTGCGCGGGCCATCAGGCCGAGCCCGACGACGAGGACGATTGACGCCGTGAGTACGGGTAGCGCCGACGCCACCCAGCCGAGCCGGGCCAGCTTGCGGCCGGCGAGCAGCCGGGTCACCCGGTCCTGCAACCGGACAACCAGCAGGCCGGCGGCACACAGGGCGAGCGCCATGCCCAGGCCGTAGGCCAGGACCAGGCCGATGCCGAAGATCGTCCGGCCGGCCGTCACCGCCGCGAGCAGGACGAGCAGGGCGGACGGGCTGGGGACCAGACCGCCCGCTGCACCCAGGCCGATCAGGCCGCTGCGGCTGAAGCCCTTGTCCCGCGGCGCGTGGGAGTGCGCCTGGCCCCAACCGTGTGAGTGGGTGGCTGCCTCGGCCGGGTGCGTATGGGGGTGCGGGTGCGGGTGGTCGTGCGGCGCCTCGGCCAGCGCGGTGGCCCTGCCTGCTGTGCTGCCGTGCAGGACCAGGGCCCGTACGGGGACCCCGTCGGCGTGCTCGTGGACAAGAGCCTCCTCGACGGCGAGGGTGTCCACGTCGAGGTGCAAGAGGTGTTCCTCGTGGGAGAGACGCTCTGCCCGCCGGCGGCGGACGGCGGAGACCAGCAGTCCGAGACCGACCAGCGCCACCGTGCCCCCCGAGATGATCGCGAGGTCCCGCTCGACGACGACGGTGGCGAACTGCGCGCCGAGGGCGATGAGCAGCCCAAGGATGAGTACGCCAGCGGTGTGCGTGATCGTCACCGTGGCGCCGACGGTTATGACGTCGCGAAGCCGGCCACGCCTGCCCACGAGGTAGGCCGCCATCACCGTCTTCCCGTGACCCGGCAGGAACGCGTGGCCGGCACCCAGCACCAACGAGAGCAGCAGGGCCAGCGCCCCGACGCCCAGGCCCATGTGCTTGCGCCCGACCAGGTTGTTGAAGCCGTTGCCGAGCCGGTTCAGCTCCCGTACGGCGAGGCCGGCGACCGGCAGGTCCTTGGCCTTGGCGTAGGTGGATCCGCCGCCACCGGCGACCACGTCGAGCGTCGTCGACCGGACATCGAGCGGCGAGGAGAGCAGGTCGTTCGGGTAGTTCTGCAGCTCGTCGCTGATGCTCGTGGCAGGGACGGCCGAGTTGTCCAGGGATACTCCGTCGGCGACTGCGGTGATCTCGTGCCAGCCGACCCCGGCGCCGTCCCAGTTGTCGGAGAGGGCGACGGTTGCCCCCGAGGACAGGTCCGAGCCGGCCCGCAGGTCGCAGACCAGCCGGCCGACGGTGAGTCCGCCGATGGCGCCCGGCCGTTCGGTGTACGCAGCCGAGGTGACTTGCCACGCCACGGCAGTGCCGGCCACCCGGAGGTGGTTGCCACCGGCGAGCGCGGCACACTGCCCCGTCGCGTACGCAGCGGACTCGGCGGCGGACAGGACGCCGTTGCGGTCGGTGTCGATACCGGCCTTGCGCTGGAAGGTCGGGATCTCGGCGATGTCCTCGACCGCGTGGTCGTCGATCCGGTCGGTGGTCAAGGTGAGGCCGTCGTAGTGGTTGACGGTGGCATTGCCCAGCGGGTGGGCGCTCGCCGGCCCGGCGGCGAGAACGCCTGCGGTGCAGACGATCCCGGCCACCACCGAGAGACGAGTCAGGATCCGCGCGGTCATCAGACGCTCCCGAGGTCGGACAGGGCCCGCTCGGCCACCGGCACCTGCAACGGGCTGAACTGCGGGTTGATCCTGAGGGCGGTCGTCAGGTCCCGTGTCGCCGCGGCCTTGTCGCCGAGGGACTTCTCGACCATGCCGAGGTGGAAGAAGAAGAGCGCGTTCCTCATGCCGGTCGCGAGCGCCTTGTGCGACCAGGAAAGTGCCTCCTGGTCCCTGCCGTTGACATGCAGAGCCCAGGCATAGGCGTCGTCCATCTCGAGGAACGGCCGGATCTTGATGCCGGCCTCGGCGAACTGCAGAGCCTTCGCCGGGTCGCCGTGGTCCGCGCAGAACAGCGCCGGGTCGGAATCGAGAAGGACGCCGTTGTCCTGGAACAGCTGGTTCTCGACCCCGAAAGTCGCGTACTGCTGCTGGGCCTCATCGGACCTGCCGAGGGACTGAAGGTATTCACCGAACTCGATGACGTACTGCGGCTGCGGTACGCGTCCGACAACCGTTGTGTAGTCGGCAATCGCGGCGGAGTGCCGACCGAGTGCCACCTCGGCCTTGGCCCGACCCTCGTACAGCGCGGCGTAGGACGGGTCGACCTTGAGCCCCGCCTCGTAGTAGGCCATCGCCCTGGCCGGCTCTCCGGCGTTGCGGGCGAGCTCGCCGAGGTAGTAGTCAGCGAACGCGGTGTCGGCGGGGGTTGAGGCAGCGTCGCGGGCCTGCGTCATCAATGACACGGCTGAGGGGACGTTGCCGGCCAGCTCGGCGACGTAGGAGGCCCGGGCCAGCGCGGGGGTCTGTGGACGTAGATTGATCATCTTTTGTACGGAGGCCCTCGCGGCGTCGTAGTCGCCCAGCTGGGTCTGTGCGTCGGCGAGAATGCCGTACAGGGCGGCGTTGTAGCCGTCGATGACGATGCCTTTGAGAGCCCAGGACTTGGCCTGAGCGAACTCGTGCCGAGCCGCAGCGAGCGAGGCCTCGCCGGCATCGGCGATGAAGTTGTCGGCGCTGTTGATGGCCAGGGACTTGCGGAGCGCACCCTCGGCCAGAGTGTCGAACGCGGGGTTGACGGTCACGCGAGCCTGGTCGACGTAGTCCAACCCGAGGGTCGCCCAGGCGGCGTAGTTGCCGGGTGCTTTCCTCAGAGTGGCCTGCAGGCCGGCAATGGCGGCCGACTGGTCACCGTTGTTCGACGGGTTGAGCGCGAGGTTGGCGTCACCCGCCGTGCTGCCGGTCGAGCTCGCCACACGGGGGCTTCCGGTGCTGGACCCGAGGTGGCCAACGATCCCGAGCCCGGCCACCATCAGGACAGCGAGCAGGACGGCAGCGCCGGCGAGCGCCGGGCGGTTGTGCGGGCGCCGCAACCTCGGCTCGGAGAGCTCGGCTGGCTGTTGCAGATCAGTCATCACGGCATTGACTCTCTGACTCGAAAGAGCTTGGTACTGCTGGGTTGTCAGGCCGGGTCGCCCACCCGCCCCAGCGGAGCGGGTGGGCGCTCGGTGACTACTTGGCCTGGTTGACGGCCGCGGTGTTCGGCAGCGAGACGTAGGGGAACGTCTTGCGGAACGGGTGCTCGTTGGCGTTGACACCGTCGCCGGCAGCGAGCGCCTTGACGATGCCGTTGGTGGCGGCACCCTCCAGCGCCTGCACGGCGATGTCGATGACGTCGTCACCGAGACGGCGACCGTTCGGGAAGCCTTGGAAGTCCCCGCCCAGGACGCCGAGCCGGTTGGGCTTTGCGGTGACAGGGACAGCCATGTTGAGACGCAGCTCCTCCGACGGCACGAACGTCGCCGGGTTGACGTCCGCGTTCAGGACCTGGGAGTTGAGGTCGGCCTGGATCGGCGCCTTGGTCCCGTCCAGAGTCGGAGCGTTCTTGGCGATCCCGGTCAGGAAGATCTCCACGAGGTCGTTACGCGGCCCCGCGGGGGCGGGGATGCCGTAGATCTGCTTGATCAGCTGCGGCACGATCGGGTTGAGGACCGCCTTGACGACCGGCGTGACCGTGTGGTCGACGCTGGGGGGGATCGCGTTGAACGCGTCCTTGTACGCCAGCGGGACAACGGCCTCGTTCACCAACGGGTTGCCCAGGCGCGAGACCTGGACGTACGGGCCGAGCTTGGTCACACCCTTGGCCGTGACCTTGACCGTCCGCTCCGCGGTGCTCGACCACACGCCGATGACCGGGTTGCGGGTCGGGTCACCCTTGAAGGCCAGCTCGCTCTTGGGGATCTGCAGTCCCAGGGTGTTGACGTTGTAACCCTTGAGCGTGTCGTGGCCGGCCTCGGAGAGGTTGCCACCGTAGAGCAGGTCGAAGATCCGCAGATCGAGGAAGAACGGGTCGTCCGCCTGTCCGGCGAAGGTCTTGCCGCCGCCGGGGAGGCGGACGGTCGCCTGCTTGACCAGGGCTGCGTAGTTCGGCATCGAGGCCTTGCCGGTGTCCGAGGGGGCGACGACGGCGTTCTTCAAGATGGTCTTGGGGCCGCCGGGGCCATCCTGCCTCTGCAGCGTGTAGGTCTGGTAGAAGTTCAGCGTCTTGTCGTGCAGGTTCCTCACCGGACCGGTGTTGTAGAGGAACTGCCCCTTCGAGTCCCGGTAGTGGTTGGTGAACGTCCAGATGTAGTTGATGTCCGAGACGCCGTCACCGTTGTTGTCGATGTGCAGCAGGTAGTGCGTGTTCTGTGCGAACGGGTAGAAGTTCGGACCGCCATTGGGCTCCTCGAACGGGATCCAGTTGGCCAGCAGCGTGACGGTGCTCGGCTTGTCCGGGCTGACAAACGCGTAGACATCGGTGTTGTCTGCGCGCGGGTCGCCGGAGATCAGTGGCGCCTCACGGTGCGAGGATGCCTGGCTTGCCACTGGTGCCAGGGCGAGGGCTCCGCCCGAGATGGCGAGGGCCGCAGCTCCGGTTGCGGCGACGGTACGGCGGGTCAGACCATGCTTTCCCGGTCGCCCTCTGTTCTTGCGGATGATCGGCACGTTCTCTCCCTAACTCGCCCCCGACTGACGACTCAGCAGGGGATGGATGGAAGCCGTTTGCGGCTGAGCGGTAGCAGTTGCCCACCGGTTGCGTGCTTTCCGACGGCAGGCGTTCGCATGAAGCGGCCAGCCGGATTGGTCCCCCACCACCCTGGGAGCGCGCCGGTCGCGACAGTGCCGGTCGCTCGGATGCTGCTGGGCTGACCCGATCGCCTGGGCGGAAGGGAGTTCCGGGCTCAGACCCGGTCGTGAAGGGCGGCGGCCTCGGCGAGCCGGCCCTGCGACGTCAGCAGGGTGTGCAGCGGTTCGAGGGCATCGGCGTCGCCTGCGGCCAGGGCGTCCCGGAACAACCGCTCGGCGGCCGCGACGTCGCCTCGTACGAGGGCGAGGGATGCCAGCGCGTGGTAGGCGTCGACGTCTCCGGCCGCAAGCATCTCCTGGTACGCCGCTTCGGCGGCCCCCCAGTCACCTGCGCGCTCGTAGGCCTGCCCGGTCTCCCACCACAGCGTGGCGGAGTCCACCACGCCCTCTTCCAGCGCGAGGCGCCATTGCTCCAGCGCGTCGGCCGGGCGGTCGAGGTCATAGGCGAGCAGGTCGGCGAGGTCCTCGCGGGCATCGAGGGCACCCGCCTCGATGGCCTCGCCATAGGTCGTGGCCGCCTGCTCGTGCCGGCCCGCCTCGCGGTGCAGCTCGGCGAGACCGACCAGGGCGCGCCGATGGCCCGCGCCCAGCAGATCGGTCAGCATCGGCAGTGCCTCTGTGCTTCGGCCCTGTCCCACCAGGAACCGGGCGAGCTCGAGACGATCGGTGGCGTCGCCCTCGCCCGCGCCCGAACGGTAGGCGAACTCCGCTGCCGCCAGGTCCCCGGCCCGCTCGGCGAGCGATGCCAGGTCACGCCAGGCACGCGTCTCGCCGGCCACGATGGCTGCGCGCAGCAGGCGCTCGGCCTCCACGTCGTCATCGCGGGCCAGGTAGACCTCGGCGAGCTGCCACTGCCACTGCTCCTCGCCGGCCTCGATCCCCACCCGCAGCAGTCGCTCAGCCTCGTCGACATCCCCGTCGGCCAGTGCAGCGCTGCCGGCCGCGAGGTAGCCGGCGAGGTCGCCGGCCGCCATCGCCCGGCCGAACAGCTCGAGCGCGCCGGCGTGGTCACCGAGCTCGTCCCGTACGAGACCCAGCTCGGTGAGCGCCGACACCGAACCACCGGCGACCAGGGTCTGGAAGACCTGAGCGGCGTCCTCCCAGCGGCCTTCCTCGCACAGGGACCGTCCCTCGCTGAGCCGGGCCCGCTCGCGCGCAGGCGCGGTCTGCTCGGCCACGCGGAGCTGGATCGGTCGCGTCATGCCGCCAGTCTTTCAGCAGCTCGCACCTCAAGCAGGCGGGAGCAACGGACGCGGATCGAACGTCGCCCTGATCCGGGTGATCTTGCCGTCTTCGACGTGGCTCCAGTTGGCGGTCGGGATCGGCGGTGTGTCCCTGGTGTAGAGGTCGTACCAGGTGATCACGTCGTTGTCGTCGACAGCGATCTTCAGGATCCGGATGTCCGTGATGGACTCGGCCAGTCCCTGCATGCCGACGATGCACTCGTCGACACCGTTTGCCTTGCCCAACGGACCGCGGAAGGTGACGCCCGGGGCGAGGAGTGTGCGGAGAGTGTCGAAGTCCCTGCTCTTCCAGGACTCGAAGTACGTCTCCGCGAGCCTGCGGGGGTTGTCAGTCGTGCCCGCGGAATGAGCGTCGGTCACTGTCATCGTTCTCCTCCTCGTCTCGCTTGTGTGAACTGACTCGTCCCTGCCCGGTTGATCGCCGAATACGGCAGCCGCGCGCAACCAAATAGGAAACGTCACGCCGGGGCGACCCGACGGCAGCCTCAGCAGCCCGAAGTCCCGTAGGTCGTGCGCCTGACCTGTGCGGTCAGGCGGCGGGTTGTCGAAACTCCCGGAGCTGGCGGCCGTCGTTGGCGGTAGCGAGCCAGCCGGGTGGGGTGTCGGGGTGGGTGGCTGGGATCCGTTGGAGGTGCCAGCCGCCTTCGTGGAGCAGGTGGTGGTGGAACCAGCAGACCAGGGCCAGGTTGTCCAGGTTGGTGTGGCCGCCGGCGGACCAGTATTTGAGGTGGTGGGCTTGGCAGTGCGCCGGCGGGCGGTCGCAGCCGGGGAACACGCAGCCGCGGTCGCGGATGACCAGGGCGCGGCGTTGGGTGATGCTGGCGTTGCG
>JAWWOO010000014.1:0-8144 GCA_033851545.1 Frankiales bacterium | reverse complement strand
CCGGGTTGCCGGTCAGGGTGATGTTCTGCGGGCTGTCCGGTGCGCTGTCATAGATCTGCAGGGTGGCTGACCGCAGGCCGGCGGCGGTGGGCGTGAAGGTGGCGCCCAGCTGGCAGGAGGCCTGCGGTGCCAGGGAGGGCGGGCAGGTGCCGAAGACACCGCTGAAATCACCGGGGTCGGCGCCGCCGGCGCCGAGCCCGTCGATGGTCAGGGGCAGGCCCCCGCTGTTGGTGACGGTGACGTAGCCGGGGGTGCTGGTCGTGCCGACCGCCTGGGCGCCGAAGGCGATGCCGGTCGAGCTCAGCGTCGCCACGGCCGGAGTGACGTCGAAGGTGAGAGTGACCGAACCGTCGCCGGCGTTGGTGCCGGAGGCGACGACCGCCCCGGTGGCTTGGGCGTAGAAGCCGGCTCCGCCGGAGCCGCCTCCGCCGCCACCAGCACCGTTGTTGCTGGCGCCGGCACCATGGTCACCGGAGCCACCCGAGCCGCCACCGCAGAACCCGTCCCCGCCACCTCCGCCACCCCCAGCGAGACTGAACACCGCAGCGACGGACTCACCGGTCTGCCCCGGGTACCTGCCCAGGCCGGTGCCCGCGGGACAGCTGGACGCGCCGTCGGCTCCGCCCTTGGCCGCGATCACGCCATTGACGGAGGTGGCCTGCCCGGCCGATCGGGTTGCCCCGGCTCCGCCGTGAAGCCCGTTACCACCGCCGCCGCCACCGCCGCCGCCACCGGCGACGATGAGGAGGGTCCCGTCCTGCGCCGTGATCCAGGTGGCTCCGCCTCCCCTCCCGCCGGCGCCGGCCAGCGGGGCTCCGAAGACGTTCCGCGGCAGACCCGCGAGGCCGCCGCCGCCCAGTGCACCGACGTTCACGGTGAACGTCGACCCCGGCGAGATGACCCCGCCTGGCGCGATCGGCACGTCCTCTGACGCCTGCTCCCCATGCCCGCCGGCGCCGCCGTCTCCGGCATTCGCCGGGGCGGTGCCGCCCGATTCGCCGGCGCCACCGAGCGCGGCCAGATGCACCGAGCGGGCCCCCGGCGGAACGGTCACCACGAAGGAACCCGGCGCTGCAAAAGTCTGTGCTGGGGCGGCCGCAGCCAGCGCCGCCTGGGCGGTGACCACGGCCATCACCGGAACGGCGGACAGCGTCAGCCCCACTGCAGCGGCCAGCGCTACCAGATGGCGCACATGCCCGGAGGGCCGACGTCCGGTAAGAGAGAACCGGTTGCTTCTGTTCGACATGGCGTGTGCCTTCCGGCTTGAGAGGACTCGTCGGGTGAGGAGACGTGGAGCGGTCGGCGCGTGGGTGACGGCGGCTCCGCCTGTGCTGCGGCATCCCCGGGGCGCATTGCCACTCTGGCGTGGTGCGAGCAGCAGAACATCGGGTGACTGCCCAGCATCCTGCGGCGGTCCTCCTCAGATTTCACTTGCCGGCAGCCGTTGCCAGCGCGCTCGACGGTCGTTCAGCCAAAGGAGTTGCGGGACGGACTAAGGAGCAGTGAGTCGGACTAAGGAGAGCCTCAGCCAGGACCGCAACTGATAGACCTCGACTCGCCTCGTGAGGCAACGTCTCGGTGACGTTGTCCGCGCAGGTGTTCGCAGCAGCGGAGACGGTGGCGGTGTCCGAGCTTGGCGCGCGCCAAGGTGCGGCACGCGGGTTCGCGCGCCGCTTCGGCTGCACCAGCGGACCAAAGCCAACCGGTTTCTGCGCGCATCGAAGGATTCGTCGCGTGTTCACGACCGACTAGACCCACCCGACAAGATCAGCGAACCTCATCGACTCGCTGGCCACCATCAGCGGGTACCGCGGGTACGCCCCGACCCCGTGCATCACCGATAGCGGATCGGTGAGCGGAACACCGGCAGCTTCTTGTCATGTGGGTTTCGCCGGCTCGTTCGCCGTGGCTGGTCAGGTCGGGGACGGGCTGTGGCGGGTGCCGCGGAGCTTGGCTTGTATTGCCCACGGGCGACTGGCCCGAGGTCGTCGATGGCGCCGGCAGTGCGACCGAGTGGGACATCGCCGTGCCCAACGACACCTACACCGTGCACATCTCAGCGGTGACCCCTCGGCCACCGAGTGCGTCTATCGGGTCGACGCTGAAGGTGTCCTCGCGGAACAGCGGCACGCCGAGCGCCAACGATCTCTGGATCGGAGCACCGTTGTCGTCACCGTCTCCGACGGTCGTCTCATCGTGACCAACGGCAGCAGCTCGAGCATCGACAAGCTGGACCATCTCGACATCATCGCGTCCTGAGCGACGACAGCGAGCCAACTCGGCACTCCGGCCCCTCGTCCGCCCAAAGCCGCCGGCGCGTGGGCGCCGACGCGCCTACTGCACGTCCGCGATGAGGGCTCGGAGCGCTGAGACGTGCGAGCTGAGGGCGCTGCGACCCTTGCTGGTCAGGGAAAGCCAGGTCGTCCGGCGACCGGCGTGGGTGCCCTTGTGGCTCTTGACATAGCCGACGGCTGCCAGCGCCGATACATGTTTGGACAGCACCGAGTCGCTGACCTGAAGTCGATCTCGTACGGTGACGAACTCGGCCCGGGAAACGGTGGTCAACATCGTCATCAATGCCAGCCGGGCCGGCGGCTGCAGGGTGGAATCCCAATCGTCCATCAGGAACCGATGAGCAGAGCCAGCATGCCGGCAACCGCAGCGCACAAGAGAACGGCGAACAACACGGCAGAGTCGCCCCGGCTGTTGCCCGCCGGGTCCCGCTGATAGACCCTCCACCAACGCTGGCCACCCACTGCGTAGCCGACGCCGCCGAGCACGGCAAACACGGCGACCAGCCACCAGGCGTCGATGAACGCTGCCCACACCGCCCCACCGAAGGCCAGGCCATAGACAGTTGAAGCCGTGTTGGCCGTGCCGAAGACGACCCGACTCTCGAAGCCTCTCACCCGCACCCCGTTCAGCGATCGGAACCGCGCGATCTGAATCCCACCGACGCAAAACTGCACCAGGACACCAGCGATCGCAACGCCTATGCCCCAAGCCTTCTGGCTGGCGATGCCCGCCGCGGCAGTGCCGATCTGAACGGCTGTGGCCGTACCGATCGAGCTGTAGAAGTGGGCGGGCAGCAGCAGCCCGCCAGCGAGTGCAGAGCCTGCGGACTCAGCCTGGCGCAGGGCTGTTGCCGCTTCATCCGGCGTGGGAGAGGTGCTTGAGGTTTCCATGTTGGAAAGCATGCACCGTACTTTCCAATATGGCAAGTAGCCAATGCGGCCGGGCGGCTCGGTGGGCGACGTCGCGTGGGGAGGCGCTGACCGCGTTGCGGGAGGCGCTGGATCGACTGTCCCGCTGAGGATCGACGACTGGAACACGGGCGGCCGCGCGGACGCAGCATGATGAGCGGGAACCGGCGGAGCGTGGCGAGCGTCTGATGGGCATGATGCGACAGGCAGCAGCGGTCACGAGGGCGGCCGGCGTCGTGGCCGTGGTGGCAGGGTGCGCCTCCCAGAGTCACGCAGGCTCTATTGCCGGAGCGGTCTCAACCGCGGTGAGCCCTGCTGGCACCGCCAGGTCTTCCAGCCCGACGGCGAGCATGCTGCCCTCACCCACAAGCGCGACAGCGTCGGGCACGACGGCTGCAGCCTTGTGCCGAACGGCGCTCGGTCAGCCGGGCACCTCGATCATGGTCACCGTGGCCGACGTCCGCGACTATGCCACCGGCCCTGCCACGAAGTCCGCCCCAGATGCCTTCCCGGGCGCCGCCCCCGCCGACCCGGCCGCCTGGTGCTGGGTCCACGCCGGCACGAACCTCGACATCGCGTACGCCGTCCACCTCGGCGACAGAGCAGTCCGGATGGTCGCCGAAGGAGGCGCCGGGGCCACGACCGAGTTGATGACCGGCATCCCACACTTCCCCTGAGACCGCGGCACTTCCAGGTCCGGTCGATCTTGTGCCGGACATCGATCCACGATCGGGGAGGTGGTCGTGATCCGTCGACATTGTCCGTCGGAGGTCCACCGGCGAAGCCGGGCGGCCTGCGTTCGTCGAGTGTCGCGGAGCGGCCGTCGGATGTTCGACTTCGGGGATGCGGCACGGGAGGATGCACTCGTGGCCGTCCTGAGTGAGACAGACGCAGCGTCCATCCGAGAGGCAGTGAAACGCGATCGCTTCGCGGTCGCCTCCACAACGTCCTCTCCTAGGTTCGGCGACGTGCAGACGATCTGG
This sequence comes from Frankiales bacterium, assembly GCA_033851545.1. Classification (GTDB taxonomy): domain Bacteria; phylum Actinomycetota; class Actinomycetes; order JAWWOL01; family JAWWOL01; genus JAWWOL01. The sequence goes on along the minus strand of JAWWOO010000014.1, from coordinate 3,958 downwards.
CGGTCCAGCAGGTTGCTCGTCCGGCTGACGCGGGACCGTGGGCAGTGGTTCGCCGACGTTCGCCACGACGACTGGGATGACTGGTTCGACATTGACGACGTGGCCGCCGCAGTACCAGGTCTGCCTGAGGATCGCGATGACTTGCTGACGGTGCTGACACGTGCCGAGGGCGTCGGCAGCTTGCTGCCAGCCCTACGCGGTTACCGCGATCGCCGTCGGCGCGGCGGCGAATAGGGCTCACCCACGGCGAACCAGAAGTAGCACCCCGGCCGGCGCGCCCGACGTTATCGGAGGCCGCGTCGGTTGCCGGTCCCGATGAAGGTCCCGTTCCGGGTCACCGATCGCCGTGTCAGCCGGGGATCGCTGGCCGACACAGCCAGGAAGCGGCGCCTACGCTCATGGGTAGTGAGCTGGCGGCGCTACTCACCAATGCGAGAGGAGTGGAGGGTGGCGGAGGAAGAGGCCTGGACGTCGGCCGGTGTGGTTGAAGTTTGGTGCTCTGAGCCCGCGGCCGCCGCTATGCACGCCCAAGCACTGACGCAGCCGCTTGGTGCACGTTGATCCTGCGGCCCGGCTCGGGCGATGTGACGACTTCCGAGATCAGTGCCGCTGTCTACAGCTGCTTCCCAACTGGGCAGCTGAGCGCCAACGGGTGCGCTCGGTTGGAGGAATTCGGGTGACAGAACGAGCCGAGCAGCGCGCGCTTCCACACCGGCGGGTCCTGAATCGCCGTTTGCGGACGATCCAGTTCCTGTTTGTCGTGATCATCGGGACGGTGTTGGCCATCGGTCCGCCCACTGAATTCTTGGCCGGAGACGCTGGCGCGACGCGCATGGCGATCGCTGGTGTGGCGGCGGTGTTCGCCGTGTTGAGTGTCCGCGTCGCGAGGCTCGCCGTGGTGCTGTACCACGACCGGCTGGTCATCGGAAACCTCTTCCGGTCCTACCAGGTATCGCGCGCGGACATCGTTGGCGTCGACCCGGCGCCGGCATACGGGCGCATGTGGAAAACCGGCCTACTGATTCAGCTGTCGGGCGGCAAAAGGCTTAGCGCCAGCGCCTTCGCCCGCACGCCAGTGGACTCTGATGGTGCCGTTGTGTACGCGAAGCTCATCACCACCTGGTTGGCCACCGGTATTGTCCCGGAGCCTGGCTCACCGCGGCACTCGCGCGAGCATCGGCGACCGCAGCGTCCAACCTTCTGGGGCGCCTGGTTGGCGCTGCTACGCCTCGTTGTCGCGTTCGCGGCGCTGACGGTCCTGGACGCGATCATCAACCCGACGAGCGGTGGATAGTTGCCGTAGCAGGGACGCGGCTACGACGTCAGGCCGCGCGGCCACGTCGACGCCACGCAACCGACGTCCGGTTCCCTGCGACGCTGACTCGGACAGCAGAGATCGCGCAGGGGAGGGGTTTCATTGCCTGCGTTTGGGACGAGCCCGTCGACCCCGACGACGATGTTGCCGATGGTGTCCGGGATGCTGCGAGTGCTTTCAAAGCCGGCCCCTGTAGCAACGTGAACCCATGCTTTACCCGCCGTGTCAGCGGAACGTCGATGGCACCCGGCGCGACCGGGGTGGCCCGGGGTGTCCGGCCTTCACCGATAGCCGATCGGCGACCGGGAACGGGACCCTCATCGGGACAAGGCGCCCGTACGGCCGTCGCCGGCCAACGACGCGCCGGTTGAGCTTCGTCGATCGCTTGTGGACTCTGACGGGATACGTGTGGTGCAGTTCCCTAGTGGTGGAACCGTTGCCGCGTGCCGGGCGTCTGAATGACGTGAGCCGACGTTTGCCTGGTGTTGTCGTTGCTGCGGTGATGAGCTGCTCAGCGTTGCTGGTGGGCGGCTGTACAACGCACCACTTCACGGTCTCCACCGCGCAAGACACAGCCGGCTCGTCGCCGTCGCTAGTGGCGCCACCGGCGGCGCCGTCGACCTCCACGTGCGGCCAGTACGGCTTGTACGCCGAGACGACGACCGGGTACACGTACTTGCTGTCGTGCTCCTCGGGAACACTCCTTCCGACGCCTACGGTGACAGTGGCTGTTGGTTCCATCGTTAAGATCGCCGGTTCCATGGCGGCAGAGGCGCAGGTCGAACTTCCCGCGAACCAAACGGTCGCTCGCCTGGAAGGCGACACCATCACCGGACTGATGGCGGGACAGGTCGTCGTCACCACCCGGGGCATCCAATGCGACTCGCAAACTGCAAGCAAACCCGCGCCCTGCTCATTGATGATGATCAAGGTCCGATGAGAGATAGGTCACCGGCGCGCTCCGGGTGCCCATGGTCGCGCGGCCATCGACCCGTAGTTAGCTCTTGTTCAGCTCCTCGGCGAGCATCACGAGGATGCCGCTGGGGCCGCGGACATAGGTGAGCTTGTAGACGTCTCCGTAGGTGGCGACGCCGCGCAGCGGGTGGCAGCCGTGCCTCGCGGCGATCTCGAGTGCCTCGTCGATGTCGTCGACCGAGAAGGCGACGCGGTGCATGCCGATCTCGTTAGGAGCAACTACCGCTCTCGCGTTCCCTACGAGGACCTGCCGCCATCGGCGCGGACGAAGTCGTAAGCCTCCCGGGCCAGGAGCAGCCACGTCGCCGGCGAGTCCTGCTGCACAGTCAGCCACTCCCGCATCGGACGACCTTTGCCAGCGTCGAAAGCGACCCCTGCGCCGTCGGCGATCAACTGAGCCACCCGGGCCGCGGGAAGCTTCACTACCAAGTGCTCTCGAGGGCGCATCGCGAAGATCCGACCATCGACCTTCAACGCGCTAGCGCCGAAGCCGCGCCCCGATCCCGGCGGATCGACACCGTCCACGCCAGCGAACGCGTCCACCAGGTCCTCGAACACGGCATAGTCACTCATCGTCGACCCCTCCACCAAGACGTCGGTGCGGCCGGGCGCTTGTCGCGCTCACCCACGCCACTGAGCATGCCAAAGAAGGCTGACAGAAACGGCGCCAGAGCGGCCGAAGCTCTGACCTCCCGAGCCAACCAAAGTCGAGCAACTGGGGATCGTCCAGCACCCGGACGCGGCTGGCGTCGATCAGGCGGGCACAGGAGTCATCCGACCGCTCGGGAGAGCGGGGTCTTGGGCTCCCACGACCGTGTGTCTGATGCGGATCCGTGAGCGGACAGCGTGAAAGGATTAGCCGGGGACCCTCGACGGAGGTCTCACCCCAAGGGGACCATGCCGGTGCCGTAGGGGCTCCCGTCCCCGTGAGGACCCTGGTCGCGTTCCTCATCGTCCTTGCCGCAGCGGAAGCACTGGCGGTAGCGTTGCCCGTCCTCGGTCGAGTGCCACCGCCACTGGTGGTGAAGGTTCAGCCCGCACAGGACCAGGCGACTGACTGTCCGAGTTGTCATGGTGGTCTCCTCCTTGCCGGGTGTCTGGTAGCTGGTCACGGCCACACACAGGGCCCCGGCGTGCGCGAGCACCCCGGCGGCGTGCCGGATCTGCTGCCGGTTGGTCAGCCCGGGCAGCTCGGCCAGGAACTCGGCCCGATAACGCTCCCTCACGGTGCCCTTCGGCAGGCATCGGGCAGCCAGGCACACGGTCCGGGACGGCCAGAACGCGGCCGGACTCGGTGCCGCCCCATGCTCGTCCCCGACCCTGCTCACGGCTGATCTCGCAGCGGAATCGGTGGGGCGGTCTTCGGGCGTCGGGAGTAGGCGCCGGCCAGTGCCTGCCGGGCGAGCTCCACCCCCGAGGCGGTGAGCCGGTAGTAGCGGCGCGCGGGTCGGCCCTGCTCTCGGGGATCGATGCTCTCCCAGCGCGACTCGATCCAGCGCACCCCCTCGAGGCGGGCCAGAATCGGGTGGATCGTGCCACTGGGCAGGCCGGCCTCGGCGCCGATCTCCACGCCGTAGCGCTCGCGGGTCGGCTCGGCGAGCAGAGCACGCAGCACCCGCTGGGTGGGGATCGTCATCCGTGGACTCGGCACACGAACATGGTCGTACT
>JAWWOO010000010.1:0-75721 GCA_033851545.1 Frankiales bacterium | reverse complement strand
GTCGGGCTGGTGAAGGAGCGTTCATGAGCGGCCATTCCAAGTGGGCTACCACCAAGCACAAGAAGGCCGTCGTCGACGCCAAGCGGGGCAAGCTCTTCGCCAAGCTGATCAAGAACATCGAGGTCGCCGCCCGCACGGGCGGCGGTGACATCAACGGCAATCCGACCCTCGCCGACGCGATCGCCAAGGCCAAGAGCCAGTCGGTGCCCAACGACAACATCGACCGGGCGCACAAGCGCGGCGCCGGCCTCGAGGCCGGCGGCGCCGACTGGGAGACCATCACCTATGAGGGCTACGGGCCGCACGGTGTGGCGATCCTGGTTGAGTGCCTGACCGACAACCGCAACCGGGCGGCCTCGGAGGTCCGGACGGCGATGAGCCGCAATGGCGGGTCACTTGCCGACCCCGGCTCGGTTGCCTACTTGTTCAGTCGCAAGGGCGTCGTCCTGGTCCCTAAGGGTGAGCTGACCGAGGACGACGTCCTCGCGGCCGTGCTCGAAGCAGGTGCCGACGAGGTCAACGACCTGGGTGACACGTTCGAGGTCATCAGCGAGGCGACCGACCTGCAGTCCGTACGGGATGCGCTCGCCGCCGCCGGGATCGCGGTGGAGAACGCCGATGTGGCCTGGTTGCCGAGCGTGTCGGTCCCGCTCGAGGACGACGAGTCGGCGCGCAAGGTGCTTCGCCTGGTGGACGCCCTCGAGGACTGCGACGACGTGCAGAACGTATGGGCCAACTTCGACATCAGCGACGAGATCCTCGAAGCAGTGGGCTGACACCGGCCGGTCCCGCACCGCTGCCCGTTCCCCTCGTCCGGTGTGGACTCCCTGTTGCTGCGACTCTGCGTTGCCCGCGATCTACGGGCAACGCAGAGCCGCCGGGGAGGCTCCCATTCCCAGCGCTCTCGGGATGCTCGTCTGTCCACAGGATGGCGTTTCCTCCACAGGCCGCGCCGCCCTCTTGGCTCGGGGTCGTGACGCGAGCAGATTCGGTTCATGGACCAGGGCGCAGAGCAGCAGGAGGCGGACGAAGCCGCGGCGCGTGCACGGGACGCCGCCGTGCGACAGGATCCGCTCCTGACTGCACCGCTGCCGTCGCCGCCGGCGCTGCTCCGCGCGGCGCGGCACTACGCGGACTTGTCGCAGCGAGAGCTTGCGGAGCGGGCCGGCGTCCCCAAGTCGGTGGTGGGCGACATCGAGTCGGGTCGGGTTGCGTCGCCCGCATTCGGGCTCGTGGTCCGGCTTGTCGAGGCGGCGGGTCTGCACGTCAGGGTGATCGACCTGTTCGCCATGCCGGTGACCCGACGCCCTCTCGACCACGTCCTCGATGCCGGCGGGCGCCATTGGCTGGGGCATCTGGACGTGCGGAAGGTCCGGAGCGAACGGGACTGGTGGTACAGCCGGACCAGGCCAGGGGAGCGACCGCTACCAGACTTCACGGCGGAGTGGCGGCGGCTGCAGGGCAGGCGTCGCGTTCGGCGGACCAAGGTGCAGATCAGGGCGGAGGCAGAGGCGCAGGCACAGGCGCGGGCACACGCGCACGCACAGGCGCGGGCAGCGGCACGGGCAGAGGCGCACGCACAGGCGCAGGCGCAGGCGCACGCACAGGCTCGGGCAGCGGCACAGGCCCAGGCGCGCGCCCAGGCCCGAGCCGATGCCCCGCCGACCGAAGGCGATGCTCGCAACACGCCGCAGCCCCCGGAGGTGACCGGTGGGGCGACGGAGGCCGGGTAATCTTCCGAACATCTGTTCGGACGAGGCTGGGAGTCCAGAGGTGCGTGTGCTCGGTGTCGACCCAGGCCTGACCCGACTCGGGGTCGGCGTGGTGGACGGCGTTCCCGGGGGCCGGCTGAGCCTGATCGCCGTCGACGTGCTGCGAACCCCGTCGACCGACGACATCGGCGCCCGGTTGATCGCGCTCGAGCGGGGCCTGGTCAGCTGGATCGAGCGTTACCAGCCGGAGGCCGTGGCGGTCGAGCGGGTGTTCAGCCAGCACAACGTCCGCACCGTCATGGGGACCGCCCAGGCGGGGGCGGTGGCGATCGTGTGCGCGGCCCGGTTCGGCATCCCGGTGACACTGCACACGCCGAGCGAGGTGAAGGCGGCCGTCTCGGGCAACGGGCGGGCGGACAAGGCGCAGGTTGCCGCCATGGTCACCCGACTGCTCCGGCTGGATGCGGCGCCCAAGCCCGCTGACGCGGCCGACGCGCTGGCCCTGGCCATCTGCCACGTCTGGCGCGGCGGAGCTCAGGCCAAGCTGACCGCCGCGATGGCCAAGACCGCGCCACTGCGGCCCCCCACGGTGAAGGCCGTGCCAGCGCCGGCAGCCGCCCGATGATCGCGAGTGTCGCCGGCCGGGTGCTCTCGATGACCCTCGACGCGGCGGTTGTCGAGGTCGGCGGCGTAGGTCTGCTGGTCCATTGCACGCCGGCGACGTTGTCCGGGCTGCGACTCGGCGATGCGACCCGGCTGTCCACCTCGTTGGTCGTACGCGAGGACGCGCTGACCCTCTATGGCTTCGGCGACGACGAGGAGAAGGCCTGCTTCGAGCTGCTGCAGAGCGCCACAGGCGTCGGGCCCAAGCTGGCCCAGGCTGCGCTCGCCGTACTCCGCCCCGCCGCCCTCAAGCAGGCGATCGCGTACGAGGACCTCGATGCGCTGGTCCGGGTGCCCGGCATCGGCCGTAAGGGCGCCGCCCGGATCGTCATCGAGCTCAAGGACAAGGTGCTCGCCCTCGGTGTCCTGCCGTCGAGCGTGGTGCCGACGGCAGGCGACCTCTCGCCCGAGCCCGACTGGCAGCCCCAGGTCCGCGCGGCCCTAGTCGGCCTCGGCTACTCCGCGCGCGAGGCCGACCAGGCCGTCGAGGTGATCGCCGCCGACGAAGCCGCCGCGACGGCGGACGTGACCGCACTGCTCCGCGCCGCCCTGCGTACCCTGAGCCGGTCATGACCGACGACTCGTACGACCTCACGGAGTCCGTCCACCTTGAGGACGACCCGGTCTCGCCGTTCGCCCTGGTCGACGAGCGACAGGTCGAGAACGCGCTGCGGCCCAAGACGCTGGACGAGTTCGTCGGCCAGCACCGGGTTCGCGAGCAGCTGTCGCTGGTGCTCGAGGGTGCCATGCGCCGCGGCCGGCCGCCGGACCACATCCTGCTCTCCGGACCGCCCGGTCTCGGCAAGACCACGATGGCGATGATCATCGCCGCCGAGCTGGGCGCGCCGCTGCGGATCACCAGCGGACCGGCCATCGAGCGGGCCGGCGACCTCGCCGCCTTGCTGTCCACCCTCAACGAGGGCGAGGTGCTCTTCCTCGACGAGATCCACCGCATGGCGCGGCCGGCCGAGGAGCTGCTCTACGTCGCCATGGAGGACTTCCGGGTCGACGTGATCGTGGGCAAGGGCCCCGGAGCCACGGCCATCCCGCTCGACGTCGCTCCGTTCACCCTGGTCGGGGCCACGACCAGGGCTGGTCTGCTGCCGAGCCCGCTGCGTGACCGCTTCGGCTTCACCGCCCACCTCGACTTCTACCAGGCCGAGGAGCTCGAGCAGGTGCTCAAGCGCTCCGCCCAGCTGCTCGGCGTCGACCTGCGCCCCGACGGCGCCGCCGAGATCGCCGGGCGCTCCCGCGGGACACCGCGGATCGCCAACCGGCTGTTGCGCCGCGTACGCGACTTCGGGGAGGTCCGCGGTGATGGTGTGCTTGACCGCAGGACTGCCCGCGCCGCGCTGGCCGTGTACGAGGTCGACGAGCTGGGCCTGGACCGGCTGGACCTGGCGGTCCTCGATGCGCTGCTCCGAAGGTTCGGCGGGGGACCGGTCGGTCTGTCCACCCTCGCGGTCGCCGTCGCCGAGGAGCCGGAGACGGTCGAGGAGGTCTGCGAGCCGTTCCTGGTCCGTACGGGCATGCTGGCCCGCACTCCGCGCGGGCGGGTTGCCACAGCCGCGGCCTGGGAGCATCTCGGGCTCAAGCCGCCGATCTCCGCGATGACCGGGGTGGCGGGCGTCGGTCCCGAAGGCACTCCGAGCCTGTTCGAAGCCCGACCCGCCGAGCCGGCCTGAGCGGGAACCGGGTCGGCCCACTGCTCGTTCCTTTGTCGGCACCGCCCCGCTGACCTAGACTCGCCCCGCCGTGCCCATGCGTACGCCAGTCCCGGCCGGCACCACTCGATCATCATCGAAAGGCAGCATCGTGCCCGTCCCTCCGTCGTCGGTCCTCGCGGCGTCAACCGCCAAGGGCAACTCCGGTGGCAGCGGATTCCTCCTGGTCGTGCTGTTCGGGCTGGTGCTGTTCTTCCTGTTCCGGCGCAGCCAGCGCAACGCACGCAACCGTGCCGCCGGCGGGCAGAGCATCGTCGTCGGCAGCCGGGTGATCACCACCTCCGGCATGTACGCGACCGTGGTCGCCGTCGATGACGCCACCTACGACCTCGAGGTCGACGACGACGTCATCATCACCTTCGCCAAGGCTGCGGTCACCCGGCTCGCCCCGGCCGTGGACCAGGAGGAGGAGGAGGGCTCGCAGGAGACAGCCGAGCACGACCACGACTCCGATTCCGATCATGACCACGACCACGACGACGTGGCCCCGTCCTCGGTGGTTCTTGAGAAGCCGCACCGCGAGGACCCGGCGCGGTCCTCGTCCGACAGCTGACAAACCGCAATACTCGTTCGGCACCAAACAGCAGCACAACCCGAGGCTGGGCACCTGCCCGGCTGTCGATCGCCGTCCGCGGCGTGAATCGAGGAGTGGTCCGTGGCTTCCAGGACACCGCAGCCCTGGCGGTGGCTCGCTGCCTGCTTCGCGGTGATCGCCCTGCTCTACGCGGGCGTCGCCACCGGCGGGAGCTGGACCCCCAGGCTCGGTCTCGACCTCCAGGGCGGCGCCACTGCCATCCTCAAGCCGTCGCTGCCGCACGGCCAGAAGGTCACCCAGGCCCAGCTCAACCAGGCGGTGGACGTGATCCGGACCCGGGTCAACGGCATCGGCGTCTCGGAGGCCGAGGTCTCCGTCATCGGTGGCAACATCGAGGTCGACGTCCCCGGCAGCAGCAGCAACAACCTGATCAGCCTGATCGGGACCACGGCGCAGCTGCGGTTCCGCCAGGTGCTGACCACCATCCCGGTGAGTGCCACGCCGGCGCCCTCGGCCAGCGCCACGCCGAGCGGGACCGCTGCGCCGACGACCTCCGCCGGCACCACCTCGGCGCCGGCCACGACAACCAAGGCGCCCGCTACGACGACCTCCTCGGCTCCCGCGGTCAAGCCCAGCCCGACCAGCAACGGGCGCGCGCTCTCCGACGCGCTCACGGCGGCTGGCGCAACCAGCGGTGCGGCCGCGACGACCTCGGCCGCACCCACCACCCCGACCCCGACCCCGACGGCGACGGCGAGCGGGGCGACCCCCAGCGGCTCTGCCGCCGCAGCGACGCCGACGCCGACGGCGACCCAGCCGGCTGGTCCCTGTCCGACGATCAACCTGACCACCAACTTCCCCACTGGCTGCACGACGGGCGGCCAGATCCAGAAGCAGGTCACTGCTCTCGGCAACTGCACCAAGGACAAGCTCAACGCCGTCGAGGCGCTCCAGCTCGACGACCCGGCCCAGCCTCTCGCGGCCTGCGCCCGGGACGGCAGCCAGATCTACATCCTGGCGCCGTCGTACATGACCGGTAAGGACGTGAAGAGCGCCTCGTCCATGAACGATGCGACTCAGGGCTGGTTGGTGCAGCTGAACTTCACCGGCGCGGGTGCCGACCACTTCGGCACGTTGACGACCAAGGTCACCTCCCTGGCCTCCCCACTGAACCAGGTGGCCGTGGTGCTGGACGGCGTGGTCGAGTCTGCGCCCGTGATCCAGCAGGCCATCACCGGAGGTAACGCCCAGATCACCGGTGGGACCGGCGGCTTCACCCAGGCTGACACCGAGGCCTTGGCCCAGGTCCTCAACTTCGGCTCCCTGGACGTGACGCTCACCAAGGAGACGGTCGCGGAGATCTCGCCGACGCTCGGCTCGGACCAGCTCCGGGGCGGTCTGATCGCCGGTGGCATCGGGCTCGGCCTGGTGGTCCTCTACTCGCTGCTCTACTACCGCGGCCTCGGACTGGTGACGGTCGCCTCGCTGCTGGTCTCGGCACTCACCACGTACGCGTCGGTCACCTACCTCGGCGGACAGATCGGCTACCGGCTCTCGCTGGCCGGCATCGCCGGTTTCATCGTGGCGGTCGGTATCACCGCGGACTCGTTCGTCGTCTACTTCGAACGACTACGTGACGAAGTCAGGGAGGGTCGCACCCTACGCAGCGGTGCCGAACGAGCCTGGGTCCGCGCCCGGCGGACGATCATCTCTGCCGACACGGTGTCCCTGCTCGCCGCGGCGATCCTCTACTGGCTCAGCGTCGGCAACGTCCGAGGCTTCGCGTTCACCCTCGGCCTGTCCACCATCACCGACCTGTTCGTGGTCTTCTTCTTCACCAAGCCGCTCATCTCCGTGCTAGCCAAGACCAAGCTGTACGGTTCGGGCGGGAAGTTCTCCGGGCTCGGCCGGCAACGCGTCCTCGGCACCGGCGGTTCCGCCAACCCCGCCGGTCCTGCCCGTCCCGCACCGAAGGAGGCGTGACGATGGCCAGCCGAGGATTGCGCAACATCGCCCATCGGCTCTACGCCGGCGACATCTCGTACGACTTCATCGGCCGTCGCCGGCGGTGGTACGCGCTGTCGGGCGCCGTCATGTTGGTCAGCCTGCTGAGCCTGATCTTCATCGGGATCAAGCCCTCCATCGACTTCAAGGGCGGCACCCAGTTCGAGGTCCCCGGGGTGACCAGCATCTCCCAGACCACAGCCGCGATGAAGACCGTCGGCCTCAGTGGTGACAAGGTCGTCATCCAGAACATCGGCACCGGGTCAACCAAGCACGTGCGGATCACGACCGGGATCCTCACCAACGGCTCGGACAAGGGCAGCTCGAACCAGGTCAACCAGGTCGAGGACGCGCTGTCGAAGGCGTTCAAGGTCCCGAAGTCCTCGATCAGCCTCAACACGGTCGGCGCCACCTGGGGCAACCAGATCACCAAGAAGGCGATCGAGTCCCTGATCGTGTTCCTGATCGTGGTGGTCATCTATCTGTCGATCCGGTTCCAGCCCAAGATGGCCGCCGCGGCGATCATCGCGTTGATCCACGACCTGTTGATCACCGCCGGCATCTACTCGCTGGTCGGTTTCGAGGTCAGCCCGGCCACCGTCGTCGCCCTGCTGACCATCCTCGGTTACTCGCTCTACGACACCGTCGTGGTGTTCGACAAGGTGCGGGAGAACACCGCCGGGATCGGCGCCGGCAGCAAGCTGACCTACAGCCAGGCGGCCAACCTCGCCGTCAACCAGACCCTGGTCCGCTCGATCAACACCTCGATCATCGCGCTGCTGCCGGTGGCCGGCCTGCTGTTCATCGGCGTCGGCCTGCTCGGTGCCGGCACGCTCAAGGACCTCGCCCTGGCCCTGTTCATCGGTCTGGCGACCGGCGCCTACTCCTCGATCTTCGTCGCCACCCCGTTGCTGACCGAGCTCAAGGAGCGCGAACCGGCGATGATCGCGCTGCGCAAGAAGGTCGCGCAGCGTGAGGCGGCCGAGGCCAAGGCCGCCCGCGAGGGCAGCTCGACCGCCGAGGCCGCCGGCGGACCCGCGGTGCCCGTCGAGGACGAGGGCGTCGAGCTCACCCGTACGGGAGCGGCCCGCAGCAGCGGACCGACCCGGCCACCGGTGCGCCGGGCCAAGCCGGGCGGCCGTCCGGGCACCAAGCGCCGCCGGTGACCGAACGCCCCGACCTGTCCGCCTTCCTGGCGGCGCGGGTGCGGGACGTCCCGGACTACCCGCTACCCGGGGTGCTGTTCAAGGACATCGCGCCGCTGCTGGCCGACCACGAGGCCTACACCGCGATGGTCAACGCGCTGGCGGAGTACGGCGGGGAGCACGCGCCCGGCGGCCAGGTCGACAAGGTGGTCGGCATCGAGGCCCGCGGCTTCATCGTGGCCGCGCCGGTCGCCTACCGGCTCGGCGCCGGCTTCGTCCCCGTACGCAAGCAGGGCAAGCTGCCGGGGGAGACGTTCGGCACGACCTACGACCTCGAGTACGGGACGGCGACGCTCGAGGTTCAGAGGGGTGCGTTCACGCCCGGCGACCGGGTGCTGCTGGTCGACGACGTCCTGGCGACCGGCGGGACCGCCGCCGCGGCGATGGACCTCGTGCACCAGGCCGGTGGTGTGGTCGTCGGGATCGCCGTGCTGATCGAGCTCGGGTTCCTCGGCGGCCGGGACCGGCTTGCGGACGTCGAGGTCCAGGCGCTGATCACCGTTTAAGGAACCGGAATCTCCGGGGCTTCGGGCCGTTAGTATCGGTGTATCCCTCCCCGCTAGGAGCCGCGCGTGACCCGTGAGGCCGTACCTGTCGCCGCCGGCGCGCAAGAGCCGGTGACGGGCACGTTGGCGCCCGAGCACGCCGCGCCTGAGCCTCAGCAGCCCCAGCCGGTCGCAGCGCCTGAGAAGGCCCGCCCGCACCGCACCCGGGTCACCGACCTGCCGCCCCCGGTCGAGCCCGAGCCGGCGGCAACCGAGTTCGCTCCCGCGACCGGGTCCCGTACGATGCGGTCGCGGTTGGCCCGGCTCGGCAACAGCAGCCGCACGGCCAACCCGCCGGTGCTCGAGCCGCTGTTCCGCACGCTGCGGGCCAACCATCCCAAGGCCGACCTGCGCCTGGTCCAGCGGGCCTACGACGTCGCCGAGGAGTGCCACCGCGAGCAGTTCCGCAAGAGCGGCGACCCCTACATCACGCATCCGCTGGCGGTCGCCACCATCCTCGCCGAGCTCGGCATGACCACCTCGACGATCGTCGCCGCCCTGCTGCACGACACGGTCGAGGACACGTCGCTGACTCTCGCCGACGTCACGCGTGACTTCGGCGAGGAGGTCGCCTCGCTGGTCGACGGCGTCACCAAGCTGGACAAGGTCAAGTACGGCGAGAGCGCCGAGGCCGAGACCATCCGCAAGATGGTCGTGGCGATGGCCCGCGACATCCGGGTGCTGGTCATCAAGCTGGCCGACCGGCTGCACAACATGCGGACCCTGCGCTACCTCAAGATCGAGAAGCAGGAGCTCAAGGCCCGCGAGACCCTCGAGATCTACGCTCCGCTGGCCCACCGGCTGGGCATGAACACGCTCAAGTGGGAGCTCGAGGACCTCTCGTTCGCGACGCTCTACCCCAAGCGGTACGAGGAGATCGTCCGCCTGGTCGCCGAGCGGGCACCCTCCCGCGACACCATGCTGGCCTCCGTGGTCGAGCAGGTCTCCGCCGACCTGCGGGCGGCCAAGATCAAGGCGACGGTGACCGGGCGGCCCAAGCACTACTACTCGATCTACCAGAAGATGATCGTCCGCGGCCGCGACTTCAGTGACATCAACGACCTGGTCGGCGTGCGGATCCTGGTCGAGTCCGTACGCGACTGCTACGCCGCGCTTGGCGTCATGCACGGCTCCGAGTCCTGGACGCCCATCCCGGGGCGGTTCAAGGACTACATCGCGATGCCCAAGTTCAACATGTACCAGTCGCTGCACACGACCGTGATCGGGCCCGAGGGCAAGCCGGTCGAGATGCAGCTGCGCACCCACTCCATGCACCGCAGGGCCGAGTACGGCGTCGCCGCGCACTGGAAGTACAAGGAGGGCGAGGTCCAGCCGGTCCCCGTCGTCGGCAGCAAGAAGGGCGGCGACAAGGACGGCGCCGAGGACATGGCCTGGCTGCGTCAGCTGCTCGAGTGGCAGCGCGAGTCGGCCGACCCGGACGAGTTCCTCGAGTCGCTGCGTTTCGACCTGCACGCCTCCGAGGTGTTCGTCTTCACGCCCAAGGGCGACGTCATCGCGCTGCCGGCCGACGCGACCCCGGTCGACTTCGCGTACGCGGTGCACACCGAGGTCGGCCACCGCTGCATCGGAGCCCGGGTCAACGGCCGCTTGGTGCCGCTGGAGAGCGCGCTGGAGAACGGCGACGTCATCGAGGTCTTCACCTCCAAGTCGACGACCGCAGGGCCTTCGCGTGACTGGCTGGGCTTCGTGCAGAGCCCGCGCGCCCGCAACAAGATCCGGCAGTGGTTCGCCAAGGAACGCCGCGAGGACGCGATCGAGGAGGGCAAGGACGCGATCAGCCGGGCCATGCGCAAGCAGGGCCTGCCGCTGCAGCGCCTGCTCGGCGGCGACTCGCTGACGACGCTGGCCCAGGACCTGCGCTATCCCGACGTCTCCGCGCTCTATGCCGCGGTCGGCGAGGGTCACCTCTCGGCGCAGGCCGTCATCAGCCGGTTGATGCAGTCCATGGGCGGCGTCGAGGGCGCGGTCGAGGACCTCGCCGAGACCGCCGTACCCACCAAGCCGACCCGGGCCCGTCCGGCGGGCGACCCCGGCGTCGTGGTCAAGGACGTCAGCGACGTCTGGGTCAAGCTGGCCCGATGTTGTACGCCCGTGCCCGGCGACACCATCGTCGGCTTCGTCACCCGCGGCCATGGCGTGTCCGTGCACCGCGGTGACTGCCTCAACGTCGACACGCTGACCCAGACGCCCGACCGGATGGTCGAGGTCGAGTGGGCGCCGTCGTCAGGGTCGGTGTTCCTGGTGGCGATCCAGGTCGAGGCGCTGGACCGCACCCGGCTGCTCTCCGACGTCACGCGGGTGCTGTCCGACCACCACGTCAACATCCTGTCGGCGTCGGTCACCACGACGCGGGACCGGGTGGCGGTCAGCCGGTTCACCTTCGAGATGGCCGACCCCAAGCACCTGGGCCACCTGCTGCGTGCCGTGCGCAACGTCGAAGGCGTCTATGACGGCTACCGGGTCACCAGCGGCAAGAACGCCTGAGGACTACGCCGCTCCCCGAGTGCGGTCGACCTGGATGACGACCACGTCCAGGTCGCGGTTGGCCAGCCACCAGTCACGTACCCGCTGCAGGTCACGGTCGAAGGTCTCCTTGAACAGGCCCTCGCTACGACCGGCCGAGTGCGCGATGTGCCGCTTGCCGTTCTTCATCGCGATCGTCAGGTTCCGGCTCGACCACGGCCAGCGCCGCTCGAGGCGAATGTCCTCGATATCGCACGCGGCTGCCGCCCAACCGGTCCAGCCGCGTCGCACGACCAGGAAGGCGCTGTGCAGCTCGAGTCCGTCTCGCCCTCCGCTGCGGTGCTTCAGAATCACCACCCCTATGAAGATGAGGAGTGCCGACACGTCCACCCATAGGAAGTGGGGCGGTGCGGACAGCAGGACCAGCCAGGCGCCGATCAAGCCGAGATCAGAGCCCACCCTCCTTGCCTTGCTGAGGCGGAGAACTTCCAGCTCGTCGTCGTCCAGAAGGACCGGCGCCACCACCGCTTGACCCCCCACGGGTCCTCCCTCAGGACGTCTTGGTGACCGTGAACGACAGGATGCTGACCGGCTGATTAGGGGCACCGTCGCCACCGCCACCGGCAGCACCCTTGGCGCCGATCGCGGCCACGATGTCGAGGCCCTGGGTGATCTTGCCAAAGGGCGTGTAGTTCGGCGAGAGGGTGCTGGCCTTGTAGTTGATGAAGAACTGGCTGCCGTTGGTGTTGGCGCCGCTGTTCGCCATCGCCAGGACACCAGGGCCGTACGTCGCACCGGTCAGGTTCTCGTCCTTGAACGAGTAGCCCGGGCCGCCGGAGCCGGTGCCGGTCGGGTCGCCGCACTGCAGGACGAAGATGCCGGACGTGGTCAGCCGGTGGCAGGGCACGTCGGTGAAGTAACCCTTGCCGGCAAGGAACGCGAACGAGTTGACCGTGTGCGGCGCCTTGGCCGCGTACAGCTCGGCCTTGATGACACCGCAGTTCGTCGTGATGGTGGCGATGTAGGTGGCCTTGGTGTCGATTGTCATCGCCGGCTCGGCAGAGAACGACAGCGGCTTGGCCGGCTTGGCCGGGGGAGTCGTGCACTTCAGGGCTGCGGGCGCGGGGCCAGAGGCGGTCGCCGAGGCCGCGGCCGACGCGGTGCCGGAGGGTGCAGCGGAGGCCGCGGTGCTGGGGTTGGCGCTCGCAGTGCCGGCCGAGCCGACGGCGGCCGCGGGTGAGCCGCTGTTGTTGAGCGCCGCCACGATGGCCACCGCCGCGATCACCGCGACCACGGCGAGAACCGTCATGCCGACCAACAGCCGCTGGCGCCCCTTGGCCCGAGCAGCGGCCCGCCGCTCGAGCTGGCGCTGGTAGCGCTGACGGGCGAGCTCGCGCTCGCGGTCCTTGCTGCTGGCCACGACGTCCTCCTGAAGATCTCTCGGGTCGCGCCCGAGTGTAAGGGGCGAACCTGAAATGCGGATTACCCCCGCCGTACGGGGCCGGTAGGCTCGCACACGCCCGCTTGCCGCCCAGAGGAAGGACGACCGTGCTCGTCGCCGCGTTCCCTGCGGGCTCCTTCCAGACCAACTGCTACGTGGTCGCCCCGGCGGCCGGTGAGCAGTGCGTCGTCATCGACCCGGGCCAGGACGCCGCGGGCGGGGTCGACGAGGTGGTCCGCGAGCACGGCCTGCAGCCGGTAGCCGTTCTGCTGACCCACGGGCACATCGACCACATGTGGTCGGTCACCCCTGTCTGCGGCGCCCACGGCATCCCGGCCTACGTGCACAAGGCCGACCGCGAGCTGCTCACCGACCCGGGCAAGGCGCTGTCCGCTCAGACCAACGCGATGCTCGGCGGGCTGCAGCTGTTCGAGCCCGACGAGGTGCGCGAGATCAGCGACGGCGGCGGCCTCGAGCTGGCCGGGCTTCGGTTCGCCATCGACCTCGCGCCCGGCCACACCGCCGGCTCGGTCACCTTCCGTACGGCCGACGGGGCGCCCGACGACGACGCGCCGATGCTGTTCGCCGGCGACCTGCTCTTCGCCGGGTCCGTTGGCCGCAGCGACCTGCCGACGGGGGACCCGTACGCGATGCGCGAGTCGCTGCGGCAGGTGCTCAGGCTGGCGGACGAGACCCTGGTGCTGCCCGGCCACGGCGGTCTCACCACCATCGGCCGCGAGCGGGCGACGAACCCCTACCTGCAGCCGGGGGCCCTCTAGATGGCGAGCACGTTGCAGGCCCCCAAGGGGATCCCGGAGTACTACCCCCCGGAGTCCGCCGCGTTCCTGGCCGTCCGGGACGGGCTGTCGTCGCCTGCGCGCAGGTCCGGCTACGGCTACATCGAGCTGCCGGTCTTCGAGGACACCGCGCTGTTCGTCCGCGGTGTCGGCGAGTCCACCGACGTGGTCAGCAAGGAGATGTACACCTTCACCGACGCCGGGGACCGGTCCATCTCGCTGCGCCCTGAGGGCACCGCCGGCGTGATCCGCTCGGTGATCGAGCACGGCATGGACCGGGGCGCGCTGCCGGTCAAGCTCTGGTACGCCGGCCCGTTCTTCCGCGCCGAGCGGCCGCAGTACGGGCGTTACCGCCAGCTGCAGCAGGTCGGTGTCGAGGCGGTGGGCGTCGACGACCCGGCGCTGGACGCCGAGGTCATCTGGATGGGGGACGCGGCCTTCCGCGGCCTGGGGTTGACGAAGTTCCGGCTCGACCTGACCAGCCTCGGCGACGAGAACTGCCGCCCCGCCTATCGGGAGCTGCTCCAGGAGTTCCTGCTGGGACTCGACCTCGACGACGAGACCCGCCAGCGGGCGTCGATCAACCCGCTGCGGGTGCTCGACGACAAGCGCGAGGTCGTGCAGAAGCAGCTCGCCGACGCCCCGTTGATGGTCGACCACCTCTGCGACGCCTGTCGCGCGCACTACGACGAGGTACGGGAGCACCTGCGCGCTCTCGGGGTGCCGTGGACCGAGGCGCCCCGGATGGTGCGTGGCCTGGACTACTACACCAAGACCACGTTCGAGTTCGTCCACGAGCTGCTCGGTGCCCAGTCGGGCATCGGCGGCGGCGGGCGCTACGACGGGCTGATGGCCTCCTTGGGCGGGCAGAACCTGTCCGGCATCGGGTTTGGGCTCGGCACCGACCGCACCCTGCTCGCCTGCGGCAAGGAAGGCCTCACCGTCGGCGAGACCCGCATGGTCGACGTCTTCTGCGTGCCGATCGGCGCCGCCGCAAAAGCCTTGCTGGTCAAGGTGACCGGTGAGTTGCGGACCGCAGGCATCCGCACCGACCTGTCGTACGGGAACAAGGGGCTCAAGGGTGCGATGAAGGGTGCCGACCGATCGGGAGCCCTGGTCAGCGTCATCGTCGGCGACCGTGACCTCGAGGCGGGCGTGGCGCAGGTCAAGGACATGGTCTCCGGCGAGCAGAACGCCGTACCACTAGGCGATCTGAGCAGCAATGTCATCGCAGCAGTCTCGAAACTCTCGAAGGAGAACCACTCGTGATCCGCACCCACGACGCCGGCACGCTGCGGGCAGGTCATGCCGGCGAGACGGTGACGCTGACCGGATGGGTGGCCCGTCGCCGCGACCATGGCGGGGTGGTGTTCGTCGACCTGCGCGACGCGAGCGGGTTCGTGCAGGTGGTGTTCCGCGAGGGCGACGCCGCCACTGCCGCACACGACCTGCGGAACGAGTTCTGTGTCAAGGCCGTCGGCAGGGTCACCCGGCGTCCCGAGGGCAGCGACAACCCCAACATCGCCACGGGTGAGGTCGAGGTCGTCGCCTCCGAGCTGCTCGTGCTGTCCGAGTCCGCCGAGCTGCCGTTCCCGATCGAGGGCGGCGACGAGATCACCAGCAACGTCGAGGAGCGGCTGCGCTGGAAGTACCGCTACCTCGACCTGCGCCGAACGGGACCGGCCCGCGCCCTGCGCACCCGGGCCAAGATCACCTCGATCATGCGCAGGGTGATGGAGGCCCATGACTTCATCGACGTCGAGACGCCCTACCTCACCCGGTCGACCCCTGAGGGCGCCCGCGACTTCCTGGTCCCCGTACGCCTGCAGCCCGGGCACTGGTACGCGCTGCCCCAGTCGCCGCAGTTGTTCAAGCAGCTGCTGATGGTGGCCGGGCTCGAGCGCTACTACCAGATCGCCCGCTGCTTCCGGGACGAGGACAGCCGGGCCGACCGCACCCCGGAGTTCACCCAGCTCGACGTCGAGATGAGCTTCCCGGACGAGGAGGACGTCTATGCCCTCACGGAGGAGCTGCTGGTTGCGCTGTGGTCTGAGGTACGCGGCGTCGAGGTTCCCCGTCCGTTCCCGCGGCTGACCTACGCCGAGGCCGTACGCCGGTTCGGCTCGGACCGGCCCGACCTGCGCTTCGGCCTCGAGCTGGTCGATCTGCGCGAGCTGTTCGGGTCGACCGAGGTCGGAGTGTTCAAGTCGGTGCTCGGCGCCGGCGGTCACGTCGGCGGGGTCGTGATGCCCGGCGGTGCCGAGCTCACCCGCAAGCAGCTCGACGGCTGGATCGACTGGGCCAAGGGCCGCGGCGCCAAGGGGCTGGCCTACGTCATCGTCGAGGCCGACGGATCGCTGCGCTCGCCACTGGTGAAGTTCTTCTCCGAGACCGAGATCGCCGCCTTCGCGGCCGCAAGTGGCGCCGTACCAGGCGATCTGGTCTTCCTGGTCGCAGCTCCCGAGCGGGAGGCCCTCGAGCTGCTCGGCGCGCTGCGGGTGGCCGTGGCCAAGGACCGCGGCCTCATCCCCGAGGACCGGTGGGAGTTCCTCTGGGTCACCGACTTCCCGATGTTCGAGCCGGCGGGTGACAACGACGAGGGCTGGACGGCGGTGCACCACCCCTTCACCGCTCCGGCCGACGCGGATGCCTCGGCGTTCCACGAGCAGCCGGCCACCGCCCTGGCCCGCGCCTACGACGTGGTGCTCAACGGCAGCGAGCTCGGCGGCGGTTCGATCCGGATCCACCGCGCCGAGATGCAGCAACGGGTCTTCGACACCATCGGGCTCAGTCGCGAGGAGGCCCAGTCCAAGTTCGGCTTCCTGCTCGAGGCCTTCCAGTACGGCCCCCCGCCGCACGGCGGCATCGCGCTCGGCCTGGACCGGCTGGCCGCGGTCCTCGCCGGCACCGACGCGATCCGTGAGGTGATGGCCTTCCCCAAGTCCTCCTCCGGGGACGACCCGTTGACCGGCGCACCGACGCCGATCACCCCCGAACAGCGCAAGGAAGCCGGCATCGACGTCACCCCGGCTTGACCCTTACGGTGACAGTGTGATGAAGCCTCCGACCTGACGGCACGATGGCGGGCATGGCTCAGTGGGCGGCGGCCCAGCGGGTCGCCGGGGTGCCCCCGTGTGGCGCAACCCCGCCGAAGGATGGGCCCAAACGGGTGCCCGGACACCACCGTGAGTCCATGCTTTCCGCCGGGCTGCCGGCAGACGAGACCGCGGAGGAGTGGGCGACGACAGGAACGGCCACGCTCCCCCTTGGCACCAGCCCTGGACCAACCCGGACAGGCACGCTCATGGCGCAGCACGATCCCAGCCAATCACCTGTCAGCGTAAGGGGGACCCGGCTTGAGTAGTCGCCGATCGTCAGCCGGTACAGCCGCGCGTCCCGACCCCCGAGGCCCGGCCGACCAGGACATCCTTATCAGCGTGGACTCCGTCCCGGTTTCTCCGGGATAGATCCCACCGGCCACCCGTTCTCTCGCTGCCGCGACGGGGACGACTGACGCGGGTGATTACGGTGCCGGTGTCGCCATCCACCCGGACGACGTCGATATGCCGGCGCTGCCACAGCAGTAGATGAACCGACCGTCGCTGAGCGCGCGGGCAGTCGCCGACGTCCGCGCAAGTGGCAGGTCGGTCATCGACGACCAGGTGTTGGTCACCGGGTCGTACGCCGTCACCGCCGCGGTTTGCGCGGTCGTCGTCCAGCCACTGGCCACGACGAAGCGGCCGTCGATGACCATGCTGGAGTCGAGCATGTGCGACCGGGCGAACGGCATCGGAGCCAGCGTCGTCCAGGTGTCGGTTGCCGGGTCGTAGCGGTCGAGCTCGCTCTGCGCGAAGTAGCTCTTCTCGAAGTACTGCCCGCCGGCGACGTAGATCTTGCCGTCGATGGTTGCCCAGCCGATGTGGTTGCGCGGGTTGGGCATCGTCGCTCGCTGTACCCATGCCGTGGCACCGCCGGCGACGTCCAGGCTGAAGGTCTCGCCTGCGTCCGGGGTCCCCTGGTAGTCGGTGCTGCCGGCGAAGTAGTAGAGCGTCCCGCTGATGTAGGACAGGCCGCCGGAGGCCCGCCGGACCGGCAGCGGCGGCATGGGCGAGTAGGTGCCGGTCTGCGTGTCGTACCGCCACACGAGCTCGGTGCCCTGCAGCCGCGCCGCGCCGGTTGTGTCGTACCGGAAGCCACCGGCGTAGTAGATGTAGCGCGAGCCGTCGGTGTCGATGCCCGCGTGGTCGATGCCCATCGCCGGCACGGGCGGCAGGCTGGACCAGATGTTGGTGACCGGGTCGTAGACCCACGCGCGCGTCGTCGGGTTGAGCACCGGCTGGAGCACGTCGAACCCGCCGAAGAGGTAGACCTTGTCATTTACCGTGACGGAGTTTGCCTCCGTGGTGCCGATGGGGAGCGGCGCAATCGGGGTGTAGGTGTAGTGCGACACGAATCCCGAGGGCGGCGGCGGTGGCGTGACCGGGTTGAGCACGGAGAAGGTGGTGTCGACGCGCTTCACGCCGCTCGTGGTCTGGACGTCGACCGAGAGCACGTGCGTGCCGTTGGACAAGGCGGTCGTCGCCCAGGGCAGCGCGACGGCCAGAGTCGCTCCCGTGCCGGCGAAGTCGAACGGCGCGGTCGACTCGATGTGAGCGGGTGCGTTCACCCGCTGCATGTCGTCGAGGTAGAAGCTCACCTTGGTCATGCCGGCGGCTGAGGGCACGAAGACGTAGTCAGTGCCTTTCAACACGGCGCCGGCCAGGGGGAGCGGCGCACTGCGGTCGCTCGCCGTGCTGAACTGCGGCGCGTATCCGGCGGTGCTGCCGTTCAACACCTGGAACGACGCCGAGACCACCGTCGTGACTTTCGCGTTGTCGACCACCTGCGCCGTGATGACGTGCGTACCGTTGGCCACCGTCCCGCTGTCCCACGGGTTGGCTGTCGACGAGCCACCTCGGAAGTCGAACGGTGCCCAGGACTCCAGCTGCTTGGGCAGGCCGGCGCGTTGCGGGTCGTCCAGCCAGAAGGAGACCTTCACGACCCCCGCGTCAGGGGTGGTGAAGATGTAGAGATTGCCGGCCCGCGTCGTTCCGCCGAGAGGCACTGCGGCAGCACGGTTGGGGCTGGCGCTGACCATGATGGTGACGCTCGCTGCATGGGCGATCGAGTGCGGCACCGAAAGGCCGAGCAGGACAACGACGAGCGCCAGGACCAGCCGCCCGGTCCTGCTCACGCGGGCGCTGACGCTTTTGGTGACGCGTGTCATGGGGCCCCCCCTTGGTGTGGCTTTGGGCGGACCTTACAGTGCGTCTGCGGGGTGAGCGCAAGGCCGCTGGGGGTTCTGATAGTTAATGTCGGAAAAGGCCTTAGCGACTCGGTGTGAAATGCCGGAATTTGTCGCGCGGCTGATTTTGCAGCTTGCTGCTCGGGGCGGGCGGCGACTGAGACCTCCTGCGCTTGGTCATTCGGCGCCGGGCGAGGTGGCGGTCTCCAGGATCGAATGCGTCGACGGTCTGGGCTCGTGCAGGCCGAACCGGTTGTGCAGCCGGCGAAGTGGCCCGGGCGCCCACCAGTTGAGCTCGCCGAGCAGGGTCATCGTGGCCGGCACCAGCAGGCACCGTACGAGGGTCGCGTCGACGACGACGGCGATCGACATCGACAGGCCGAGCTCGTTGATGCCGATCATCCGACCGCCGGCGAAGCCCAGGAACACGATGACGATCAGCAGCGCCGCCGAGGTGATGATGCGCCCGGATCGCTGGAGCCCCAAGGCAACCGAGTCGTCGTTGTCGTAGCCCGCGTCGTGCAGCTCCTTGACCCGGGAGAGCAGGAAGACCTCGTAGTCCATCGACAGGCCGAAGGCGAAGACGAACACGATGACCGGCACCCAGACCTCGAGGGCGCCCGGTGTCTCGAACCGCAGCAACGAGTGCAGGTGCCCTTCCTGGAACACCCATACCAGCGCGCCGAAGGACGCCCCGAGGGAGAGCACGTTCATCACCAGCGCCTTGACCGGGACCAGGACCGAGCCGGTCATCAGGAACAGCAGCACGAACGTCGCCAGCGCGATCAGCCCGGCTGCCCACGGCAGGCCGCTCATGACCTGATGCTCGAAGTCGACCAGGAAGGCCAGGGTCCCGGTGATCTGGCTCGGGTACGGTGGCCGGTCGGCGCGCAGGTCGCGGATCAGCTGCTGCGCGTGCGGGCTCTGGCCGGAGTCGCGCGGGTAGACGTCGACCCTGCTGAGGCCGGCGTTGACCGCAGAGACGTCGACGCTGGAGATCTGCGGCATCGCCCGCAGCTTCGCCGCGTAGGCGAGGACCCGTGGGTCGCTTGCCGGGACCTGTCCGACCACCTCGATCGGGTCGGTGTGGTTGCCCGGGAACCGGGTGTTGAGCAGCTCGTTGACCTGCCGGCTGACGAACTCCTGCGGTACGGAGGTCAGCGCGGCGTTCTGGAACCTCGCACCGCGGAAGGGCACCGCCGCGGTGCCGAGCAGCAGCACCAGCACAACCACGACCAGGACCGGGTGCCTCTGCGAACGCCTGGTGACGCCGGAGAAGAAGCCCTGGTCGGGCGCCGGTGCACTCATCCGGGAGAGCAGCGAGCCCGGGTTGCGGCGCCGCCGGGGCAGCCGGCCCGGCCGGCGTACGGAGATCAGGGCCGGTACGAGGGTCACCGCCGCGACGAGGGCGACGAGCACCACGCTGACCCCACCGGCGCCCATCGAACGGTAGGTCGGGTCGTCGAAGGCGAACAGCCCGCACAGGGAGGCGGCGACGGTCAGCGCAGAAAACCCGATGGACCGCCCAGCGGTGGCCATCATCGCGTCGAGGGCCGCGGGGTGCGGGAGCCCCCGGCGCAGCTCCTCCCGGTAGCGGCTGACCATGAGCAGCCCGTAGTCGATGGCCAGACCGAGGCCCATCACGGTCACGACGCTGACCACGTTCGGGTCGACGTCGAACAGGTAGGTGAAGCCGAGCAGGAACAGCAGCGAGCCGGCGATGCTGGCCACCGCGACACCGAGCGGGATCCCGGCGGCAGCCAGCCCGCCGAAGATCAGCACCAGGACAACGGCGGCGATCGGCAGGCTGACCAGCTCACCGTGCTCGAGGTCGGCCCCCACCTGGTGGTTCGCCTCGTGCCTGGCAACGCTGCTGCCGCCGACCAGCACGCGCGCCGCTGGTACGGCCTGCCGGAGCCGGGCGGCGACTGCGGCTGTCGCGGTGTTCGCCGCCGCGTCGGACAGACCGTGGCGCAGGTCGACGACGACCACGCTCGCCCGGCCGTCCGTGGCCCTGAGGTCGGCAGCGCTCGTCTCGTACGTGTCGTAGACCGCGGCGACGTCCGGTCGCCCGCGCAGGTCCCGGGCAGCCGTGGTGACGGCGACCGAGACGGCGGGGCCGGCCACGGCCGGTCCGTCAACCACCGCCAGCAGCCGTTGCCCGGCGGCGGAGGCGTCGTCGAGCCGGTTGAAGGCCTGCACCGACTCGACCGAGCCCGACCCGCCGGGGCTGTGCAGCCGGCCGAACACCTGACCCCCGACTGTCAGCCCGAGCAGGAGCAGCGCTGCCCACCCGGCCATGACCAGTCGCCGCCGCCGGTGGCAGAACCGCCCCACGGCTTCGAGCATCGTCGCTCCCAGGCTTCGGCTTTGCTCCATCCTGGCAGAGCGCGACGGCGCCGGCTTCAGCGGCAGATCACCGGTGCCGACCCAACGATGGACGTGTGACCGTCCACCGACGAACGGGGAATCGTGAGCGCGCAGCCTCTGCTCGAACCACCGCCGCAGCAGACCGGCGTCGACGCCGCCGCAGCGAGCGCCCGACGCCTGGTGACGGCCGTGGACCGGGTGCTGCTGGGCCACCTGCCGGTGATCGAGACGCTGATCTGCGCCGTGCTGGCCGGTGGGCACGTCCTGGTCGAGGACCTCCCCGGCGCCGGCAAGACCACGTTGGCCAAGGCGACGGCGCGGGCGCTGGGCGGCCGGTTCAGCCGGATCCAGGGCACGGCCGACCTGTTGCCGACCGACGTGACCGGCTCCTCCGTGTGGCGGCCCGACCTCGGCCGCTTCGAGTTCATCCCCGGACCGGTGTTCGGCAACGTCGTCCTGGTCGACGAGATCAACCGGATCCCGGCCCGCACCCAGTCCGGCTTCCTCGAGGCGATGGAGGAGGGCACGATCACCGTCGACGGCGTCGAGCACGTCCTCCCTGACCCGTTCGTCGTGATCGCGACCCGCAACCCGCACGAGCAGTACGGCACCTACCCGATGCCGGAGGGCCAGCTGGACCGGTTCGCCGTGCAGCTCGGCCTGGGCCGCCTGGACACCCGCACCGCCGGGCGGGTCGTCCGGGAGCAGCTCGCCGGCGCCTCCGTCGACCGGATGCCGCCGGTGGCCGATGCCACCCGGCTGACGGCGCTGCGGGAAACCGTGCGCTCGATCTACGTCGCGGACGCCGTTCTCGACTACGCCGTGCGCATCGTCGAGGCCACCCGTACGCACCCCGACGTCGCCCTCGGCGCCAGCACCCGCGCGGCGCTGGCGTTCGTCCGCGTCGCGCAGTCCCGCGCCCTGCTGTCCGCCCGCAGCCACGTGGTGCCGGACGACGTACGCGGTCTGGCGGTCAGCGTGCTCGCCCACCGGCTGCAGCTCCGGACCGGGCCGGACACCGCGCGGGCGCGGGCCGTTGTCGTCGAGGTGACGGCGGGCGTATCCGTACCCACGCCGTGACCACGCCTGCCGGGCGGCGCATGGGTCGGCTCGGGTCCTTGCTGCCGTACGCCGCCCTGCCTGCCGCGTTCCTGGCCCAGTCCGAGCGGATGCCCCTGGTTGCCGTCGTGGCCCTGGCCTGCGGGCTGTCCCCCCTCGCCGGGCTGACGGGGCTCAAGGCACTGGACATGAAGTGGGAGTGGCCGGGCGGTCGGTCGTGGTACGTCGGGGACACGGTGTTCCTGCGGACCACGTTCACCAACTCGGGCAGTCGGGCCACACCCGTGCTCACGGTGCGCCAGCAGAGTCCGGGCCTGCCGACACCCGACCTGACGGTGCCCATGCTCAAGCCCGGCGAGACTGCCACGGTCCAGGCCCCGCTACTGCTCTCGGCCAGGCGCGGGCCGGCGCCGATCGGTCGCAGCATCCACCTGCACAACCGGCTCTCCGGGCGCGGCCACCCGGTCAAGGAGGCCCAGACGCAGCAGCTGCTGCCGGCGGTG
Organism: Frankiales bacterium; assembly: GCA_033851545.1. Lineage (GTDB taxonomy): Bacteria > Actinomycetota > Actinomycetes > JAWWOL01 > JAWWOL01 > JAWWOL01. Next base: position 53,395 of record JAWWOO010000010.1, on the reverse strand, counting down.
CGGCCGCGCCCCGACCTTCCACCGCTCCGGCTCCTGGACCCGCTCGCGCGGCCTGCCGAGGAAGGCCTCGGTACGGGACGCCGCGGGACCGCCGACCCGCTGCTGCTCCGGCACTTCGCCAGCGGCGACCAGGTGTCGTCCGTGCACTGGCGGTCGACCGCGCGGGCCGGTCTGCCCGTCGTCATGGAGCGGGAGGAGCTCGCCTGCGGGGTGCTGGTGCTCCTGGTGGCCGCCACCGGAGAGGGCGCCGCCTGGGAGGCGGCGGTTGCCCGGGCTGCCGGGATGGTTCAGGCCGCGGCGACGCTGGCCGTACCCCTCGTCGTCCTCGCGGCCGCGCCCGCTCGACAGCTCGAGGGTTCGCCGACACAGGACGTCGTCCAGGACTGGCTGGCGGGTCTGGTGCTGGCCGGCCCGGCCGAGCCGGCGTTGCTGGAGCGGGCGGTCAGCAGCGCCGCCGGCGGCCTGGTCGCGGTGCTCAGCGCCGACCCGCTCCTGGCCCCGGCCGTCGCCGGCGCGGCGGCGTGCTCCGTGGTCGACCTGCTGGTGACCACGTGGTGACCCAAGCCTTGGCGCGTCAGCCATCGCTGCGCCGCCAGCTGATGGACCGGGTCAAGCTGACCACCGCGGCCGGTCTGCTCCTCGGCATCGTCGGCATCAGCCTCGGTCCTGCCGGGGGTCCCAGCGCCGGCCTGCTCGACCTGGCCCTGCTCGGGCTTGCGCTGTGGCTCGGTCGCGGGCCGTCGCCGGACCACGGGTCTGCCGCCGGCAAGCAGGCGGCGCTGTCCGGCAACCAGGCCCTGCTGCTGATCCTCGCCGTCGGCGGGGCAGCGGTGCTCGTCGCCAGCGGCGCCGCATCCAGGCCGTTGCACGGTCTGGCCGTGGCGCCGTTCGCGATGGCGGCCTTCGCGTTGTCCTCGCACAACTCCCGCGACCTGCGCAGCGGCCTGTTCGCCGCCGCCGCCTCGTTGCTGGTGCTCTCGGTCGCCGACGACCGGGCCGAGGTGATGGGCCTGTGCGCACTCGGCCTGCTGCCGCTGGCCTTCGGCTGGGTCGCGCTGCGCCAGCTGATGGCGGTCGACCTGCAGCCGGACCTCGTCCCGGTGCCCAGCCGGCCCGACCGACGCCCCTGGTCGGCCGCGGTCGTCGCCCGGCTCGTCGTCCTGACGGCGGCGGCGGCCCTCGTCGTGCCGAGCGAGCCGGCGCCCCACCTGCACCCCGGCGCCGGGGACGGGTCGGTCAGCATGGCGGGGGTTCGGGGCTTCGCCATCGCCATGGGCGGTGGCCAGCTCGACCTGCGCCAGCGCGGCAGCCTCGACAGCAAACCGGTGCTCGAGGTGCCGTTGGACTCGCCGACGCTGTGGCAGGCCGGCTACGCCGACCGCTACGACGGGTCGACCTGGACCCGAACCACCTTGCGGGACATCGGCCTCGACCAGGTCACCACCCTGCCGCTCGCCACGGCGCTGCCCACCGGCGCCGGCCTGACCGCGTCCCTGGTCCGGCCGACAGCCGTGTTCGGCACCTTCCTCGTCTACTCCCCGGGCCCGGTCATCGCGGTCGACGGTGCCGGCGGTCACGTACGCAGCCTCAGGGACGGCTCCGTCCAGGTGCTCGACCCGGCGCACCCCTCCATGTCGTACACCGTCGCGTGGGCGACGCCCGGCTCGAGCTCGACCGGCACGCTGTCCGGTGACGGAGTGGCGGACTCGGACCCGCGGTGGCTGACCCTGCCGGCCGAGCTGCCGGCGAGGGTGAGCGCGCTGGCCCGTACGGTCACCGCGTCCGCGACGACCACGCAGGAGAAGGTCAGCGCGGTCGAGGACTACCTGCGGACGCACGAGAAGTATCAGCTCGACTCGCCGGTTCCCGCCGAGGGCACGGACGCGGTCGACGCCTTCCTGTTCACCGACCACGTCGGGTTCTGCGAGCAGTTCGCCAGCGCGGAGGCCGTCATGCTGCGGGCGGTGGGGGTCCCGGCGCGAGTGGCCACCGGTTTCGGCGGACAGGGCGCACCCGGCGGGGATCCGAGCCGGCGGGTCTATCGCAACGAGGACGCCCACGCCTGGGTGCAGGTCGGGTACGGCGGCGGTCACTGGGTGAGCTCGGACCCGACCGCAGGGTCCCAACTGGTCCCGCCGAGCAGGACGCACGCCGCCCTCACCTGGCTGAGAAAGCTCTGGAAGCAGCTGACCGGCACCCCGCAGGCCCGCCGGCTGCTCGCGCTGGGTCTGCTGGTGCTCGCGGCCCTGACCTGGCAGCTGGTGCGGCTGGCGCGCCGGATGCGGCGGTCCCGCAAGCGCGCCCCGGCTGCTTCCGACCCACGGCTGGTGACCGACGCCGGGAGGGCGTACCAGCGGCTGTTGCGACGGCTCGCGGAGCAGCAGCGGCCGCGCCGGCCGAACGAGACCGTGCGGGACCTGCTGCTGCGGCTGCGGGCACCTGACGTGGACTCGGTGGCCAGGGTGCTCGAGGCCGAGTGGTACGGCGGGGCCCGCGTGTCGCCTGCGCTGTCCGCCGTGGCAGCCGCGGCGCTGGACCAGCTGGCGCCCGAGGCGCTGGTCGGCGCGGCGCCGTAGAGTCATGCCGGTGAGCCAGGACGACCTCTTTGCCTCGACCGGCTCCGTCGCGTCCGCGGCCCCGCTCGCCGTACGGATGCGGCCGCGGACGCTGGACGAAGTGGTCGGTCAGCAGCACCTGCTCGGCCCCGGCGCGCCGCTGCGCCAGCTGGTCGAGGGTGGCGCGGCGACGTCGTTGATCCTGTGGGGACCCCCCGGCACCGGCAAGACGACCCTCGCCTACGTCGTGTCTTCGGCGACCGGGCGCCGGTTCACCGAGCTGTCGGCGGTCACGGCCGGGGTCAAGGACGTCCGCGCTGTCATCGAGGACGCCAAGCAGCAGCTGTCGATGTACGGCCGGCAGACCGTGCTGTTCATCGACGAGGTGCACCGGTTCAACAAGGGCCAGCAGGACGCGCTGCTGCCGGCGGTGGAGAACCGCTGGGTGACGCTGATCGCCGCCACCACCGAGAACCCGTTCTTCTCGATCGTCTCGCCCTTGTTGTCCCGGTCGCTGCTACTCACCCTCGAGCCGCTGTCCGAGGGCGACATCCGGGACCTGATCGCCCGCGCCACGGCCGAACCGCGTGGGCTCGGCGGCGCCGTCGAGGTCAGCGACGAGGCCCGCGAACACCTCGTACGGATCGCCGGTGGCGACGCCCGGCGGGCGCTCACCGCCCTCGAGGCAGGCGCGGCCTCCGCTGTCACCCTCGGCCTCCCGATGCTGGACGTGGCGACGCTGGAGGAGGCGGTCAACCGGGCAGCGGTCCGCTACGACCGGGACGGGGACCAGCACTACGACGTGATCAGCGCGTTCATCAAGTCGATCCGGGGGAGCGACCCCGATGCGGGCCTTCACTACCTCGCCCGGATGCTCGAGGCGGGGGAGGACCCGCGGTTCATCGCCCGGCGGCTGGTCATCCTGGCCTCCGAGGACATCGGCCTGGCCGAGCCGACCGCGCTGCTCACCGCCGTCGCCGCGGCGCAGGCGCTGGACCTCATCGGGCTGCCGGAGGCCCAGCTCAACCTGGCCCAGGCCGTCGTGGCTCTGGCGCTTGCTCCCAAGTCCAACGCGGTGACCGTTGCCATCGGTGAGGCGAGGGCCGACGTCCGCGCCGGGCTCGCCGGCGCCGTTCCGCCGCACCTGCGCGATGCCCACTACGCCGGCTCGAAGAAGCTCGGCCACGGCACGTCCTACGTCTACGCGCACGACGTGCCCTCGGGGGTCGCCGAGCAGGAGTACGCGCCGGAGGCCGTACAGGGCAAGCAGTACTACCGTCCCGGCAGCCACGGCCGGGAGGCGGCCTACGCCGAGTCGCTCGCGGCCATCCGCCGGGCGCTCGGCCGGACCGGCGACTGAGCGCCGTCACCGCGGACGCGACCAACCCATCTAACCGGTCATCGCTGGACATAGCACCTCGTTGATGGTGAACAAATGGTCACGCGCATAGACGTGGCGGCTCGCAGGGTGTAGCACTGCGTGCGGGGCCGCGAGCACGCGGTAATGGGGCTGGCGCCGGTGGCGCCGGGGGCACGTGTCCGGCACACAGTCGTGTCGTCGGGGGACGGCCGCTGAGCCGTGGGGACACGCATGACGTCACGACCGAGACTTCGCCGGCTGCTGTCCTTCGTCACCGTCTTCTCGGTCGTGCTCAGCCTGGGCGGCCAGGCGGTTTCCGTTGCGGCCTCGCCGCCCGACCCCGCTGCAGTCGCCGGCCTGCGTACGGCGCTCACCGGGCCGGGCGGCGTCGCCGCTTTCGTCAACGGGCTGGGTGCGGTCGGTGCCTTCGCCGCTCCGGTAACGGGTCTCACGCTGGTGCCGGGGGCCGCCGACGCACTCGGCGTCGGTGACCTGTTCTCCCGCGCCGTCGGCACCGTCCAGTCGGCCTACGATGTGGCCGGCTCTCCGTCCGAGCTGGCGTCGGCGCTGTCCGGTACGCACGAGATCGCAGGGGACCCCGCGCCGACGCTGCCGTTCACCCGGCGGTCGGCGACCTGGACCGCCGCCAGCTCGACCAGTGGCACCGTACAGACGCTGAGCGTCGGGCTCAGCGTCGTCCGTACCGTGCCGACGGGCATCCGGATCAGCACCACCAGCCAACCGTTCGACTTCACCTCCGCCAAGGGCTCCGGCACCGCCGACGGGCTGAAGGCCGACGTCACCTTCACGGCCCAGTTCTCGGTGTCGTACGACAGCGCGACGTCCTCGGCATGGCTGGCTGCCGCACCCTCCATCTCGGCCTCGGTCGATGCGAAGGCCCTGGACCTCACCAAGGTCGACGCCGCCATCGGGATCCTCGGGGTCACGCTGGCCGCCGGCTCGTCCTACCACGCCGCGGCCTCGATCTCCGGCAGTGTGCGTGACCCTGACGGCGACGGCCGGCTGACCGTCGGGACCACCGGCGAGCTCGGGGCACCGGGAGCCGCCAGCGGGCTCAGCACGATCGCCCTCGCGAAGCCTGGTGGCGGCTCGCTCGACGGCACCCTCGTCATCGTGCCGCAGACCTCGACCGCGATCGGCGGGCTTCCGGGCGCGACGGCAACGGTCGTGGTCACGGACCCCGACCTCAGCGCCGGCGGCCCGACCGCGAGCTACCCGGCGGGCGCGCTCGACGGGGTCTCGGCCTTCGAGACCCTCACCCCGTTCGACCTTGCGCAGGGCGTTTCCCAGCTCGCCGCTACGCTCGGACGGCTGCAGCACGCCGCACCCGCGTCCCCCGCGACTCCCGTCGACGTGCAGCTCCCGCTGTTGCACGGCACCGTGGCCGACCTGGTGCCGGCGACCGAGGCGCTGCAGCAGTTCCTGGCCGACCACATCTCGCCGTCGACCGATCCCAAGATCCCCGGACAGCCGGACTTCGCGTCCGTGCAGGACTTCCTGAACGAGCTCGGCGCGACGACCGGTCCCGGGGGTGCCAAGGTCTACACGGTCAGCATCACCGGCGCGGCGATGGACACCACGGTCTCGGGTCACCCGACCCTGCGCTTCACGATCCACGTGCACCGTGGCGCTTCGAACCAGGCCGCCGATCCGCTGGCCAGCATTCTGACCGGTGACGCCGCGACAGCCACCTACACGGACACCACCGTGACCGACACGGCCAAGGACTGGGACGCGCTGGCCGCTGATCCGGCGACCAAGGCGCTGGTCGCCGGGCTGGTCGGCCGGCAGGTCATCGCCGGGCAGAGCACCGGCGTCATCAAGGGGCTGAGCGGCCACACGATCACCCTCGACCCCTCGCCGTTCGGCACTCCGGCACCGGCCACGCTGTGGAAGGGCGGCACTCCGGCCAGCGGCAGCGACAAGCCGGCGTACGTCATCTCCGCGGGCGACCCCAAGACGGGCAACGTGGAGCTCGGTGACCTGCTGCTGGCCAAGGGCCGGCTGCACGCGGCCAACGCCATCCGGCCGCAGGCCACGCTGACCGCCGCGTACGACCTGACCCTTCCTGTGGCGCTCGACCTCGAGCCGGCGCTGACCGGGGACGCGTGCAAGGCGGTCTCACCCGGTGGCGTGGCGTGCCCGTACACCGTCGCCACCGGAACCGGCGGTAACGGGCCGCAGTACGTCGTCCAGGAACTGCCCGTTCGACCGGACCGGATCCGACTGACGACGGGTGGGACGCTGCTGACTGCGACCTCGGTAGTGGCCACCGATGTGGACATCACCGCGCCCGTCGGCTACGTGCCGGTGCACATCGGGGGCACGGTCACTGCCTGCCCGACCGGGGGCTACGACGGCACCTGCACCAAGGATCTCTCGCCGGCCACGCCGACCGTGGACCTGCACCTGACCGCTAACGGCGACGTGCCGCTCGGCACGCTGTTCGACGAGGCCAGGGACACGCCGGCTGCCGTCGTGACCGGGTCGGTGGCTGCCCACGTGCACGCTGCCCTGACCTTCGACCTGCCTGGGGACAAGACGTTCTTCCACGCCGACGGCACGGCGGGTACCGCCTCGGTCGACGCCGACGCGCCCGGTTCGGCGCCGGTGGTCTCCGGGGCCGACCTGAGCTCGCTGGCCGTCCTGGACGTCGATCCGACCAAGAGCGACGCGCTGTTCGGCGTCGTCGCCTCGGACCTCGCTGCGCTGGCGACCCGGCTCGAGCAGCCGCTGACCGCCAACGGCCTCGACACAACCATCCCGCTGGTCGGAGAGTCGTACGGCCAGCTGATGGCCGACGGCGAGCGCTCCTCCGGCGCCGGCGTCACGTACGCCGTCGATGCGGCCAAGAACCTGCTCGCCCTGACCGACCCGTCCCGGACGTTCACCGCGGAGGGCTATGCCGGTCGCCGGGTGGTCATCGGCAGCGGCCAGTTCGTGGTCGCCGGCGTGGACCCGTTGGACAGCACGACGCTGCTGCTGGCGTCGCCGCCCGCGGCCGCACCCGCTGCCGGGACCGCGTACCGGATCGGCAACGAGCTGCGCTGGGGCGTCGACGCGATGACCGCCCTGCCGCCCAAGAACCTCGACGACCTGGTCAGCGACCTCGAGCAGCGGCTAGGGCACGGCAGCACCGTCAGCTTCACCGTCGACACGGCCGCCACCCCGCCGACCCTCCAGCTGACCGTCGACTGGAAGCGGTCGTTCACGACCCGCTCGCCCCTCTCGCTCACCCTCGGGCTGCCGGGCGCGCCGGGCGCCAACCTCAGCGGCCAGGCGGGGACCGGCCTGGTGGGGATCAGCGCCACGGGTCAGGTCCACGCCGCCCTGGTCATCCCGCTCGACGCCGCCGGGGTGAGCGACCCGGCCGGGGCCCTGCGTCTCGACCCGTCCTCGACCGTGAGCGCCCGGGCGGCCGTCGCCGCGACCGGCCAGCGCTTCGCCGCCGTCGCCGGGGCGTTCGCCGTGGACCTGGGCGACACCCCCGACCCCGCCGGCACGTTGTTCTCCGCCGATCTCAGCGCGACCGCCAAGGACGTCGCCGACACCGCCCCGGTCACCCTGTCCTCCTGGGCTGCCCACGTCGCCGCCCAGGACGTCAACGCGGGCACGACGCCGCAGACCTGCGCCGGTGCCGGCTCCACCGCTGCGCTGGCTCTGTGTGCCGTGCTCCCGTTGCACCGCCACGACACAGGGGCGGCCCTCGACACGCTGGTGGTTCAGCTGCCCAAGGCGGCGACCAGCCTCGACGACGCGCTCAGCACCGCCGGCACGGTCGGCGGTTCCCCGCGGCTGAGTGCGCTTCCGCTGCTGGCCGGGGCCATCTCCGGGAGCACCCTGGACTTCACCCCGCTCAGCGGCGGCCTGTCCAGTTACCTGGACAGCGCCAAGAGCGGTCTGGACGTGGCGACGGCCGGCGGTCGGGTGCCGTTGATCGGCAAGGACCTGCAGGCAGGCGCCGACTTCCTCGGCAGCGTCAAGACCGGCCTGGTCGACGGCCTGCACGACAAGCTCGCCGCCTTCGGCACGTACGGGGAGATGAAGACCAAGCTGGCGGCCGTGTTCACCAACGCCACGCTGGCCAAGGTGCTCAAGGGCAGCCCGGACATCCAGGGCACCTGCACGGTGACGATCTCCCCGCCCCCGAAGCCGGGCGTGGCCCCGGTCACGACTGACACCAAAAAGGCGACGATCGACTACGCCTACGCCGTCCAGGCGTACGGGCCCGACGCCAGCCAAGGGCCGACGGCGCCGAGCCCGACCTCGGCCACCGTGCAGAACTGGGACGTGCTCAGCAGCACCAACCACAACGACGTCTCGTGGGGCCCGGTTCCGCACGCCGGCAAGTACCGCGTCTACCGGCAGAAGGCCGGCGGATCGTGGACCTTCGTCGCGGAGACCACGTCGACCTCCGTGTCGGACCAGGGGCAGGGGGACAGCTCCGGCCTTGTCTCCGCCGGCAGCCCGGTCTTCAACGGGCCCTGCGGGGACAGCGACCCGGCGGTGGACGTCGACAGCATCTCGCTCGGCGTCTCTTTCGGTCAGGGCGCGATCTCATCCGGCAACGGCTGCGCGGACGCCGGTTCGGACAAGTGCCTGTCGGCCTCGCTGCCGATCGACCTCGGGCTGCCCGGCCTCTCGCTGCACGCGACCAAGGACGCCGACACCGGAGCCGTCGCCGACGGGGTCACCGCCAAGATCGGCTGGAATCTTCACCTGCAGGTGACCCTGGACAAGAAGAAGGGCCTGCTCCTCGAGACCGCGGGCGACACGGCGAACAAGCTCCAGGTGGGCGCAGCCATCTCGCTGCCCGAGACCCTCCAGGCCAGCCTGTCCTTCCTCCACGTCAACCTGACCAACCCCAACCCGGCACAGAACGCGCTGTCCGCGGAGTTCGAGGTCGACCTCGCCTGCCCCGACTGCTCGGCCGGTGACACCCAGCTGACCCTGCTCGACCTCCTCGGCAGCAGTCCCTCAGCACTGTTCTCGGCTTCGCTCACCGGCAACGTCAACGTGGACGAGAAGATCGACACTGGCATCGACCCGTCGCTGCCCGGTCTCAGCACCGAGTTCGTGTTCCAGGCCGGCTGGTCGGCGAAGAGCCCCAAGGACATCGACATCAGCAAGCTCGAGTTCGACCATGTGACCATAGACGCGGGCACGTTCCTCGGCAGCACGATCAAGCCGATCGTCGATGACGTGGTGAGCACCCTCAAGCCGATCGAGCCGGTCCTCGACACGATCACCGCGCCGATCCCCGTGCTCAGCGACCTCAGCCGGCTGGCCGGGGGCGGCGACGTCACGATCGTCACGCTCGCCCAGGCCTTCGCGGCCGGGACGCCGTACGACGGCAGCGTGGAGACGGTGATCAAGGTCATCAACGCCGTGAAGGCGCTCGACGCGACACTGAAGAACCTCTCGGCGACCGGCGGCGTCGACCTCGGGTCGTTCCACCTGCTGGCGGACAAGGTCACCGACACCGCAGCCACGCCGGCAGCGAGCGACTCCCTGATCGGCCCCGTCGAGGACGCCGGCGGCAACGTGGTCGTGGGTGGTCAGCCGCACTCCATCGTCGACGACCTGAACGCCAAGCAGAATGGCCTCAAGCTGAACACGTCGGCCACCGGCACCGGCATCACGTTCCCGGCGCTGGTCCACCCGCGCCAGCTGATGAACCTGCTGGTCGGCGGTGACGCCACCCTCGCCGAGTTCGACAGCGGTGCGCTCACCGTCGGCTTCTCGTTCAGCGAGGCCTTCGGCCCGGTCTACGCCCCGCCGCCGGTGCTCATCGTCATCTCCGGCAGCGCGTCGGTGACCCTGCACGTCGTCGCCGGGTTCGACACGTACGGCATCCGCACGGCCGTCGAGTCCGGCAGGCCGGTGCAGATCCTCAACAGCCTGTTCTTCAAGACGGTCGACGACAGCGGCAACCCGCTGCCGGTCGTCTCGTTCAAGGGCGAGCTCGCGGCGGGCGCCGAGGTGAGCGTCGCCTTCCTGTCGGTCGGCGTCGAGGGTGGCATCCGGCTGACGGTGAACTTCTACTGGAACGACCCGGACAACGACGGGAAGTTCCGGTTCGACGAGTTCGTCGCAGCGGCCCTCCGCAACCCGATCTGCCTGTTCAACGTCGGCGGCGACCTGTCGCTGTTCCTCAAGGTGTTCGTCACGATCGGCTTCTCGCCGTTCAGCATCTCGTTCGACTTCACTCTGGTCGACATCAAGCTGCTCGACTTCTCCGTCAAGCCCGACTGCACGCCGCCGCCGCCCCGGCTGGGCGGGGTCAAGGACGGGGTCCTCTACCTGTACGCGGGCAACCTCGGCGGGGATGGGTCCTCCCACCCGCGGGGTGACGCGCTGTGGGACGCCAACGGCGCCGACGAGACCTGGGTGGTCCGCCAGTCCGGCACGTCGGCGACGGTCCAGGCGCTCGGCATCAGCCAGACCTTCGACGGGGTGGACACCGTGGTGCTCGATGCCAAGGGCTACTCGGGCAAGCTCAAGCTGCTGCTCCAGGGCAAGGCGGCCGGCACCCAGTTCACCGACAAGGCCGTGGTTTTCGGCGGCAGCAACGACGACGTCATCAAGACCGGCACCGGCCCGGCGTACATCGACGGTGGTGGAGGCAACGACGTCATCACCACCGGCGACCGTCCTGACATCACCGCGGCCATCGACCCGGCACTGGCCGCCATCGTGGCCGGCGACGGCGGCAACGACCACATCACCGTGGGGAACCAGCAGGACACCGTCCTCGGTGACGGGCAGCTGTCCTACGCCACCGCCTCCGTCGACACGACGGCGATCGGCGACGGCAGCGACCCGGACAAGCCGGTCAAGGTCACGGTGACCGCCGTGGTGCCCACCGGGATCACCGCCGCCGACAACGAGGCGCCCGCAGACGGAGGCGCGGGCAACGACGTCCTCGCCATCGGTCTGGGTGGCTCGACCGTGTTCGGAGGTGCCGGCGACGACCAGATGTCGGTGGCGCAGGACAGCCCGCTTGCCGACACGGACCATCCCGGGTTCGCCCGGTCGCTCTACGTCGACCCGGGCACCCGGATGTACGGCGGCACCGGCAGTGACTCGATCAACGGCGGCTCCGGGCCCGACGTCATCTTCACCGGGGCACCTCCGTCGGCCGGTGACGAGGCACCGGACGGGGTCGGGTCCGCCGACCCGCAGGGACCGGCCGGACGCAACGTCGTCGACACCGGTGCTGGCAATGACGTGGTGACCGGCTCCGACGCGCCCGACTTCGTCATCGGCCACTCCACGCCCTCGCAGCACGACACCGTCTACGGCATGGGCGGCAGTGACGTCCTGGTCGGCGGTGACGGCACCGACGGGTTGTACGGCGGGCGCGGTGACGACTACCTGGCGGCGCAGCCGTCCAACGTCGACACCGTCAACAGCACCGACGCGGTCGGGACGGCGCACTACCGGATCACCCCGATCGCCGACACCCATCCCGGCAGTCCCAAGACGCTGGTGGGTGGCGGCGGCACGGACCGCATCTTCGGCGGCGACGGCAACTCGCTGATCTACGGTGACCACGACACCTTCACCGACGGCACTGGCACGCACGCCGACACCTGCTCAGGGCCGGGGTCAGGTCCTGGCATCGACCAGTCCGACGCGCCCGCTGAGCACCCGGTGACCAGCGGTGACGTGGCCAACAGGGACGCCGCCGACCTCATCATCGGCGGCAACGGGGTCGACAACGTCAACGCGGGCGGTGGGGACGACTACGCCTACACCAACGGCGGCGACGACCTCGTCTGCGCCGGTGCAGGGGACGACCACGTCTACGCGGGTGGCGGGGCCGACACGGTCTTCGGGGGGACCGGTGGCGACGTCCTCCAGGGTGACGCGGACGCCGACCACCTCTACGGCAACGCCGGCAACGACACCGTCTACGGCAACGCGGGCGCCGACGTGGTCGAGGGCAACGACGACGTGGACACGCTGTTCGGCGGCGAGGGCAACGACCTCGTGCTCGGCGGCACCACGACCGCCGGCCGACCGGACAGCGGCGACACGCTGTACGGCGACAGCGGCCTCGACGTCCTGATCGGTGACAACGGCACCGGGGATGGCTCCGGAGCAGGCGTGGTCTTCGATCTTGCCGACACCGGGACCGCCCTGGGCGGCGCCGACCACGTCTACGGCGGCGCCGACGCCGACCACGCGTACGGCGGGCTCGCGGCCGACTTCGTCTACGGCGGCGACGGCAACGACCACCTCGAGGGCAACGGCGGGGCGGACACGGTCTATGGCGAGGCGGGTGCCGACGACCTGATCGGCGGCAGCAGCCAGACGCCCGGCCTGACCTCGGCCAAGGACGCTTCCGGCTACCCCGACACGGGGGACACCCTCTCCGGCGGTACGGGGGACGACGTGGTCTCCGGCGACAACGCGGTCATCACGCCGACCGCCACTCTCGCCGCCACCGATCCGGTCCTCAAGGGACGCGGCATGACGGTGGGCCGGCATGTGACCCTCCTGGATCTCGGCTACGCGCCGGTCGCGGGCACCTCCGGCAACGACACCATCACCGGTGGCGACCAGGGTGACGCCCTGTTCGGACAGGGCGGCAGCGACACGGTGCACGGGGACGCCGGCGACGACTACGTCGAAGGCGGCCAGGGCGCCGACCCGCTCTTCGGTGACGCGGGGCAGGACGACATCGTCGGCGGGTCCTCCGTCGCCGAGTCCGGCTCCGGACAGGCCACCGCCGGGCAGCTCGACGCCGGGGACACCATCGCCGGAGGCGATGACGCGGACGTGGTGCTGGCCGACAACGGCCTCGTCACCCGCGATCCTGCCCTCGCGCCGAGTGGCCTGACGACGCATCGCAGTAACAGCGACGTCGTCGGATCGGCCGCCGTGGTGACGCGGAGCATCCAGCCCTACGACTTGGGAGACACGCCCACTGCCGGCACGTCCGGGGCGGACTACGTCACCGGCGACGCGGGTTCCGACGTCGTGCTCGGCCAGTCGGGCAACGACCGGATCCTGGGCGGCGCCGACGGCGACTACGCCGAGGGCGGTCCGGGACGTGACTGGATCCAGGGCGACGGCGGCGACGACGACCTGGTCGGTGGCAGCTCGACCCTGCTCGGTGCCGACAGCGGCGTCACCACGCAGGGCCAGCCGGACACCGGTGACGTCATCTTCGGCGGCACCGGCGACGACCTGGTCACCGGCGACAACGCCGTGGTCAGCCGGGCAGGGACGGTCAACCCGCTGACCGTACGGGTCGGCAGTCAGCCGACCCTGGAGACACCGCGCTCGCTGCGACTGCTCGACCTGTCCTGGTCGAACGGTTACCTGGGCGCGCCGACCCGTCCGGTGGCGGGCGACGACCAGCTCTCCGGCGGTGCCGGGGTCGATGTCGTCCTGGGTCAGGACGGCAACGACCAGATCAGCGGCGGGGCCGGTGACGACTACGCCGAGGGCAACGGCGGCCACGACACCCTCTACGGCGACCGCACCCTCGCCGAGGCCGGCATCACGGTCACGGCACCCTCGGGTGGCTGGCCCGGGCCGGTCCCTGCGCCGGATCCCGGCGACGTCTCCGGCCCCAACGGCCAGGACGACCTGATCGGCGGCAGTTCCACCGCGGTCTTCAGGGACACCGGCGACGACATCCACGGTGATGGCGGCTCCGACTTCGAGCTCGGCGACAACGGCACGGCCGTCCGCGACATCGTGGGATCCGTGGGCGCCCTGACCGATCGGATCTACGCCGGCCGCTACGACCCCGCCGCGATCCCGGCCGACGCGGCCTACGTCCGGCACGGCGTGGGAGCAGCCTCGACCCGCTTCTGCACCACGGCACAGGCCACCTGCGAGCCGGCAGGTGCTTCGGGTGACGACACGATCTACGGCGACGACGGCGCGGACTTCATGTACGGCCAGGACGGCAGCGACACGATGTCCGGCGGCAACGGGGACGACGACATGTACGGCGAGCTCGGGGACGACCGGATGTCCGGTGACGCGGGCAACGACGCGATGCTCGGTGACCGCGGTGGGATCGTCGACAAGTGGCAGAGCGGCGCCAACGCCTTCACGGTGGACATGAACCAGGTGCCGGCCATCCACTACGAGGGCTTCCTCAAGGGTTCGGTCACCCGGGTCACCGACCTGCGCCACGACGTCACGGGCGACACCTTCGCCGCGACCGGCACAGCTGCCGCCATGCCGCACGACGGGGTCGCCGAGGGTGGCAACGACCGGATGCGCGGCGGTGACGGCAACGACGCCCTCCACGGCGGGCACGGTGACGACCTCGTCAACGGCGACAGCGGCGGGGATACCGTGTTCGGCGACGACGGCGCCGACGTCCTGTGGGGCGGCAAGGGCAGCGCCGACCCGGCCAATCCGAACGACCGCGGCACCAAGGATGCGCTGGTCGACTACGTCTTCGGCGGCAGTGGCGCAACCTCCGGTCCGTCCCTAGACCCCAAGACCGGCGTGCTCGGCTCGGACATCATCGACTGGCGGCCACGCGGGTCGTACACCCCCGGCGTCGGCTGCACCGCGGCCGCCTGGCCGGGCACCAGCGGCGCCAGCACGGCCGACCCGTGCTCGTGGTTCGAGATGACCAGCATGAACGACGCCAACCCGGCCAACGACCAGCACCACCAGGGCATCGACTGGATCTACGGCGGCATGGACCGTGACGTCCTGCAAGGCGACGTCGCGGACAACGGGCCTAATCCGGGCGACCGGCTGCTGGACTGGAACGGCGCGTACAACCTGTACACCCACTGCAATGCTGCCTACGGCGGCTTCAACGACGTCCGCCAGCACAGTCCGGCGATGCAGTCCTTCCTGCAGCGCTGGTCCTACTCGGTGGGCGCCGGGCAGAGCGCGTCCGACGTGACGACGAACGGCACCTCCGCCTACGACGAGCTCGCGCTGGTCTACCCCGGTGACAACCAGCACGGCAGCGGCAGCGCCTACCCGTCGACACCTGGACACTTCGACGACCCGAACGCCTGTGCGGGGTGACCGCCGGGTAGCCGAGCGACCTGACCAGGGAGCAACCGCGGACGTAGCGCGGGACGGTGCTGACTGACGCGGGGCCAGCGGCCCGATACGGTATCGACCGACGTATGAGCGGCACGCCGTACGAACCGTAAGCGACGAAGGAGCCCCAGCCGTGTCCGGATGGCAGATCAGCGGGATCATCCTGGCCAGCGCCCTGGCGGCGCTGCTGCTGGCGCTTGCCTACCTGCTCGCCGCCAAGCTCGGTGCGGTCATCGCCGAGACGCAGAACAGCGTGCGCCGGATCACCGACGAGCTGATCCCGACCCTGCAGGGCGTCACGGTGTCGGTCGACCACGTGAACGACCAGCTGGTACGGGTCGACGCGATCACCGGCAACGTCGAGAAGGTCACCACCAACGTCTCCGGCCTGAGCTCGGTCTTCGCGGCGACCCTCGGCGGCCCGGCGATCAAGGCGGCCGCGTTCTCCTACGGCGTACGCAAGGCACTCGGGGCCAAGAAGAGCGAGGCCGAGGACAAGCGGGTCAGGGCCCAGCTCAGGGCAGAGGCCAAGGCCGCCCGCGCCGCCAGGAAGAAGGGCTGAGATGCGCCGCTTGTTCTGGATCGGGCTGGGCGCCTCGGTCGGCATCCTCGTCGTCCGCAAGGTGCAGAAGACCGCCGACTCGCTGAGCCCGTCCGGGGTGGCCGGGTCGGTGCGCTCCGGACTGGCCGACCTGACCGAAGCCGTACGGGACTTCGGGGACGAGGTCCAGGTCGCCATGCTCGAGCGGGAAACCGAACTGCGCACCGTCCTGGGTCTCGACGATGATGGTGCAGCGAGCTAACACCGCCTTCCCGCCCCAAACCGATAAGGCCCAGCATGCAGTCCGCCGAGATCAACCGCCGCTTCCTCGCGTACTTCGAGAGCCGTGGCCACACCGTCGTGCCGTCCGCGTCGCTCATCTCGGATGACCCGACCCTGCTGCTGGTCCCCGCTGGGATGGTGCCGCTCAAGCCGTACTTCCTGCTGGAACAGACCCCGCCGTGGCCGCGGGCGACCAGCATCCAGAAGTGCGTGCGGACCCCGGACATCGACGTGGTCGGCACCACGACCCGGCACCTCACCTTCTTCCAGATGGCCGGCAACTTCAGCTTCGGTGACTACTTCAAGGACCAGGCGATCCCGATGGCCTGGGAGCTGCTGACCTCCAGCGTCGAGGACGGCGGCTTCGGCTTCGACCCGGAACGGCTGTGGGCCACGATCTTCTTCGACGACGACGAGGCCTTCTCGCTGTGGACCGACGTGGTCGGGCTGCCGCCCGAGCGGGTCCAGCGGCGGGGCATGGAGGACAACTTCTGGTCGATGGGCGTCCCGGGCCCCTGCGGACCCTGCTCGGAGATCTACTTCGACCGCGGCCCCGAGTACGGCAAGGAAGGCGGCCCGATCGCCGACGAGGACCGCTACCTCGAGGTCTGGAACCTCGTCTTCATGCAGTACGTGCGCGGCGCTGGCCAAAGCAAGGACGACTTCCCGATCCTCGGCGAGCTGCCGGCCAAGAACATCGACACCGGCCTCGGCGTCGAGCGGATGGCCGCCCTGCTCCAGGGGGTCGACAACGTCTACGAGACCGACCTGCTCCGCCCCATCCTCGACCTCGCCGGCCGGCTGACCGGTGTGACCTACAACGCCGACCACGCGCAGGACGTACGGCTGCGGGTGATCGCGGACCACACCCGGACCGCCACGATGATCGTCGGCGACGGTGTCACCCCGAGCAACGAGGGGCGCGGCTACGTGCTGCGCCGGATGCTGCGCAGGGTCATCCGCAACGCCCGCCTGCTCGGGGCCGATGGACCGGTGATGCGCGAGCTGGTCCAGCAGGCGCTCGACGTGATGACCCCGTCCTACCCAGAGCTCGCCGACCAGGCCGCGCGGATCCTCGCCGTCGTGGTCGCCGAGGAGGAGTCGTTCGCGCAGACGCTGCGCAGCGGCACACTGCGGTTCGAGAACGCTGCGGCAGAGGCGACCGGCAGCGGCTCGACACTGCTCGACGGCGCCCGCGCGTTCGAGCTGCACGACACCTACGGCTTCCCGATCGACCTCACGCTCGAGATGGCGGCGGACGCCGGCCTGACCGTCGACGAGGAGGGATTCCGCCGGCTGATGGCACAGCAGCGCCAGGCGGCGAAGCAGGACGCCTACGACAAGAAGGCCGGCGGCACGGACGTCTCGGCCTACCGCGACCTCGTCGACGCCACGGGTCCCTCCCTGTTCACCGGCTACGAAGCGGTGACCGGAGAGGCGACCGTACGGGGACTGCTGGCGGGTGGGGTCGGCGTGCCGGCCGCGGGCGCCGGCGACGAGATCGAGCTGGTGCTGGACCGGACCCCGTTCTACGCCGAGGCCGGTGGGCAGATCGCCGACGCCGGGTTCATCCGGCTGGCCAGCGGGGCGGTCGTCGAGGTGCTCGACGTCCAGCGGCCGGTGCCGGGTCTGGTCGTCCACCGCGGCGTCGTCCGCAAGGGCGAGGTGACCGTCGGCGACCAGGCGCTGGCCGAGGTCGACGTGCCGCGCCGGATGTCGATCTCCCGCGCGCACACCGCCACCCACCTGCTGCACCAGGCGCTGCGCAAGGCGCTGGGGGAGACGGCGACCCAGGCCGGCTCGTACAACGCGCCCGGCCGGCTGCGGTTCGACTTCGCCTCGCCGACCGCCGTCGTGCCCTCGGTGCTGCACGACATCGAGGACGAGGTCAACGCTGTCCTGATCGAGGATCTCGAGGTGCGCGCCTTCGTCACCACCCAGGAGGAGGCCAGGCGGATCGGCGCCATGGCCCTGTTCGGGGAGAAGTACGGCGACCAGGTGCGGGTCGTCGAGGTGGGCGA
This sequence comes from Frankiales bacterium, assembly GCA_033851545.1. Taxonomy (GTDB): domain Bacteria; phylum Actinomycetota; class Actinomycetes; order JAWWOL01; family JAWWOL01; genus JAWWOL01. The sequence continues at coordinate 35,575 of JAWWOO010000010.1, read as the reverse complement.
CTACGCCCGCGAGCTCTGCGGCGGCACCCACGCCGGCTCGTCGGCCCAGCTCGGCCTGGTCAAGCTGCTCGGCGAGTCCTCCATCGGCGCCGGCGTCCGCCGGGTCGACGCGCTGGTCGGGCTGGACGCCTTCCGCTACCTCGCCCGCGAGCACGTACTGGTCAGCCAGGTCAGCGAGTCGCTCAAGCTGCACAGCGCCGAGGAGCTCCCCGAGCGGATCGCCGCACTGACCGGTCGGCTGCGTGATGCCGAGCGCGAGCTCGACCGGCTGCGCGCCGCAGCAGTGCTGCGGGCGGCGCCCGACCTGGCCCGGGGGGCGGCCGACATCGACGGCGTCGCGGTGGTGACGCACGCGGCCGGCTCGGTGAGCGCGGACGACGTGCGCAAGCTGGCGGTCGACGTACGCGGCAGGCTCGACGCCGGGCGCCCGGGCGTGGCAGCGGTCATCGGCCTCGCGGGTGACAAGCCGGTGCTCGTCGTCGCCGTCAACGAAGCGGCGCGGGGCCGGGGCCTCAAGGCCGGCGAGCTGGTCCGGCTGGGCGCCGGCGTGCTCGGCGGCGGTGGTGGTGGCAAGGACGACCTCGCCCAGGGCGGCGGCACGGACCCGTCCGCTGTCGAGGAGGCGCTCGCGGCGTTGCGGCAGCGGATCGGCCAGGCGGCCGGCGGATGAGACCCGGCGTCCGGATCGGCGTCGACGTCGGCTCGGTACGGGTCGGTGTCGCGGCCAGCGACGCCTCGGCGATGCTGGCCAGCCCGGTCGAGACGCTCCGACGGGACCTGCGCGGGGGCACCGACCTGGACCGGCTCAGGGCCCTGACGCTCGAGCGCGAGGCTGTCGAGGTGGTCGTCGGGCTGCCGCGGTCGCTCAACGGCAGCGAAGGACCGGCAGCCGCTGTCGCCCGGGACTACGCCCGCGCGTTGGCCGTTCTGGTGGCGCCGGTCCCGGTACGCTTGGCGGACGAGCGGTTGTCCACCGTCTCGGCGACCCGCAGCCTGATCGCGTCAGCACCCAAGGCCGGTGCCCGCAAGCGCCGGCAGCAGATCGACCAGGCGGCCGCGGTGGTGATCCTGCAGTCCGCCCTCGACCACGAGCGGGCCGTCGGCTCCCCGCCCGGCGACATCATCCCGACGAGCACGGCATGACCGCAGGGGCAGGAGTGGCAGCGTGACCGACCTCGATCTCGGCCTCTTCCCGAGTCGCGGATCAGGGGGTGCGCAGCCGCCGCCGCGCAGCCAGCGGCGGCTGTGGATCCGGCGGGGCATCACGCTGGTGGTCAGCCTGGCGATGCTGGCGGTGATGATCCAGCTGATCGTGGTCGGCAAGAACCAGCTGGTCGACACGTTCAGCTCCACCCGCGACTACAAGACGGTGGGCACCGGCAGCCAGATCGTCCAGGTCGGCGCCAAGGCGACGGTCCACGATGTCGGCGCCGCCATGCTCAAGGCGCACGTGGTCCGCAGCACGGGCGCGTTCACCAAGGCCTTCAACGCGCAGACCACGGTCAAGACGGTCGCGCCCGGCTACTACCAGCTGCGCCAGCACATGTCGGCGGCCTCAGCGGTCGCCCTGCTGCTCGACCCGCGCAGCAAGATGCGGACCAAGGTCACCGTCCCTGAGGGCACGTCGATGGCGCGGGCGCTGGCACTGATCGCCGGCGGGACGGCGCTGGCGCCGGACGCGCTGCAGAAGGCCTCGGCCAACCCAAGCGCGATCGACCTGCCGCAGTGGGCCAAGCCGACCTCACTCGAAGGCTTCCTCTATCCGGCGACCTACCAGTTCGACCCGCGGGCCGACGCGCTCGCCGCCATGCAGCAGATGGTGGCGAAGTTCAACGACGAGGCGGTCGCGCTGGACCTGCAGAACTCCATGACCAAGGTGCACCACACCCCGTACGAGGTGCTCATGATCGCCTCGATCATCGAGAAGGAAGCAGGCAAGCCGGCCGACGGGCCCAAGATCGCCCGGGTGATCTACAACCGGCTGGCCAAGAAGACCAAGCTCCAGCTCGACTCGACGCTCAACTACGTGCTGCCCCAGCGCAAGGGTCACCTGTCCAGCGCCGACCTGCAGAACCCGTCCCCGTACAACACCTATCAGCACCTCGGGCTGCCACCCACGCCGATCGACTCGCCCGGGGCGCGGGCGCTCAAGGACGCGCTCGAGCCCGCGGACGGCAACTGGACGTTCTTCGTCACCATCGACAAGCAGGGCGACGCCAAGTTCACGAACAACTATGCGGAGTTCCTGCAGTTCAAGGCACTGGCCAAGGCCAACGGCGTGATCAGTTGACCCGCAGGGCCGCCGTCCTGGGCTCGCCGATCGCGCACTCGCTCTCGCCCGTCCTGCACCGCGCCGCCTACGCCGAGCTCGGCCTGGACTGGACCTACGACCTGGTCGAGTGCGACGAGGCCGGGCTCGCCGATGTGGTGGCGACCTGCACCGCCGACCCGGCCTGGGCCGGGCTGTCGCTGACCATGCCGTTGAAGGCCCGGGCACTCGAGGTCGCCGACCACTGTGCCGACTCGGCTCTGCTCGTCGGGGCCGCCAACACGCTGGTGATGACCGACGGACAGACCACGGCGCACAACACCGACGTGGACGGCGTGCTGCTCGCCCTTGCCGAGATCGGCGTCACCTCACCCGCCGCCGCTGCGGTGTTGGGGGGTGGTGGGACGGCGCGGGCGGTGCTCGTGGCGCTGGCCCGGCTCGGTGCCACCTCGGTCACGCTCGCTGTACGGCGTCCTGGCGCCGCAGCCGACCTGGTCGAGCTGGGGCAGCGCCTGGGCATCCCGGTCACCGGAGCGCCCTGGCCGTCGTCGGTCCGCGACCTCGCCGGCCACGACCTGGTCGTCTCGACCACACCCGCTGGGGCCACCGACGCGATGGCTGCCTGGGGCTGGCAGGCGGACCTGCCGCTGATGGACGTGCTGTACGCCCCGTGGCCGACCCGGCTCGCGGCCGCCGCGATGGCGGCCGGCGCCCCGGTGGCCGGTGGGCTGGCCATGCTCGTCGGGCAGGCGGCCACCCAGGTCGAGCTGATGACCGGCCGCCCGGCCCCGCTCGAGGCGATGCGCCTTGCCGGGGAGGCCGCGCTGGCCGCCCGTACGAAACCCGCCTGAAACCCGTCAGGACCCTGAGAATGCGGCGGAACGGTCAGGAACATTGCCTGCGGGGTTCAAGCAATCGGCCTTGTCCGCCGAAGGAAATCGGGAGGCTCCTGGTAGGACCACCAGGGCTGCGACGAGGAGTGGTGCGAGATGTCCGACCTGCGGCCGCTGTCCGGAGAACCTGTGAGCCGCTCCGGTCGGCTTGATCGCGTCGTCGCCGACCTGCTGTCCCAGGCCCCGGAGATTGAGGCCGCCGCGGTGGTCTCCTTCGACGGCCTGCCCATGGTGTCGGCGCTACCCCCCGGCATGAACGAGGACCGGGTGGCCGCGATGAGCGCCGCCCTGCTCTCGCTCGGCGAGCGGGCAGCCGAGGGGCTCGGCCGAGGTGAGCTCTCCCAGGTCTACATCGAGGGCGAGTCCGGCACCGTCTACCTGGTCTCCTGCGACAACGAGGCCGTGCTGGTCGCGGTTGCCGCCGCCGGCGCCAAGGCCGGACTCATGCTCTACGAGGTGCGCCGTGCCGCGATCTCCGTGGCCAACGTGCTGCGTGAGGACGACGCGGCGGAGGCCATGGCGGCCCACGCGGCCCAGGCCCAGCAGCACGTGCACGACGTGATGGCCCAGCACCAGCAGCCCGCCGCCCCGCTCTACCACCAGCCGACCCAGCCTCCGCTGGCCCCGGCGGGCATGCCGTCGTACGCGCCGGTCGGTGCCCCCGAGGACAACGGCAACGGCACCGGCCAAGGTGGCAGCGGTTGGACGTCCTACGCTCCGAGCTCGCCCCTGCCGGGCGAGCCCACCCCGTGGTCCTGACCTGCTTCCGGCACTTCCCCTGCAGGACAAACCATGAGGTCTTTTGAGATGAGGGAGCGGGCGTGAGACTCGAGGGCACACTCGACGCTTTCAGCCTCCCGGACATCTTCCAGCTGCTGAGCTTCACGAAGAAGACGGGCGGCCTGCACCTGCGCCGCGGCGACCTGCACGGAGTCGTGTTCTTCAACTCGGGGTCCGTCACCGGAGCCAGCGCAGACCAGGGCCGCCAGGCTCTCGGTCGCCGGCTGGTCGGTGCCGGGCACGTGAGCGACGAGGCACTGATGCAGGCCGTGGACCGGGCCGCCGGCGACCCCGGCATCGGTCTGGCCAAGGCTCTTGCGGAGGCCGGTGCCGCCGACGAGTCCGTGCTCACGTCGTTGATGGCCGAGCAGGCCGTCGACTCGGTGTTCGACCTGCTGCGCTGGCCAGAAGGCGACTTCGGCTTCGTCGTCGACGAGACCAACCCGGACGACCTGGGCGTCGCGCTCCCGGTCGACGACGTGGTCAGCGAGGCCCGCCGCCGGCTGGACTACTGGCAGACCGTGTCCCGTACGATTCCCTCGCCCGACTCGGTCCTGGTGATCAGCGCGCACGCCCCCGCTGACCTGTCCATCAACGCCGACGAGTGGTCGATGCTCGGCCTGGTCGACGGTCGCCGTGGCGTCCACGAGCTGATCGCACTGACCGGCAGGGGCGAGTTCACCTGCGTCTCTGCGCTGGCCGCCATGGTCGACCGTGGACTGCTGGCCGTACGAGGCGGTGACGATGGTGACGCCGCGTCCGCACTGATCCGCCGCCACCACGTGCTGTCCCGGTTGGAGACTGGCATCCCGGTGTCGTCGTCCTCCCTGGCCGCTGCGGTCTCCGGCACCGCCGAGCCGGCCCCGGTCGAGCAGCACGCTGCCTTCCCCCAGCAGTCGTCGTCGATGTCCGGCTCCGCCATGCTCTCGGCGACGCCCACGGGGGAGACCCCGGTCCGTCCCGAGGACCGCAACGTCACCCCGGCGCGGCCTGAGCCCTTCCTGCCGCGGCGTACCCCCGACCACCCCGAGGACCACGTGCCAGCGTCAACGATGACCGCCGTCAACGCGGTGGGCTCCCACTCCGGCGGTTCGGTCGTGGGCAGCTCAGCCGTCGCCGCGGCTGTCGCACCCGCCTCCTCGCCGTACATCGAGCGGGACCCGAGTGTGAACAAGAGTCTGCTGCTCCGTCTTATCGCCGGCGTGCGGGGGTTGTGAGATGTCGATGCGTCCCAGGCGCCGTTCCAGTGGTCAGGCCGTCAAGATCGTGGTCACCGGCCCCTTCTCGGCCGGCAAGTCCACCCTGATCCGCACCATCAGCGAGATCACCGTCCTGTCCACCGAGAAGGACATCACCGACGAGACCAAGTCGCGCAAGAGCGAGACGACCGTCGCGATGGACTTCGGCCGGATCACCATCGACAAGGACCTGGTGCTCTACCTGTTCGGCACGCCCGGCCAGGACCGGTTCGACTTCATGTGGGAGATCCTCGGCGAGGGCATGATCGGCTACATCCTGCTGCTCGACGCGACCCGGATGGAGTCCCTCGACGAGGCGGTCGGCATCCTGGCCGCCTTCCGGCGGATGGCGCACGTACCGTTCGCCGTGGGGCTCAACCGGGCCGAGGGCATGGAGCCGGGCACCGAGGCGCAGATCCGCGAGACCCTGCAGCTCGCGGACAACGTGCCCGTCCTGCCCTGTGACGCCACCGACCGCGAGTCGGTCAAGGCTGTCCTGCTGGCGCTGCTGTACTCCGTCGCCGAGTCCCTCGACGACGTCCAGGCTGCGCACGTCTAGCGGCTGACGTCCTTGATGCCTCATCTTCCTCGACGCGGACCGGGCCGGCACGGCCAGCCGGGTGGCGTCGCGGTGCACCCGGGCTGGACCCTTACCCCGACGGCGGTGACCGAGGCGCCGGCCCACCAACCGGAGCCCGTACGGGAGACCGCGGTGCCGGCGTCACGCTGGACCTCCAGCCCCCCGGTGCCCGCCCAGGTCGAGCCGGTCGCCGACGCTCCTGCCGTCGAGGTTGCGGCTGCAGCACCGGTGTCCCAGCCGGTGCCGGCGGTCGCCGTGGAGAAGCCTGCTGAGCTGCACTGGGCCACGGAGTGGGAGGCCGTCGCGGCGACGAGGGCCACCCCGAGCGCGCCGGTCAGCCTGCACACCGCCGCCGCTGCCGCGATCGACGCGGTCTTCGGTACGTCCCCAGCCGCGGCGGCCTGGACAGCGGCACCGGCCGACCTCCAGCCGGAACCGCACCCCGCGCCCTTCGCGGTGTCCGCGCCGACGGCGCCCGCGCCGCCGGCGCCCGCGCTGACGGCGCTCGACCGGCCGGCGCCCCCGGCCCAGCGCGAGATGGCGACCCCGCTCGCGTACGAGGCCGCCCGCGCCGTACCGCAATCCGGGCCGGCAGTCCCCACCGCGCCGGCTCCAGCGGTCACCGCACCGCCGGCCCCCGTGGCCGTACCCGCCGTCGCTGTCGTCCCGCCGCGGCCGGCACCTCCGGCCACGTCCCTCCCGACGATGCCGCCCCCGCCGGGCCCGCCCCCGCGCACGACCTCCGTACCGTCCTCCGCCCGGCAGCTGCTCGAGCGCGCGATCCGTACCGCCCCGACCGCCCCGGTCCAGCACCGCTCGACCGTACGGCTCGGCTTCGCCGACGCCAGCGTCATCGACCTGCGCCCGGACGACCCGATCGCCAAGGCCCTGCACACCGTGGCCGATGCCCTCATCGGACGCGAGTCCCAGCGACCGTCGTGATCGGCCTGGAGCGCGCGGAAGTGCCGACACCCCTGCGAATGATCCATGGCCGCGGCGTCCAGCGGGTGCATCATGGGGCCATGCCTCCCGCCCCGCGGCCAACGCCGCTCGTTTCCGGGCGGTGGCTCCCCGTAGGACACCGTCGGGAAGGCCGTCATGGCGGGTAGTCCGCCCGCGGACCCCCCGTCGGCATCCCGGCGTCTGATCGCTTACAACGTGGTCGCACAGGTCCTGGGGCGCCTTGTCGGTCTTCTGCTTTCGGTGCTGACGCTGCGCCTGCTCACCGGTTACCTCGGTCCGCGATCGTACGGTGAGCTCACCTCCGCGCTCGCATTTGTGGCCCTTTTCGTCGTCCTCGCCGACGGGGGACTCGGGACGATAGCCGCCCGGGAGATGGCCAGAGACGCCGGAGGTGCCGAACGGCTGTTGGCCCGCACCCTCGTCCTGCGGGCGTTGGTGAGCCTGTGCCTGGTTCCCATCAGCCTCGGCCTGGGTTTGTGGATATTCCAAGGCGAAGGGCGCATCAGCGAAGGCGTGGCCTTCTTGTCCTGCCTGATCGTGCTGACAACCGTCCAGTCCGCCCTCGCGGTGGTGTTCGCCGCCCGCGTGCGGAACGACGTGACCGCAGGGATAGACGTAGCCATCAAGGGCGTGACCCTGGCAGGTATCGGTGTGGTCGCCGCTGCGCACGGCGGGTTCCGGGATGTGCTGCTCGTCTACATCGTCAGCTCAGTGGTGGGGTTGGCTCTCGCGTGGTTGTTCGCACAGCGGCAGGTACGCGCGCGTCCTTCGCTAGGGTTGGGGCCATGGAAGCCACTCGTGCTGCTGGCTTTGCCGCTCGGCCTGGTTCAGCTCCTGAACACCCTGTACTACCGCCTCGACACGGTGATGCTCTCCGTGCTGCGCCCACTGTCAGAGGTCGGGTACTACGGCGTCGCCTACCGCGTGATTGATATCGTGGTGTCCGTTCCATCGATCCTGCTGGTAGCCCTGATGCCGTCACTCGCGACAGCGGATGCGGCCCGGTTGCAGGCGATGTCCCAGAAGGCGCTGGACGTGATGATCGCCATGGCTGTACCGGTCCTGGTCGGTGGGATCCTGCTTCGCCGCCAGATCATCGCCGCGGTGAGCAGCGATGCCTTTCGGCCCGCTGCCACGCCATTCTTGATCCTCCTCGTCGGAGCTGCCGCATCGTTTCCCAACGCGGTATACGGCAACGTCCTGGTCGCGATCGACCGGCAGTCCGTACTCGTCCGACTGACGGTCGTTGTGCTGTGCGTGAATCTTGCCTTGAACGTGCTGCTGATCCCGCTTCTGGGCGCGTCGGGAGCGGCCATGGCCACGACTGCCTGCGAGCTGACCTCCGCCGGATACGTGATGTGGCTGCACCGGCGGGAGACAGGCGGTGGGCTGGGCTACGGGCAGACGGTCAAGTCCTCACTCGCGGCCGCCGCCATGCTGGTTGCTTATCTCATGCTGCGCAATGCCTATCCGCTGCACACGCGCAGTCTCGTGGCGACGGTTTCGGCCACAAGCATCCTGGCCGCTGTCTATGTTGCGGCGCTGGTGGCGCTGCGAGGCGTGCCGGTCATCGACGTCCGGTCAGCCATCTGGCGGCGTGCATGACACTGTCCGTCGTTGTCGTCGCCCGCAACGAGGCCGAGATGATCGTCCCGTGCCTCCGTGCCTTGCAGTTCGCGGACGAGGTCGTCGTGGTCGTGGACTCCAGATCCGACGATGAGACGGAGCAACTGGCACGAGACATGCACGCCCGCGTGGTCGTGCGCGAGTTCACCAACTTCGCCGCATTCAAGAACGCGGCAATCGAGATCGCCACGGGTGAGTGGACTTTGGTGGTGGACGCCGACGAACGGGTCAGCCCTGCCCTGGCGCGGGAGATCCTGTCGGTCACGCGAACCGAGCTCGATGCCGCGCGTGTGACATTCGACAACTACTTCTTCGGCAAGAAGATGGAGTGGGGCGGCTGGCAGGAACAACACATTCGTCTCTTCCGAACCGCCGGCGGCACCTACACCGGCGACATCCACGAGACTCTGCGCCTGCCGCCCGGGAGCAAGGTCGGTGACCTGACCCACCATATGATTCATCTGAGCCACCGCTCGGTGAAGCACAACCTGCTCAAGACGATGCAGTACGTCGATGTGCAGGCAATGGAGCTGTTGCAGCAAAGGCACCCGCCCGTTACGCCACGGACACTGTTCGCCGTGGTCGTACGCGAATTCGGAAGTCGGTTCTTGCGGAGACGGGGGTTCCGGGACGGCATGCCTGGGGTGATCGAGTCGCTGTACCAGCCGTTCTCACTGTTTGCCGTCCATGTCCGACTGTGGGAACTGCAGCAGGGCAGTCGGATCGACGACGCGTATCGGCGACTGGACGATGGAGAACAGTGATCGACAACCTCAACGACCGCTACTTCGGAAGCGGCGACGGCCAGAAGTTGCTTGACGTCGGCGCGGCGGGCGGACTTACCTCTGCTGCGTTGCACGACATCGGCTACCAGGTGACCGCTCTGGAGATTGACGCGGTACTTGTGGAGCAGCTGGCTGCCGATCCGCGCAACAAAGGGGTGCGGCTCGTCCGGGCGGATGCAACGGCCATGCCCTTCTCCTGCGACTCCTTCGACCGGGTAGTTCTGTTGGAGGTGCTGGAGCACATCGCCCAGACCGAGGCAGTGCTGGCGGAGATACACCGTGTACTGCGTCCGGGCGGCATACTGTGCGTCGCCGTGCCGACCGGCTACACGGAGCGGCTGTACGGCCGGCTTCACCCGCACTACGCCGAGAACGCGACCCACGTCCGGATCTTTGCCAAGGCGGCGTTGTCGCGGCAGTTGCAGAACTCCGGGTTCGTCGTCCGATCGGTGGAGACCAAGAACTTCGTGCCGGCTGTCTCATGGCTGTTCCATGCGCTGCTGCGAAGCGATGCCGACCACACCGGAAAGCTTCTTCAGCACTCCTTCGTCGAGCGAGTCCTCTCACCGGTGATCTCGGCTTGGTCGCGCCTGCCACTCCTCCGGACCACGTTCTTGTTCCTCAGCGGCCGTGTCGGGAAGAGTTGGTACTTCTACTGTGCCAAGGAATAAGCGGGTCCTGCTCTTCGACCCCTACCTTCGCACGTTGGGTGGTGGCGAGAAGTACATGTATGCGCTGGCCGGGCTCCTCGCACACCGGGGCCACGAGGTCACCGTCGCCGCGCCGGACCCGCCTTCTGCCAAGGCGTTGCGGCGCATGGGGTATGACAGCTCTATCGCGCGTGCCCGGATGTCCCTCCTCGGATTCACCAGGGCCAGCTCAGCCTGGGACATGGTGATCTGTCTGACCAACACGATCCCGCCGGTCAGCCTCTGCCCCCGCTCCTTTCTCGTGGTCCAGTTCCCCTTCGTTCGCTTGTCGGGCCTGGCGCCACGCCGCCGGCTACAGGAGCGAGCGTTGCGCGATTACGCCTGCATCACCTACTCGGAATTCGTTCGAGTGCACCTTCTGCAGCGATGGGGACTCGACTCCTCGGTGGTCAATCCGCCCGTCGAGGCAGGCTACTACGACGCCAACGTGAAACAGCGGTCCATCCTGGCCGTGGGACGGTTCTTCACCGGAGGTCACAACAAACGACAGGATGCGCTGATCGAGGCGTTCAAGGCCCTGGCTCCCGATCTCCGGGACGGTTGGCGACTGACCCTCATGGGCGGGACCGCAGACGACGATGCCGCCCGTTCTGCAGTCGAGGCCCTGTCGAGGCGATCGGTCGGCTACAACATCGAGCTGAGGGTCAATGTCACGGCAGAGGCGCTGAGTCGCGCCTATGCAGAGGCCAGCCTGTTCTGGCATGCGACCGGCTACCAACGTCCTGCCGCGAACCCGGAGCGTGCTGAACATTTCGGTATATCGACCGTGGAGGCCATGAGCTATGGCTGTGTGCCGCTGGCATTCGACGACGGGGGACAGCGGGAGATTGTCACGTCTTCGGCGGGAGTCCTCTGGAAGGACGTGCGGGAGTTGGTCGCGGCTACGGAAGACTTGATGCGTGACTCGCTGGCCCTGCGACGGCTCGCTGCGTCTGCACAAGCCCAGAGCAAGGCGTTCTCCGTGCAGGAGTTCGAGCGCCGGGCCTCGCGGGCGCTGGAACTGTGATGACCGCAGCCGCCCTGTCCCACCGGGTCCCAGCAGGCGCCACTACGGTGCATCGCCTCGCGGGGCCGGGCGACGACGGCGACGGGGGGCGACCGGACCCACTCCTGAGACAGTTGCACGCACGTCGTCCTACGGCGACGGCCTGACGCCATGAGAGTCGCCGTCGTCGTGGTGCACTTCCAGTTCTGGCCGGAGATCGGCCCATGTCTGGACTCCGTGCTAGGTCAGAGCCTCACGCCGGACACGGTCCTCGTGGTCGACGACGCCTCCGGTGACGGCAGCGTGGCCGCGATCCGCGCTGCGTACCCGGCGGTATCGGTGCTCGAGCAGTCGGCCAACTCGGGGTATGCCGCCGCCGTCAACGCAGGGGTCGTCGCGTGCAGCGATGCGGAGGCTGTACTCGTTCTCTCGCACGAGACGGTCCTGGATCGTGACGCCTTGGCGCACCTCTCTCGCACGCTGGGTGGCCGAGGTGTCGCCGTGGCCGGCCCGCTGCTCGGCCTGCTTGACGACCGGGAGCGGCTGTGGTCGGCCGGTGGTGGCCTCGGTCAGCGATCCGCGTTGCCTTTCCATCGTCAAGGCGTTCCCCTGTCAGGCCCGTCGGGCGACCACGGCCAGGACGTGGAGTGGGTCGACGGGGCGGCCTTTCTGCTCGACCGGCGGGCATGGGAAGGCGTCGGCGGGCTGGACGAGTCGTATTACCTGTATGTGGAGGAGGTCGACTTCATGCAGAGGTTGCTGGCCGCCGGGTGGTCCGTCCGGGTGAATCCCGCGGCTCGCGCCTGGCAGCGGCCGGGCATGACGCCGCCATACCTCGAGGCACGCAATCTCGCACTGTGGATGTACCGCTCCCATCGCTACCTTCCGCTGCTGTTGCACCTGTGCCGACAGTTCACGCTCGCACTGCGCGCGATGCGAGCAGAGCAGGGCCGGTGGGTGGCCCGCGCCCGGATGAGGGGCCTGCTGGATGCGGCGCGCGGTCAGCTCGACCGAGCGTGGGCTCTGAGGCGCTCGCCGGCCCCGCCGGCATAAATCTCCAAGACTCGGGCCTCGACACGCTCCGCCGAGAACTGATCCCTGGCCCACCCCCACGCAATCTCCGCCGCGGCCGCCCGCTGACCGGCGTCCTCGATCAGGCCGACCACCATGGCGGCCATGCTCTGTGCGTCCGCCGCGACCAGCAGAGCGCCAGGTGGTGCCTCGTCCTCGATGCCCTCGGCGCCCACGGCAGTGGTTACCACGGGAAGCCGGTGCAGCATGGCCTCAAGAACCTTCACCTTGATGCCCGCCCCCTGACGCAGGGGTACGACGAACACGCCAGCCCGGTCGAAGGCCGGTCGAAGGTCTGCCCGGAATCCCTCTACAACGATGCCGTCGCTGCCGTCCAGCGACAGGAGCTCGGCTGACGGTCGCGCACCGGTGAGGACCAGCTGGGCCGCCGGACATGCTCGGCGCACGGCCGGCCAGACCTCTTCGGCGAACCAGAGCAGGCCGTCGACGTTCTCTGGTCGCCAGAGCGCGCCGATGCAGGCGACGACGCCGCTACGGCCGGCCGGCGCCGGCTTGTCGGGCGCCACGAGAAGGGGCGGCACGACATCGACGGGCGTCCGCACCCCCAGCGCCTCGATCACTCTGGCGTCCTTGCCGCTCAGCACCCGGACGTGCGCGCACGCATTGAGCAGCCGGCGCTCCTGCGCGGCCACCCGCCGCGTCAGGCAGCGCAAGCTCAGCGCCTGCAGGCCGCTAGCGGTGTCCGTCCGCCGCTGGAAGCTCTGCGTGACGATGTCCAGCGCCACCGCCACCACGGGAACGCTGCCTAGCTCCGGGAGAACGTCCAAAAGCGCCAGCATGTGATCCCATTGGATCTCCACCACGTCCGCGGAGGCCAGCAAAGCGCGAGCGGCGACATCCTGCCGGAAGCCGTCCAGGACCGGCCAGCCGGGCGTCAGACCTCGCACCGCGTTGCGGATGCGGGTGCGCTGGCGGTGGGCGACCCCTGTGGGCTGCCGGATTGCGACGAGATGGACCTGGACGCCGGTCGGCACGTGTTGCAGGAATGTGAGGTTATCGGTCGTGGCAGGAGCCAGCAGGTGCACATCGTGGTCGCGGGCAAGCGTAGCCAGGTAGCGGTAGAGGAAGGCACCGCCGGCATGTCCGATCAGCTCTCCCGGGACGTACGGCGCGATGCAGACGATGCGCACGTCCGTCTCCTCCTTGCCCGCCGGGATATCGTCCATCGGTGCATGTGCCGCCTAGCCCCGAGCTGACGCCACGCGTCGCCATCTCGATCGTGCTGTGGCGGTCACGGATGGACCAGGTCGCCACGTGTCTCGACGCGCTGGCGGCCGGGACGGTCGTGCCGGGCGTGGTGTACGTGCTGAGCAACGAGGATATCGACACCGCGGGCTCGGGCTGGGACGCATTGCCGGCGCGGTTCGACGGACTGCAGGTCGTCGTCGCTCGCAGTGCGGTCAACCTCGGTTTCGCCGGCGGCCACAACGCGGTGCTGTCCACCCTCTTCGCGGACTCGACGTGGGACGCTGTCGTGGTGCTGAACCCCGACGTGGCGCTCGCTCCCGAGGCCGCCGCGGAGCTCGTGCAGTTCGCACACGCGGCGTCCCGGCCCTGCCTGGCAGGTCCGCTGCTCGAGCTGGCCCACGGTGACGAGCTGACGGGCGAAGGCACCGTCGACACCGCCGGCATCGTCTGGACACGGACCGGCCGGCACCTCGACGCGCTGCAGGGACGCCCGCTCAGCGAGGCACCTCGACAGCCCACGCGGGTGGCAGGGATCTCCGGAGCGTGCCTGCTCGTGACCCGCTCGGCGTACGAGCGCCTGATGCAAGAAACCGGCGAGTTCTTCGACGGCGACTTCATCGCCTATCGCGAGGACGCGGAGCTGGGGCTGCGCGCCGCCGCTATCGGCGTGGAGTCCTGGGTGGTGCCGACCGCCACGGGTCGCCATGCGCGGACGCTGCGCGGCACGGCCAGGACCACCTCCGAGCACGTCAACCGGCTCGGTGTCCGCAACCGTTTCCTGATTCGCTTCAAGTACGGCCGGCGCCGGCCGGGAGGGCTTGTCGGTGCGCAGATTCGGGATGTCACGGTGCTACTCGGCGTCCTGCTCCGCGAGCGGGCATCGCTGCCGGGCATCGCCGAGGCATGGGCGCTCCGCCACGTGATGCGAGCGAAGGGCCGTCGGCTGCGAGCCGCGAGCCGTGGTCGGGACCGATGAGTGATGAAGCACGTGGGCGCGCAAAGGTCGACGTGCTCATCGTCAACTACCGCACCCCCGGCCTGACCCAAGAGGCTGTCGCGGCGGTCTCCGGCGAGAGCCGCCGCACGTTCGTCTGGGACAACAGTGGCGAGCTCGCCGCGGCCGACCTGCCTGGGGCCGTACTGCTGTCGAACGGGGACAACATCCTCTACGCCGCCGCCTCGAACCGGCTCTACGAGCAGTCGGACTCACCACTGGTGCTGCTGCTCAACTCGGACGCTCGCTGTACGGGTCCAGATCTGCAGGCGCTGGTCGACGCGCTGGGGGAGGACCGGGCCTACTGGGGTGCCGCGCCTCGCCTCGTGGACGAGGCAGGACGGGACCAGGACTACCGGCGACGGCTGCCGACCACCGCCATGCTGCTGGCGGACCGGTTGCCAGCGGGCCACCGGCTGCTCCGGGGGCCGTGGCGGCGGCTGTACTGCCGCGACCTGGATCCCAGTGCTCCAGGCACCGTCGAGCAGCCGGCTGCAGCCTGCCTTCTGCTCCGTCGCGCTGCCGTTGGGCCTGTCTTGTTCGACGAGGCCTATCCGCTGTTCGGCAACGATCTCGACCTCGCCCGCCGGCTCTCGGCCGCTGGAAGTCGCTGCCGTTACGTGCCCGACGTTGTCGTGACTCACGTGGGGGGAGCCTCCATCAGCACCGTCGGGCGCGGCGGCCGGGGTTGGCTCCGGCAGCAGTACGACGACGCCTTGCGCCGCTACGCGCGGCGCCACCTTCGCGGTTGGTGGCTGCTCGAGCCACTGTTCTGGCTGCGTCGCAGCGCAACGCTCATGCAAGGTGGGCGCGCGGTTCGAGAGCAGGCGCCGCCTGGCGCGTCCCTCGGGACTTCGCCCGCGAGCGAGGACGTCGACCTCTAGGGTGTGCTCGTGGCGCTCATCCCTCTCATGCGGCGGCGCCAGGACTTCTACCTCGCGGTGATCGACGCGCTCGGCGCCGTAGTCGGCTGCTACCTCGCCTACCGGCTGCGCTTCGAGGGCCAGCTGCCGCTGCCGGCACACTTCGCCCACCGGTACGAGGCCGCAACGGTGCTGACCGGCCTGCTGTGGCCGCTGCTCACCCGCGCCGCGGGTCTCTACCGCCGCGGTGCCCTGCGGCTGGGCACGTCGAACATCGAGCCCGCGTTCGAGGCGGCCGTCGGCATGGCCGTGGTCCTCGGCCTCGCCGACCTGGTCGGCTTCGGCGGTGACCTGTCCCGCGCCTGGCTGGCCCTGGTGGTGTCGTTCCTGTTCGTGGCCGCCCTCGCCACCCGTACGGGACTCCGCCGCGGCCGGCGGGCCCTCGTACCCTTCGGGCTGGCGCTCGAGCGCTACGCCGTGATCGGCACCGAGCGCGAGCGCAGGCGCCTGGTCGGCGACCTGACCCGAGCCCCGGGCGCGCCGTTCCGGATCGTCGCCGAGCTGGCCCCCAACCTCAGCGCCGACGAGTTGGTCGCCGAGGTGCAGCGGCTGCGGCTCGACGGCATCATCGCGCCGCCCGGCGTGCTGCCCGCGGCCGGCTCGGTCGCCGGTCGGCTGGCGGCGATGGGCGCCGACGTGCTGATCGCGCCGTCGATCGCGGACCTCGACCTGCGGGTGGGCAGCATCGCGGTGCTGCACGGCGTGCCGTTGCTCCGGGTCGCCGGGCTGACCCCGCGTCGCCGAGCAGTCCGAGCACGGGCCAAGGACCGGACCCGCCACGGCGTGGCCATCCTGGGCACCCGAGGCGTCCCGGCCAACTACGGCGGGTTCGAGACCTTCGCCGAGCGGCTCGCCCTGCACCTGGTCGACGAGCAGGTCGCGACGACGGTCTACTGCCGCAAGGCGTACGCGACCGACGCCTCGCCGTGGAAGGGTGTGCGGCTCGTCATCCTGCCGACCATCCGCAGCAAGTACCTCGACACCGTCGTCCACACCTTCCTGTCGGCGGCGCATCTCGTGCTGACCCGAGGCCCTCGCGACGTCGTGCTCTGCAACGCCGCCAATGCGCCGGTCGTACCGCTGCTGCGGCTGTTCGGCCGACGGGTGCTGCTCAACGTCGACGGCCTGGAGTGGCGCCGGTCCAAGTGGGGTGTCGCCGGCCGCTCCTGGTACCGGATGGGGGAGTGGCTCTCGGTCCGCTCCGCCTCGGTCCTGGTGACCGACGCGGACGAGGTCCGCACCTACTACCGGGTCCGCCACGACACCGACTCGGTGATGATCCCGTACGGGGCCGACCTGCTCGCCCGCGCAAGCCTCCCGATCCCGCCGCAGACGACGGTCGAAGCCGACGACTACGTGCTCTACGTCTCCCGGTGGGAGCGGGAGAACAACCCGGTGATGGTGGCGCGCGCCCACGCGACGGCTGCCACGGGACTGTCGCTGGTGCTGCTCGGGCAGGCGACCTACGAGCCGGAGCTCGACGCCGAGGTGCGCGCGGTGGCCGGTGAGCGGGCCGTGCTGCCTGGTCCGGTGTACGGCGACGGCTACCGCGGGCTGCAGGTCAACGCCCGCTGCTACGTCCACGCGACCGAGGTCGGCGGAACCCACCCGGCACTGATCGAGGCCATGGGTGCCGGCAACCTGTGCCTGGTCCTGGACACGCCGGAGAACCGGGAGGTCGCCGGCCCGGCGGCCTGGTTCTTCGCCGACGAGGTCGAGCTGGTCGGCCTGCTCGGCCGCGCGGCGGCGCTCGATCCGGCTGAGCTGGCCGAGCTAAGGGTGCAGGCACGGACCACGGCCGAGGAACGCTACTCGTGGCGTGCGGTCGGCAAGGCCTACCTCGAGCTGCTCCGACCCGCCGAATAGCTCCGGTCGCGGTTCCGCAGCGGTCAAGCCCTCTCGGGAACCTGCCGATGCTCACGCCGTGACCGTTACCGCGATCCCGGCGCTCGCCGATGGGCGCCCGACCGACGACGCCCCGCCGCGGGACCGGCTGGCCATCGCAGCTCATGTCAGCGTTGCCGTCGCGCTGGTCTGGTGGGCCTTCGGGCTGACCCACGCCACCGGTGGCCGCGACCCCTGGGCCCTGACGATCGGGATGCCGCTGGCTGTGGTTGCGCTGGTCGCTGTACGCCCCTGGCGGGTGATGACCACCCGATCGCTGGCGCTCGCTGCGGCCGTGGCCGTCGCCCCCGTCCTGGTCTGCCTGGTCGACCCCACGGGCTGGTTCGGCGCCAGTCAGGCGGCGACCTATGCCTACGCGGCCGCCTTGTTCGTCACTGTCCGGGGATACGCCGTCACCCCCGGACGCCGTAGAGTCGTGATCGGCGTGGTCCTGGCGTCGGCGGTGGCCCAGTTCGCCTGGGCGACCATCGCCTGGGTGGGCGGTGGTGACCCCGCAGGCGTCATGGTGGGCACCTTCTACTGGCACAACCAGTACGCCGCCTTTCTGCTCGTTCCCGCGGTAGTCGGGGCCGGCCTGGCCGTGGCTGGAACCGGGCCGCTGCGCCTGCTCGGCGGCTTGGCCGCGGTGCTCGGCTCGGCGGGAATCGTGTTGTCCACCAGCCGGGCGACGATGAGCTTGCTCGTCGTCGGCTGGCTGGTCGCAGCCGTCGTCCCGATAGCGGCCGCTCCCGGCACACGCCGCCGGGCAGCCGCCGCATGCCGCTGGGTCGGCGTTGCAGCCGTTGCCGTCGTCACCACTCGTGGCCTGCCGGGGCCGCCGCTGTTCAGCCACCGGGTGTCGGCGCTCGCCGCCACGGCGGTGCGCGGTTCTGGGCAGTCCGTCACCCAGAACGGCGACTATCGGCTCCGGTTCTGGCACCAATCGGTCAAGGTGTTCGCGCAGCACCCGTGGACCGGCGCGGGGTTCGGCTCGTTCGGACGCCAGGCCGGTGCCGTGGACGCCGCCGGCCCGCACTCCGCACTGGTGCACAGCGGACTGCTCCAACCGCTCAGCGACGGCGGTCTGCTCTTGGCCTGCCCCTTCCTGCTCGCCTGCGTGGCCGTGGCCGTCGCTCTGTTACGACGACTGCTGCCCAGCGCGTGGCGGGCCGACGGGGGGGCGGTCACCCTGTTGTCTGCCGGCTGTCTCTTGCTCGGCGCGCACAGTGCAGTCGACTTCGACTGGACCTACCCCAGCCTGATGGCGGCGGCCGCCATCCTGGCTGCCACGGCCCTGGCCTGGTCACCCGCCGGCCCGGGGACCCCCGAATCCCCGTCCGGCCGGTCAGGTGTCGCGCGAGTCAACTGCCTCGTCCTGGTCCTCGTTCTCGTCGTCGCCTGCATCATCCTCGCCGTGGCGAGCCGGCACGGCGGCTGGAACCTCACCGCCCGCGCACATGTCGTCTCAAGTGCCTTTGGAGAACCGGCCCGATGAAGCAACTCGGCGACATCCTCCTAGATAACGGGCTTGCTACGCGCGCCCAGTTGACCGAGGCCTTCGAGGAGCACCAGCGCCTCGGCCGGAGCCTGGGGCGGGTGCTCGTGGACAAAGGCATCCTGTCCGAGAGCCAACTGGTAGCGGCGCTGGCCCAGCAGATCGGGCTCCGTTTTGTCGACCTGACGGAGTTCCCGGTCGACGGCTCGGCGGTTGCCCGGGTGCCCGAGTCCGTCTGCCGACGCCACACCGCCTTGCCCATCGGCTACGAGGACGGCCGTTTGCTGGTCGCCATGGCCGACCCTGCCAACGTCTTCGCCATCGACGACATTCGCTCCCTCACCGGTCTGGAGGTCAAGCCTCTCGTCGCCACACGAGGTGACGTGGTTCAGGCGATCGACAGGTTCCAGCGGGCTGACTCAGACCTGGACGACCTCAGCGCGAGCATCGACACGGCCGAGGACAACCAGGACCTGGCCAGTGTCAAGGAGGTGCTGGAGGACGCGCCGATCGTCAAGTTCGTCAACTTGCTGATCACCCAAGCGATCCAGGACCGTGCGTCCGACATCCATATCGAGCCGGCCGAGAAGGAGCTGCGGGTACGGTTCCGCATCGACGGAGTGCTGCACGAGGTGATGCGCTCACCCAAGAGCATCCAGTCCGGCGTGATCAGTCGGCTGAAGATCATGGCAGAGCTCAACATCGCCGAGCGCAGAGTGCCGCAGGACGGCCGGTTGTCGGTGAACACGAACGGCAAGAAGATTGACCTTCGGGTGGCCACTCTGCCCACGGTCTGGGGCGAAAAGGTCGTCATGCGGGTCCTGGACAACTCCACCGCGATGTTGACCCTGGCCGACCTCGGGTTCAGCCAGAACAACTACGAGCGCTACTCGCAGAGCTTCGGCAAGCCCTACGGCATGATCCTGGTCACCGGTCCGACGGGGTCGGGCAAGTCCACGACCTTGTACGCAACCCTGAACATCGTTTCCACCCCGGAGAAGAACGTGATCACCGTCGAGGATCCGGTGGAGTACCGGATCCCGCTGATCAATCAGGTGCAGGTCAACAACAAGGCGGGGCTCACCTTCGCTGCCGCCCTGCGCTCGATCCTGCGATCCGACCCGGACATCGTGCTGATCGGTGAGATCCGGGATCATGAAACGGCTCAGATTGCCGTCGAGGCGGCCCTCACCGGCCACCTGGTGCTGTCCACCCTGCACACCAACGATGCCCCGAGCGCGATCACCCGGCTCACCGAGATGGACCTCGAGCCCTTCCTGGTGGGATCGGCGATCGACGCCGTCCTTGCCCAGCGGCTCGCCAGGCGCCTCTGCACCAAGTGCAAGGAGGCCTACACCCCGACGCCGGAGTCGCTCGTCGCCAACCGGTATCCCTGGACCCGCGACGAGCCGCTGCCGACGCTTTACCGCCCGATCGGCTGCTCGAACTGCTCCAAGACCGGCTACAAGGGGCGGCTGGCTCTGCACGAGGTGATGGTCGTCTCGGAGGATGTGGAGCGGATGGCCGTGGAGCGGGCGTCGGCGGCCGCCATCGGCAAGGTCGCGCGCGAGCAGGGCATGACCACGCTGCGCGACGACGGCATGCGCAAGGTGGGGGAGGGGGTCACCTCCTTCGAGGAGATCCTGCGCGTCGTCGTCTGACTGCCGGCGCGGATGACTAGCGGCAACGCCTCAAGGCCGGCCGCCGCGGCACCGATGCTGCTGTAGCAACCGGGCACCGTCAGGTGCCGAGAGGAGTTTGCCGTGGAGACCAACGCGTTCGACGAGTTCTTCTCGCCGACGGCACCCGGTGCGCCGCAGGCGGCGTCACCCCTCGATCCGTCCTGGACGCCGGACGCTCCCGTCGCGCCGGTGACTGGCCTTTCGGCCGGCGTCGCGACCACTTTGCCAGCCAGCCAGTCCCCAGACCTGGGCGTCACCCCTGCCGTGTCCGGCTTCACCCCGATCCCGCTGTCACCGGCCCCCCGGCCGTCGGCTCCCACTTTGGCGCCTGCTCCCATGCGGGCGCCTTCAGCCACGGTCGCGCCTGCAGCTCTGGCGGTGCCTGCGCCGGCTCTCGCACCGCGGGGCGCGGCGGAGGCATCCGGCCCGCTCCCGGCTGTCCCGGACCGCGAGGTCCCGCCTCGGCAGGCCTCGCCGGAGGTGCCCAGCCAGCCCGGGCACGGGGCCGACACCTCCGCTGCGGCGCGCAAGCCCCTCGGCGAGAGCGACCACGACTTCGAGGGTCCCAGTCTCGCCGACATGCTGATCCGGGTGCTCGAGATGGGCGCCTCCGATCTGCACCTGGCGGCTGGCGCCCGACCCACGGTCCGGCACCATGGCCACCTTCAGCCACTCGAGGACCAGCCCGAGCTCACGCCGCCGGTGATCCAGCGGATGATGTACGCCATCCTGACGCAGAAGCAGCGGGAGAAGTTCGAGGAGGTGCTCGAGCTCGACTTCGCGTACGCGGTCCCCGGCAAGGCCCGCTTCCGAGTCAACATCTACCGCCAGCGCGACGCGCTAGGCGCGGCGTTCCGGCTGATTCCGTTCGAGATCAAGAAGCTCGAGGACCTGGGCGTCCCCCCGGCAGTGTCCAACTTCGCGATGCTGCCCCGTGGGTTCGTGCTGGTCACAGGCCCCACCGGCTCCGGCAAGTCGACGACGTTGGCCGCTCTGGTCGACCTGGCGAACCGCCAGCGCCACGACCACATCATGACGGTCGAGGATCCGATCGAGTTCCTGCATCAGCACAAGAGCTGCATCATCAACCAGCGTGAGGTCGGCGAGGACACCCACTCGTTCCAGGCTGCACTCAAACACGTGCTGCGACAGGACCCAGACATCATCCTGGTCGGCGAGATGCGTGACCTGGAGACCATCTCGGTGGCCTTGACGGCCGCCGAGACCGGTCACCTGGTGTACGCGACGCTGCACACGTCCGACGCCGCGCAGACGATCGACCGCATCATCGACGTGTTCCCGCCCCACCAGCAGCAGCAGGTGCGTGTGCAGCTGGCGGGCGCGATCCAGGGGGTCGTCTGCCAGACGCTGGCCAGGACCACCGACGGGAAAGGCCGGGTCGTCGCGACCGAGGTGATGGTGGTCACGCCGGCCATCCGCAACCTGATCCGAGAGGGCAAGACCCACCAGATCTACTCCGCGATGCAGGCCGGTGCGAAGTTCGGCATGCACACCATGGACCAGCATCTCGCCGAGCTGGTCAAGCAGGGACGGATCACGTACGAGACCGGGCTCGAGAAGTGCCACCACATCGAGGACTTCCAGCGCCTCGCCGGTCGCGGTTAGTCAGGAGAGCAGATGCCCACGACATACCAGTACTCCGTCAGGGACCGGGCCGGAAAGCTGGTCTCGGGATCCATCGACGCCGAGTCCCCGAGCGCGGTCGCCAGCCGGCTCAAGCAGATGGGCTATGCGCCCATCTCCATCACCGAAGGCAAGACCAAGGGCCTCAAGAAAGAGCTGAAGATCCCCGGCATGGGGGCGAAGAAGGTCAAGCTCAAGGACCTGGCGGTCTTCTCCCGGCAGTTCGCGACGATGATCAACTCAGGGCTGTCCCTGCTGAGGGCCCTGAACATCCTGTCCGAGCAGACCGAGAATCCTGAGCTCGCCCGGGTAATCGGCGAGATCCGGAACGAGATCGAGACCGGATCCTCGTTGTCGGTGTCGATGGCGAAGTTCCCGCAGGTGTTCCCGCCGCTGATGACCAACATGTCCAAGGCGGGCGAGATAGGTGGCTTCCTCGATGCCGTCCTGCTGCAGATCGCCGAGAACTACGAGGCTGAGGTCCGGCTACGCGGAAAAGTGAAGTCGGCGATGACCTATCCGGTCATGGTCTTCATCATTGCGATGATCGCGGTCATTGGCATGCTCCTGTTCATCGTCCCGGTCTTCGCAGGGCTGTTCAAGCAGCTAGGCGGCAAGCTGCCGGCACCCACCCAGGCCCTCGTGCTCATGTCTGCCGCACTCAAGGTCGGCATCGTCCCGCTGATCATCGGCGGAGTAGCGTTCAGCGTGTGGTGGCGGAAGGTCAAGCACCTGGAGCGGATGCGGGAGATCGTCGACCCGGTGAAGCTCAAGTTGCCGGTGTTCGGCATGCTCTTCCGGAAGATTGCCCTGGCCCGGTTCGCCCGCAACCTCGGCACCATGATGCACTCGGGTGTGCCCATCCTGCAGGCTCTCGACATCGTCTCGGACACCACCGGCAACATGGTCCTGGCGCACGCGATCCGCGATGTCCAAGAAAGCGTGCGCTCCGGCGAGTCCATCACGGCCCCGCTGTCGCAGCACGCCGTCTTCCCGCCGATGGTGGTGCAGATGATGGCTGTCGGCGAGGACACAGGAGCTCTCGACACGATGCTGAGCAAGATTGCCGAGTTCTACGACCAGGAGGTGGAGGCGACCACCGAGGCGCTCACCGCTCTCATCGAGCCGCTGATGATTGCCGGCCTGGGAGCGATCGTGGGCTCGATGATCGTGGCTCTCTACATGCCGATCTTCAAGATCTTCGACCTGATCAAGTAGCCTCCCAGATCCACCAGGGCCGGCCAGCGGGCGGCTCAGTCAAGGGCCGGTGCCCGGAGGCACCGGCCTCTGGCATCTCCGGCGCCGGCTGCTGACGAGGGAGCCCGAGAGTCGGCTCACAGGCGGCCTGAGGAACGCCGGGTGAATTACTCGACCGGCCCTCAAGATGGCCGTCGGGGCTGCCGAAATCTCTCGTGTCATCAACTGAGCCGCACGGCAGAGCAAGGGCACACCCGTCGCGAGACGGGGTCGCAAAGCCAAGGAACCGATCCCGGTCCGCCTGGCTGCCTCCGCCGGCACCTCCCCCGGGAGGAGCCGCGCCGAAGGTACTGCACCAAAGCGCGGCTCATACATCCTCGTCCCGGAAGGACAGCAGATGCTCGCTCGTATCCGCAAGATGCAGGAGGAGAACGAGGGCGGCTTCACCCTCATCGAGCTCCTCGTCGTCATGATCATCATCGGCATCCTCGCAGCAATCGCCATCCCCACGTTCCTGAACCAGCGGAACAACGCGTACGACTCGGCGACCAAGGCCGACCTCAAGAACGCGGCCACCTCGGTGGAGTCCTACGCGGTCGACAACGACGGCAGCTACACCGGCATCGCGACCGGCGTGATCAGCACCAACGCCAGCAGCAACGCTCAGCTGGGCGGCTACCACTCGTCGAACAACGTCACTGTCACCTTCACCAACGTGGCGACGAACCTGTACTGCATCAGCGGCATCAACTCGAAGGACAGTAAGACCTTCTACTACAGCAAGACCAAGGGCACGGTCTCCACGACCGACTGCACCTCGACCGGCTGATCCTGCACAGAGCACGACCACGACGCTGAGCGTGGGGGCGGCCCCTCGGGGCCGCCCCCACACCCATGTCCGCTGCCACCGAGGGCCACTGCAGGTTCACTCCAAGTTCCCTCAAGCCGTCTTCGACAACCGCCGATGTTGCTCATGCGCCGTTCCGCCGAGCCGAAGGGAGAATCCGTTGCCACGTCGACCGACCGGGTCCCGTAACGACGGTTTCACCATGCTCGAGCTGCTGGTGGTCATGGCGATCATGGGCATTCTCGCGGCGATCGCGGTCCCGTCGTTGACGGCCTGGACCCGCTCGAGCCAGCAGGCCGGCGTCTCGCGCGACCTGGTCGGCCAGCTCCGCCAGGTGGAACAGTACGCGGTGACGCAGAACACCACCTTCCGCGTGACCTTCAGCGCGACAACAGCCGCGATCGCCAAGTACGACACGGCCTCGAACGCTTGGGTGTCATTCCGCAGCTACCAGTCAACGAGCAGCGCGGTGACCTTCGCCAACGCCAACTTCAGCAGCAGCAGCGGAGCGAACGTCTGCTACTTCACCGCTCGCGGCACGGCGACCCGGGGCAGCATCCAGGTCATCCGGAGCGGCTCCTCGAAGACCTACACCATCTCCGTTGAGGGGTTGACCGCTCGTGTCTCCTATCAGTAAGCGGCCGCGCGGCCTGGTCCGGTCGATCTCGAGGGTGTGTGTCTCCAGTGCCGCGGACGAGTCCGGCTTCTCGTTGATCGAGGTGATCGTGGCCATGCTGATCTTCGCGCTGGCCAGCGTCGCAGCCTCCGGCATGTTCCTGACCGGTCTGAAGACGTCGCTGGTCGCCAAGCTGGACACCGGTGCCAAGAACCTCGCGCAGGAGGTTATGGAGAAAGCACGAAACCTGCCCTATCACGTCGACAGCAGTGTCAGCGCCCCAGACCTGCTCGGAACCTACTTTCCTTCGCTGACACCGCTGGCCGGGGCGACGAGCGGGACAGTCGCACCCCCCGGGTACGTGCCGGCGACGGCCGGCGCGGCCTACCGGCTGAGCTCCGAACCCGCGACCGGCGGCTTCTACCGCACGGTGATCAGCCCAGTGCCGCAGTTTCCGAAGTACTCCCAATACATCGCGGTGCAATACCTCGACGCCAACAACGCGGCCGTCACGCCGGCGGCCGCCTACAGCACCGACGCCTTCCCGTCGACCATGGTCGGCATGACGGTCACCACGAAATGGGTCGCCGGCTCCATCACCAAGCTGCTGCGCACCTACACCCAGATCGCCGACGGCCAGCCGTCCAACGCACTGGTGACCGCCTCGGTCAACGCCTTGGCGCTCAAGGTCGTCACCAGCCTGGACTCCTGGACCGGCGGTGGAGCCCTGAACGCCAGGCAGATGACACTCACCGCCGGACAGCTCGACCTGAAGGGCAGCACCACCAAGGCGTCCGCCGCGTCCGGCACGGGTGTCGCGGGCGACGTCTTCATCAGCTCGCCCTCGGACACTCCCGGCGCTACGGCGACGGCCGTGGCGCCGCCGGACCAACCGGCCCAGTCGGCGGCGGTCAACCAGCAGACCGTCAACGACGGTGTCCTGGGAATTCCGGTCGCCTCCTTCGGCCAGACGAGTGTTGCCGGGCTCAGCGCGACCACCACGAACTCGCTACCCAACGTCGGCTCCAGCACGACCCCGGCCAGCACCACCATGGGTGCTGCGGGGTCAGGGAGCTACGGGTTGACGGTGAACAACAGTGCGACCTACCTGCCCCGGCTCCGGCTGATGCCCGGCGCCCCGCTGGTGTTCACCGGCAACGCGACCGTGATGACGACGAACGGCTACGTGCAGACGACCCCGGCCGTGGCAGGGCATTCCGTGTCGGCGGCGACGACGGCGACGCTCACCACCCTGCACCTGCTGCCGACCACCTTTGCGCCGCAGGGACTGCTCCTTATCACGCTTTCCAGCGCCTCCCTCACCTGCACGAGCACCGGCGGCGTGGCGACGGCGACACCGGCTTACAACGCCACGGTGATGTGGTTCGACCCGACGGCTGCCGGCAGCTACGTGACGAAGTCCGTGGTTGCGGGAAACGCCACCGACCCGCTGACCTCGGTGGCTAACCTGCTGTGGAGCCCGGCTGCCGGAGGGGCCCCTCCGGCAGGGGCGGACCGGGTCAACAGCACGGCCGGTGTCGACCTCTACCTCGGCGACTACTTCGCGGCGGGATCGCTGCAGAGCCTGATCCAGCCGACGGCGCTGGCGGCCCGGCAGTTCGACAACGGTGGGTCAGGAGTGACCGACACCCTGCCGCCGATCGTCACGGTCGCCACCCAGCCCCTCGCCGTGGGGCAGGACGGACTCTCCCCCGACTCCGGCTCGTCAGTCGGAGTGCAGGTCGGCGCACTGGCCTGCTCTGCCGGTGACTACCGATGACGCGGCGACTGGCCCGGGCACTGCGGGGACGGTGCGGAGACGATGCCGGCATGACGCTGATCGAGCTGCTGGTCAGCATGCTGCTGTTCTCCATCCTCAGCACGCTGTTCGTGTCGGTGATCATCACGGCGACCGGCACCATGCAGAGCACCAAGACCTACGACGACCTCAACGAGGAAGCGCGTCTGATGCTCAACCGGATGTCGATGGAGCTGCGCCAGGCCAAGCAGATCCAGGCCGTGGTCAACCCCGGGGCGAGCAGCGGCTTCCAGAACACCCAGCCGAGCAGCATCACCTTCTGGGTCGACTTCAACGGCAACGGGGCCCAGGACCCCAACGACCCTGACCAGCCCGAGGTGCTGACCTACACGTTCGACGCCACCAACCACCGGATCCTGCTGTCCGCCGGCGGTTCGTCGTACCCGATCCTGGCCGGCAACGTGTCCAAGTTCGAAATCGACTACGGCAGCAAGGTCTATCAGGGTTCTCAGGACCTCAGCGCCCTCGACATCAATCCTCACGACGGGACGCTGTCGTGGCAGGAGCTCGACGCCGACCCGACCAACACGGTGGGCAACGGCAACGGGGTCCTCGACAGTGCCTAGCTGGCCTACATCAACTCCGTGACGATCCAGGTGACCGTCCTCACCGGAGCCAAGCAGCAGTCCTACGAAACATCGATCGATCTGCGCAACCATGCCTGAACGGGAGTCCATCATGACCATTGCGAAGCGCAAGCCCGCGCCGGGCCGGGGCCAGCCATGACCCGGTGGATCCTCAGGCTCAAGGCCAGGGGGGACGAGGGCCTGGCGATGCTGACCACTCTGTTCGTCATGGTGTTGATCACCGGCATCGGTGCGGTCGTCGTCGGTATCTCGACCAAGAACCTGGAGGACAGTGGCCAGGACCGGCTGGCGGGCCAGGCCCTCGGCGCGACGGAGGCGGGCGTCGCTGCGGGCGAGACCTACCTGCGTACGGGGGGGCGCGCGCTGGTGGACAGCTGCGTGGCCGCGGCCTGCACCACGCTTGACTGGGCTCAGGTCGGCACCGGCCATCAGGTCACCCCGCCGGGAGCGCCCACCGGGCAGTACTTCCGGGTGTGGATCCAGGTGGTGCAGGCCTTCAGCCCACCGAGCCAGCCGGTCGGCGTCTACGACATCCACTCCCGTGGCTACGCCGGCCCCGGCCCGGGTGAGCACGAGGTGGTGCAGCGCGTCTCGCTCAAGCCGTACGAGTTCCCGGTGGGCGTCTTCGCCAACTACATCAATGCCGTCGGAAGCGCCGGTGTCCACCACGAGTCGTTCTTCACCAGCCACGACGTGCAGGGTCGCAGCCACATGACGTTCAGCCCAGTCGACGGCATCGACCCCTTCTATGGTGTCTACGCCGGCGTCAGTGCGGTGGGCAGCGTCGGGGACGCGCCGAACTCCTCGACTCCGAGCATCCATGCGGGCGGCGCCTGCAACCCCAGCTATCCGCACGACCGGGACAGCGGCGGCAGTGCGTTCACCTATCCCACCGTTTGTGCGATCAAGCCCGGGGGGACGGCGGAGACCTCGAAGTTCACCGCCGCCGACCTGGCGGCCACCTACGGGTTGCAGGCGAACGGGCTGTCCAACGACGAGTACGACGCCCTCAAGGCGCAGGCGATGTCTGACGGACAGTACTACGGACCGAGCGACACGCCGTTCTCCCACCCCTTCACCGCCGGCGGCGCGCTCATCCACAACAACGTGGTCGTCTACATCGACGGCCAGGACGTCCAGCTGGGCAACGACCTCAACGCGTACAGCACCGCGCAGTGCGGCTCGGTGTCGGTGGTCCTGATCGTGCGCGGAGGCAATCTGCACGTCAATGCCGGCGCCGACTTCACCGGTGCGATGTTCGTGCCCGACGGCACCTACTTCGGCAACGGTCACGCCAACATCTACGGCACGTTGTGGGCGCAGACGATCAACAAGTTCAACGGAACGGCGGACTTCTCCTTGCTGCCGTGCTGGGTTGCGAACATGCCCGGTTCCCTGATGACACTCACTCCCGAGTCCTACAACGAGGTCTACGGTGGCCCCACGCCGTGAGGCGGCCCACTCGCTATTGCGCCAGTCGGCCGCCACGCCTGCCCTAGAGTGCTGGTCATGATGACCGGCATCCTTGTGGCGATCTGCGGATTCCTGGGACTGTTGATCGGGTCGTTCCTCAACGTCGTGATCTGGCGCTTGCCGCGCGGGGAGAGCCTCTCCCACCCGGCGTCGCATTGTCCCGCCTGCGAGCACCCGATCCGCCCGTACGACAACGTGCCGGTCGTGTCGTGGCTGATGCTCAGGGGCACGTGCAGGGACTGCCGAGCGGGCATCTCCGCGCGCTACCCCGCTGTCGAGTTGGCCACCGGCTTACTGTTCGCGGCCACCAGCTGGCGCATCGGCGCCCACCCTGCGCTCGCGGGGTTCCTCTTCCTGACCGCTGCCGGCGTCGCGCTGGCGATGATCGACGTGGATACTAAGCGACTGCCGAACGCGCTGGTCTTTCCCACCTACGCGGTGGGACTGCTCGCGTTCGTAGTGGACGCGGCAGCGGGGGACCACTGGTGGCGGTTGGCGCGGGCAGTCCTGGCGATGTCCGCGCTGTTCAGCTTCTATTTTGTCACCCGGCTGCTCGGTGAGCTGGTCCTGCGCAAGCCTGCGATGGGGTTCGGCGACGTCAAGCTGGCAGGTGCGTTGGGCTTGTTCCTTGGCTGGCTCGGCTGGGGGGCGCTGTTCGTCGGCGCTTTCGCTGGATTCATGGTGGGAGCCGTAGGCGGTCTGGCTCTCGTGCTGAGCGGCAGGGGCACCTTGGCGTCGCGCATACCCTATGGCCCGTACATGCTGGCCGGAGCGTTCATCGCTGTCATGGGCGGCCAGCAGCTTGCGCACGCCTACCTCCGCCTCGCTGCTGGCTGAGCGCCGGGCCGTCGCCTCGTTGGCCGAGTCCTCCTAGCCCGCACGGCGTACAACTCGCCGGTCCTGTGGCTCAAGGCCGTGCACAAGGCCGCCGAAACCCTTCCTGACACGGACCGCGACTTGGTCCAGCCGCTCGGGCTTCGCCCGCAGCACCAAGGAAGGCAGGCGAACCGCAGGTGGCAGCACGATCCGCCGTCGGTCTCGACATCGGGACATCCGGAGTACGCGCGGCCGAGCTCTCGTTCGGCAAGGGCGAGGCGACGCTCCAGCGGTTCGGGCAGGTTGCCCTGCCGCCCGGGGCCGTTCGCGATGGTGAGCTGGTCGACCAGGAGTCGGTCGCGGACGCCATCAAGAAGCTCTGGCGCGACGCGAAGTTCTCCAGCAAGAAGGTCATCGTCGGCGTGGCCAACCAGAAGGTGGTTGTCCGCCAGGTCGACCTGCCCTGGCTGCCGGCCGACGAGCTCAAGAAGTCACTGGCCTACCAGGTCCAGGATCACATCCCGATCCCGACCGACCAGGCCATCCTGGACTTCCACCCGCTGGAGGAGCTGGTCGACGAGAACGGCGGCCGGGTGCTGCGAGTGCTGCTCGTGGCCGCGGCCCGGGACATGATCACCTCAATGCTGGCGGCGGTGACCAAGGCAGGCCTGACGCCAACCATGGTCGACCTCACCCCCTTCGCGGTCCTCCGTGCGCTGGCCACTGTGGACCAGCTCGGGGTGGGCGGCGAGGCGGAGGCGATCGTCGACATCGGCGCCAGCGTCACGAACATCGTCGTCCATCAGGGTGGTGTCCCGCGCTTCGTCCGCATCCTGCTCATGGGTGGCGGCGACGTCACGGAGGCAGTCGCCGAGCGGATGGGTGTCCCGATCGAGCAGGCCGAGTCGGTGAAGCAGTCGATGGGTCTCGACTCCGGCGGTGCCGAGGGCCACCCGGCCAGCCGGGTCATCGACACGACGGCAACGTCATTCGTCGACGAGGTCCGCGGCTCTCTCGACTACTACATGGCGCAGGCAGGCGCCGCGCGGCTCCGCCGCGTGCTCATCACCGGTGGCGGCTCGCGTCTCGAAGGTCTCGCTGCGAGGCTCGCCTCCGCAACCCGTCTCCCCGTTGAATTCGGATCGCCCATGAGCACGCTTCGCATCGGCAAGACCGGCTTGTCCTCTGAGCAGCTCGGCTATGTCGAGCCCCTTGTTGCCGTTCCTGTTGGACTTGCGATGGGGGTGGCCTGATGACGACTCAGACAACAGTCGTCGGCACGCCGACGCTGCCTCGCGTCAATCTCCTCCCGCCGGAGATCGCAGAGGCCCGTACGCTCCAGCAGTACCGGCTCGGTGCGACTGGCGCGGTGGTGCTGGCGGCGCTCGCTGTCGGTGCCGTCTACTACCAGGGGCATGGCGGCGTCGCCACGGCTCAGAGCGCTCTCGATGCGTCCACGTCCAAGACGGCAGCGCTCAACGCCCAGCTCAGTAGCCTGCAGAACGTCACCCAGGTGAAGAACCAGGTGCTTAGCGCAAAGGCCACCCTCAACAGCGCCCTCAGCCCCCAGATCCTCTGGTCGCACTACCTCCAGGACATGTCGGTCTCCCTGGCCGGCAACTACTGGTTCACCGGCATGGCGATGACCTCCAGTGCCGGCCCGGCCGCCGGTGCCGCAACGGCGGCGTCGCCGCTGGCCGACCCGGCGGCGATCGGGTCGATCACGCTGACCGGTTCCGCAGTCAGCCACTACGACGTGGCCGACCTGCTGCGGGCGCTGGCCAAGGAGAAGGGTCTGTCGGACAAGCCGGTGGTTACCTCCTCCGCGAAGGCCGCAACCGCCATCGCCGGAAACAGCCTGGTCACGTTCTCCGTCACGGAATCGGTCGACTCGAACGGGCGGCCATCCGCGACTGGACTCGGGACGAGTTCGACAACCCCCACCACGACGCCCACCAAGCCGGCGGGAAACTGACATGGACAAGACCAAGCAGACCCTGGTCATCGCACTGGTGGCCGTCCTCGTGGTGGTGGCAGGAGGTTGGCAGTTCCTGGTCAGCCCTCAGCGGTCCTCGGTCGCGGCGCTGAACGCCCAGACCTCGTCGGTGGACAGCGCGAACGCCTCGCTCAGGACGAAGATCGCCCAGCTGAAGTCCGAAGCTGCAGAGTTGCCCGGTGAGCAGGCGGCGCTTGCGGCAATCGCCAAGCGGCTGCCGCCGGACATCCAGGCCGCGAACCTTCTTGACGACCTGTCGCACGCCGCTGACGCCGCCAACGTCGACCTCCAGGTAATCACCCCCGGCGCGCCCGTACTGGCGCCCTCCTCTGTGGTGGCCCCGCCAGCACCGGTGGCCTCCGCTGCCGCCAAGACGGGAACGACCGCCGCGACTGCTCCCAAGGCGCCGACGAACCAGCTCTACCAGATCCCGCTCAGCCTCACGGTCACGGGCAACTACTTCGACCTCGAGATGTTCATCCACACCCTCGAGGGTATGCAGCGCGCCATGCTCATCACCGGGCTGACGTTCACCAAGAGCCCGCCTGCGGCCACTGGCACCGGCGCCGGCACGGGAGGTGCTGGGGTCAACGGCTCGACCGGAGCCACGACCGCACCGAAGAACGGTAGCGGCTCCAAGGCTGCGAAGTCCACCGCCAAGCCGGTTCCCGGAAGTGCCGCAGGCGCGCAGGCCGAGCTCGACCGGTTGACCCAGGTCGTGCCGGACGCCGACACGCTCTCCGTCGCCATCAGCGGCCAGGTCTTCGCTATGTACTCGCCAGCAGCCGCAGCAGCCGCAGCAGCGGTTGCCGCGCCCGCCACGCCGGCACCGACGAAGTAGGAGTCCAAGACAATGAGCGAAGTTCCCATGGGCAGCTACGGTGCGCCTACGCTGGGGCAGCCGGAGGACTCGGCGCCGCCGGCTCGCGATCCGCGTGTGCTCATCGGTGGTGGGGTCGCCCTCGCTGCCCTCGCACTGGTCGGCGGCTACCTTTTCCTCGGTGGCGGCGGCGGTTCGACCCCGACCGCCTTCACGCCGCCGATCCACCACGCGACCGCCACCCCGTCCGCGACTGCCACCGTCATCCCGGTCGGCAAGCCGACCGCGCCGGTGCGCACCTTCAAGGGCGAGGTCGGTCGTGACCCGTTCCGGGCGCTCGTGACGTCCCCGCCGGCGCCGACCAGCACGGCGCCCAAGCCCGCCGTCACCACCACCGCGCCGGCGGTCACACCGACGTCTCCCGGCAGCGTCCTCGGCACGGGTGGCCTGCCGACGCTTCCCGTTGGAGGTACGCCCACGACCGTGCCGACAGTGCTTCCCACAACCACGACTCCGCCGGTGGCCAAGGTGCTGGTGGTGCTCAAGGCGATCGCTTTCCGCGGCACGACCCCGTACGTCGTCGCCACCTACACCGGCGTCCAGTACGCCCTGAAGACCGGTGACAACGCCGGAGCCTCGCTCAAGGTCCTGGCCATCGCTCCTGACGACGGCTCGGCGACCTTCCAGCTGGGTGACCAGACGTTCGACCTGCACATCGGCCAGACCTACGTCGGCTGACCGTCCGACCCGAGCACACCCCGAAGGCCCCGGTCCGGTGACCGGGGCCTTCGGCGTGCCCGACATGCTCCACGACAGGTGAGACAGCTGGGCCGGTTGGCAAGTCCGACGTGAAAGACTCCGTTTCATGCTGCGGTGGTTGACGGCCGGTGAGTCGCATGGGCCTGCTCTGGTGGCGGTGCTCGAGGGCCTGCCCGCCGATGTTGCGACGACGTCGGAGCAGGTGGCGGACGAGCTGAGCCGACGCCGGGCCGGCTACGGCCGCGGCGCCCGGATGGCCTTCGAACGCGACGAGGTCGAGTTCCTCGGCGGGGTCAGGCACGGCCGGACCATGGGCGGCCCGATCGCCATCCGGGTCGGCAACACCGAATGGCCGAAGTGGCAGACCGTCATGTCCCCGGACCCGGTGCCGGCGGAGGAGCTCGAAGGGCTGGCCCGCAACGCCCCGCTCACCCGGCCGCGGCCCGGGCACGCCGACCTGGTCGGCATGCAGAAGTACGGCTTCGACGACGCCCGGCCGGTGCTCGAGCGGGCAAGTGCGCGCGAGACCGCAGCCAGAGTCGCTCTCGGCGCCGTCGCGCAGGCCTTCCTGCAGCAGGCGGCCGGCGTCGAGCTGGTCAGCCACGTGGTGAGCATCGGCGCCGCCTCGGTCCCTGCCGACGCGCGGGTGCCCGACATCGCCGACAGGGACGCCATCGATGCCGACCCCGTACGCTGCCTCGACGCCGACGGCAGCGCCGGGATGATCGCCGAGATCGACGCCGCTCGCAAGGACGGCGACACCCTGGGCGGCATCGTCGAGGTGGTCGTCCACGGACTCCCGCCGGGGCTGGGCAGCCACGTCCACTGGGACCGGCGGCTGGACAGCCGGTTGGCCGGGGCCCTCATGGGCATCCAGGCCATCAAGGGGGTCGAGGTCGGCGACGGCTTCGACGTCGCCCGCCGCCGCGGCTCGCTGGCCCACGACGAGATCGTCGACGAGGGCGACGGCATCCGTCGGGTGACGGCAAGGGCCGGCGGCATCGAGGGCGGCATGTCCACCGGCGAGGTGCTGCGGGTCCGCGCAGCGATGAAGCCGATCTCGACGGTGCCCCGGGCACTGCGCACGGTGGACGTGGCGACCGGCGAGCCGGCGGTGGCCATCAACCAGCGCAGCGACGTGTGCGCCGTGCCGGCCGCGGGTGTCGTTGCCGAGGCGATGGTCGCACTGGTCCTTGCCGACGCCCTGCTCGAGAAGTTCGGCGGCGACTCGGTGACCGAGACCCGGCGCAACGTCGAGGGCTACCTCGCCGCGCTGGTGATCCGGTGAGTGCACCGGTCGCCGTCATCGTCGGCGCCCCTGGTGCCGGGAAGACGACAGTCGGCCGGGCGGTGGCCGCGGCGCTGGGCGTCGGCTTCCGCGACACCGACGCCGACGTGACGGCAGTCACCGGACGCAGCGTCGCCGACATCTTCCTGCTCGAGGGCGAGGACGCCTTCCGCCGGCTCGAGGCCGCGGCCGTCGCAGCGGCGCTCGCGGAGCACGACGGGATCCTGGCCCTGGGCGGGGGAGCTGTGCTCGACGAGACCACCCGCGAGCTGCTTGCCAGCCACGTCGTCGTCTTCCTCGACGTCGGTCTCGCCGACGCGGCCTCGCGGGTCGGCATGGCCAGGGACCGGCCGTTGCTGCTGGGCAACCCGAGGGGTCAGCTGCTCGCCATGCTCGACGCCCGCCGGCCGGTCTACCAGCAGGTGGCCTCGGTGACCGTACCGACCGACGGCCGCGACATCGCCGCGGTCACCGCGTCCGTGCTGGCGGCGCTGACATGAGCGACCTGACGACGCTCGGCGCCGGGTCGACGGTGATCCCGGTGGCCGGCACCTCCCCCTACGACGTGGTCATCGGTCGCGGGTTGTTCGGCGGGATCCCCGCCGCACTCGGCAATCCGTGCCGGGTGACCATCATCCATCCGGCGGCCGTCACTGGCCTCGCGACGTCGTTGACAGCGGTGCTGCGGGCCGCCGGGTTCGACCCGGAGGCCTACCCGGTCCCCGATGGCGAGGCGGCCAAGGAGCTCAGTGTCGCGGGCGGGTGCTGGGACGCGCTCGGGGCCCGGTCGATGACCCGCAACGACGCGGTGGTCGGGCTGGGCGGGGGAGCGGCGACCGACCTCGCAGGCTTCGTCGCGGCCTGCTGGCTGCGCGGCGTACGCGTGGTGCAGGTGCCCACCACCCTGCTCGGCATGGTCGACGCTGCCGTCGGCGGCAAGACCGGCATCAACGTGCCGGCCGGCAAGAACCTGGTCGGCGCGTTCCACCCGCCGGCCGCGGTGTTCTGCGACCTCGACCTGCTGCGGACCCTGCCGGCCGTCGAGCTGTCCACGGGCATGGCCGAGGTGGTCAAGGCCGGCTTCATCGCCGATCCCGTCATCCTCGACCTGGTGGAGGCCGACGCTGCTGCGGCGCTGGACCCCGACGGTCCGGTGCTGCGCGAGCTGGTCGAGCGCAGCATCAGGGTCAAGGCCGAGGTCGTCGGCGCCGACCTGCGCGAGCAGGGCCTACGCGAGATCCTCAACTACGGCCACACCCTGGCGCACGCCATCGAGCGGGTCGAGCAGTTCCGCTGGAGGCACGGCGCGGCGGTGTCCGTCGGCCTGGTCTACGCCGCCGAGATCGCAAGGCTGGCAGGCGTTCTCGACGACGTGACAGCCGCGCGGCACCGTGAGCTGCTGACCTCGCTCGGCCTGCCGGTCTCGTACGAGCGGGCTGCCTGGCCGGCGCTTCTCGACGCCATGCGGGTCGACAAGAAGTCCCGTGGTGCCGTGCTGCGGTTCGTCCTGCTGCGCGGTCTGGCAGACCCGTTCGTCTACGAGGCACCTGAGGTGACCCTGCTCGAGCAGGCCTATGCGGAGGTGGCGTCGTGAAGCCGGTCCACGTACTGTCCGGTCCCAACCTC
>JAWWOO010000003.1:0-120694 GCA_033851545.1 Frankiales bacterium | reverse complement strand
CACCGGGCCAAAACCCACGGCCACTACCACACCCGGCAAGACCCCGACGGCACCCTGCACTGCACCACCCCCCTCGGACGCACCTACACCACCAAACCCTGGGACTACCGACCCGACAGCGAACGCTGACCCCCAGCCGCGCGCGATTGACCAGCAGGCGCCTACGGCTGGATATCGCCGAGGCAATTCGGCTAAAGCTTCCTGTCTGATTTCCGTGTGATAGATCCCTGGCGAGGAGCCGCCGCTGACCCGGCTGGATCTACGACGGAGTGCCGCGCCGCTACCGCGCTGTTCGTTTGGCGCTATCTGGCGGACGCCGCTCGTGGAGGCGACCGTCGGCACGATCCGGTACCGATTGAGCGTGGCCATTTTCTTGATCTCACCCGGGGAGGATCCAGCACTCCGAGATCAAAAAGGGCTGCCGTGCGGTCAGGTGCCCTGCGCACTCACGGCTCGGACGGCGGCGATCGCCGCAGCCAGGCGCGGAGAAAGGTGCTCGCCATCGCGCACGATCAATACGCTGTGCCGGAGGGTGTCGACACCGACGATGGGAATGCGTGCAATCGGCAGCTCGCTGCCGACGGGCGTGAGCTCGGGGGCGATGGTGACGCCCCAACCGATTCCCACCAGTCCCATTGCCGTCCCTATGTCATTCACCGTGGCGGCCAGCACCGGCTGGAATCCCGCTGTGACACACAAAGTAGTCGTCAGCTGTCCCAGCACACTGCCAGGGCAGACGATCCAGGCTTCGTCGCGCAGGTCCGACATGTGGCAGCTGGTTGCCCCGGCCAGCCGGTGCGCAGCGGCGACGCGCAACCGCAAGGCATCGTGACCGAGGACCCATTCGCGTAGCCCCCGGCCGCCGAGCGGCCGAACCCGGCCGAACCCGGAGACGATCACCATGCCCACTGGTCGTGGCGACGAGCCGGATCTCGATCCCCGGGAAGGTGCGGCGCACCTCGGTCACCGCGGCGTGCGCCCATGAACAGCACTTCGGCGCGGTGAGGTTCGCCGTAGCCTTCGGCTGGGGTCGGGCGTTACGGTTGGCTGAAGGCGAGCATCCACGTGTAGATGTCGTCACCGAGGGACCCGCTGTACGCCTGGTCCCACCCGTCGTGGGTCAGGCCGGAATAGACCGTCAGTTTGGCCCGGTCGGCCGGGACTCCCGGACAGGCGGCGAGTCGGGTCATCGGCGCGATGCTGCCCTGCGGGTTGACTACGTCGTCGAGCTCGCCGTGGAACGCCCAGATCGCCACCGAGCCGAGCCCGCAGCCGGCCGTTGCCCATGCGGGTCGTCCGTCACCGGCGATGGGGACGGCGGCCGCCACCTGCTGGTTGCCGTACTTCGCCAGGTACTCCCAGGCGCCGAAGCCGCCGCACGACAGTCCAGTGACATAGACCCGCTTGGGGTCGACGTTGTAGCGGGCCACGGCGGCGGTGATGAAGTCGTGGATCTCGTTGGGCGTTGTGCAGAAGGCCGGTGATGCGTGGTTGCGGTCGTGCTGGAGTTGCATGTCGCACGAGCCGTTCCATATGACGACTGCGGAGCACGGCGCGAAGTCGAAGCCGGGAGGCTCCTCGATGTGCTGTGCTGCGAGCACGACCAGGGGCCGGTCGGTTGGCCATCCGCCGACGTCGATAAACCGCGGTATGCCGGTGTTCAGGAGGTCGCGGAGCCCGTCAGGGGTTCCGTCGCCGTTCTCGCCGTAGCCGTTGAAGGCGACGAGTAGCGGGCTCTGGACGCCGGAGGCGCGATAGCTAGGCGGCAGGTACTCGTAGTAGCCCATGCCCGAGTTGGTCGAGCCGAGGGGCCTGGGAGTCAGGTAGCGGGCCGAGTCGGTCCCAACGAGTGGTGCGACGGCCTTGCACATGTCGAGGTTGAACAGGGGATGTGGTCCAGAGACCTTGACCCCAAGGAAGTTGAACGTGCCATCCGCGATATCGATGGTGTAGCTGAACGAGACGTTCCCCCGGTCGCGGTAGACGACCTTTCCCGACGAGTCGGTGATGACCGCCGGCTGACCGGAGTTGTGGAAGGTGAACCTGTAGACAGACCCGCCGACCGGCTTGGCCTGGACATCCTTGGCAAGACCGTTGGCCGACTGCGTGAACGACCTTCCGTCGGCTGCCGTCCAGACTTCTTTGAAGTCGTAGTTGTCGGTGAAGAAGACATTCCCGGCGAGCTGGTTGTCGGCCCGGACCTGCACCTTGTGGGACGCCACGCCGACAACCGTCATGGGGTAGCCGCAGTCCCAACGCACCTCGTTGTAGGGCAGAGTTGTCTGGTCTCGGCTGATGATCGTGGCGCTCGCCGGTGCGGCACTCCAGATCATCGAGACCAAGACGGCGCAGCCGAGCCAGCTGAGGCGACGCATCCGTGCTTGCCTGATCAGAGTCTTCCGCACGCGCATGGCGACCTCGCCTTCAGTGGTGCCCCGCCCCCCCGA
Source organism: Frankiales bacterium (assembly GCA_033851545.1). GTDB lineage: Bacteria > Actinomycetota > Actinomycetes > JAWWOL01 > JAWWOL01 > JAWWOL01. The sequence goes on along the minus strand of JAWWOO010000003.1, from coordinate 118,247 downwards.
CCACCCTTGGGCGTCAGGGTCGACCTCCCAAGGGGTCTTGTCAATGCCAAGAACTCGAGCCGTGGTTGATCAGAGTGCTCGACGGCAACATTCCCGCTGACCCGCCCACCCGGGACCATCGGGATGCCGCGCTTCAGTACACCGACCCGGGCGATCACGCACCTAATGCCGGATATTGGGCTCCTGCCCAATTGGAAGCTCAGGGGGGCCGGCGGCACGACGACCTGCTCCTCGCCTGTTGGCTTGGCTCCCGACCTGAAACTGAACGCCCTCTCCTAGCGGTCTGTCTGCGTTCTCATCCGGTGGAGCGTGGCGCGGCCGCGTTGGACCTAGGCGTGTCCTCGGCGGTGGCCTTCCAGATGAAGGGCTTCGGGTCGTCGTTCCAGCGAGGAGCTAGAGCTCGGGGTGAAATGCAGGTGCCATCGACGCCGGTCGCGGTGGTTGAGCCATTTCGTGATCGGCGTGGAGTCCGCAGACAGGTTGTCCAACACCACATGGACCGCCAATCCGGGAGGAACGGCGGCGGCGATGGACTTGAGGATGACCTGACCGGTTGCGATGTTCATCGCCGCGAACAGGACGATCGTCCAGTTGCGTCTGTAGTCATGCGTCATCGTCCCGGCCGGGCTACCCGTCCGCGGGTAGCTGCTGAAGCGTCAGCCGGACCACCTGGTCAACGGTGCCCGCCGGCAACGAGGACGGTGCGGCAACACCGTCGACCCCGCCATCCGAGTGCTACCGCACTATTTCGCAGGCGGAGCCCTAGCTCGCCGGGTCTGCCGGTAGCACCCGACCTCGTACTTCACCCAGCCCGATCGGCCCGTTCGACGTGACGGCGGTGGCGCGCATGACCACCTCGTCGCCGTCCAGGAGGAATTGCCGAGTCGTCCCGTCGGCCAGCCGGATCGGCGCTGTCCCGGCCCAGGAGAGCTCGAGGAGGCTGCCGCGCTGCGCCGGCTCGCGTCCGCTCACGGTGCCGGACCCCAGCAGATCGCCGGTGCGCAGGTGGGCGCCGTTGACGGTGGTGTGGGCGACGAACTGGGCCACGGTCCAGTACATGGTTGCGAACGGAGGCCGCGACACCAGGCAGCCATTGATGGAGACCTCCAGGTCGAGGTTCAGCCCCGCTGCAGTGGCTTGGTCGTCGAGGTAGGGCAGGAGCTTGGCCGTACGAGGAGGCGGTGGGCGCCATACGCCGTCGAGCGCCTCGAGCGGCGTTATCCAGGCCGACACAGAGGTGGCGAAGGACTTGCCGAGAAAGGGTCCGAGGGGCACGTACTCCCAAGCCTGGATGTCGCGCGCCGACCAGTCGTTCAGCAGGCAGACCCCGAAGACGTGGTCACGGAAAGCGCCCGTGGATACCGGCTTCCCCGGCTCCGATCCCCGGCCGACGACAAAGCCGATCTCAGCCTCGAAATCCAGCCGTTCGGTCGGCCCGAAACGCGGTCCGTCCTCGCCGCGCACCTGGCCGGACGGCCGCAGCAGGTCCGAGCCGGACACGACCACGGTGCCCGCCCGCCCGTGGTAGCCGATGGGCATGTGTTTCCAGTTGGCGGTCAATGCTTCGCCATCGGGGCGGAAGATGCGACCGACGTTGGCAGCGTGATTCTCCGATGCGTAGAAGTCGACGTAGTCCATGACCGCGAACGGAAGCCGTTCAGCCGCCGACGACACTGGCGTGAGCTGCCGCTCCGTCTGCGCGCGCATGCCCGGATCGCTGAGCCTGGTGGTCACCAGGGCACGCACCTCGGACCAGACGTTGCGGCCGGCGGCCAGGAACCGGTCGAGATTACCCTCGTCGAATATCCCGCGATATCGAGTCGCCGCCGTCACTGCCGCCAGGTCGAGCGCCTGGTCTCCGATGCGCACCACCGCCCGCGGTTCCCCGTTGTCGATGCTCATGACTCCGTAGGGCAGGTGGTGGAGGCCGAACGGGTGGTCCTCGGGGAGCGCGAGCCATCCCGTCACGCCTTGTCCCCGGGTGGCCGAACCGGAACAGCGGCCAGGCGGAGCGCGGCCAGATCGGCGAGCGGGTCGCCGATGCTGCAGGTGCCGAACGACCGGAAGATCGCCCGCGCGGCGGTCAGCTGCTCGACGGTGAGCGAGCGGATCTGCCGGGCGATCACTGAGCCGTCCTGCTCACTGATGGCACCGAAAACGGCTGCTGCGCCGCCGGTCTGGCCGGCGGCCACCGCGGCCAGGACATTGAGGAAACCGTGGTGCTCGTAGGCGGTCAGGCGATCCCGGTGCCGGACGGCGTTGTGCAAGCCGGCCGTGCACTTGAACGGCAGCTCTTCGGCGAGGCACACCGCGATGGCCGAGGACAGCTCGTGTTCACTGGGAAACGCCGCCGCACTCGTCCCGCCGGTGCGCAGCTTAAGGCAGAGGCCCATGCCTTTCAGGCGCCGGGCCAGGCCTTCGGTGACACGAGCCGCCGGCACCTCGACGAATATCGTCGGTCCGCCCCCTCGGACGTGCCTCGCCACATCGGCCGGGTCGTTGGCCTCGAGAGGGACCTCGACGCCCACGACCGACAGGTTGTCCAGGTGCACTCCGGCGGCGAGGGCGTCCGCCATCCGGTCGACCGAGGTCGCGATCACGGAGACGGTCAGCGACGATGTCGCGGCCTCGGCAGCGGCAGCCGGGGCGGCTGCGACAGAGCAGACGAACGGCCCCACCGCCGAGCGATAGGGTGCGGCCCGATGCGCGAGGTGAGCGCGTACGGCGTCAGGCAACGGCAGGTTGCCCGGCGGGTAGATCGCTGCGTCATCGAAAAGCCCGGCCACAAGGACGTCGCCGACGGCTGGCGCGAGGGCCGACGGTGTCACCGCGGTCCCCGGCCGGACCACGTCCATGCATAGGCACCGTCGTCACTTGCCTGACCACCCTCGCCCAGACGGAGCGGCCGGAAGGTGTCCACCATGACGGCAAGCTCGTCGAAGTAGTCCACCCCGACGCTGCGCTCGTACGCGCCCGGTTGTGGCCCATGAGAGTGGCCGCCTGGATGCAGGCTGATGGATCCCTGGCCGATGCCCGAGCCCTTGCGGGCCTCGTAGTCGCCACCGCAATAGAACATGACTTCGTCCGAGTCCACGTTGGAGTGGTAATAGGGCACGGGGATCGACAATGGGTGGTAGTCGACTTTGCGCGGGACGAAGTTGCAGATGACGAAGTTGGTTCCTTCGAACACCTGATGGACCGGCGGAGGCTGGTGCACACGCCCGGTGATGGGCTCGAAGTCGGAGACGTTGAAGGTGTACGGGTAGAGGCAGCCATCCCAACCGACGACGTCGAACGGGTGATGCGGCATCACGTGGACGGAACCGGAGATTCCTGACGGGCCGCTACCGCGATGCTTGATATAGACCTCGACGTCTTGCGCCTCGACCTGATGCAGATCCCCAGGCAGGTGGAGATCCCGCTCGCAGTAGGGTGCGTTCTCGAGCAGCTGGCCGAACTTCGACAAGTAGCGGCGAGGCGGGCTGATGTGGCTGTTGGCCTCGATGCAGTAGGCCCGTAGTGGCAGCTCACCCTGGGGCACCCACCGATGCGTGGTCGCGCGCGGAAGGACGACGTAGTCCCCCTGACGCACCTCGAGATCGCCGAAGATCGTCTCGACGACCGCGGCGCCTTGCTCGACGTAGATGCACTCGTCCCCGATCGCATTGCGATACAGAGGTGATGGCGCGGTTGCGACAGCGTACGAGATCCGTACGTCGTCGTTGCCCAGAACCAAGCGCCGGCCGGTAACGACGTCCGTGGTGTCGTCGCTGTCCTTGAACAGCTCAGGCAAGCGCAGATGCCGTGGCATCAACGGCTCGTTCGGTGTGGTCTGCAGGTCAGGCAGGACCCACGCCCGGACGTCGACCAGCGACGACGGGATCTCGCGGTGGTAGAGAAGGGAGGAGTCCGAGACGAATCCGTCCTCGCCCATCAGCTCTTCGTAGTACAACCGGCCGTCGGCGTCACGGTGCTGGGTGTGACGCTTCGGCGGAACGCCGCCGCGCCGCTGGTAGTACGCCATCGATCGACTCCGCTCCCTACGCTGCCGACACCCTCGGAACGGTCAAATGTTCCCCCGGAGCTCCTGCTCACGTTCGATCGCTTCGAAGAGCGCCTTGAAGTTGCCCTTGCCGAAGCCCAGCGAACCGTGGCGCTCGATGAACTCGAGGAACACCGTCGGGCGGTCGCCAAGGGGCTTGGTGAAGATCTGCAGCAGGTAGCCGTCCTCGTCGCGATCGACCAGGATGTTCCGCTTCTGCAGCTCCTCGATCGTAACCCGCACGTTGCCGATGCGGGCCCGAAGCTCCGGGTCCTCGTAGTACGTCGCCGGCGTCTGGAGGAACTCGACACCACGAGCCGACAGCTCGTCGACGGTGCGCAGGAGGTCGTTGGTCGCGAGAGCAATGTGCTGCACCCCGGGACCGCCATAGAACTCGAGGTATTCGTCGATCTGCGACTTGCGCTTGCCGGCGGCCGGCTCGTTCAGGGGGAACTTCACCCGATGGTTGCCACTGGCGACGACCTTCGACATCAGCGCCGAGTAGTCCGTCGCGATGTCGTCGCCGATGAACTCGGCCATGTTGGTGAAGCCCATCACCTTGTTGTAGAACTCGACCCACTCGTCCATCCGGCCGAGCTCGACGTTGCCCACCACGTGGTCGATCGCCTGGAACAGCCGCCTGGGCTCGCCGTCCCGCTTGACGACTGTCGACGAGCGGGCGACGTAGCCGGGCAGGTAGGGCCCGGTGTAGCGGGACCGGTCCACCAGCGTGTGCCGCAGGTCGCCGTAGGCCGCGATTGCCGCCGTGCGTACGACGCCGAAGCCATCCGAGATGTCATGTGGCTCCTCCAGGATCGTGGCGCCCTGAGCCCGAGCCTGATCGATGCACTGGTCGACATCGGGCACCTCGAGGGCGACGTCGTTGACCCCGTCGCCGTGCTTGCCGTGGATGGCGACGAGCGGGCTCGAGGCGTTGGCGGCGCCCTTGATCACGAACCGGCAGGCGCCGCTCTGCAGCACGTAGGACCGGTGGTCCCGAACACCGGTCTCGGGCCCCGCATAGGCGACCAGCGTCATCCCGTAGCCGAGCTGGAAGTTCTGCGCCGCCTGTGTGGCGTTGCCCACGACCCACACGAGCGCGTCCCAGCCCTTGAGCGGGAAGGGGTCTCGACTGGGATCGTGCTCCACAAGGCCGACCAGCTCGCGGAGCTGGTCGACGCTGAGCTGAGCGAGGCGCTCCTGGTCGGTGAGGATCTGGTCAACCGTCATGGCAGCCTTCCGGGTAAGTGCGACACCGTTGAGGGAAGTAAACTCGCGGCCCGCCAGCTCGGCAATCCCGCTGGCTGCAGGTGGCCGGACTGCCAGCTGGAGGCCCGGACCGGGGCCGGAAGCTAGGCAATCTGCTAAGTTGACCGGGTTGGCGAGGGAGGACCGATGGGCAGCCAGATCGACGCTCTCGACGTACGGCTTCTGCAGCTGCTCGACGAGCATCCGCGCGCCGGCATCCTCGAGCTGTCCAGGCTGGCCGGTGTCGCGCGCGCCACTGTCACGTCCCGCATCGACCGGATGCAAGCCGCCGGCGTCATCACGGGGTACGGACCGCAGATCGACCTGGAGGCCGCCGGCTATCCGGTCCAGGCGCTGGCGACTCTGGAGATCGCCCAGGGCAGGCTCGAGGACGTCCAGCGGCTGCTGGTCACGTTGCCGGGCGTGATCGAGGCCTACGCCACGACGGGCACGGGCGACGTGCACTGCCGGCTGGCGGCGACATCGAACGAGGACCTGCAGAATTTGTTGCTGGAACTGAATAAGTCCGATGCCATCAGGAGATCGACCAGCGTCGTGATCCTGTCCAGACTCGTGGCGCCACGCACCCTTCCTTTGCTTCAGCAGCACCAGCGCGCGACGCCGAGCCGAGCACCGGGATTTCGAGTCTAAGCGGGCACGGTTGCCGGGCCTGGCTTCGAGAACAGCACCATGCCCGACCTTGCAGGAACGACGTAGTGGCCGTCGGCATCCCGCTCGGCGGGAGCCAGGCCCAGCGTGCTCAGGCTATCGGTCAGTTCCAAGTCGCTCGTGGCCCGGGCGATCTGGTCAGTCCAATTGACAGCGAAGATGGCGCGGCCGTGGCTCGGGGTCGTCGCCGACCGGCTGACCAGCCCGGGCCGTTGGTCGGTCCAGGTCCAGGTTGCCTGACTTCCGCCCAGTGTCAGGACCTGTGCATAGGCGGCACGTGCCTCGGGACTGTGCGTGCGGTGATAGCTGATCGACGGGTTGGAGCCGATCAGAACTGCGACGCCGCGGCCAAGTCGGTGGGCAGCAACGGCGACCGCCCCATCGGAGAACCAGCCAAGCGCCGAGGCTCCGCGCAGGTCGATCTCCTCTCGCTGCCAGCCGCCTTCCAACACGGCGCCGTCTTCGAGGGAGATGGACAGTTCGTCGACCACGTCGGATTCGCGTTCGAGCACCCCGAACAATGTGTCCATGCCTGACCCTGGGACGGTCGGGCTGCGGTAGCCCAGTCCGGAGTATTCGCCAGGCGCTGCTTCGGCGACCAGTCGCCCACCGCCGTCGACGAACTTGCGAAGCTGCTCGCCCATCGCCGCACTCCCGACGCTGGGCATCGGCCAGAGCACAGTCTTCACGTGTGCCGGGACACCGTCCGCCTCGATCCGGTCGTCGGAGAGGATCAGTACGGCGCGGTCCTCGTCCATGAGGACGCGGTAGGCGCCCAGAACAGCCGCCTGGTAGACGTCCATGTCACGGTCGGTGGCGAACGCGTGCAGCGCGCTGCGGCGAGAGACGACAAGCCCGATCGACGGCCGATCGTAGGTGAGTCCTTGCAGCGCGGGATGCGTGACGATCCGCGCCAGCTCAGCCGCCGCCTCGGTGCGCCGACTGGCTCGTCCGTCGGGCAGGCACAGTCCGTAGCCAGGGCTCTCCGGCCCCAGCAGCTCGGGTCTCCATTGCCAGAACATCACGCCGGAGGCACCGCAAGCCAGGGCGTTCCACATCCACAGTCGAACGGTGTCCGGCCGTGGCTGCCCGGTGCTTCGGAAACCGTGGCGACGGCCCTTCCCGCCCTGCAGCTCCGCCTGCCAGAACGGGCGTCCGTCGGCGGCCGAAGCGGCGGTGTCGAGGTTGAACAGGTGCTCGACGTGGTCGTCGTTCATCAGCCAGGTGGGAAAGCTCGACGTGCCGAACACGTCGGCGGTGCGACCGAGCGCGAACTCGTCCAGCGTGTGTGTCGCCAGCTGACCGGTGTAGCCGCTCAACGCCACGTGCGTCATGACAGGTGTCGCAGCATCCAGGGCTCGTACGCAGGAGACCCGGCGTTCGAGCCACGAGGTGAGGTTGTCGAACCAGTACGTACGCCAGTCGATCATGTCGGGGACGGCCTCGAACAACCGCGGCGGTTCGACTTCCTCCCACGCTGAGAAGCGCCGGGACCAGGCGGCGTTGAGCGCGGACAGGTCGACGTACTTGCCTTGCAACCACTGACGAAATCCCGCCAAGGAGGCGTCGCAGTAGCAGTAGAGCCGGTCCGGGAAGTACGACGCCGGCTCGAGGTGCGGCTCGTTCCAGACGTCCCAGTAGGCGAGTGCGGGGTGGGCGGCGTAGCGCCGGACCAGGGCGCTGACGAATCGTTCCGCGGAACGCCAGATGTCTTCGTTGTCGAAGCACAGCCCGGGCCACCCGCCACCCGGGGTGTTCATCGCCGCGGTCAGGTGGACTGCCAGACCTTGACTGTCGACGTAGCGTGCGTCAGGGTGCGCGGCCCCCAGCCAGTAGGGCACGTTCTCGAGGATGATGTTGATGACGACGGAGAGGCCGTTGCGCTCGGCGAGATCGAGCAACGTGTCCAGCTCAGCCCAGCCGTAGACGCCGTCCTCTGTGTTGATCCAGCTCCAGCATGCCCAGAGCTTGACCGTGTTCATGCCGTGCGAGGCCATGCTCGCCAGATCGTCCGCCCATTGGTCCGGGGCCGGGTTCGGCGGCCGGTAGTACTGCGCACCAACAACATTCATCCCTTGACTGCTCCGAACGTGAGGCCACGGACGAGGAAGCGCTGAGCTCCCAGACCGAGGAAGAAGATGGGAATGAGGGCGATGACAGCGGCCGCCGAGCTGCCTCCCCAGTCGACCGAGACGGTGCCGATGAACGAGGAGACGCCGATCGGGACGGTCTCGGTCTTCTGGCCGGACAGGACGAGGGCGAACAGGAACTCGTTCCAGGAGAACAGCAGGCAGAGCACCGCCGTCGCCGCCACTCCCGGTGACGACAGCGGCAGTGCGATGCGGCGGAACGCACCGAACTGTCCGCAGCCGTCGACCAGGGCTGCCTCCTCCAGCTCGATCGGCAGATCCTCGAAGAAGGAGCGCATCATCCAGATCACGATCGGCAGGTTGAAGGTCGTATGGGCCGCGATGAGTGCCCAGTACGTCCCCAGGAGGGAGGCCTTCTCGAAGATGACGAAGATCGGCACGACGAGGGCGACCGCCGGCACCATCCGCGTGAACAGGATGAGCCGGGCCCACCATTCGCGGCCGGGCACAGGGAGGCGGGCCAGCGCATAGGCACCCGGCACGCCGATCGCAAGGGACAGCGCGGTGCTGCCCGCCGCCACGATCGTGCTGTTGAGCAGGAACTGCATGAACTGCGAGTTGGCGAAAACCTTGTGGTAGTTGGCCAGGGTGGGGCTGAACGTCACATGCGGCGTCGACGTGAAGATGGCGTCTGGGCGCTTGAACGAGTTGACCGTGACGACAAGGATGGGCACCAGCACCCACACCAGGAACAACCCGACGACGGCGTAGCTCGCCACCGAGAAGCCCGCCGGACGACGTCGCTTCCGCACAGGGGCTCCGTGCGCGAGATCAGTCACCGGAACACCTCGCGACGACGAAGCAGGTGGATGTATCCGCTGGAGATGATGAGGACGGTGATGAGGATGAACATGCTCAGAGCCATGGCATATCCCATGTCGAAGAACGAGAAGCCGGTCTGGTAGGTGTAGAGGCCGATGGTCTCCGTGGCTCCGCCTGGACCACCACGCGTCAGGACGAAGACCGTGTCGAAGATGCGGTAGGTGTCCATCGTGCGGAACAAGAGGACGAGGAGCACCTGGGGAATCACGCCGGGCCTGATGATCGACCAGGCCACCCGGATGTGCCCGGCGCCATCGACCTTGGCCGCCTCGATCCGCTCCTCGGGTATCGACAACATGCCCGCGTGCAGCACAAGGACGACGAACGGTGTCCATTGCCAGATGTCGACGATGATCAGCGACGGTAGCGCCAGGTGCGCTCCGCCCAGGAAGTCGATACCCCCTTGGTGACCAAGGGACGACAGCACCTGGCTCACCAGGCCGAACTGCGGGTCGAAGATGTAGCGCCACAACAGAGCCGTGATGACCGGGGCGACGATCATCGGCAGCAGGACGAGCGAGTTGGCCAGCCTGCGGCCTTTGGTCATCTGGAACAGCGCCAGAGCCACGAGGAAGCCGATGACCAGCTCGACGGTGACGCTGGCCACCACGTACACGACGGTGTTCTGCAGTGCGTGCATGAGCTGTGGATCGTCGATGAGCTTGCGATAGTTGGCCAGCCCGGCGAAGGGCTTTGCCTGGTTGATGTCCGTCAGGGACCACTTGTAGAGCGACAGGACTGCCGAGTAGCCGAGCGGGCCGAGGATGAGCGCACCCACGAACCACAACGCCGGGACCACCATCAGGATCGCGAGCCGGCGCTGGCTTGCTCGCCCCGGCCGCACGCCTGGTCTCGTGGCGGCCATTCCCGGCTCCTCTCGTCCGAGCGGGACCGACGGGCCGAGGCGGCTCGTCGGTCCCGCTCCGCTATGGGCGGCGATTGTCAGCCGCCAAGATTGCTGCTCAGCGACGTCTTCATCTTGGCGGCAGCAGCAGCCGGGGTGATCTTGCCCAGGATGGCGTTCTGGACTGCCGTCTCGATGTCGTTCTGGATTTTGGGCCAGGTCGGCAGGCTCGGCTGGGGATTCGCGTGAGTGAGAGCCTGGTTCATGGCCGTCAGGAAGGGGAGCTTGGCCAGGACAGTGGTGTTGGTGTAGAAGTCCTTCGTGGCTCCTGCCGTGGCTGCCGCGATGGCCACCTTGGCCTGTTGCGCCCCGCTTGTGTACCACTGCAGGAAGGAATAGGCGGCGTCCTTGTGGGACGACTTCGCCGAGATGCACCAGTTCCAGTAGATCAGCTCGCCGGCAGGCTTGTCGGCGGTGAAGGCCAGCGGCACGTATCCCCACTTGCCCACCGTGCTCGACTTGCTCGGATCCTCGAGGGCCTGCAGCGACGGCGTCGTGCTGATTGCCATCGCAGCCTTGCCCTGAGCCGCTGCAAGGGAGACCTCGTCGACGCTGTCGTTGAGCAGACCGGTCGGCGCGTACTTCGCGGCGCTGGTGTAGAACGTCACCGCTTTGGTCGCGGCGGCCACGTCCAGGGTGGTCTTGCCCGTGGGCCCGTACCACCAGTTGCCCTGGGCGGTGATCAGGCTACCCATCACGTCCGAGACGGCGCCGGTCGCCTTGCCCGGCAGGATGATGCCGGAAGCGCCGTTCTTGCCGTTCAGCTTGGCCGCATCGGCGACGACGTCGTCCAAAGTCTTCGGTGGCTGCAGGCCTGCTGCGGTGAACAGGTCCGTTCGGTAGGCGAGCACCACGGTCGAGACGAAGTCCGGCAGGCAGTACTGCTTGCCGTTGTACGCGCCCTGCGACAGGACGCTCGGCAGGTACGAGGCTGCCGAGAACCCAGGCGGGTTCTTGCTGGCGTCCGACAGGTCGGAGTCGATGGGCGCGAGATAGCCGGCCTTGGCGAACTCGCCGAACCAGCTCGGGTGGACGTAGATGATGTCGTAGCCGCCGGCCCCGGCGAGGGTGAGCGCCTGCTTGTCGTGGAGGTTCTCGTACGGGATGGCATCGATGCTGATCGACCCACTGGTGTCCTTGCCCCACTCGGCCGCCGCTGTCTTCTGACCGGCGGTCCAGGGGTCGCCTGCCCATCGGGACAACACGAGCTTCTGGCCGGAGAAGCTGCCGATCGGGTTGGTGGCAGCCGCGGGGCTCGAGCTGCCGGCGGCGGCACTCGGCAGCACTGCCGCCGCACTGGTAGGCACCGAGGCTCCGGAGCCGGTGGTCGCCGCGCCGGTGGGGCTCGCGGAACTGCTGCTCGACGAGCCGCAGCCGACGAGGAGGAGCGTGCCCACGGCCAGCGAGGCGATGAACGGAGCAGGCCCATGCAGGTGGTTGTCAGGTCTTGGCATTGCGAGTCTCCACTTCCATCTTGGGGTGGTGCCTTGTCTGCTTCTCTGAGGACCTGGAGAGCGGTCAGCCGTGTGCCAGAGGTTGGCCAAGAAGGTCCTGCACCGGAGGTACGGCGACGCCGGCTCCGTTAGCCTGGGCGGACGCGTATCCCGCACTGATGGCGGCCATGCACGCCACGCCGTCCTCGAGGGTGGGCCCGTAAGGTCGTTGGTCCAGGGTGACCCGCTCGACGTACGAGGCAACCTCGCGCTTGTAGTGGTGGACATGAGGCGCCCACCCGGTGTAGTCGTGGGGCTCTTTCGCCGAAGGCTCGATGTGGGGGGTGGTCCAGCCTCGCCACAAGTCGTCGTCGCCACTTCGGTAGACCTCCACCCGGGGAAAGGGGTCGGTCGCCCTCATGATCAGGGTCCCATTGGTGCAGTAGATCTCGACGCTGTTGCGCATGCCGATGTCGGCGGACATGCTCCAAACCGTCGAGATCTCGCCGAGTGCTCCGTTCGCGAAACGCAGTGACGCGACCGCCACGTCCTCGACGTCGAGCTGGGTCTTGGCCCGCCTGGTCGTGAGCGCGGAAACGTCGCTGATGTCGCCGACCAGCCACCGCAGCAGGTCGAGACCGTGCGACCCCTCGTCGATCCAGGCCCCACCGCCGCCGAGCACCGGGTCGATCATCCACGTGACCATGTCCGGCGGGCAGCCGATCTCCGCGATACCAGCGAGCCCGATCATGCTTCTGGTGAACAGCACCTCGCCGAGCTCGCCGCTGTCCATGATCTCCTTGGCCCGAGAAGCCTCCTTGCTGAAACGGCTGACGAAAGCGGCGGTGCCGTCGACGCCGGCCCTGCGGACGGCCGCGGCCATGGTCACCGCGTCGTCGACGGAGGTCGCAATCGGCTTCTCGCAGAAGACGTGCTTGCCGGCGGCTGCCACTCCCAGCACGTGTTCGACGTGGCGGGAGTTCTCCGAGTGCACCATGACGAGATCGACGTCGGGCCGCTCGACGACGTCCTGCCACCGGGTGCTGAAGCTCCCGACGCCGAACCGCTCCGCGGCGCTGGCGCCCCTCGCCTCCACCTCATCCGCGATGGCGACGATCTGGACGTTCGGGATCTCGCTGAGGGCGCGCGCCCGGAACTCTGCGTGGACGTGCGCCCAGCTGATCATGCCAACCCGAACAATGCGCTCAGTCATGCGACGAGGCCTCTCTGGACTGTCTGTCGTCGGCCGGTTGCGACCGAGCGATGAGCACTTTCGATGACCTGAAGCACGTCGATCCCGACCCGGCCCTCGCTCAGGGAACCCGACCCGTCGCGGATGCAGTCGACGAAGTGGGTCAGCATGGCCAGGTGGCCGTCGGCGACGAGGCCGGGGATCGGCAGCGGGTACGTCCAGCCAGCCGCCTGCTCTCTGGCGGCAGGGCCGACGACCTGGATCGGCTGACGGTGCAGGTTGTCGATGAGGATCCGGCCCTCGGTACCGAAGACTTCGAAGCGGGAGTCCATGGCGCCGCTCAGGCTCCAGCTGTCCTCGCACTGACCGAGCACGCCGTTGTCGAAACGCAGGGTCAGCACCGCCGTGTCCTCGGCCGGCGTCCGGTCCGCCCACACGAACGTCCCCGCATCCGCGTAGACGCTCGCCACGGGCGCGCCGGCGAAGAATCGGCAGAACTCGATGCTGTGCACGGCCATGTCCAGCAAGGCGCCGCCTCCGCTCAGCACCGGATCGAAGAACCAGTCGGCGTGAGGCGCGCCGATGCCCTCGCAGGCCTTGACCCGGTAGACCTCGCCGATCGTGCCGGCGCTGACCAGCCGCCTTGCCTCCTGGACGGCCGGGATGAACGGCACGTTCTCCGCGTAGAAGAGCCGCGTCCCTGCCCGGTCGGCCGCGTCCACCATCGACGCAGCCTCCGTGACGGTCCTTCCCAAGGGTTTGATACAGATCGCGTGCTTGCCCGCCTCGGCGGCCGCGACGACCGCGTCGTGGTGGATGAAGGGCGGCGCCACCACGTCCACGACCTGGACGTCGGGAGCAGCCACGGCGTCCCTGAAGTCTGTGGACCAGCGGGCTATGCCGAACTTGGCGGCGGTGGCGCGCGCCGAGGTCTCGGTCGCGGCGACGACGCAGGTCACCGTGACGCCGGGGATCTGCTGCAGCGCCGGCAGATGCATGTTCTCGGCCCAGAAGCCGGCGCCGACGACACACACACCGAGTTGGGTCATAGCTTGACCACCCGGTCCTCGTCGAGCGAGAGCTGCGCGGCGAGCACGAGTGCGAGGGCATCTCTACCCGCAGCTGCAGAGGCCGCGGTGCTGCCGTCGACCCGTCCGGCGATGCGGTCGACGAAGTACTGCTGCTCTCCCGCGTACCCGTAGTCCCACACCATGTCCGGGAACGACCAGCCGGCGGCACCACCGTCCCCCGCCTCCTTGGCAAAGCTGGTCAGCGCCTGCGACCGGACGAGGTCCACGTCCGCATGCCCCTCACTGCCGTACACGTTGAGGGTGAAGTTGCCATGGCCGGCGGTCCAGGAGACGTACATGCTGGAGACCGCGTTGCTCTCGTGCCGGACCGTGACAACCGCGTTGTCCGGGCTGCCGTAGCGCTTGGCGCCTTCGAGGACGTACGGGCCGCCCTCGGTGTGCACCTGCGCGGCAGGGCCGAACAGCCAGAGCACGAGATCGGCGAAATGGACCAGGGTGTCCAAGATGACCCCGCCACCCCTGACGGGGTCGTAGAACCAGTCGGCGGAAGGCTCCCACCCGAACACGGCAGCCTGTCCGCCGATCAGGGAACCGAGTGAGCCGGACGCGACGCGCTGCTGGAGCTGGGGTAACGGGGGTGTGAAGCGCAGCATGAAGCCGAGCTGCAGCAACCGGTCCGAGGCCGCGGCTGCCGCCACCACCTGGTCGGCGTCCTCGAGGGTGAGCGCGATCGGCTTCTGGCAGAACACGTGTTTTCCGGCGGCCAACGCTCTCACGACCTGCTCAGCGTGCAGCGCGTTGGGCGTTGCGATGAGGACGGCGTCGATGTCCGGATCGGCGAGCAGGCTGTCGAAGTCCGGGGCCACCGCGAGCCCGAAGTCTGCGGCGAGCGAGCTGGCCGCTGCTTCGATCGGATCAGTGCACGCGGTGAGCCGACCGTTGGCCACCCGGCGATACGCGCTGGCATGCACACGGGCGATACGGCCCGCTCCGACCAGGCCAACGTTCACTGCGTTCGTCCTGTCCGTCATGCGCTGACCTCGGGCGAGAACGGGAAGTGGACCCGTGCGCCGGTGCGGTGTGACTCGTACGCCGCCAGGATCATCTCGAGGGCTACCCGGCCGTCAACCGCGTTGGGTACGGGCTCGTAGTCCTCGCGGATGCACTTCTCGAACTCGACGAGAAGGTCGCGGTAGCAAGCCTCGTAGCGCTCCTCGCCGACGAGGTCGACGTAGCGGCGCCCCAGCCACGGCGCCTCTGTCCCCTGAACCTCGGTCTGGGGACTCTTCTGGTAGTGCAGCTCGATCTCGCCCTTGGTCCCGCTGATCGAGGCGTGGTCCGGGCTGGACAGCGGCCCGAAGTAGTCCGGTGCGTGCCACGTGCTCTCCACCGTGACAATGGCGCCGTTCTCGAGGGTGTACGTGGCGATGCCGTAGTCCTCGACCCCGAGGTTCTTGTACGTCAGCGAACCCATGTGGGCACTGACGAAGGCCGGCTCACTCTTGAAGAACCATCGGAAGAAGTCGGTGAAGTGCACGCCATGGTCCAGGAAGCCGCCCCCGCCGCCCTTGACCGGGTCACGGTACCAACCCTGGTCGGTGGCAGTCGGCGAGTCCTTGATGAAGCCCGCCGGGAACCGGATCGAGTAGAAGCCGGACACCAGGTCACCAACGGCGCCGTCCTGGACCTCGTCGTAGACCTGACGGTAAACCGGGAGGTAACGCAGCAGATAGGCCATGAGGATCTTGACCTGGCTACCGGCGGCGACGATGCGATCCGCATCCGCAAGGGTGGTGGAGATCGGCTTGTCCAGCAGGACGGGCTTGCCGGCCCGCGCCGCCATCTCAACGTGGTCCGCATGCGCAGAGGTGTACGACGTCACGATGACGGCATCGATGTCGTCCCGTTCGATCAACGCCCGGTAGTCGGTGGTCCAGTCCCCTGAGCAGTAGGTGTCGGCGAAGGACTTGGCGAGCTCCGCGCGTTCGTCGGCGACCGCAACAAGGGTCAGCCCCGGAATGCCGCGGCGGAGGTGATCAGCAAACGGATAGGCGTGGTAGTGATTGTGCAGGCCAACGATCCCAAGCCTCAGGTCGGTCAAGGCCCCTCCCTCTCCTGGTCGTAACGTAACCGGTTGCGTAAACCGGTTACGCCTTTGTAGACCAGCAGTTGTAGGCCGGGCAAGAGGTTGCGGTGCAGTTACCTGATTGTTACCTCCGACCACCCCCGGGCCACAGGAAACTCACAGTCGTCGTGGAGCCGCGACCCGAATCTGTGTAGAGTGCGAGCGGCTGAGTAACCGGTTGCGTTACGAGGCGCCCGCGGTTGAGGAGACGGCCATCGACAGAACCGGTCGCATGACAATTCGCGACATCGCCGAGCTTGCCGGCGTGTCGGCTGCCACCGTGTCCAGGACGATGAACGGCAAGGACGGCGTCGGCCAGGCAACCAGGGCTCGCATCGAGCGCCTCGTCGCGGAGCACCAGTTCACCGCCGATTCGAGCGCCCAGCAGCTCTCCACCGGCCGCAGCCGCGCTATCGCCGTGGTGTTCCCCTTGCACGTGTCGGCCGTCGTGATGCACCCGATCTATCCGGCACTGTTGGGTGCCCTCTGCGATGCCGCCGAAGGCGCGGGCTACGACGTCATGCTGCTGACCGTCTCCTCACCCGATCGGATCGGCCACCTCATCGACGCGGTTCTCCGCCGCCGGGTCGACGGAGTGGTGCTGCCGGCTGCCGGGCCGAGGGACCGGCTGATCCACGACCTCCGGGCAGTGGGCGCACCCACCGTGGTCATCGGTCACCGCAGCACCGTAGACGGCGTCGGCTGGGTCGACTGCACGCACGACAAGGCGGCCGCCGAGCTGACCCGCATGATGATCGAGGGCGGTCGCCGCAACCTCACGCTCCTGAACGGGCCCAAGAGCGTGTCGGCCTGCCGGCTGCGCTCCGCCGGCTTCTGGGCTGCCATCAAGGAGGCCAAGCAGCGGGTGGTGGCCACCGAGGTCGAGACGGAGTGGGAGGCAGACGCCGCCCTGGTGAGGGCGCGCGAGCTGTTCGCGGCCAAGCCCAGGCCCACCGCCGTCCTCTGCGGTTCTGACACGATCGCTGCTTCGTGCCTCGAGGCGGCACGCGAGGTGGGGCTCTCCGTCCCCGGCGACGTGGCGGTCACCGGTTTCGACGACCGGTCGCTGGGGCTGCACACGACGCCGACCTTGACGTCCGTACAGATGCCGCTCCGGGAGACCGGCGAGGCCGCCGCGCAGCTGCTGATCGCGATGATCGAGGGAGACCCACCCAAGCGTCGCCACGTGGTGCTGCCGACACGGGTTGTCGTACGGGAATCCGCAGCTCTGCCGTGACCAGCATCTTGGTCATCACCGCCGTCGACACGCCCTGATGCGACTCGCCTCAGACGGGAGAGGCAACCTTGAGTCGGGTCTCCTGGCCGAAGGACGACAGCCCGACCGACCGCTCTGGCAGGGTGATTTCCCCTGCCGCCAGGCGCTTCTGCAGGTAGACGAAGCTCTGCGCCGTCTGCGCGAACAGGTGCTCGCCGGCAACCAGGGGCTCGAGCACCGGCCGGCCCGCGGTCGCGAAGCGCTCCATCGGTGTGACCAGCGTGTCGTAGTCGAGGCTGAAGAACAGCGGGAAGGACCAGCGCTCCTGCTCGACGGCCCGGACCCGGTGGGTCGTCGCGACGTACTCCCCGTTGGTCCACAGCTCGAGCATGTCCCCGATGTTGACCACGAAGGCGTCGGCCATCGGCGGCGCGTCGACCCATTTCCCGTTGCCGGCAAGCACTTCCAGCCCGGGACTCGTCGAGCGGAGCAGGGTGAAGGCTTCATAGTCGGTGTGGTCGCCGATGCCCGGGCGGGACGCCGCGGACTCGTCGACCGGGTAGTGGATCAGCCGCAGCTGTGACGGCGGTTTGCGGGTCACGTCGTCGAAGTAGTCGGCCCGTTCACCGAGCCCCAGCGCCAGCCCCTTGAAGACCTGGCTGCCGACAGCGCGTACGGCCTCGTAGTAGGCCTCGACCCGCTCCGCAAACCCCGGCAGGTCGGGCCACTGGTTCGGCCCCAGCATCGGATTGCCGGCGAGGTAGTCGGGGTCGTCCTCGGGCAGGTCGGCGGCGAGGTCGAACGCCTCCTTGAGGTCCGACGTCTTGCCGGCGAAGACCTCCTCGCCTTCGGGTACGTAGCCACGGTGGTTGCGGGAGTTGCCGATGTAGTTCGCCATCTTGGCCTCGCGCGGCTGCTCGAAGAACTGCTGCGCAGCGGCGAGCACGCCGTCGAGGAGCGAGGGGTGCACGCCCGTGCCGGTGAGGTAGAAGAAGCCCACGTCGCGGGCGGCCCGGCCCATCGCCTCGGCGACCGCCAGCTGCGCCGCCGGGTCGTCGGTCAGCAGGCCGGCCATGTCGATGACGGGGATCTCAGTGAAGTCGGTGAGCGCCATGTATACGAGGATGGACCCGGAAGATTTCGGCCATGTTGCACGGCGTCAGTCCGACGAGATCCCATCCCGGCAGCTGACGGTGAGCTCTGCCGTCTGGCCGGAGACGACCGTGACGGTGGTCGGCGTGCAGACACCGTCCTTGATCTTCGCCGTCACGGCGTAGGTGCCGGACCGCACACTCCAGAGGGTGATTCCCTGCGCCTCCACAGTTCCGCCGTCGGTAGCGCTGCCGTCCATCCGGGTGAGCAGGACCTCGCCGGCCACCGGACCGGATCCGGCCGACCTCACGCCGGCGGCGTGCTTCGCCTGCAACGTGACGTGGACCTGCCCGCCAGGTTGTGCCGACAGGTCGGACGTCAGCATCAACGAGTCGCCGTTCCGACCGCGGACCACCAGTTGCGTGCCGGTCACGCTCCACGTCGATCTGCCCTGCAAGACCCCGATGAAGGCGTTGTACGCAGCGGCCGTCGGCGCTGACATCACGTCCGTGTACGTCTCACCCTCGGTGGCCGTCAGAACGTGGCTGCCGACGTCCACGCCCCAACGGGTCCAGTTCCCGCTGACGACGGTGACCGCGTTCTTTGGGTCATGGAAGGCCAGCGTGGGCGCCGAGTCAGTGGCGGGTGACCTGGTCATCCCGGAGGAGGTCCAGGACGTGAGGTACCAGACGCTTCCGGTCAGGGCGTCGATGCCCTCACCCGGAACCGACGTCGGGGCGGACGAGGCTGGCGGCCGTTGTGACGGGCCTGCCGACAGCTCGGACACACCGACGAGGGTGAGCAGGGTCAGAGCGAGCGCGCCGACCCCGGTCGCGCGGCGACGACGGCGGAGGTCGCGGGCCCCGGATCGCACGGTCGGCAGGAACGGCACGACCGGCAAGGCGTCGGCCTCGTCGCGCATCGCCTGCACCAGCTGGTCGAGGTCACGCATCCGAATCCTCCTCCACAAGGCTCACCCGCAAGGTCGCGAGACCGCGCCGGGCGTGGCTGCGTACGGTCGACTCCGCGCAGCCCAGGATCGACGCGATCTGCGCGTCGGGGAGGTCCTCGAAGTAGCGCAGGACGAGGACAGCCCGCTGGTTGTACGGGAGCCGTGCCAGCTCGCCGACGAGGGCCGCCCGGTCCTCGGACGGCGCCGGCACGGCCGAGACCGGCAGCAGGGCGACCGGTGACTCGTGACGAGACACCCTGCGCCACCAGGAGGTACGACCGTTGACCACCGCGCGGCGAAGGTAGGCATCGACGTCATCGAGCTTGGACAGCCGACCCCAGGACAACAGCGCCCGGGACAGCACGCCCTGGACCAGGTCCTGAGCAAGCTGCTGGTCGCCGGTAAGCAGGTAGGCCACCCGTACGAGGTGCTGACCGCGAGCGTCGACATAGGCGGCGAAGCTCTCGTCGTCGCGCATGTCACCCCCTCGTCCCGGTCACTGTCCTACACGCCGGCGTGGGGCAGCGCGTTGCAGGGGACGCTATTCAGGCATGCTCTGGGTAGAAGATCGTCACCGGAACAGACGGAGGGCGTCATGAGTGAGCTCGGGTCATCCTTGATCGTGCTGCGCGGTGGGTCCCACGACGGCAACAGCACGACCGTGGCGGAGGGCGTACGACGGCTGTTGACGCCCTCCGACGCACCGGGCCTGCTTGACGTCTACGAGCCGATCGAGCAGCTGACCCACCTGCGCGGCAACGAGGAGCCGGCGGAGATCTGGGAGTTCGTCGGCCAGGAGTCGATCGAGCGGGTCACGACCGAGCACGGCCACCCGCTGCCCGGTCACGACATCCGCACCAGCGTCGACCCGACCCCCTGACCGAGAACGGCCCCGACCGGTTCAGCGCGCAGCCGGCACGCGCCGCCGGCGGTGCCGGAGGTAGTGCACACCAACGGCCAGACCCAGACCGAGAGCGAGGACGGCGACCCACGCCCCCCAGAAACCGACGGCGTGCGTGTGCACACCGTCGCTGTGTGCGGGCCCCCAGGCCACCATCGACAGCGCCACCACCCAGGCAACGCCTGTGACTACGGCAGCACGGCCGCGGGACAGCAGCAGACCGCTGGCGATCGCCACGATGAGAAACGGGATGTCCATGCCCTACTCCTTCGTACGGGGCCTGGCGACGCTCGCCTCGACCATGCCACGAAGCATCCGTCCGCGCGTGCTGTCACGGCATCGGCCTGCCGGCTGGAGCTGCTCGGGCGTCGGTCCGCCTGGGGGATGACCGGCGTTCCCACCGTGGGCTGACCTCGCCGGTCCCCCTCAGGCCGTACGGTGTCGCTGTGGACAGGACCGGCTGGTACCGCTGGGCCCTCGGGCATGCCCTGGCCGTGGACGGCTCGCTCGCCGTTGCCCTCTCCATCACCGCCCAGCTGCAGGTGGACACAAGGCCTTCGTTGGCTGCGCGGCTGTTGCTGCTCGTCACCACCGGAGTCATCGCCTGGCGCCGGCGCGGCCCCGTGGCGACCGTCGTCGTGATGGGCGTCGCCGTCGGGCTGATGGCGGCGACGCCGCAGCCGCCGTCGGTGTCCGCGGAGTACTTCGCTGTCATGATCGCTGCCTTCACGGTGGCGGAACGCCGTGGCCTTGCGTCTGCCACCGCCGGTGGGCTGGCTCTCGCCGCCGGCATCGTGCTGCACGACCTGGCCTCCTCCGAGTACGACAGCGTGAGCGGGATCAGCAGCGACCTCGTAGTGCCCGCCCTGATATGGGGCCTCGGGCGCATCGTGCACGTGCAGAACCGGCGCGCCGACCGGTCGGAGGAACTCGTCGGGCAGCTCGAGGCCGACCGCGAAGAGGTGGCACGAATCGCCGTCGCCGGCGAACGTGCCCACCTGGCCCGGGAGCTGCACGACGTCGTGACCCACAGCATCAGCGTCGTGGTGATCCAGGCTCAGGGCGCCCTGAGGGTGCTCGATGGCGGCGACCCGCAGGTCCGTCGGGCGCTCGAGGACATCGAGAGTGCCGGCCGGGCCGGCCTGACCGACATGCGCCGGCTGCTCGGTCTCCTCCGCGACGACGAGCAGAGTGCACCCCACGCACCGCAGCCCGGGCTCGACGCCCTTCCGGCGCTGGTCGACCGGGTCCGGCAGGCGGGACTTGCCGTTCGGCTGGACCAGCTGGGCGAACGCGGCACCTTCGACCCGGGCCTCGAGCTCTCGGCGTACCGCATCGTCCAGGAGGCCCTTACCAATGCGCTGAAGTACGCTCCTGGCGCCGCGGTTCACGTCGAGATCCGTTACACGCCAGGGGATATCGACGTCCGCGTCATCGACGACGGCGGTGGGCCGCGCAATGTGCCTCGGGGGTCCGGCCGCGGCCTGCTCGGCATGCGCGAGCGGGTCAGTGTCTACGGCGGCGAGCTGACGGCCGGGCCGGGGAGCAACGGCGGCTTCGAGGTGCACGCGAGATTATCGGTGGGCACGGTGCGGACATGATCAGCGTGCTCGTCGCCGACGACCAGGAGATGGTGCGGACCGGCTTCAGGCTGATCCTCGCCCGTGAACCGGACATCGACGTGGTCGGCGACGCTGCCAATGGCAGGGAGGCGGTGGACGCGGCCCGCCGGCTGGCACCCGACGTCGTCCTGATGGACATCCGGATGCCGGTGCTCGATGGCCTTACCGCCACGCGGCGCATCGTCGAGGACCCACTGTGTCCGGCCCGCGTCATCATCCTGACCACCTTCGACGACGACGAGTACATCTATGAGGCACTGGCCGCGGGTGCCTCGGGCTTCCTACTGAAAGACGCCCCCGCTGACGAGCTCACCGCGGCGATCCGGGTCGTCGCGGCCGGTGAGGCGATGCTCGCTCCAGCGGTGACCCGACGGCTGCTCAACCAGTTCGGCCGGGCCCTCGGACAGCCTGCGGACCGTTCGGCTGTAGCCGGACTCAGCGACCGCGAGCGCGACGTCCTCCGGCGGATGGCTGATGGACTGAACAACGCCGAGATCGCGGAAGCCCTGTTCGTGGCCGAGGCGACCGTCAAGACCCACATTGCCCGGATCCTGCAGAAGCTGCCGGCGCGGGACCGGGTCCAAGCTGTGATCGTGGCCTACCGCTCAGGCCTGGTGCACGACCCTCGTTGATCCGACGCACCGGCTGCCATGATGGGCGCATGTGCCGAAACATCACGGAGCTCCGCGGCCTCGAGCCGCCGGCTACCCCGACCGAGGTCGAGGCCGCTGCGCGGCAGTACGTCCGCAAGGTCAGCGGCCTGCAGAAGGTGCCCGACGCGGCCAAGGACGCGTTCGAGCAGGCCGTCGCCGAGGTGACCGCGAGCACGACGCGGTTGCTGGCGACCCTGCCGGCGCGACGCCAGCCGCCGGCGACCGAACCGCCGCTGCGCCGGCCCGAGGTGCTGGCCCGGATCGCCGCGCGCGAGGCGGCGAAGACGTCAGCCGGCTAGGAACCCCGACAGCAACGCCCGCAGCTCCTTGCGGGCGTGCCACAAGGGAGCCGGGTGGTCGAAGACATGCAGCTCCCCGTACGGGAGTGCCGCCGCGATCCGCTCGGCAACCTCGACCGGGTGCACGTGGTCGTCCCGAGCCGCCACCACCAACACCTTCGACGTGACTGCCCCTAGCCGGGACGGGTCGGCCAGCGGTGGCTCGCCGGCGGCGAGGTTCTTCAACAGCCGCAGCCCTTCTGGCCGGGAGAGCCGCTCGGCTCTGGTGTGGGACGCCCCCTGTGACTGGTGGGCCCCGCGTACGTCCGCAGGTAGCTCGTCATTGAGCAACGCCGCCAGCTCGTCCACGGCGCCTGCCTCACCCAGCCGGTGATAGACCTGCAGGTCGGCGAGCCGTTCGGGCGGCGCCACGTCGAAGGCCGACGGCTGGTAGATCACCACCCGGGCAAAGCGCTCGGGCGACTCGGCCAGCACCCTCAGCACAGCCCCTGCCCCGAGGGAGACGCCCAGCACCCGGTCGGCGCCGCAGGCATCGGCTGCCCTGCCGATGGCCGCAGCCAGGCCGGTGTAGTCATCCGGGGCGTCGAGGCCGGCCAGCTCGCAGAACACCCTGGTGCCGGGCACACCGCCGGCCAGCGGGCGCAGGTGCGGGATGGCACCACCGAGACCAGGGAGATAGAGGCTGACCGGCGAGCCGGAGCCGTTCACCAGCCAGTGCAGGCCGGCAGGAGCGCCGGGGGTCAACGCCAGTTGTCGTGCAGGTCGTTCTCCTTGCGCCGCGGCGGCTGGTAGGAAGCCAGCTTGGGCTTCTTGTCCACCAGGTAGAACATGGCCGCGCCCAGCGCCAGCCACATGAAAACCCCGAGCAGGAAGGGCAGCGCGAAGGCCACGAAGGTCACCGCCAGCCACAGGTTGCGGTTCTCGCCGGCATAGATCCAGGCGGCCATCGGGCGCATCATCGCGTCGACGAAGGCCACTGCGGCGGTGATCACGATGGCCAGCCACACGAAACCCATGACGCTCGGGTGGGTGAACACAGTCAGCGGGTTCACGAGGCCTCGCTCTCAGTCAGACCGGCAGCACCATCATTATCGACGTTCTCGCGACGGAAGCTGTCATAGATGTCGAGCAGCACCTGCTTCTGCCGCTCGTGCAGGTGCGGATCGGCCATGACCGCCTCGGAGACCTCGGTGCCGGTGATCCGCTCGTCGAGGATGCCCGCCTGCACGTACAGCGCCTCGGCGGAGATCCGCAGTCCGCGCGCGATCTGCTGCAGGATCTCGGCGCTCGGCTTGCGCAGGCCGCGCTCGATCTGACTGAGGTAGGGGTTGGAGACGCCGGCGGCCTTGGCCAGCTGGCGCAGCGAAACCTCGGCGGTGCGTCGCTGCTCGCGGATGAACAGCCCGAGATCGCGTACGTGCTCGTTGGCCGGCTTCGTCATGTCTGACCCTTCCTGTCTCACTCCCGAGCGTAGGCAACGGGTGCTAGCAGATGCAAGCACCTCTCATGATGCCTCGCCCTGGGCCATGTGTTGACGGGCCGCGTTACCCGGCTCAGTCTGAGATCATGTCCGCCCTCGACATCCCCGGCACCTGGGTCGCCGACCGCCGGGGTGACGGGCGCGCCGTACGGGTTTCCGCCCACGTCGAGGCGGGCTTCCTCGTGGTGAGCACCTGGCGGTTCGGCACCTGCGTCGGCACCGTACGGCTGCTGCCGACCGAGGCTGCAGAGCTGATCGCCGGCCTCTCCGCCGGCATGGCGCTGCTGGCGGAGGCCGCAGGCCCGGAAAGCTGAGATCGCCTGCTGCGGCGTCGTTCCGCACCGATGAGTTCGGGGCGAGCGATCGGTCCAACCTTCAGAATGTCCGATTCCCCAGGAGGCGACCATGCGACTGACTCTGCACACCTTCCTCACCCTCGACGGCGTGATGCAGTCCCCCGGCGGGCCGAACGAGGACCCCGATGGCCCGTTCGCGCACGGCGGCTGGTCCTTCCCGTACGCGGACGATGCGTTCGGTGCCCTGATGGTCGGCTGGTTCGAGCAGGCCGACGCATTCCTGTTGGGCCGCAAGACCTACCAGATCTTCAGCGGCTACTGGCCCAAGGTCACCGACGAGAACGACCCGATCGCGAGCAAGCTGAACTCCCTGCCCAAGTACGTCGCGTCGACGACGCTGGACCGGGTCGAGTGGAACGGCTCGACCTTGCTCGGCAGCGACGTGGTGGGTGAGGTGGCCAAGCTCAAGGAGGAGCCGGGCAGGGAGCTGCAGATCCACGGCAGCGGGGCGCTGGCGGGCGCGCTCATCGACGCGGACCTGGTCGACGAGTACCGCCTGCTCTACTTCCCGGTGCACCTGGGCGAGGGCAAGAAGCTGTTCCGCGACGGAACGAGGCCGGGCGCCCTGCGGCTGGTCACCACCACCACGACGCCCGCCGGTGTGGTTGCCGCGACCTACCGTCCGGACGGCAGCCCGCGCTACGGCTCGTACGAGCTCGACGAGGGCTGAGGCGGTCTCTCAGGCCTGTTGCTTTGTGCCGAATTGCCTGCTTTTATCCGGGTATTGTGCGCCAACGGTGACGCACGGCCCCTGAGAGGTGGCACATGCGACTCGCTCGCCTGCACCCGATCCGGTACGCGGCTTTGGCGGCCACGGTCCTGGCGACCGTGATGGCCAGCGGACAGCCCGCCGGTGCCCGCGCTGCGGCCGGCAACGCGACGAACAACCCGTCGAAGCTCAGCGCGCAGCAAAGGGCGGTCCTGCTCGGGACAGCCCGCGACACGTGGGCCTTCTTCGGCAAGGACGTCGATCCGAGCACCCACCTGCCGCTGGACAACCTCGGCCCGGGCGGCACCCGCGGCACGTACACCTCGGCCGCCAACATCGGCGTCTACCTCTGGTCGGTCGTCTCGGCGGCCGACCTCGAGATCATCTCCCGCGGGCAGGAGCGGACGCTGATCGCTGCGACCCTCAAGTCGGTGGCGACGCTGAAGAGCTCGCACGGATTTCTCTACCAGTGGTACGACACCACGACCAAGCACGTGATCCACAACCCGGGCGACATCGACTGTGCGACGGAGACGACACCGACCCAGGACAACTGCTTTTTCCTGTCCGCCGTCGACAATGGCTGGTACGCCTCAGGACTGATCGTCGCCCGGCAGGCGCTGCCCGAGCTGGCGTCATTGGTGAACAGCCTGATCAACCCGATGGACTTCTCGATCTTCTACGACAACCGGGCCCAGACCGACTGCAACACCAACCCGTCCATCGCGGGCAACCAGCCCACCGGCCAGCAGTACGGCGGCTACTACGTCGACCAGGGGCCGGCCGGCTACCACAACGGAGCCTTGTACAGCGACCCCCGCATCTCGATGTACGTCGGCATGGGCCTGCACCAGATGCCCGGCGACGTCTGGTGGCGCACCTGGCGGACCCTGCCGCCGCAGCGCTGCAGCACCGATCCGGACTTCTCCTGGCAGGGCCAGTGGCCCCCGGTCGGCTACTGGCAGACCTACCGCGATCCTCAGTCGGGCAAGGACTTCCCGGTCTGGGAGGGGCACTACACCTTCCCCGGGACGACGCTCACCTACATCCCGACGTACGTCGGCGGCATGTTCGAGGGGCTGATGGCCAACGAGGTCGTCCCCGAGACCACCTGGGGACCGCACAGCTTCGGTCTGGCCGACGTGCGCACCGCACAGGTGCAGATCAAGTACGCAACCGAGCAGCTCGGCCTCCCGGTGTGGGGCATGTCCCCGTCCAGCACCGCGGATGACAGCGGCAACTACGGCGGCTTCGGCGTGGAGGGACAGACCCTGCCGGTCGGGCAGCAGCTGTCGATCTGCACCGGCTGTGCCGCCGAGACGACGGTGACACCGCACGCCTCGTTCCTGGCGCTGGGCGTCCTGCCACAAGCCGCGTACGCGAACATCGTGCAGCTGCGCTCGCTGTACCCGGACGTCTACTCCACCGACGGCGGCTTCTACGACGCCGTCAACCCGACCACGGGTGCGGTCGGTCATCGACGGCTGGTCCTCGACCAGTCGATGATCATGGCCGGACTCGACAACGCCCTGGCCGGCAACGCCCTGCAGCATCACTTCGCCGCCGACCCCGCCTCCTGGGCGGCGCGCACCTATCTGTCGATGGAGACGATGTCGCTGGGCTGACGCTTCAGGCGCGACCGCATCGTCAGCGGGGCTCGCGCCACATCGTGGTCACCTCGGGGCCGTCGGGCACTGAGAACGTCTGGTACGGCGCGAATCCGTACCGTTCGTAGAGCGGGATGTTGACCGGGTTGCTCGCCTCGAGATAGGCAGGCATCCGGTCGTCGTCGGCGAGTTGCAACGTGTCCTCGAGCAGGCGCAGGCCCAACCCGCTGCCCCGGTGCGCAGGATCAGTGCCGAGCAGGGTGAGGTAGTAGTGGTCGACGTCGTGCGGGTGGGCGTCCTCGAACGCCTCGACCAGAGCCAGGACCCGTGGGGCGTCGTCGCCCAGCAGCTCGACCAACAGCGGCTCGACCATCGCGGCCTGCTCCTCGGACATCTCGGTGCCGCCCGGCGGGATCCACACCGCGGCCGCCGTCGCGTCGGCGTTGAGCCACACCGACGGGTGGCGGGCCGCGCCCTCGACGTACAGCCGAAACATCCGCCGCTGCTGGTCCGCCCGCAGTGCCGGGTCGGGGAACGCCCACGCCCAGGTCGGGTCCTCGTAGAACGCCCCGGCCAGAATCTCGACGACGCGGTCGAGATCCTCCGGGCCGCAGACCCGGGCCAGCGTGCCGTGATCACTCATCCGCTGATTATGCGATCTCACCTGCTTCGGGCTTCGACGGGCACCGGGGCCTCGGCAACCTCGCGTGGGCTACCGGTGCCCAGCCAGCAGCCCAGCAGCACGAGGGGAAAGCCGATGGCCATGCCGGTCGTGAACGCCTCGCCGCGCAGGCTGACGCCGAGGAGGACGGCGATCGCCGGGTTGAGGTAGGTGATCACCGTCGCCCGCTGCGGCCCCACCTCGGCGATGAGTGCGAAGAACACCAGGAACGCCGTCGCTGTGCACAACGCGCCGAGCCCGAAGACCGACCAGAGGACGCTGGCCGACGGCATCGAGGACGGCGCGTCGTGGATGGCGAACGGCAGGTAGACGACCGCGTTGAGCCCGAGGGACACGGAGATGACCCCGAGGGCCGGCACGTCGGACAGCGATCGGGCGACGATCATCGGGCCGGCCGCGTAGCCGACCGCGGTCAGGAGGATGAACAGCGACGCGAGCGCCTGCCCGTGGGCTCCCTGCAGGTCGATACCGAGCAGGGCCGCGACCCCGGCGAAGCCGATCAGCAGCCCGACCAGGCGGCCACGGCTCAGCCGGTCGCTGGAGCCGGCGAGCACGGCGAGGACGGCGCCGATCAACGGGACCACCGCGACCAGCAGCCCCGCGAAGGAGCTGGTCACCTTGCGCTCGGCCTCGGTCAGCAGCAGCCACGGCGCGGTGATCTCGACGAACGCGAACAGCAGCATCGGTCGCCAGTGCCGAAACACCGGCCTGACCTCGCCGCGGAGGGCCGCGAAGGGCAGCAGCATCGCCGCCCCGATGACCGTCCGCAGAAAGACCACGACACTCGGGTGCAGCGCCTCGACGGCGATCTTGATCAGGAGGTAGGGAACCCCCCAGATGACCGAGAGCGCAAGGAACAGCACCCAACCCTTGCGCGACACAAGATCACCTTTCGCCTGCGTTGACCCGTGCGACGACAGTAGGCCGAACGGGTGGAACCCTCGTTACGCCGTTCCGACCCCTTCAGATCGGCAGGCGGAACCGTCGAAAGGATCTCTACACCACGACCGCGGGGAGCGTCACATGGCTTTGGAACAGGTCATCCGGCCCTCTGCCGTGCTGTCCGAGGCCTGCGCCGCCAGCGTGCTGCGGGCGCTCAACGACCAGGACGTGTCCCGGGGCGGCGTCTGGAACGCGACCTCATCGGTGTGGCAGCGCTACGACCGGGCCTGGAACGGTCTGGGCGGCATGCGGGGCGCCGCCCAGCTGATCGGCTCGGTCGCGGTGATCTACGACCGGCCGATCCGGCACCAGATCACGATCTACAAGGTCACGATCACCTCGTACGGGGCCTCGAAGGGCATCTCCGTGGATGGCCTGGTCGACGAGGCGTTGCGCTCCGCCGGGCTCACCCTGGCCACCTGCCCGCGTACGCAGCTGGCCGACCCGCCGCCGGCCGATCCGTTCTGGCAGGCCCGAGTCGCCGTTTGAACCCAGTCCACCGCGGGCCCCCTTCGGCCGACGTGGGGTGCGTGGGGTCCCGGTCTGAGCCTCGGGGGGCTCAGGCCGCGGGAACCCTGCCTGGCAGGTCAGTCCAGCGTCCGGTCGGTCGGCAGTATGGAGGACACGTCGACCTCGCCCTGCCGGTAACGGCGCGTGACCTCGGCGCTGCACGCATCCATCAGGGCCTGGAGCTGCTTGCGGACGGTGGAGATCCGGTGCTCCTCCTCGCGGTAGGCAGCGACCGCGCTCTCGAGCTCGCCATCGGTGCGCGCTGAGACGTCCGAGAGGTCGACGTCGGCGACCAGCGCCTCGACGTGCCGGCGGTGCTCGTCGGCCCGCGACGGCTCGAGCGTGGAGTGCCGGCCCAGCCCCCGCGGGCCGGAGGGCGTGCCCTCGTCCGCCGTCAGGATGCGGGCCAGGTTGGACACCAGGTCACCGGAGCTCTCGCCCCTGCGCCCTGCCCGCTCGGCCTCGACGATGTCGATGCGGCCCTGCAGCAGCCGACGCACGTACGACGCATCGGTCTCCTCCTGCTCCGCGTCGGCCCGCAGCTGGCGCAGGTCGTCCATGCCCAGCGTGGCCAGGTCGTGCTCCTCGCCGAGCAAGCGATCGATGCGGCGGTGGCCGCCGGTCATCACGCCCAGGTCGTCGGTCATCGTCGATCTACCCCTTCACACAGCTGCGGTACGCCCGAGAGCATCGTACGGGGGCGGGCGGGCATCACGCGCCACATCACGCCGGACGCCCGCCATCCAGCAGAGATATTGCCACCCGATTTGGTGCGTTCCGTTGACCCTTTCGGCTTAGGAACGGCCCCTCCCGTGCCGATGCCCAGTGAGCATGCGGGAGACGGCGAGCCGCGTGGTGGAAGTGACGACACCAACAGGACAACGGCGAGGAGGTCGCAGTGCTGCTGAAGGGCGACCTCACGACCACAGCCCTGGCGTCGCTGTTGACGGAGCTCGCGACCGAGTCCATGTCCGGCTGCCTCCACATCATCGACAGCGACGGCGACGAGGCTCTGGTCTACGTCAAGGCCGGCCTGATCTACTCCGTCTCGGCACCTGGCCGCCGGCCCTCGCTCGGCGCCCGCCTGGTCTCCAGCGGCGCGCTCGCCCCAGAAGCCCTCGCCGAGGCCCTCGAGGCGCAGCGCAACGAGCTGCAGGGCTGGCGCCTCGGCGAGCTGCTGGTCCACCTCGGCTTCGTCGAGCAGCCGGTGGTCGAGGCGTTCGTCATCGAGCAGGTCCGCGACTCGATGAGCGACCTGATGCGCTGGACAACCGGCCGCTGGCGCTTCCGCAAGAACGAGAAGGCCCGCGAGGACGTCGCCCCGGCGATGTCGGTCGCCGAGCTGCTGACCGAGGTGGCCTGGCGGCACTCGCAGTGGAGCGAGATCGCCGAGACCGTGCACGGCCCCGCCGCCGTGCCCGTACTCTCCAGCCGGGCCCCCGCGTCCGCCGACATCATGCTCGACGCCGACGCCTGGTCGTTGCTGTGCAAGGTCGACAACGAGCGTGCCCTTGCCGAGCTGGCCCGCGAGTGCGGCTACACGTTGTACGAGGCCGGTCAGATCGTCTTCCGCCTCGTCCAGGCCGGCCTGCTCGACGTCGAGGAGGATCTGGCCGCCGAGCCGAGCGCCTCGCCGGTCGCGTACGAGATCCCGGTCGAGCTCACCGAGGTCACCTCACCGGAGACCGAGCCGTACACCAGCATGGGCGAGATCACGGCGGCCGTCGCCTCCGCCCTGGCCTCCCAGACGCCCGAAACACCCGAGCTCGTCGACGAGCCCGTCGAGGATGAGGCACCCGCGGGGGCGATCGCGTCGCGGCTGATCAGCGCGTTCGGCGGCCGGCCCCGTACGCCGGCCCAGCCGGACGAGATCATCTCCGGGCACGTCGACGAAGAGGTCGTCATCGAGCCCGAGGAGGTCGCGCCGGTCGAGACCCACGCCGTCGCCGGCTCCGCGGAGGACGCCGACCTGGGCGAGCTCGCCCGGCTGATCACCTCTGTCGCCTACGGCAACCGCGAGGAGCTCGACACCTCGGCGCTCATCCCGACCGACCTGCCCATGGGCCCGGTCCCGGTCACCGACCAGGCGAAGCCTGAGCGGAACGAGACCTACTCCGACAACTCCGACGACCCGTTCGGGCAGTCGATTGCCCGGGTGTCCGAGGCGTTGTCCAACTTGCTCGGCCCCCAGCAGGCCGACTACGACCCGTTCGAGCAGTCCGCGCGGCCGCGCAAGAAGGCGAAGAACGCCGAGGCCGAGAAGCCCCAGCTGTCGCCGGAGGAGCTGGAGAGGCGGGAGCGGATCCGTTCCGCTGCCGCCGCCGAGCTGGCCGCCGCGCACGCCGGGGCCGAGGCGGAGCGCCGCCGGGCCGCCGGCCTTCCGGTGCAGGACGAGCTCGCCACCGTCGTCGACCTGCAGTCGGTCCGCGCTGAGAACGAGCGCCGGGAGACCGAGCGGCTCGGCATCGAGGAGCAGACGACCCGCGAGCTGGCCGAGCGGGCCGCCGCCGAGGAGATCGCCTGGTCGCACCACGCGCTGTGGCTCAAGGCTGCGCGGATGTCGGCGGAGTTCGACGCGCACGAGGAGCATGTGGTGTGGCTGGCCGCGCTCGCGGAGGCGGTCGTACTCGCCGAGGTCGAGGCCTGGGCTGAGTACGCGGAGCGCCTCGCCGCCGAGATCGCTTTTGCCGCGGAGGAGGCGTGGGCCGAGTACGCCGTCCGCCTGGCAGCCGAGGTCGCCGCGGCAGAGATCGAGGGATGGGCCGAGCACAGCGAGTGGCTGCTCGCCCTGCGCGCCTCCGTCGAGGAAGCCGCCTGGGCCGACCACACCGTCTGGCTGGCGGCGGAACGCGCCTCCGTCGAGGACGCTGCCTGGGAAGCACAGGCGCAGTGGTTGTCCGACCTGCGGCTCTCCGTCGAGGAGTCCGCCTGGTCCGAGCACCTGCAGTGGCTCCAGGCACAGCGTGCGTCCGTCGAGGAAGCCGCGTACGCCGACCATGCTGCCTGGCTGTCCGAGGAGCGCGCCTCGGTCGAGGAAGCCGCCTGGACCGCACACTTCCTCTGGCTCGTCGACCTGCAACTCTCCGTCGAGGAAGCTGCCTGGGCAGAACACACCGCCTGGCTGGCCACCGTACGGGCCGGTGCCGAGGAAGAGGCGTGGGCGGAGTACGCGTCCCGGCTCGCCATCGAGGTCGCAGAGGCCGAGCAACTGGCCTGGGCCGAGCACGAGATCGTGCTGGCGGCCGAGCAGGCAGCCGCCGACGAGGCAGCCCGCATCGCCGCCGAAGCAGCCGAAGCCGCCCGCGTCGCCGCCGAGGAGGCAGCAGCCGCCGAAGCCGCCCGCGCCGCCGCCGAGGAGGCAGCAGCCGCCGAAGCCGCCCGCGTCGCCGCCGAAGAAGCCGAAGCCGCCCGCATCGCGGCCGAGCAGGCCGCCGCCGAGGCTGCCCGTATCGCGGCCGAGGAGCACGCGGCCCGGATCGCGGCCGAGCAGGCAGCCGCCGCCGAGGCCGCACGCCTGGCGGAGGAAGAGGCTGCGGCAGCGCGCATTGCCGCCGAACAAGCCGCCGAACAGGCCGCTGAGCAGGCCGCCGCGGCCGAGGCTGAGCGCCAGGCCATCGAGGTCGAGAACGCGCGTATCGCAGCACATTTCGCGGCGGAGCAAGTGGCCCACGAGGCCGAGCGCGCCCGCGTGGCCGCCGAGCAGGCAGCCGAGCAGGCGGCCGCCGACGAGGCAGCCCGCCTCGCCGCCGAGGAAGCCGTTCGGCAGTTGTCCGAGGAAGCGGCTCGGATCAGCGAGCCGCCGCCCCCGCCGTCCTACCAGCCCGGCTATCCCGAGCCGACGATGCCCGAGCCGTCCGCCCCGCCGGCCCCGATGTACGAGCTCGCCCCCTCGCTCGACGACCTGTCCGAGTTCGCCAGCTTCCAGAACAACGCGTCGGCAGCCTCGATGTTCTCGGAGATCAGCGCCAGCCCGGCCGAGGAACCTCCGCTGTTCGTCCCGGAGGAGGAGCCGGAGGTCGAGGAGGAACGCGAGCCTGCGTTCGCCGGCATGTCGGAGTTCGCCGACACGGCCAGCCTGCTGCGTGAGCTTTCGTCGCTCGGTCTCGAGGACGACCCCTCCGGTGGCTCCGGGCCGTCGGCACCGCGGGCGCCGTCGCCTCGTCCCGGCGGGTCGCAGTCCGCCGCGGCCGCCGGCAAGGGCAAGCGCAAGGGACTCTTCGGCCGCTGAGGCTGCTCCCGGTCCCCCTACGGCATCATGGCGGGATGCGCTGCATCCTCCAACGTGTCAGCAGAGCGAGCGTCGCCGTCGACGGCGAGGTCCTCGGCAGCTTCGACGAGCCCGGCCTGGTGCTGCTCGTCGGCGTCACCCACGACGACACCGTCGCCGAGGCAGAAGCCCTGGCACGTAAGACTTTTCGACTCCGGATCATGGCCGAGGAGAAGTCCGCCGAGGATCTCGGCGCCCCGATCCTGGTGATCAGCCAGTTCACCTTGTACGGCGACACCCGCAAGGGGCGGCGGCCTTCGTGGCTGGCTGCGGCCGGCGGACCGGTGGCCGAGCCGCTGGTCGACCACGTCGTCGCGACGTTGCGGGCGGAGGGTGCCCGGGTCGAGACGGGGCGGTTCGGCGCTGACATGGCGGTGGAGCTGGTCAACGACGGGCCCATGACGCTGATGCTCGACACTCGCGATCCGCGCTGACCAGCCCCACTCCGCTGCGACTACTCCATCTCGGCGATGTGAACCCCGCAGAACCCCCATCACGCCGGTAGCCTGAGGGTATGGCGCGGGACCTTGACGGGATCCACGAACCGCGGACTTGCGACGCGGCGCTGACCCGCGCCTTCGAGTTCCTGGGGAAGCGTTGGAACGGCGTGCTTCTCGGCAGCCTGATCTCCGGACCGGCGGGGTTCTCCGAGCTGCGCAGGGCTGTCGGCGGCATCAGCGACTCCGTGCTGTCGGAGCGGTTGGCCGAGCTGGCCAAGGCGGGCCTCGTCGCGCGGGCGGTGGATCCGGGCCCACCGATCGCGGTGGCCTACACGCTCACGGACGCGGGCGCAGCCTTGCTGCCGGCGCTGGCGGAGCTGACCACCTGGGCCGAGAACAACCTGCCGGCGAGCGGCTGCTAGGCCGAGCCCACGCCGAGCGTCGTACGAGGCGAGCCGAGCTGTGGCCGCCGGGTCGGGGCGAGCTCGAGGTCGTCGTAGGACAGGCCGGGCAAGGCCTCGATGGCGCCGACCATCGGCTGGCCCTCTGCCTCGACGACGTCGACGGACTCGCCGTCGGGCGTTGCCCGCTTGACCACCGCAAGGGCGATCGGGCCGAGCTCGAAGTGGTGCACGGCCGTGCCGAGCCGGCCGATCGACCTGCCGTCGCGGACGATGTCGGCGCCGGGGCGGGGCAGCGACTCACGACTGCCGTCGAGGTGCAGCAGCACCATCCGGCGGGGCGGCCGGCCGAGGTTGTAGACCCGCGCGACCGTCTCCTGCCCGCGGTAGCACCCCTTGTCGAGGTGCACCGCCGTCGCCAGCAGACCTACCTCGTGCGGGATCGTCCGGTGGTCGGTCTCGATGCCGAGCCGGGGCTCGCCGGCGGCAACCCGCAAGGCCTCGTACGCGGCTACTCCTGCTGGTGCGCCGAGACTTTTGGCCGTCTCGCGCAGCTCGGCCCGCGGCACGAACAGGTCGCGTCCCCGGGAGGAGACCCGTGAATGCAACGTCTCGTGCGGCTCGGTCACGGGCTGCCAGACGACGGCCCAGTCGTCAGTCACGTCCGCCACCTCGACCCGCAGCATGAAGCGCATCGAGTCGAGGAAGCCGGCCAGCGCGGGCCCTGTACCAGGCTCTGCGTGGATCCATGTCGTCGTGCCGTCGTCGACCATCGCCATCACGTGCTCTACGTGGCCGTTGGGCGAGAGGACGAGACCGGTGGTGCCCTCGCCCGGGCGCAGGTTGCTGACGTGCTGGCTGATCAGCGAGTGCAGCCACGACAACCGATCGGGGCCGGTCACGGTGATGACGGCCCGGTGCGACAGGTCGACGTAACCCTCGCCCTCGGACAGCCGGCGCTGCTCCCGCAAGGGGTCCCCGTAGTGCGCAGCGACACCCGCATCAGGGGCATCGGCGGCCACGGCACCGGGCAGGCCAAGCAGCGGACTCGTCACTGACCCAGCGTACGTCGCCGTTCGAGCCTCATCGAACGACCGCCACCGTCAGGCCACCACCGTGACCGGCGCCGTAACCGGGGGCAGAGCGGGCTCGAGGAACTGGAACCTCAACGTCGTCAGGCCAAGCTTCGCGTCAGCGGGCACCTTGAGCTGTAGCTCGTAGACCACGGCAGCGCCCGGCGGCACGATGATCGTCTCGTCGCAGCGCAGCTCGTACGACCCCCCGCCGGCGATACCCGAGAGGTGCTGGTCGTACAGCGGGCAGAGCTGGTTGTCGACGCCGCCACCGTTAGGCGCATCGCCGACGAGGGTGAGTGTGTAGTGCAAGACGCTTCCGGGCCTTACGCTCGCGGGCACCTGCAACGACGGCGTGAACATCGTCAGCAGGATCCAGTCCCCGCCGTCGTGCGGGAACGGGATCGACTCGATCGGCTTGACCCCCAACCGGTGGGGGTGCGGTCTCGGCTCTCCGCTGTCGTCGCAATGCGACGGGCCCGGCGATCCCAGCGCCAGGGGCACGTCCCTGGTCAGCGTGCCTCCGGGCAGTGAAAGCCGCAGGGTCGAGGTGACCCCCGAGCCCCCGCAGCTCGCGCCGACCGCCCAGCCACCGCTGGTGGCCCAGCTGTTCGGGACCAGCACGACCGTGGTGATGGCGAAGCCGCTGTCGGCCGACGCGTTGCTCTGCCACACCGTCCCGCGCCGGTCCAACAGCTGGACACCGGGCACCCCGCGCAGTGCGCAAGCAGTCGGGCTGATGTTGTGAAAGGCGACGCCGGCATAGACCGTGCCCATTGCCGGCCCTGAGTTGGGCACCAGCTCCAAATCGCCGAGACGGCACTTCCGTGCCGTCTTCAGTGGGGTTGGCAGCGTGTAGCCGTCCTGCGCCCTGGCGTTGAAGCTCTCCCGCCTGTCCCACCAGGCGAAGGTCTTCAGGATCAACGGCCCGGTGCGCGGCGGCGGTTCAGGCGGGGGCACGGAAGACGCCCTCGTCGGCGGCGCTACCAGCGATGACGTCTCGGCTGGTGAGGGCGTGACCGACGACGAGGTGGTCGCGCTCGTCGACAGCGCGGCCGACGATCGGCTGGTCACCGCCGGGACGGCGCTGCAGCCTGCTGACAAGGTCGACCCGAGAGCCAGAGCACAGCCGAGGAGCACGACTCGCCTGCGGGGTCCCGTACTCATGATCGCGAGGACGCCGCACCGGCGGGCCTGGTTCGGCAGGCGGAGGTCAGGCCTCAGGAGCCGTGGCGGCGGCGGCGCACCCGCGGCAGAGGCCGAAGATCGCGACGTGGCCGACGTCCACGGCGAACCCGCGCTCGGCCTGCAGCTGGAGGACCAGCGAGGCGACCGTCTCCGGCGGCACCTCGTCCACGTGCTGGCAGGACCGGCAGACGAGGTGGACGTGCTCGTTGCCCGTGACCGCGTGGTAGGTCGGGGCGCCGTGGCCGAGGTGGGCGTGCGTCACCAGCCCCAGCCCCTCGAGCAGCTCGAGGGTGCGGTAGACCGTGGAGATGTTGACCCCGCCCGCGGTCTTGCGGACCTCGCCGACGAGCTCGTCGGGGGTGGCGTGGCCGAGGCGGTCGACCGCCTCCAGGACCAGCTGGCGCTGCGGCGTGAGGCGGTAGCCGCGCGCGCGCAGCTCGCTCTGCCACGTCGACCCTGCCATGGCCACGAGTCTAGGCCGAGTCAGGCAGCTGACCTCGTGCCTCGACGGGACCAACAGCCACGAGCGCACGCGGGCGGGACGGCGTACCGGCTTCCCCGGCGACGCGCTCGGCCCGCATGATGCCCCAGGTGTCCGGCCCCGAGGGGTCCGCGAGGTCCAGCAACAGCGACAGCGGGATCCCTGCCCGCAGCCACCGCATGGCCGGATGTGGCTCGCTCACCTGAGGTCTCCGATCTTCCGTGTGCGGGGTCGCCGTCCTGGCTTTCCCTCAGTACAACCATCGGTTTCTGTGCCCTGTCGCAAGCAGGACCGGACGGGTGATCCGGTGCAACACGGGTTGCTGCAATCGCCCGATCCAGGTTGGGGGCAAGGCAGATCAGTACGCTCCGCCGCCGCGCAGGACGGCGAACAGCGTCTTCCACAGGATCGAGATGTCCAGCGCCGGCGACCAGTTCTCGACGTAGTAGAGGTCCAGCCGTACGGACTCCTCCCACGTCAGGTCCGAGCGCCCGCTGACCTGCCACAGCCCGGTGATCCCCGGCCGGACCATCAGCCGCCGGCGGACGTCGGCCCCGTACGCCTCGACCTCCGACGGCAGTGGTGGCCGCGGCCCGACCAGAGCCATGTTGCCGCGCAGGACGTTCAACAGCTGGGGCAGCTCATCGAGGGAGTACTTGCGCAGGAACCGTCCCGAACGGGTCACCCGAGGGTCGCGGCGCATCTTGAACAGCAGCCCGTCGCTCTCGTTGAGTGCGCGGAGCGCGTCCAGCTGGGCCTCGGCGTCGACGACCATGGTGCGAAACTTGTAGACCGTGAACGGACGGCCTCCGGTGCCGGCGCGGGTCTGCCGGAACAGCACCGGACCGCGGCTGTCGACGGCGATCCAGACGGCGATGCCGATCAGCACCGGTGAGAGCACGACCACCAGGAGCAGGGCCAGCAGCCAGTACGTCGCCGTACGGAGCAGCGGCCAGAAGCCGGCGATCTCGGGCTCCTCCACGTGCAGCAGCGGCAGGCCCGCGACCGGCCGGATGCTGATCCGAGGCCCGGCGACATCGGCGAGGGCGGGCGCGACGACCAGGTCGACCCCGGTGCCCTCGAGCTCCCAGCCCAGCCTGCGCAGCGCGTCGCCGGTCATGCTCGACGACGCGGTGACGGCGACGGAGTCGGCCCGCGCGTCGGTGAGGATCCGCGGCAGCGAGTCCAGGGTCCCGAGCACCGGCACGGGCTCGCCGTCGACAACCATCCGGCCACGTTGGGGCAGTGCCACGCCGACGATCTGGTAGCCGGCCGCAGCCTCCCGGCGGATCCGGCGGACCAGCTCGATCACCTGCGCGCGGTCACCGGCGACCACCATCCGGTGGCTGAACCGACCATGGTCGCGACCCCGGTGCACGTACTTGCGGATGGTGTAGCGGCTGACCAGCAGGCCAGCCGTACCCAGGGGCAGCGCGACGCCGACAAAACCACGCGCGATCTCCAGCTTGAGGCCGTACGAGGTGATGGCGACGATCGCGCCGATCCGGAAGCAGGACAGGAAGACCCGGCGGTACTCCTCGACCCCGCTGCCGAGGAACCGGGGCTCGTACGCGCGATGGCCGCCGAGCATCAGCAGCCACAGGACGCCCAGCAGGCCGGTCACGATGCTGTAGTTGAGGTTGTTCCGGTTGCCGGCGGAGATGCTGGTCTGGCCGCCGAACCGCAGGGCCAGCGCGGACAGCATCGCCGCATAGATCACCGTGCAGTCGACGAGGACGAGCGCCTGCGCGTAGCGGTGCTCCCAGGTGCTCGCGCGGACCAGCTCCGCGGGCGGCAGCAGGTCGACACCGGACCGTCGCTGCAGCGGCAGCTCAGCCTGTTGTCCCGGCTCGTCGGCGTCGGGAGCCGTGGGAGCCGTTCCACTGCGGAGGACCATGCCATTTACTCGGCGCCCGCAGGCAAACCCTGAGGGTTCGGCGCCTAGTTGATCTTGGTTTTCACCTGTTTGCGGCAACCGCGGCGAGGACGACCTGCGCCAGGTCGGCGCGGCAGACCACGAGGTCGGGCAGGTACGGGTCCTCCTGGTTGTACGCGAGCGGGGTCCCGTCCAGCCGTGAGCACCAGAGCCCGGCGGCGGTGGCCACGGCGACCGGCGCAGCGGAGTCCCACTCGTACTGGCCGCCGGCGTGCAGATAGACCTCGGCGTCCCCCGTGATGACGGCGCCGATCTTGGCCCCTGCCGATCCCATCGCTACGGTCACCCCGCCGATCTGCCCGGCGACGGCGTTGACCCACTCCGGCGCCCGGGTGCGGCTGACCACGATCCGCAAGGGCCCGTCGTACGGGACCAGCGTCGCGGGAGACTCGGCGTAGAGCAGCGTCGCCAGCGGGTCACCAGCTGCCGGCAGGGCGACGGCGCCGGCGGTGAGGCCCTGGCCGCGTACCCAAAGCGCGACGTGGACGGCCCAGTCGCTGCGCCCCGGCTCGCCGTACTCCCGGGTGCCGTCGAGCGGGTCGACGATCCAGACCCGGTCGGCGGCCAGGCGAGCCTTGTCGTCCAGCCCCTCCTCGGAGAGCACGGCGTCGTCGGGCCGCTCGGTGGCGAACCGGCGCATCAACAGCTCGTGGGAGTGGGCGTCCCCGGCGTCACGCAACGCCTTCGGGTCGTCGAAGCCCATCGCCTCGCGAAGCCCCAGCAGCAGCACCCCGGACTCGGTGGCCAGGGCCAGGGCCAGCTCGTCGTCGGAGATCACAGAGGCTGCGGCGGCGTGCCGAGGCGGACCAGCTCGTGGCCGGCGATCCAGTGGCTCTGATGCTGGTCGGGGTAGTTCTCTCGGACCCACTCCCGCAGGAAGCCGCCGACGCCGATCGGGCCCGGCGCCCACATGGCGTAGAACTTCGCGTCGCTGACCACCAGCGGGATCAGCCCCTCGCGGGTGACCGCCTCCCAGACCGCTGCCGAGACGCCGGGGGTGTGCACGGTGCGCCAGTCATCCATCACCACGATGCAGTCCGGGCCGGCGAAGCCGCGACTGTTGAGGATGTCGTCCCGTACGACCTCGTAGGTGTGGCTGCCGTCGACATGGATCATCCGGAACTTGCGGTCACCGAGCACCTTGGGCAGCGTCGAGGACAGGTCGGCGACCACCTCGGGCTTCCACCGGTGGTAGGTCATGTAGCGCTCGATGAACTGCTTCTGGGTCAGGCCGGGGTATTCGCGGGTGACCTCGTCGACGTTGTCCGCCGCCGACGCCGAGCCATCGAACAGGTCGTTGATCACCAGGGAGTCGTAGTCCCCGAGCAGGAAGCCCAGCAGGATCGCCGACTTGCCCAGGTAGGTGCCGATCTCCAGGATGTCGCCCCGCATGCCGGAGCCCTGCTGGATGAGGCCGATCCGCTCGAACAGCACGACGTCCTGGTGGCTGAGCCAGCCCGGGACGGCGTCCATCTCCCGTACGTAGCGAGCGACGCCGGCCTCGATGCCTTCGTCCATGCCCTCGTCGAGCGGTGCCACGGGTGCTCCTTTGCTACGGACGGCCGAACGCCACGAGGATAGCGGCCACGGTCCCGGCGCCGGACCCTGGCGCGGTGATCTAGCCTGAGCACAGGGCGACGACCGGAGGGCTGACCGAGATGACGACAGTTCGCGCGGCATTGGTCCAGACGAAGTGGACCGGCGACAAGGAGTCCATGATCGAGGAGCACGTCGCGCAGGCCCGGGCGGCCGCTGCCGCCGGCGCCCAGGTGATGTGCTTCCAGGAGCTCTTCTACGGGCCGTACTTCTGCCAGGTCCAGGACACGAAGTTCTACGAGTACGCCGAGGCGATCCCCGACGGGCCGACGACCAAGCGGTTCCAGGAGCTCGCCCAGGAGCTGGGCATGGTCATGGTGCTGCCGATGTACGAGCAGGAGCAGCCGGGCGTGCTCTACAACACCGCTGCGGTGATCGACGCCGACGGCAGCTATCTCGGGAAGTACCGCAAGCACCACATCCCGCAGGTCAACGGGTTCTGGGAGAAGTTCTACTTCCGGCCGGGCAACCTCGGCTACCCGGTGTTCGACACGGCGGTCGGCAAGGTGGGCGTCTACATCTGCTACGACCGGCACTTCCCCGAGGGCTGGCGGGCGCTCGGCCTCAATGGCGCGCGGATCGTCTTCAACCCGTCGGCCACCTCGCGCGGGCTGTCGGCCTACCTCTGGAAGCTCGAGCAGCCGGCGAGCGCCGTGGCGAACGAATACTTCGTGGGCGCCATCAACCGGGTCGGCGTCGAGGACCTCGGCGACAACGACTTCTACGGGACCTCCTACTTCGTCGACCCCGAGGGCAAGTTCGTGGGCGAGGTGGCGGACACGTACAGCCCCGAGCTCGTCGTCCGGGACCTCGACATGGGGCTGCTGACCGAGGTACGCAACCGGTGGGCGTTCTACCGCGACCGGCGGCCGGAGACCTACGAGGACCTGACCCGCTACTAGCCGAGGAGCCGGGATGACGCTGCTCATCAAGAACGGCACGGTCGTCAGCGCGACCGGGCGGAGCGCCGTCGACGTCCTCGTCGACGGCGAGCGGATCGCGGCACTGCTCCAGCCGGGCACGGCCATGGCGGACGACATCGCGCGATCGGCGGAACAGACCATCGACGCGACCGGAATGTACGTCGTACCAGGTGGTGTCGACGTCCACACCCACATGGAGCTCCCGTTCGGCGGTACGGCGGCGTCGGACACCTTCGAGACGGGCACCAGGGCTGCTGCGTGGGGCGGGACGACGACGATCGTCGACTTCGCCGTCCAGCGCACCGGCGAGCGGATCCAGGACGGGCTCGACGCCTGGCACGAGAAGGCGGCCGGCAACTGCGCCGTCGACTACGGCTTCCACATGATCGTCGGCGGGGTCGACGACGACTCGTTGAAGGCGTTGGACAGCCTGGTCGACGAGGGCATCACCAGCTTCAAGCTGTTCATGGCCTACCCGGGCGTCTTCTACTCCGACGACGGCCAGATCCTGCGCGCCATGCAGAAGGCCGCCGGCAACGGCGCGATGATCATGATGCACGCCGAGAACGGCATCGCCATCGACGTCCTGGTCGCGCAAGCCCTGGCCCGCGGGGAGACCGACCCGGTCTTCCACGGCCTGACCCGGCCCCCCGAGCTGGAGGGCGAGGCCACGCAGCGGGCGATCATGCTGGCCAAGGTGGCGCACAGCCCGCTCTACATCGTGCATCTGTCGGCGTCCGAGGCGTTGTACGCGGTGGCCGCCGCCCGCAACGCGGGTGCCAACGTCTTCGCCGAGACCTGTCCGCAGTACCTCTACCTCAACCTCGAGGACCACCTGGGCGCTCCCGGTTTCGCCGGCGCCGGTTACGTCTGCTCGACGCCGCTGCGGTCCAAGCACCAGCACCACCAGCGGGACCTGTGGCAGGGGCTCCGTACGAACGACCTGTCCGTGGTCTCGACCGACCACTGCCCGTTCTGCATGAAGGACCAGAAGGAGCTCGGCCTGGGCAACTTCTCCAAGATCCCCAACGGCATCGGCACGGTCGAGCACCGGATGGACCTGATGTACCAGGGCGTCGTGGCCGGCGAGATCTCCTTGGAGCGCTGGGTCGAGCTCTGCTCCACGACGCCGGCCCGGATGTTCGGCCTCTACGGTCGCAAGGGCGTGCTGGCACCCGGCGCCGACGCGGACGTCGTCGTCTACGACCCCCGCGCTTTGCAGACGCTGGGCGTCGCGACCCACCACATGAACATGGACTACTCCGCGTACGAGGGCATCACGGTCAACGGCCGCGTCGACACGGTGGTCTCCCGCGGGAGCGTCATCATCGACGCCGCCGGCTATCACGGCCGCAAGGGGCACGGGCGCTATCTCCAGCGCGGCCTGTCCCAGTACCTCGTCTAACCGGCGCACCACGACGACAGGGCTGACACCGTGGATTTCGGACTCGTACTGCAGACTGACCCGCCTGCGTGGCGCCAGGTCGAGCTGGCCCGCCGGGCCGAGCACCTCGGCTTCAGCAACGTCTGGACGTTCGACTCCCACGTGCTGTGGCAGGAGCCGTACGTCATCTACTCGCAGATCCTGTCCGCGACGCACCGGATCACTGTCGGGCCGATGGTGACCAACCCGGCCACCCGCGACTGGACGGTGACCGCGTCACTGTTCGCGACGCTCAACGAGATGTTCGGCAACCGCACGGTGTGCGGCATCGGCCGGGGCGACTCGGCACTGCGCTACCTGGGCGGCAAGCCGACGACGCTGGCCACCCTGCGCGAGTCCATCCACGTCATCCGCGAGCTGGCCAACGGGCGCAGCATCGCCCGCGAGGACGGCAGCGAGCTGCGGATCCCGTGGGTGACCGATTCCCAGCTGCAGGTCTGGATGGCCGCGTACGGGCCCAAGGCGCTGGCCCTGTGCGGCGAGGTGGCCGACGGCTTCATCCTGCAGCTGGCCGACCCGGACATCGCGGCCTGGACGATCGCGTCGGTCCGCGAAGCTGCCTCGGCAGCCGGCCGGGATCCGTTGTCGGTGAAGATCTGCGTCGCGGCGCCGGCCTATGTCGGGGACGACCTGGCCCACCAGCGCGACCAGTGCCGCTGGTTCGGCGGGATGGTCGGCAACCACGTTGCCGACATCGTCTCGCGTTACGGCGACGCGGGCGGGAGCATCCCTTCGGCGCTGACCGACTACATCAAGGGCCGGGAGGGCTATGACTACGCGGAGCACGGCAAGGCCGGCAACACGCACACCGCGTTCGTCCCCGACGAGATCGTCGACCGGTTCTGCATCCTCGGACCGGCCTCCGCGCACGTCGACAAGCTGCGGACTCTTGAGGCGCTCGGCGTCGACCAGTTCGCCCTCTACCTCATGCACGACCAGCGCGACGCCACGCTGACCGCGTACGGCGACATCGTCATGCCCGCGGTGGCTGCGACTCGTTAGTCACGGCAGCGCTTTCCTCGTGTGGCCGGCGAGCACGTTGACGCATCGTAAGCGATCGACCCGGAGGTCCTCCGTGCACGAGACCTCGACCCGGACCATCCCTGGGCCGGACTTGTTCGCCCGTGGGCGGCCCGCGGCTGGATCAGGTCGCGACGCGGACAATCGGTGACCCCATGGAGCACCGGTTCCGAGCGATGGCCGAGGCGACCTTCTCCAGGCTTGTGGAGGGATCGGTTGTTAGGACGGATCCGGCCGTGTCCTGCATCGATACCGGTCACCGGTGGGCACCGGCGAAGGTGCCGCATCTCTAGGTGCAAATCGACGCAGGCGTCGGTGAGTTGGCAGCACGGTGAGACGGCTGCGTAAACATCGCCCCGGAAATATTCAGGGCCCTGCACGGCACTCGCAGGAATCTCGCCGCCAGAGCGCTCACCCTGACCCGCCGATGAGCGGGGGCCGGGAAGATCGTTTTGCCCGCCGAATAGCTGGCAGGCACTGCCGAGGGCCCGACCGATTGAATAGCGCTTCCCAGCAGGTTAACCGGTGCACGCGCAAGCCTTCCGTGACATGCATTCCTTCGCGGCCTCTTGCGCATATGAGGCCATAAGAGGACCGTGCGGGACACGGCGGCCAACCGGAGCTCATGGGCTGGGCCGTCACCGTAGTCGAGTATCGACCGAGGTGGCACACACGCTGTTGGCTGAGGCCAACGGGAACTGACGCGTGAAGACGATCGCCTGGCGATACCACCAAGCGAAGGAG
Organism: Frankiales bacterium; assembly: GCA_033851545.1. Taxonomy (GTDB): domain Bacteria; phylum Actinomycetota; class Actinomycetes; order JAWWOL01; family JAWWOL01; genus JAWWOL01. The sequence goes on along the minus strand of JAWWOO010000003.1, from coordinate 74,097 downwards.
ACGGCATGAACCCTCACCCGCACGTACGTCGGTACGGTGTTCGCGTGTCGCGATCGGCTGTGATCATGCTCGCGGCGGTCGGCCTAGCTGCTGCACCGGTCACATCCGCCGTCGCCGAGACTCCTCCAGTGTCGGGCTGCCCGGCGGGGTTCCAGACCCTGTCCGTGGCCACCCTCACGGGGATCGGCTACCGCGTGCCGGGCTTTGTGGACGATCCGGCTAACGGTGGCAACGGCGACGGTGTTGTCTGCGGAAAGCCGATCAACCCGACGAGGACTGCTCAACTGTGCGGGACCCCTTGCGGCGTACCGGTTCTCTACCTCTTCGAGGACAACAGCCTGACGCCGTTGCACTGACGCCCACGTGCAACGGCGGCCCGATTATCTGCCCGCGAACCACCAGTCGCCACCGGGTTAGCAATTCTCACTGGCTAGCTGGCGGGCGCATTCCCAGACGCATCCGGGTGCGCCTGAGTCTGCGGCCGGACGACGAGCCAAGCAGATGCGGCATTCCCGGACAATCCGGTCAATTTGGTTGCCGCCGTTTCTCGTCGGGTCTACGTTGTGGCCCACTTCACTTCCTGAGCAGTGCTCGGGTGCGGGCGGGACAGAGACGGAGGTCTCATGACTGCGTATCCCCGCGGCATGAGAGGCCGACCGCAGCAAAGGCGCCGCCTCACCCCCGCGCGCCACACCTTGGTGCGGGCACCTCGGCGACGGAACGGCTGATTGCACACAGGCTGTTCCTGAGCCCGACTTGACATTACGCGCTGTAGCGTGCCCGCGTCGGTTCCGCATGCGCGTTCGCGCCCGGGACAATGTGCGTAGGGAGATCTGTCGTGCGAAATATTCGATCCGTGGTCTTGCGCCATCAACCCGCGCAGGGCAACCGATGTTGCCGAAGAGCCTCCCGTAGAGTGACCCCGGTCAGGCGCGGCGACTTATGCACACCGTCTCATTGCGCCGCCGCCTTGCCGCCGCCTGACCCCGCTGGGTCAGGCGGCGGGTTGTCGGAACTCGCGGAGCTGGCGGCCGTCCTTGGCGGTCACCAGCCACCCGGGTGGGGCGCCAAGTGCGGGTGGGACGCGCTCGATCCGCCAGCCGCCTTCGTGGAGCAGGTGGTGGTGGTATTCGCAGATCAGCGCGAGGTTGTCGAGGTTGGTCTTGCCGCCCCTGATCCACCATATGAGGTGGTGGACCTGACAAAGTGCCGGTGGCCGGTCACAGCCCGGGAACACACAACCCTGATCGCGCAACACGAGGGCACGGCGTTGGGCAGGTGACGGGTCACGTCGGGTGCGGTCGAAGTTGAGGATCTCCCCGAGCTCGTTGACCGTGGCGACGTTGATGTCCGCGTCGCAGCCGATCCGGGCGATCGTCTCGAACGGCAGCAGCCCGGTGGTGCCGATCAGCAGGCCCATGTTGTCGGGGTCGCCGAAGGCGGAGACCCCGACCTGACTGCCGGAGAACAGAGCCCCCGAACCCCTTCCGGTCACTGCTCCCGCCAGATCCCCGAGCGCCGGCAGGAGGCTCGGCGCACCGGTGCGGACGAGGAAGGTCAGTCGGGGCCGGTCTCCACCGCAGTCCGGCAGCGACGCCGCCCGCAGGGCGGCGCCGGTCAACTCGATGAGTGCGTCAGCACGCCGCTGGGCCGGGTTGCGGGTGTCCTCCTCACCCCGCCTGGCCATCAACGGCTCCAACGCGGCGGCCAACGCCGCACCGGCCTCGGGCTCCAGGAGCCCCTCGAGGTGATAGGCGTCGCCGAACGTCTTCGCCAGGGTCAGCCGCCGCGACTCGTGCAGGTAGGCCGCATCCTGATCGACCGAGTCGGCGTCCACCCGCGCCTGGATCACCTTGGCCGCCTGCCGCATGTCCGACGGACGGACGTGCGGAGCGAGGTTGGCCAGCGTCGTGTCGGACTTGGCCAGCTCCTCGGCGGGCACGTGCGCCGCGCCGCTGGCGACGGCCTGCAGGTGCTCGACCCCGATCTTGCCCTGGGCCAACACCCCGCCCAGCGCCGGCATCCGCTCGGCCAGCCGCGCCGCCCCGACGATGCCGGCCGCCTGCCCGCGGTCGAGATTGGCAAAGCCCCGCACCCAGGACGCCGTCGACGGGAACCCGTCCGCAGCCGCCAGTCCCTGCTCGTCGACAGCCGCGATCCGATCCAGCAGCCGGGCATCCACCTCCCGCCGCAGCGACATCAGCGCCCTGGCCTCCTCGGCCACCGCAGAGTCGGCTCCCCGCTCCGCGCGCAGCGGAATCTCGGAGATCGCCGCCGCCAGAGCGGGAAAGGCGACCTCGGGGCGGAGTCGGCCACTACCTTCGAACATACGTTCGACACTAACAGATTTCCCTGCGCTGCAACAGTCAATATCGAAGTTGTGGATAACCCGAGAACCCTTACGTACCAGGCACTTTCGCCCAACACCCGGCTGGCGGTGCGACGCCCCGGGAAGACGCCGGGAAGGCCTGGCGGATCTGCGGACTTCTGCCAGGCAGACTGTTTGAGTGGAGCAGTGAACCGCTACACCGGGAGCTAGGGCATGACGACCGAGACCGGCACCGCCGCACCTGACGAGCTTCTCAGTCTCGACGAGCGCCGGGGCCGATGGGTGCTCTTCGCCGCCGTCCTTGGCAGCGGGATCGCGTTGATCGACGGCACGGTGGTCAACATTGCGCTGCCGACGCTGGGCAAGGCGCTGCACGCGGACTTCGGCGCGCTGCAGTGGACCGTCAACGGCTACACGCTCACACTCGCCTCGTTCATCCTGGTCGGCGGCTCCTTCGGCGATCGCTTCGGCCGGCGCAAGGTGTTCGTCATCGGCATCGCCTGGTTCGGCATTGCCAGCCTGCTCTGCGGCCTGGCCCAGAACATCACCGAACTGGTCCTGGCCCGCATGCTGCAGGGCATCGGCGGCGCCTTGCTCACCCCGGGCAGCCTCGCCCTGATCTCGGCCTCGTTCAAGCAAACCGACCGGGGGCGCGCGATCGGCGCATGGTCCGGTCTGGGCGGCATCGCCGCCGCCGTCGGCCCGTTGCTGGGCGGCGTCCTCGTCCCGATCTCCTGGCGGCTGGTGTTCCTGATCAACCTGCCCCTGTGCGCCGTCGTCATCGCGGTGAGCTTGCGCCACGTACCCGAGTCGCGGGACGTCGAGATGGACCCCCGGATCGACTACGCCGGCGTCGCTCTGGGCGCCCTGGGCCTGGCCGGGTTGACCTACGCGCTGGTCGACGCCGGCTCGCACGGCTTCTCCACGACGGTGGCATTGACAGGTGCCATCGGCCTGGCTGGTCTCGCAGCGTTCATTGCGGCAGAGCGGCACTCGGAGCACCCGATGGTTCCGTTGGACATCTTCTCCTCACGCCAGTTCACCGCGGCCAACCTGGTCACCTTCGTCGTCTACGCCGCGCTCGGCGGGCTGTTCTTCCTGCTGGTCGTCGACCTCCAGGTGGTCGGGGGCTACGGACCACTGGCCGCCGGCCTGTCCCTGCTCCCGATCACCATCTTGATGCTGCTTCTCTCCTCCCGTACAGGCGCGTTGGCACAGAAGACCGGACCCCGCTGGTGGATGGCCGGCGGGCCAATTCTTGCAGCCGCAGGCTCTCTGCTCCTCCTGCGCGCGGGCCGGCATGCCGACTACCTCACCGATGTCTTCCCTGGAGTGGCGTTGTTCGGTCTCGGCCTGTCCGCAACGGTCGCCCCGCTGACGTCCGCCGTGCTGTCCGCCGCCAGTAACCGTCACGCCGGCATCGCGTCCGGCGTCAACAACGCCGTAGCAAGAGCAGCCAGCCTGCTCGCCGTCGCCGTGATCCCCTTGGTGGCAGGCATTTCCGGCAACGACTACACCAACGCGGCCGCGTTCAACCACGGGTTCCGGATCGCCACCGTGTGTTGCGCGATCCTGCTCGCCCTCGGCGGCGTGATCGCCGCGTTTGGCATCAGCAACGACGAGTCGGCTCGGATCAGCTGAGACCGCTCAGTTCCCGGGCGCCAGGTCGTCTTACCGGCGATACCTGACGAGGAGGTCATCATGGGCCAGGTCATCGCAAGCTTCTCGATGTCACTGGACGGGTTCATCGCCGACCCGAACGATGAGGTCGGTCCGCTGTTCGACTGGTACGACAACGGGGACACTGAGGTCGACTGGCCGGGCAACTCGATGGTTTCGCGCACTACGCCCGCCAGCGCCGGCTACCTTCACGAGATCATCGCCGAGGCCGGCGCCCTCGTCGTCGGGCGCCGGATCTTCGACATCACCAGCGGGTGGGACGGCCATCACCCGCTCGGCGTGCCCGTGTTCGTGGTCAGCCACAGCGTTCCCGAGGGCTGGCCGCGCGACGATGCGCCGTTCACCTTCGTGACCGACGTGGAGTCCGCACTGACCAAGGCCCAGCAGGTCGCCGGCGACAAGACGGTCGGCGTCGCCGGGCCCAACGTCGCCCAGCAATGCCTCGAGGCCGGCCTGCTCGACGAGGTCTGGATTGAGCTCGTGCCGGTGCTCCTCGGCCGCGGCATCCGATTCTTCGACGACGTCCAAGGCACGCCAATCATGCTGGAGAACCCGCACGTCATCGAAGGCGACCGGGTGACCCACCTGCGCTACCGCGTACGCCCGAAGCCTTAGCTGGCAGGCAGAATCATGCCGGCGGCGACCGTACTGTTGGTCGCCTCGTCGACGAGGATGAAGCTGCCCGTCGTGCGGTTGCGGCGGTAGTCGTCGACCAGCAACGGCTGCGTCGTCCGCAGCGTCACCCGGCCGATCTCGTTGAGGGTCAAGGACTCCGGTTGCTCGGCACGGTGCAGCGAGTTGACGTCGACGCGGTACTGCAGGTCCTTGACGAGAGCCCTGGCCCACCGGGTGGTGTGCTTGATCGCGAGCTTCTGGCCCTTGCGCAGCTCGGTCTCGGCCATCCAGCAGATCATGGCATCGATGTCCTGGGTGACGCGAGGTTGGTTGTGCAGCCGGCAGATCAGGTCGCCGCGCGACACGTCGACGTCGTCGGCGAGCCGGATCGTGACCGACATCGGCGAGAACGCCTCACCCACCGGCCCGTCGAGGGTCTCGATGGCCTCGATCCGGGTGGCGAAACCGCTGGGCAGCACGACGACCTCGTCGCCCACCTTGAGCACCCCGCCGGCGACCTGGCCGGCGTAGCCGCGGTAGTCGTGATAGGCCGAGGACTGCGGACGTACGACGTACTGGACCGGGAAGCGGACGTCGATCAGGTTGCGGTCGCTGGCGATGTGCAGGTCCTCGAGGTGGTGCAGCAGCGAAGTGCCCTCGTACCAAGGCATATTGGCACTGCGGGTCACCACGTTGTCGCCGGCGAGGGCCGAGATCGGGATGAACTGCAGGTCACCGAGCTCAAGCTTGGCGGCGAACGAGCGGAACTCGTCCTTGATCTCCTCGAACCGGTCCTCGTCGTAGTCGACAAGGTCCATCTTGTTGACGCACAGCACCATATGCGGCACCCGCAGCAGCGACGAGATGAACGCGTGCCGGCGGGTCTGCTCGCTGATCCCCTTGCGTGCGTCGACCAGCAGCAGCGCGAGGTTGGCGGTGGAGGCGCCGGTCACCATGTTGCGGGTGTACTGGATGTGCCCTGGGGTGTCGGCGATGATGAACTTGCGCTTGGGCGTGGCGAAGTAGCGGTAAGCGACGTCGATCGTGATGCCCTGCTCGCGCTCGGCCCGCAGCCCGTCGGTGAGCAGCGCGAGGTTGGTGTAGTCGTCACCGCGCCGACGGCTGGTCTCCTCGATCGCCGCGAGCTGGTCCTCGAAGATGGTCTTGGTGTCGTAGAGCAGCCGGCCGATCAGGGTCGACTTGCCGTCGTCGACCGAGCCGGCGGTGGCGAAGCGGAGCAGCTCCATGGCTAGAAGTACCCCTCGCGCTTGCGGTCTTCCATCGACGCCTCGCTGACCCGGTCGTCGGCGCGGGTGGCGCCGCGCTCGGTCACCCGGGTCGCCGCGATCTCCTCGACGATGGCCTCGCGGGTCGCCGCCGTGGACAGGACTGCGCCGGTGACGCTGAGGTCGCCCACCGTACGGAACCGTACGGTCTCCTCGAGCACTTCCTCGCCCTCGCGGGGCACCACGACGTCGCTGACCGCAAGCAGCATGCCGTCGCGGCGTACGACCAGGCGCCGGTGGGCGAAGTAGATCGACGGGATGTCGATGTCCTCGTCGGCGATGTACTGCCAGATGTCGAGCTCGGTCCAGTTCGACAGCGGGAAGATCCGGATGTGCTCGCCGGTGTGGTGACGGCCGTTGTAGAGCGACCACAGCTCGGGCCGCTGGTTCTTGGGGTCCCACTGGCCGAACTCGTCGCGGAAGGAGAAGACCCGCTCCTTGGCCCGCGCCTTCTCCTCGTCGCGCCGGGCGCCGCCGAACACCGCGTCGAACCGGCCCTTCTCGATGCCGGCCAGCAGCGGGGCGATCTGCAACTTGTTGCGGGACTCGCCCGGCCGCTCGACGACGGTGCCGTCCTTGATCGCGTCCTCGACGCTCTCGACGATCAGGTCGACGTTGAGCTCACCGGCCCGCCGGTCACGGAACTCGAGGACCTCGGGGAAGTTGTGGCCGGTGTCGATGTGCATCACCGGGAACGGGATGCGGGCCGGCCAGAACGCCTTCTCGGCCAGCCGCAACATCACGATGGAGTCCTTGCCACCGCTGAACAGCAGCACCGGCCGCTCGAACTCCGCCGCCACCTCGCGGAAGATCTGCACCGACTCGGCCTCGAGGGCGGCGATGCCGGACAGCTCGTACGTGTGCTGGGTCATCGGGCCTCCTCAGCGGCGCGTCGGGACAGACCGACGCTACCGTGCGGGTGTTCAAGGGCTGGAACCCCGGTCCGCCATGTGGTACGGGCTGCGGGCGCCCGCCAAGTGGTGCGGCGCGCCGTAAGTCACGCCAATGTTCCCGCCACCTGGCGGCAGTCCGGCGCGGGGTCAGAGCGGGTCGAGGCGCTCGCCCACCGGAAGGTCGGCGACCAGGGTGTTGCCCTCGCCGGCGAGCGGGCAGTCCCAGCGCGGGTCGTAGCGGCAGGACGGGTGGTAGAGGAAGTTGAAGTCCACGACCACCTCGTCGAAGCTCCCACCGAGGTCGGCGCCCTTGATCGTGTCGAGCAGATAGCGGCCGGCGCCGTACGAGGTCCGGCGGGCGGTCCCGTCCTTGACCGGGACGAAGATGCCGCCGCCGTACTGGTGCAGCCACCACACGTCCAGTGACCCGCCGACCGGCGCCGGCAGCTCGAGCCGCCCGACCAGTTGCTGGCGGACGTCACCGTCGGCGGAGGTCGGCACGACGCGCAGCTCCTCTGAGGGGGCCGGCGAGAGCGGCACGACGAAGCGGTACGAGGGGTCGTAGGGCCAGTACGGGACCCCCGCCGCCCGCATCGGGTGGTCGGCGGCAAGCGGGCTCTGCGGGTGGTCGAGGAACAGCTTGTCCCGGCCCGAACGCCACAGGGCGTGCCCCTCAGCGGGGTCGGCGCAGGCCCGGACGTCCGCGTAGAGCATGGCCACCCGCCGCCGCCAGTCGGCCAGCTCCAACCGGGCAACGCTCATGATCGGGCCCCTCAGCGGTAGAAGTTGCGTTCCCAGCGGTGCTTGCCCAAGGCCTGGACGGTCGGGGCTGGCAGCGGTACGCCGTCGGAGGTGGCCGCGTTGCGCTCGACGTTGCGGACCGTACGCATCCCCGCGATCACCGTGGACACGGCCGGCTGGGCGAGGACATAGCGCAACGCCACGTCGGGCACCTCGTCGATGCCGATCCCGAGGTCGGCCGCCAGGTCGGTGACGTGGGCCTCGACGTCGGCCGGCCGGTCGCCCGCGAAGTAGGCGTTGCGGAAGTCGCCCTCCGGGAACGTCGTGTCAGCCGTGATCCGCCCGGTCAGGCCGCCCTCGTCGAGCGCCACCCGGACGATCACGCCGACACCAGCCTCCAGACAGGCCGGGAACAGCGACTCCTCCGGCTGCTGGTGGAAAACGTTGTGGATCACCTGCACGGTGTCGACGGCGCCGGACCGTACGAGGGCCAGCGCGTTCTCCGGCTCGTAGTCGTTGATCGAGACCCCGAAGAAGCGGATCTTGCCCTCGTCCTTGAGCGCCTGCACCGTCTCGAGCCAGTCGCCGCGGCCGACCCACTCGTCGCTCCAGACGTGGAACTGCAGCACGTCGAACGCCTCGAGCCCGGACGCCGCCAGCGAGGTCTCGAGGGAGGCCCGAATGTGCGCGCCGGGGAAGGCGTCCATCGGGTCCACCCCGTCCGGCGCCGGCCAGATCATGTTCTTCGGCGGCACCTTGGTCGCGACATAGATCTCGTCCGAGGCGTGCTCGCGGAGCACCCCGCCGACGATCCGCTCGCTCTCGCCGTACCCCCGAGCCGTGTCGATGAAGTTCACGCCGAGCTCGATGGCGCGGTGCAGTGCCCGTACGGACTCGTCCTCCTCGGCGCCGATCCACATCGACCCGCCGATCCCCCACGCGCCGTAGCCGATCTCGGAAACGGACAAACCGGTGCGGCCCAGTGGGCGGTGCTGCATGGCGCTCTCCTAGGGGTCGAGAAGGTGAGGTGGCCCCGCGCTGCGAGGCGGCGGCTGCTCGTCCACCCTATGCGGCGCCGAAACGGACTCGGAAACGGCCACAGCTCTGTGCGGATAGGCTCGGCTCGGCAACGCGCGCGACCCTGTTCCGTCGTGACGCAGTGACTCGGGCCGGCGGGGGTGCTCGATGTCGGCACGACGTGACCTGACCGCCGCCGTCCTCGCGCTGCTCATGCTGGGAGCCGGGTCCGGCTGCGCCGCGCCGTCGTGTGAAGGCGTCTACCTCAGCCCGGGCGTCCATCTCGATGCCGGGGCATGGGCCTCGGGCGGCCCCGACCCGACCTCGATCACCGCCACCATCTGCCTCGCCGGCGTCTGCAAGCCGGCAACCGGGACCAAGCCGGACGACCTGGGCCTTTGGACCGACCTGCCGACTGGGCCGGTGTCCGTACGGGTCCAGCTCACCGCCGCCGACGGCCGCACTCTGGACGTCTCGATGACCACCCAGGCGCAGACGTTCAAGCCGTTGGGAGCTGGTTGCGGCGGCAGGATCGAGATCGCGCTCGTCGTCAGCAAGTCCGGCACCTTGACCGCGAGCAAGCCCGGCAGCCTCGGCTGACCCCGGCGGCCCTAGGCTGCTCAGTCATGAACCTGCCGGGCGATCTGCTGGTCACTCCTGAGGACGCGGCAGCGCTGACCGCCGACGCCGCCGGCCTCACCAGCCTCACCCTGTCGCCGGTCGACGCGGGTCGGCTCGACATGGTCATGGTCGGCGCCCTGCCGACGCCGTTCGAGCTGCCGGCACCGCCCGGCCACGCGAGCGGCGAGACGTTCGCCCTGCGCGACTCCGAGGGCGTGCTGCTGGCGTTGATGGGCGTGACAGCCGTCATCGAGGGCGGGGTACGGGGGGAGGTCGCCCCGCTGCGGCGCCCGACCCGTCCCGACCACCGCGAGCTGTGGCGGTCCCCGACGCCGTACGAGCCCGGTGCCATCGCGGTCGTCGCTACGACTCCCCCGCTCGCCGAGGACCTGGACGAGCTGCTCGGTGAAGGGCCGGCGATCGTGCTGGTCCTGGCAGGGACCGATCCGCTCGACCCGCTGCACCACGCCCGGGTCGCCGCCTGGCGCTCGCTGACCCAGCCGCGCGGGGTGACGCTGGTGCTGCTGCCGCTGGAGGCCGCGACCGAGGCCGAGGCACTCGAGCTGGCGGCGGCGTACGGTGCCACCCGCGGCGTCGCGGACCCGCTCGAGCCCGACCCCGCCTTCCACCGACACGGCGCCGGCGTGACGATCTTCTTCACCGGCCTGTCCGGGTCCGGCAAGTCGACGGTGGCCGCGCTGCTGGCCGTCCGGCTGGCCCAGGCCGGCCGTACGGTGACCTTGCTCGACGGCGACGTCGTCCGTACCCACCTCTCGGCCGGGTTGGGCTTCTCCAAGGCCGACCGGGAGACCAACATCCGGCGGATCGGCTTCGTCGCCGCCGAGGTCACCAAGCACGGCGGCGTCGCGATCTGCGCCCCGATCGCGCCGTACGCCGCCACGCGGGCAGCGGCCCGGGCGATGGTCGAGCGGTACGGGCGTTTCGTGCTCGTCCACGTCTCCACGCCGCTCGAGGTCTGCGAGGCGCGGGACCGCAAGGGCCTCTACGCCAAGGCCCGCGCGGGCCTGCTGACCGAGTTCACCGGGATCAGCGACCCGTACGAGATGCCGCTGGACGCCGACGTCACTGTGGACACCACCGAGACGAGCGTCGACGAGGCGGTGCATCTTGTGATGAAGCAGATGGCGCTAGGCTGACGGACGGCCGCTCGGGGAGATGCGGTCACACTGCTCACCGGAGGAAGACCACCATCATGGCCAAGAGCGCCCTCATCACCGGCATCACCGGCCAGGACGGCTCCTATCTCGCCGAGCTGCTGCTGAGCAAGGGGTACGAGGTGCACGGCGTCGTGCGCCGCGCCTCGACGTTCAACCGCGAGCGGCTCGACGACGTCTACCAGGACGCGCACACCGACCACCGGAGCCTGTTCCTGCACTACGGAGACCTCGGCGACTCCTCGTCGATGGTCAACCTGCTCCGCGACGTGCAGCCCGACGAGGTCTACAACCTGGGCGCGCAGAGTCACGTCAAGGTCAGCTTCGAGGTGCCTGAATACACCGGCGACGTCACCGGCCTCGGCACCATGCGGCTGCTCGAGGCCGTGCGGGCGTCCAAGCTCGACATCCGCCTCTACCAGGCCTCGACCTCCGAGCTGTACGGGTCCACCCCGCCGCCGCAGAACGAGGACACGCCGTTCCACCCGCGGTCGCCCTACGGCGTGGCGAAGATCTACTCGTACTGGGCCACGGTGAACTACCGCGAGGCGTACGACATGTTCACCGCCAACGGGATCCTGTTCAACCACGAGTCCCCCCGCCGCGGCGAGACGTTCGTCACCCGCAAGATCACCCGCGCGGTGGCCCGGATCAAGGCCGGCATCCAGGACAAGCTCTACCTCGGCAACCTCGACGCGATCCGCGACTGGGGCTACGCGCCGGAGTACGTCGAGGGCATGTGGCGGATGCTGCAGGCCGACGAGCCGGGCGACTACGTGCTGGCCACCGGCGTCGGCGCGACGGTGCAGGAGTTCGTGGCGGCCGCGTTCCAGGCCGTCGGGCTCGACTGGGAGCCCTACGTCGAGGTCGACCCGGCCTACTACCGGCCGAGCGAGGTCGACTACCTGCTCGGCGACCCGGCCAAGTCCGAGAAGGTGCTGGGCTGGAAGGCCACCACGCACTGGGACGAGCTCGCCCGGATCATGGTCGCGGCCGACTGCAAGTTCCTGGACGACCAGCTCAACGGCAGGCACGTTCGCGCTGACGCCCGCTGAGCCCTTGGCCGGGGTCCGCGTCGTCGCCGTGATGACGGTGCACGACCGGCGTGACACGACCGAGCGGTGCCTGGAGTTGCTGGACGCTGCCGCGACCGCAGCCGGCGTGGAGCTGCGGCGGGTGGTCGTCGACGACGGCTCGACCGACGGCACCAGCGAGATGCTGGCCCGGGTGCGCCGGCCGGGCGACGTGGTCGTACGAGGGTCGGGGGACCTCTACTGGGCCGGCGGGATGCGACGCGGGTTCGAGGAGCTGGTCGAGCCCTTCGACCACATCCTGATGCTCAACGACGACGTCGTCCTCAGACCGGACGCGCTGGTCACGCTGCTCGAAAGGGCGGGCGGCCGGCGGGACCGGCTGGTGGTGGGGCAGGTCGTCGACCCGGTCTCTGGCGCGCCGACTTACGGGGGCTACCGCGGGCGGACCCGGTCGCGGCCGTTCGGCTACACCCTCACCGACGATCCCGACGGGCAGATCGAGGGGATGAACGGCAACGCGGTCCTGGTCGGCCACGACGCCTATGCCCGGCTGGGTGGGCTGTCCCCATCGTTCCGGCACGGCTTCGCCGATTTCGACTACTCGCTGCGGGCCAACCGGCTGGGCATCGAGGTGCTGCTCAGTTTGAGGCCGGTCGGCTCGTGCGCTCGCAACCCGGTCGCCGGGTCCTGGAAGGACGCGTCACTGCCGCGCCGCGAGCGGATCCGGCTGATGTGCGCGCCGACCGGGATGCCGCCCCGCGAGTGGGCGGTCTTCTGCTGGCGGCACGGCGGGGTGCGAGGTCTGCGCTACCTGCTCTGGGACTGGACGGCCGTGCTCCGGTCGGGGCGTTAGCTCCGGACCGCCGCAACGGCCGCTTCGTACGCGCCCTCGAGCTGGTCGACGACGGCCCCGATCCCGTACGCGTCCCGTACGGCCTGGCGTCCGGCCTCGCCCATCGCGAGGCGCTTCGCCGGGTCGGCGAGCAGGCCGAAGACCGCATCGGCGAGCTGGCTGGCGGCGGGCGGGCTGACCACCACCGCACCGCGGGTCGCCAGGTCGGCGCCGATGTGGCAGGAGTCGGTCACGACCGTTGGCGTACCGACCGAGAGCGCCTCCAGGACGGTCATCGGGAACGGCTCGTCCACGCTCGGCAGGACGAAGACCGTCGCCTGCGCGAGCCGCTCCCGTACGCGGGCCGGCGGCACCGCGCCCTCGTACCGGATCCGGTCTGAGCGGCCCTTGGACTCGACGAACGTGAGGAACTCGGCCAGGTCGCCTTCGTCCGGGCCTACGGCCACGAAGTCGGCGTCGACGCCACGGTCGAGCAGTTCCACGGCGAGCAGGGCGAAGGCCAGGACCCGCTTGCGGCGGCTGAGCCGGGCGCAGAACAGCACGACCGGCCGTGCGGCCGGGTCCGGACCGGGCAGCTCGGGAGCCGCCCCGATCCCGTTGCGGAGCCGGGTGACCGCGAGGCCGGGCACGACCTGGTCCAGCGCCGCGTCCTCCTCCTCGGTCAGCGACAGCACCTGCGACGCCCTCTTGAGCACCCGCCTGGTGACCAGCCGGTCCAGGATCCGGGCCTTGCGGCGGGAGTCGGGGCCGATCATGCCGTGCGTCTGGACGAGGTATGGCAGGCCGCGGGTGGTCGCCATGTAGCCGGCGCTGACGCTGACCAGGTCCCGGCCCTGATGGAGGTGGGCGACGTCGTGCTCCGCGGTCCGGGCGTCGATCTCGAACGCCATCTTGGGCGAGATCAGCCCGGCAAGCCCGGCGTTGGGCATCCAGGAGCGGACCTTGTGCAGCCGTACGTCGACGTTGTCCGGCAGGTCGACGGTGCCCACCCCGTCCCAGCCCGCGTAGAGCGTCATCGTGTGACCGCGGCGGGCCAGCTCGGCGACCTGACCCAGGGCGACGCTGAGCGGGCCGCCGAACGCGCCGTCGGCGCTGACCAGGGTGACGACGTGGGCGATCCTCACCAGCGTTCGGTCGCCTTCACGAGTAGATCGTGCCACGGCCGTCCTCCGCCGGGTCGCAGCAATCCGCCGTTCGGGTGAAGTTCTGCCCACTTGTGCCTACGGCTCGGCAGGGAGGTTGCCGATACGACGCGGGTGAGTACCAGGAGCTGGCAGCGACCCGTCACCCCAATGGCCTAATCCGCTGGATCCCGACGCTCAGCCCTGGGCCGAAACCTGCCGATAGCCCACCTGTCCGCCCGACCGACGAACGCAAAGGCCACCCCGCATGCAAGAGCAGGCTCCGGCGCCGAACCTGACGTCCCAGTCCAGCCCTGGCGGCCTCGGGCTTGCATCGACGCAACTACCGCTCACCGCCCGGCTGGACAGCTGGTACGACAGCCAGCCGCTCCCAGCCAACCTTCGACTGTTGTTCGTCCCGAATGGCACCGAACCCGATGCGCAGCCAGGCCTGCGGCGCGGCTTCGAGGCGCTGTTGGCGGCGGGCGAGCTCGAGCGCTACACCGCCTTTCCGCTGCAGTACGAGCAGCAAAGCGCCCGCTCGTCGGAAGTGTGGGAGCGGCTCATCGCCACGGCACGCCTCGACGAGCCCACCGTGATCTTGATTCAGCACCTTGGCCACGGCGGCCTGACGCCAAGGATCTTGTCGGATCTGCGCGCTGCCGCGCCAGGGGCCACGTTGGCTTACCACGACATGGACCCCTTTGGTCGGGGCAAACCATTGCCTCCGGACGCGAGACTGATCACCGGCCAGGCCGACGTGGTCCTTGGATGTGGTGTGACCGACTTCCGGCAGGCCTTTCTCCGCTCCGGAGCACGTCGTTTCCTCTACGCGCCGCATGCCTACGACGACGACCGGTTTGGCACCGCATGGACGCCCTCCGCCGACCGACAGTTCGATGTCGTATTCATCGCAAACCACAATCATTCTCGGCTGCCCTGGCGCAGACTGCCTGGTGCGGCCGGGCGGGTGGCGCTCGTGCGCCTTCTGCAGAAGCGATTCGGTAGCAAGGCAGGCATCTTCGGGCGGGGATGGCAGGGCTTGGGCGCTCAAGGACCCGTGGCCTACTCAGACCAGACGGCGGTGCTTCGCTCCGCCTGGACCTCAGCCAACTGGGACTACTTCCCGGCCGAGGAAGCGTACTTTTCAGACCGGCTACCGATCTCCCTCGCCGCCGGAGTGTCACACGTCACGACCAGGCATCCCGGGTATCTCGAACTGTTCGGTGAACGGCCAGGCCTGCATCTCTGTGACTCTCCGGAGTCCGTAGTCGCCACAGTGGAGAAGCTCATCGCCGCGGGTGAAGGGTGGCTCATCCGAGACGGCGAAGCGGCGCGACAGTTTGCCTGGGACAACATGGGCCAACACCGACAGGCCCGGGCACTGCTTGCTCGCATCACTTCAGAGGAGGCGTCCTTGTGACCCGACCCTCGCGGCCCGAGACCGGGGCAACAGCCCGCTCCCTCACCAGCCATACCATCTCGAGCGTCAGCTGGCTGGGTCTGCTCCAGGTCGCGACGATCGCCATGCAGCTCTGCTTTCTCGCATCCGTGTCCCGCCTGCTCGACCCGGCGTCCTTCGGCACGTTCGCCATTGCCGGCATCGTCCTGCGCCTTGTCAGCTATCTGGCCGACCTTGGCCTGGGCGCCGCGCTGGTTCAAGCACCCCGCCTGACACCGCTCATGATCCGGCAGGCGCACGGGGCCTGCATTGCTGCCGGGCTGGCCCTGACCGGTGTCGTGCTGGCCATCGCCAAACCGCTCGCGTCCCTGACCCACCAGAAGGGTGCAGTCGGAGTCACGGCGGCTCTCGCCTGTGTTTTCGTCCTCGACGCCTTCGGTACGACTCCCTCCTCGATGCTGCGCCGTCGTCACGACTTCCGCCGCATTGCGCTGGCCGAAGGCGTGTCATACGCAGTCGGCTTTCTCGCCGTAGGGATCCCCTGCGCCGCGCTAGGGCTGGGCGCGTACAGCCTGGTGGCGGCATCGCTGGTCCAGACAACCACGCGGAGTGTGTTGCTACTAACGCTCGCTGGCGGTCCTCACGTGCCGGCCTTGCCGACCAAGGACATGGCCGGCTTGCTTCGCTTCGGCACCGCAGTCTCCGGCATCGGCTTTCTTGAGTTCTGGAGCTCCAACCTCGATAGCGCGATGGTCGGGCGGGTCGGCGGTGCCACGCAACTGGGCGAGTACAACCGAGCCTCTTCCCTCGTCGGCCTCCCATTGCAGTACCTCGGCCAGACCATTACCCGCGCACTCCTGCCGGCCTTCGCGCGGGGGTCAGTGCTTCAGGTACGGCGAGGCTTGGACTACGGGTTATCACTTCTGTCCGCGGCATGTATACCGGTTCTGGCGCTTGCCTCCGTCGCTGCACACCCCTTGGTCACCACTGTCCTCGGCCCCAGATGGCGGACAGCCGCCGACATCCTTCCGATCGTTTGTGTGGCAGTGTTGTTCAACACCCTGACCCAGGTCCCGGCAGTTGCCTGCGAAGGGCAGGGCCTGCTGCGGCAGAAGGCCAGCATCCAGATGGTCCACATGAGCATCGTCATAGGCGGGCTGGCCATCGCCGTAGCCATAAAGGCGGGCCTATTTGCCTTCGCGTTGGTCTGGCTGTCCGGCGAGGTAGTTCGGCACGTTGGGTACCTGGCCCTCATCCGTGCCAGGTTCGGGGTGACATTAAGGAGCCTGGGTCAGTCATATGGCAGCGCGTGTGCGATTGCCGTCCCAGCGGCGACTGCGGCCATCGCGGTCTGTCATGTCCTGTCCGGCGTCGCCGCGCTTGCAGTCGTCGTGATCGTCTGCCCGCTGTTACTGCTAGGGACGGTTGCTACGAGGCCCGCGTGGCCGGTTCGACGGGCAACCAGGCAGCTACACCTGACGGATCGGCTGCCGCTGCGCCAGGCCCGTCCACTGATCGAGAGGCTTGTAGCGTGACCCCAACAGTCGCGGTTCTGATCACCTCGTACAACCGTCGTGTCAAGACGTTGGACTGCCTGCGCAGCATTGTCCAGCAGGCGGGCCTCGGCACATCCTTTGCGCTCAAAGTTGTGCTCGTCGACGCCAGTAGCCCCGACGGCACCGCCACGGAGGTACGTCGGCTGCATCCAAGCGCCGTCGTTCTCACTGTCCCTTCCACCTGCTACTGGGGAGCCGGCATGAGAACCGCGACCATGTCGCCGGAGGCCTCCGCGGCCGACTACATAATGTGGCTGAACGACGACGTCGTACTAGATGTTGATGCAGTCCAGCGGCTCCTCGATGTGAGCGTCGCCCAGGGAGAGCCAGGGATTGTGATCGGACAACTGCGAGGCTCTCTCGGCGAGCCCACCTATGGTGGAATGCTCCGGGGGCGGCGGCCCCTCGACTTCCGGCGTGTCGGGATTCTGCCGACGGTGACAACGGTGGACACGTTCAACGGCAACGTCGTCCTGATCCCGGTGGAGGTTGGACAGCGACTAGGTGGTCCAGATGTCCACTTCCCCCACGCGATGGGGGATATAGACTTCGGGCTGCGAGCCAGGCGCGCTGGGATCCTTATGCAACAAGCCCCCGGCAGCCTGGGCCTTTGCGAACTGAATCAGCCCGTCACACAACACGGAAGAACCGCACGCCTCCGCGCCGTGACTTCCGTAAAGGCGCTCCCGCCACGAGCATGGTCGGTATTCTGCCTCCGACACGCTGGACCGGCAGCACCCGCGTATTTCGTCAAGCCGTACCTAGTCGCACTAGGGGGCGGTGGGAAATGACGCATTCCCTGACGCACGGCTGGTGGAGCATGGTCATGCTGCTGGCGATCGCGGCAACGGTAGCGACTTGGGCCGTCGTTGTCGGCCCAGCGCTGGTGAGTGCTGCTCAACGCGGCCGCATGCAGCCATCGATCATGCTGCTCTACGTCGTCGGCTGCGGACAAGCAGTACTGGTCCTAGTGGACCCTGCCTTTGAGCGGGGAGCGACCACAGCTGGGAGCACGCTGCACGACACAATCTCTCGGGGCACCAACGCGGTGTCGCTGCTACTGGTCCTGTTGTCCCTATTGTCGAGGGCACAAGGGTCGGGACGCAAGCCGACGAGCACCGCAGTCGGTCTCACCCTCTACGGGCTGGTCATCCCTCTCTCGGGGTTGGTGAATGGCGGCTTCAACTCCAGATCGCTTACCTTCCCTCTCGTGGTATTGGCAGTGGGACTCGTGGACAACGTTCCAATCCATGTAGTCCTGTCACACATCCGCGTGATTCTCCGCCTTCTCACAGCAGGCAGCCTGGTCTGGTTGTTGCTGAGCTACGGGCACGCGACGCTACTGCTGCAGGGTAGGACGCTGCTGGGGATCGATCAACTCGCTGGGCTGACCCGCCACCCCAACAGCCTGGGTCCGCTGGCGGCGTTCGCGCTCGCGCTTGAGATCGTCGCAAGCAGGCGTGTTGGCCGGCTCTTCTTCGGTGCGACGGCGGTCACGACCTGCGTGTTAGCACAGTCTCGGGCCGGGTGGCTTGCCGCTGCTGTGGTCGTTCTAGTCCTGTCGGGCCGTCGACTGGGACCTCGAGTGACGGTTCCGGCGACGCTGCTACTGGCTTTCGTTGGCGCGTCAATTGCAGCCAGCCCTCAGTCCCTGGACGTGGTCACGCGGTTGAACGGCCGGGGGGAAATCTGGTCCGTCGCGTGGTCGGTAGCGCGGTCTCACCCGATGCTCGGGGCCGGACCAAACGCCTTGCTGCGGCAAGCCGAGCTGGGTCATGTTTCTGCCGTCGGCATTCAGGCCCACAACCAGTTCCTCGATACGTTGGCAAAGACAGGCTTGATCGGCCTAGCCGCCGTGCTCCTATTTGTGTCCGCTGCTGTTGCCTGCGGTATTTCTCTCATCCGGCAGGGGCAGCCCATTCCCCTTGCCCTAACCATGGCCCTACTCATTGATTGCATGTTCGAAGCACCATTGGAACTGAAGCTTCTGCCGCTTGCTTGCGTAGCAGTAATCGCTGCCGCCCAGAAACCAGTGCAATCGTCTGCGCTGCCGATTGTTCCGAACCACAGGCAGGGTCGAGCGCCAGGGCCCAGGCTGGCGCCCGGCCACGCTCGCCCTGTGAGCCCGGGTAGGCCAGCGTGGCCTGACGGCAATCAGCGGATAGCGTCGGAGTCGCTGACGAAGTCCCACGCAAGCGCGGCTGACGACATCCGCGGAGTGCCGCTGTTCAAGTAGGCGGGGTCCCTCAAGCATCCACCGCGGCAAGATCGTGTCGATCAGCACGAGGCCCAAATGCACGGCACAGAAGCGCCAGCCAGCGCACGATCGAGCTCGGCCGGCGACAGCTGCCCCGAGCCGATCGGCGCCGGTGTCGATAGGAACAAGGGTTGAATCGGGCGACGCCATCGGATGGAGTCCAGGGCCGACGAGCTCGATTGGAAATATGGTCGGTCTGCCCAGCGAGTGTGACAACGTTCATTAACCGGGTCAGAACACCTGGTCCTGGCCGGTGATATGGTCGGTGGTCCAGCGACGCAAGGAACGACGGAGCATCCTGGGTCGCCCACTAGACGGGAGCTAGATCGTGTCTGGAATACGACGCCGTATTGCTGGCAGCCCATTGGCTCCCGTCGCTGCGCTTCCCATACGCGCGGCACAGGTACTGCGTCACGACGCCCGTGTACTCGGCGCGTCCGCCCGGTGGCTGGCACTTTCAAGGGAGCACACGAACTACACCTACCGGCTGACCGAGCGCAACCGCGAGCACCTCGCATGGTGGCTCGTCAGCGTCACTGGGGCTGACATTGTCGAGGTACGCCGGTTCATGAGCGAGCTCGAAGACGATGATTCATTGCGGCAGCATGTAGCGTCGGCCGGCAAGGCCAGTGCCAGACGTGGCGTAGCCGACCGTGAAGTGCGTTACGGGCGACGTGTGGGCTGGTATGCCTTGGTTCGCATATTGCGCCCCGAGCTCATAGTCGAAACAGGCACAGACAAGGGCCTGGGTTCATGCGTGCTTGCCGCAGCCCTGCTTGCCAACGGCTCGGGGAGGCTCCAAACCATCGACATCAATCCGGATTCGGGTTACTTGATCACCGGCGATTACGCCGACGTCACCGAGCGCGCCATGGATGACTCCCTGCTAGTTCTGACTCGCGATCAACGGCCAGTTGACTTGTTCTTGCATGACTCGTGGCACAGCTTCGCCCATGAGACCAGCGAGCTTGAGGCTGTGGCGCCCCGGCTCACGACACGAGCTGTCGTCTTGTCCGACAACGCTCATGCAACCGATGCGCTCATGCACTGGGCCGAGCGGGATGGCCGGCGCTTCTCCTTCTTCGCGGAGCAACCGGCTGATCACTGGTACCCCGGCGGTGGTATAGGCGCCAGCTGGCGCCAGTAGCACGGACCGAACCACGAGGTCGTCGACGAGCCGGAGTGCGCCGTCGGTGGGTGGAGGGACCAGCGTTATGGCGCAAAGGGATCGCGTTGCTCACCAACCCTCCGGGCTTGAGTTCCGCAACTCCGTGGCGGAGGTGACCGACCGCTCTGCCGATATGCTGGTCGACATCCCGACTGCTTTTCGCATCAGCGGGCGACTCGATGCCAACGCTCTGCCCCGCCCAAGGTGCGGGCTGTCAAACCTGCGCAGTGGGAAGCCGTTCATATAGGTGGACGTATGCGCGACTGACGACGTCGGCCGAGTACCGCTCTTCAAGTAGGCGCTTACCGTGACGAACGTATCGGGCGGCGAGCTGGGTGTCGGTCAACATCGTTCGCAAGGCGCGCGCCATGGCCGCGGGGCTCGCCACGTCAACCAACATGCCGGCCTTGCCGTCATCGAGTGTCCAGCCAACGCCTCCGGAGCGGGAACCTGCGATGACCGGTATGCCGGCCCGCATCGCTTCCAACAGGACCATGCCCTGGGTCTCTTCAAGGCTCGGGTGCAGGAGCACGGAGGCGCCCGCGAGCTCACGATGCAGCGCGTCCGGCGACAACTGTCCAAGCCGGTCGACGCCAGGTTCGACCGGCACGGCACCAGCACCGATCGCGGCTGCCGGCTCAAGTCCGGGGCCGATCAGCCGCAATCGAAGATGCGGGTCGGCCTGCCTCGCGAGAGCGAAGGCGGTTAGTCCGGCCGCAATGTTCTTCCGTCGATCGGGGGTGCCGATCATCACAACCCGCCGCTCCTCACCAGAGGCCTGAGCTCGGTCCACAAAATCAGGCGCGATGTTCGGAACCACGTGGATCTCTCGCGGGTCAAGCATCTCGCGTGCCCAGCGGCCTGCTGCGTACGGCGAGACAGCGGACATCAGCTGGGCGCCTATCCGGACCCGCGCGGCCATCACGAGCCGCAGCACCCGGTACGCGTCGCGGTGGTAGCGCAAGATCGTTAGGGGCGCGTCATGTGCGGTTATCAACGCGGGTCGGCGCGAGGAGATGGCCGCCCACGCGTACTCATAGGTCCAATGGGCGTGTACAGCATCAGCACTCAGGTCCCTGATTACGCTGCGCATCGCGTGGCGTTCAACACGGAACAGGTCACGAGCCCGATCCCTGGCTCGTTCTCGCCACGGCAAGCAAACCAATTCGAGCATGGGTCCCCTCAGGGACGTTGGTTCATCGATGTCGGGGGACAGAGTGACCAACGTCACCCGGTGTCCCCCAGTGACGAGCGCACGGACCAGCGCGTTTACCGGGCTGCCACCTAGCCCTGGCGGCAGGGTCCTGCCGGTCGACTCCTTCAACAAGTCACGCAGAATGGGGGGCGATGCCGGACCGACCAGGGCGATATGCACTCCTCTACCTTAGAGCCTGCCTCGGGACGGAGGCACGGTACAGCTCAACGAGACGCGCCATGCTTGCTTCGGGACTGAAGAGAGCCTTGACGTGGTCCGCACCTGCCGCCGCACGTCCTTCACGTTCCACGTCCGAGGCCGCCAGCATCGCTTCGATAGCGGTTGCCAGACCATCGGTGGTCGGCGAAGACCACCAGATCCCGGGGACCTCGGAGAATTCGCGCAGACCCGGCACGTCCGTCAGAAGCGTCGGGACACCCGCGGCAAGGGCTTCCAGCGCTGCGATGCCCAAACCTTCGCATTTACTGGGCATGACGAAAGCTGTTGCCTCCTGCAGATGCTGCAGAGGATCCGCCACCCCTACGAAGTCTACGGCGTCGGCGCAACCCAGCTCCTGCGCGAGTGCCCCCTCATCGAGCACCGCATCCGCCTGCGACCCGAGATGCCGGTACCTGAACGGCAATCCCTTGGCATGCAGCGAGGCGAGGGCCCTTATCAGGCTGTCGTGGTTCTTGAGTGACCCACAATTGCCCACGCTCACTATGAGAGGGTGACGCCCGTCCGGGCTCCTTTCCCGATTGTCGAAGTACCGCGACTCTGCCCAGTTGGGCACCAATACCGTAGACACGCCGAACCGATCGCGTTCGTTGTCCGCGACGTCGCGCCCAATAGCAACGAAGGTAACGCCGAGTCGACGCAGGGCGCGCCGTTGGGCTCCGCGGACCATCTTGAGCTTGCCGGTGAAGAGGAACGTGTTATGTACCGTTCGGATCACCGGGACGGACGCGGCGCGCATGGAGGCGCCTAGCCAGAACGACGCCCGTTCAGTGTGCAGGTGAACGACATCATGCTTTCGGGCCAGTTTCACCAGCTGGAGAAGGAAGAGAGGCCTGGCCCGGAATGGCAGATGGTGCACCTGAACGCCGAGGTCCTCGAGCACCGATCCGAACTCGCCGACGTCGTTGCCGGTAGAGAGTACGGAGACCTCGACGCCCGCCGCAGCCATCACCGGCAGGCTGCCCTTGAGCATCGTCTCGGCGCCACTCGCCCGCAGCTCCCCCAGCACGTGGAGGACGCGCAGCCGGCCGTGCGTCTCATGGGCGGCTCTCATGCCGCCTCGCCCGGCGTCCCCGACAGGCGGACAGAATGCCGACCCACGCTTCGCAGGACGCCCTCGGCGAATCGCTCGACCATGCTGTCCAGGGTGTAGACCGAGGCCGCGACGTCGCAACCATGACGCAGTCTCTCCAGTCTCGCTGGATCCAGGAGCAGATCGGTCGCGGCGGAGGCGTAGGCCAAAGCACTGCTGTTCTCGGGCAGCACGATGCCATTCGTTTGGTCGACCACATACTCGATCTCAGGGCTGTGCGAGCGGGAAGCGATGGTGACGAGTGGTGCGCGAGCTGCGAAGGCATCGAGCGCCACCAGCCCCACGAGCCCGGGCATCAACGTTAGCTGCGAGCTTTGCAGAAGGACATCCCGGTCAGGCCCCGAGAGCATGCCGTGGAAGGTGACATGGCCTCGTGGCCTCTGCTCGATCAGTCGACGCTCGACTCCATCACCAATGATGTGCAGGTGGAACGTCGGCACCCGGGCTGCCATGTGATCTGCCGCCTCTAGCAGAAAATCCACCCGCTTGGCCGCGTGGAGCCCCCCGACGAAGACGCACTGCGCGGCAACCTTGGGCACCGCTATGGCGGCCGGATGCTCCACGGCATTCTGCACAACGGTGATGATGCGAGGGTCGAGACCAGCGGCACGAACCCGCGCGGCAGAGCCTTCTGTGTAGGCGAAGAACCAGGATGCGCGGCGGGTCATCATGAACTTGAGCGTCTGGCGCCATGCGCTCCCGGCGCGTTGCAGGTCGGCTCCATGCCCCCATTGCGCCACGGGCGTTCCCCCAAAACGGGCGGCAAGGAAGAGCAGGTATCCCAGCAGGTGCCGATTCGCCTGCTCCAGGATCACCAGGTCAGCTCCGCGGATGTGTCGCCAGGCTGGCTGCCACACCAGCCGTCCAAGTCGACGGTTGCGTACTGTTGTCGCCCAGGCTAGGACGCCCTGGTCCCGGCGCCGCGCCGCATCACCCGACGGCTGGCCGACCACGACGTCAAGCTCAACGCCCCCCTCCGCCAATGCCGCGCGTAGCCGGTCGAAAAACGGCACGCGATAGTGCGGCAAGGTCTCCTGGACAATGACAACGCGCATCACCGCGTCACCACCCCGACGCGGCCGGCCAACTCGCCGTAGACCTGCATCAACGATGACATCGCCGCGATCGGGCTATACAGCGCCTCGTAGGCCGCCCGAGCCGCCCTACCTCGGCGGTCGGCTTCGTCGCCGTCCCAAGCGCCGAGCAGGTCGCTGAGGCTTTCGTGACTGCGGGCCACGCGCCAACCCAGACGATCATCGACCACTGACGCGGCGCTGCCACCCTCCAGCACGACCACGGGCCGGCCGTGGGCGAAGGCCTCGACCACGGTGAGCGGAAATCCTTCGAACCACAATGACGGGACGACCACCGCAGAAGCAGCCCCGATGGCCGCCGCCACCTCGGCAGGGCCCTGCTGACCGAGGTAGACGATCGAGGTGTCACCGCTGGCTGCAGCCTCCACGGCTCCCGCCAGGGGCCCTGAGCCGACGACCACGAGGCGTCGCGAGGTGCGCGTCTGCTGCCAAGCCTTGAGTAGCAAAGGGATTCCCTTCGCCTCGTCGAGCCTTCCGACGTATACGAAATCGTCACCTCCGGTTCGGCTATGTCCTGGATCAGGCACCCAGCTCGGTCGGACAGTGATCCGCCGTTCCTGAATTCCGTTCAGCGCCAGGCGTCTCGCCATGAAGGGCGTCAAAGCAAGGAAGCGGTCGACCTGAGACCACGTCGACCGATGGACCGCGCGACCGATCGCCATCGGCAGCGTCTGCGCCCGCGACCCGCGGTAGCAACCATGTTGGATCGCGGGCAGCGAGAGCCGGGAGCGGTCGCAGTCGGTACAGACAGCACCGTCCCGGAATTGCAGCCCGTTGACGCAGGAGTGGCGATAGTTGTGCATCGTTTGAACGACCGGGACGCGGCGCGAGTGCGATAGCCGTACAACCTGGGGCGAGATCAGCGGATAGACGTTGTGCAGGTGGACGACGTCCGGGCGCTCGCGCAGCAGGACATCCCTGAATCGCCGGACGCCGGCAGGTGCATAGACCGGGCCGACCGCCGCCTCTGCCAAGCCGACGATGCCGGCGCCGTCGAGCCGGTCGCTTTCTTCGATCATTGTCACGACGTCTACGCCACCTTCGCGCAGGAGGCGGATCTCATCGTCGACAAGCTTGTTCTCTCCGCTGGGCGAGGCGCTGCGGTAGCGGTTGTGGACGACAAGCACCTTCACCGACCGCCGCCCGCCCAGCGGTGTCGCGCCATGTCCCACACAAACCGCGGGTTGCCGAAGAAGTAGCGCTTCCATAGCCGGGTGGGTTCACGACAGAACCGGTAGGCCCACTCGACTCCGGAGCCGTGCAGCACTGCGGGCGCCTCTGCCACGCGACCGGACCAGAAGTCGAAGGCCGCGCCCACCGGCACGACTACAGCCTTCACCCTGGCCGCCAGCAGTGGGACCAAGTAGTCCTGCCGCGGCGTGCCGATCCCGATCCACACCACGGAGGCGCCGCTCGTCTCGATGCGCTCGGCCAGCTGGTCCAGCTCCAGGTCGGTCAGGTCCCTGTAGGGCGGCGTCTCCGTGCCGACGACGACGAGGCCCGGCGCGTGCTCGGCCAGCCGCGTCGCCACCAGGTTGGCTACCCCTTCAGCGCCACCGTAGAAGTAGTGTCGAACGCCGGCCGGTACACCCAAGGCCGCCACGTCTCCGACGAGCGAGGGGCCGCGGACCGGCCCGGCGGTGCCACGACGGCGACCAAGCCAGGCAACCGGCGTCCCGTCGGGCAGGTTGAGATCCGCCCGACCCAACGCCTCCGCCAGGACGCGGTCACGTGCCACCAACGACAGCGTGTAGGCGTTGCAAAGGTGCACCTCGTAGGCGGCCCCGGTCGTGGCTGCGGCGACCACAGTGGCGGCGGCCGACTTCGGCCGGACAGCGGCGATGGCCACGCCACAGACGTCGTACGTCAGCGGCCGGAGGGCCGCGCCGCCTGTTGGCAGTGTGACGTCTTGCGCCATCTGGCATCGCCCTTCGTCTCTCCGTTGTCCCTTTCCTGTCGGCACGGGCCACTGGGTCTTGACCCGAAATGACCAGCCAGGTGGACCTCCAGTCCTCGCCGGAGCGGCTCTGCTGAGCGTTCCGCAAACGGTGCAGATGTTCGCGTCAAGTTTTCGGCGGATTCACCCGACTAGAGCAGTGGGGCCGGTCTCCGGTCCCAGCAACTTCACGCCCTGCGATCTTCACCTGCTACCTCGAGGGAGCAACCTTCCCGTGGACCTCCGCGAGTACCTGAACGTCCTGCGCAAGCGCTGGCACGTCATCGTCTTGGCGACACTCGTCTGCGTCGCCGCCGCCGGCGCGATGGCGCTACTGCAGAAGCCGACGTACCAGGCCAACGCTCAGCTCTTCGTATCGGTCAACCAGCCCGGCGACCAGACGCAGGTCTACCAGCAGGGGCTGGCAGCAGCGCAGCGGGTGAAGTCCTACGCGGACATCGTGAACAGCCCCCAGGTGATCGACGCGGTCAGGAACCAGCTCCACCTGGGCCTCACCAGCGGCCAGATCGCAGCCGAGGTGACCGCCGACAACCCCCTCGACACCGTCCTGCTCAACCTGCACGTGCGTGACACCGATCCGGCCAGGGCGGGCGCCATTGCCAACGCAGTCGCCGACCAGTTCGGCAAGCTGGTCAACGACCTCGAGACCCCGCAAGGATCGGCTACGTCACCCGTCAAGGTGAGCACCGTCCAGAAGGCATCCGTGCCTTCTGCCCCGGTCGCGCCCAACAAGAAGGTGGACGTCGCCCTTGGCCTGCTGCTCGGACTGGCGCTCGGCATCGGCATTGCCGTCCTGCTGGACGTGCTCGACACGAGCGTCAAGAGCGCCGAGGACCTCGAAGCCATCAGCGAGAGCGCCGTGCTCGGCGTCATCGGCTTCGACTCCGACGCCGCCAAGAGCCCGCTGATCGTGCAGACCGACCCGCACTCCCCGCGTGCCGAGGCGTTCCGTCAGCTGCGTACCAACCTGCAGTTCGTCGACATCGACCACCCGGTCAAGTCGATCGTCATCACGTCCTCCATCCCCCAGGAGGGCAAGTCGACCACGACGGCCAACCTGGCGATCACCCTCGCCCAGGCCGGCCTCAAGGTCGTCCTCGTCGAGGCGGACCTGCGCCGCCCCAAGCTCATGCAGTACCTCGGCGTCGAAGGCGCCGTCGGCGTGACCAGCGTCCTGATCGGCCGGGTCAGCCTGGACGACGCCCTGCAGCCGTGGGGCAACGGCTCGCTCATGGTGCTGCCCAGCGGCCCGACCCCGCCCAACCCGAGCGAGCTGCTCGGATCGCAGGGCATGGCCGACCTGATCGCCGCCCTCGAGCAGCGTGCCGACATCGTGCTGGTCGACGCGCCGCCGTTGCTGCCCGTCACCGACGCCGCCGTCCTGGCCAAGATCTGCGACGGGGCCCTGCTCATCGTCCGGCACGGCGTCACCAGCCGCGAGCAGGTCATCCGCGCCGCGGAGAGCCTGCGTGTCGTCGACGCCCACCTGATCGGCAACGTGCTGAACATGGCGCCCGCCAAGGGTCCCGACGCGTACGGTTACGGCTACGCCTATCGCTACACCAGCACCCCCACCGGCCGGGTCAGCCCGCGCTCGACGACCACGCTGACGCGGGCCACGGTGACCGGAGCCCCGGCCAGCACGGTCGTCCCGACCGGCAGCGGCCGACGGAGGAAGAGCGCCACGCCCGGCGCCATCCCGCCGCCTCCGCTGGCCGCCGTCGCCCCACCGCAGCCGCCGGCCGCCGCCCCGGTCAGCGCGATCCCCAACCAGGCCGACCTCGACGCCTTCTTCGCCGGCCAGCCACAGAAGAGCCACAACGGCGCGGCCTGATCCGCGCTCCCAGCCCACTCACCACTCCACGACCGAAGGTGCTTGATGACGCAGGATTTCCGGCTCGCCAACGTCACGGTACGGGCCGACCTCGGGGCGCTCGCGCTGATCGAGTACGCCACCAGCGCAGCTGACACGTTGACCTGGTACGACGGCGACGGCGCGGGCACGCGAGAGGGCATCACTGCAGCCGTGATCGGCCGCTCGGCGTTCATGGACGCCAGGCTGACCCGTACGGAGGCCAGCGCGCTGGTGGCGGCCGCCGCGACGGCGCCGTGGGCCACTGTGCCCGTGGAGGCCCGCCTGGGCGACGCCGACCCGCAGGTGCGCGGCGGCCTGTACGACGCCGCCGAGCGGCTGCACCGGCACTTCCTCGACGCCGCCGGCCGGGTCGGGGCGACCTCGATCTCGACCGTGCTGCACATCACCCGGCCCGGCCTGTTCCCGATCTTGGACTCAACCGTCCGCCAGCTCTACACCGACCGCGCCGAGGTCGCCTGGCACGCCGAGACCCGCCCGGAACGACCCTACTCCGGTCGCTCGTACTGGCCAGTAATCCGCGAGGACATCACCGCCGCTGCCGAGGTGCTCGCCGACTGGCGGGCCCAGCTGGCCCGCAGCGGGCAGCCGGCCCAGCGCCGCCTCGCCACCCTCAGCGACGTGCGCCTTTGGGACATCGTGACCCGCCAGATCGCCGGTGCCGGTCAGAACGCCGGCTGGTACGCCAGCGCCCTCGCCGTGGGGTAAGCCAGCAATGGCATTGCCGACAACCGCTTCTCGATTTACCGTGTTCGTACACGAGAGAGGAGGTGGTCCCGAGTTGCATACGACTTGGACACGTGAGGTGACTGCGGCCTAGCCGCTGTCTCCGGACTACCGGTGCACCACCGGCTGCGCCTTCACCGGCGGCTGGCGGAGACCAACGCAGACACCGCTCCCCCGGGCGCTGGGCTTTGTCCACCCGGCCCTCACCATGTTGATCATGGCGAGGCCCAGCCCGGGGGTTGTCTGTGTCCGCAATCAGAGACTGAAGGCCGGCAGCACCGCGTCGACGATCCGCGCGGCCAGCTTGCGGTCCAGCGCCCCTCCGCTGAGGAACAACCGGTAGTAGACCGGCCCGAACAACAGCTCATGCAGCAGGTCGACGTCGGTGTCCGGCCGCAGTTCACCCCGCTCGATGCCGCGCTGGACGATCTTGCGGACCTCGCCTACCCGCAGCGTCACCACCCGCTCCCGGAAGGCTCGGGACAGGTCCTCGTTGGTGGCCAGCTCGGAGACCAGACCCTGCATCACCCGGCCCATGATCGTGCTGCCGAGGGAGTTGACTGCACCCTTGAGCAATGCGACCAGCTCGCTGCGGGCACCCTCGCCCCGCGCGACCGGCACGATGCTCTGCACGAAGTCGATGAGTACGGCCAGCGCGAGCTCGTCCTTGGAGCGCCAGCGGCGATAGATCGTGGTCTTGGCGACCCCTGAACGCGCGGCGACCTTCTCGACCGTCAGGTGCCGCACCCCGGACTCGGAGAGCAGCTCCCGGGTCGCCTCGAGGATGGCCGCCTCGGTACGCGAAGCGCGGTCGGGTGCGGCGGGGAGGGTGGACGAGATAGCCATGGGAACTCCTGGACGGTGCTGACGGTTGACACGCGTGGTCGGGCCGGCACCGGACGCAACGTAGCGTTCGTCTAAGATGCCGCGCCGTACGGCAACTGGCAAGGGGTTGACGCTCAAGTCGTGGCGCGAGGCGACCGATCGCTACAGTACGTAGCGTTTTGGGTGTTCGGCCAGACTCTAGTAGACTGTAAAACGAAACGTAGCGTTGCGCCGCATCGGTTGCGCAAGGTGCGTCTCGCGAGAAGGAGCAGACCATGGCAAGGAACTTCCGTACCAGGACCCGACAGGGCCTGCGCAGCAACCTGCACGTCGCGGCTCCCGCCGCTGCCCCGGCCGTCGTGCTGCCGGCGCAGCCCACCGAGGAGGACGACGCCTACACCTGGGCCGTCAACGCCGCACTCGAGAGCGGTCAGACCGAGCTCGCCTACGAGATCGCCGCCGGCTACCCGGCCTGATCGACGCAACCCCAGCACGACAGTCCATTCCCACCACGAGGAGGCACTCATGCCCTACCCCGTCGGCATCGGCCCCAAGGTCGTCCGCGACCTGCAGCGCAAGTTCCTTACCGCCCTCGACGAGCACCTGCTCTGGGCGTTCAACCCGCAGTATCCGCAGCCTCGGTCGCGTACCGAAGGCGCAGCTCAGCGATGAGCGCCGGGGTCACCTCGGCCCCGCTCGTGACGGCGTCGTGCACGTCACGGAAGTAGCTCTCGTAGCCCGGGGGCGTGTAGACGCACAGCGCCAGCGTCGCCCGGTCAGGAGCCGCGTTGCGGAACCCGTGCACCGAGCCACGCGGCGCGTACGCGAGATCGCCAGGGCCCAGGACGACCTCCCCGCTCTCCGTAGCCACCGTAAGCTCGCCGTCGAGGACGAAGAAGCACTCGTCGTGCGCATGATGGATGTGTGGCGCAGCCCCGACATTGCCTGGTGGCACGGCAAACTGCGCGAACCCGAACCGCCCGCCGGTGTCGGCGCCGGTGAGCTTGAACAGGTTCTCCACGCCGAACGCGGAGATCGACTCGCCGGCTGAGGCCCGGACGACGACAGCGGGAACGCGGGGACTCGGAGAACCCATGCCGACCAGTCTCTCCGAGTCCCCGCGTCCTGGACAGAGGGTTCCTGTCGGGCCACCGTTGTGCTTGGCTGTGCCTCATGAGCGTTCGGCACATCGGGATCCTGCTGTTCGACGGCGTGGAGGAGCTCGACGCCGTCGGCCCGTACGAAGTGCTGGCCCACTGGGCCCAGAGCTATCCGCAGGACAGCACCGCGGTGTCGACACTGTCCCGAGACGGTGGCCAGGTCCGCGCGGCCAAGGGCCTGACCATCACCCCGGACTACTCCTACGCCGACATGCCCGCCTTGGACGTACTGGTCTATCCCGGCGGACAGGGCACCCGCGCGCACCTGGTCGACGACGAACAGCTCGACTGGGTGCGGGGCCAGCGTTCGACCGTCCCGTTGATGACCAGCGTCTGCACCGGATCGCTGGTCTACGCCGCCGCCGGTCTGCTCGCCGGACGCCCGGCCACCACGTACTGGGAGCAACTGGAGCTGCTCGGCGAGCTCGACCCCTCGATCAAGGTGTGCCCGGATGCACGGTTCGTCGACGACGGCGACATCGTCACCTCTGCCGGGGTGTCCGCCGGGATCGACATGGCGCTCCACCTGGTCGCGCGACTGGCCTCCGAGGACCGGGCGCGGCAGGTGCGCAGGGGCATCCAGTACGACCCCGAGCCGCCGGTCTAGCCGACATAGCTGATGGCGGGCGCTGCCCGGCCGAACAGGTAGCCCTGACCCCAGCGGCAGCCGAGCGCCGTCAGCCGGCTGGCCTGCTCCTCGGTCTCGACCCCCTCGGCCACGACCTCCAAGCCGTGCGCCTCGGCGATCGAGACGACGGCCGCGATCAGCG
The DNA here is from genome assembly GCA_033851545.1 of Frankiales bacterium. GTDB lineage: Bacteria > Actinomycetota > Actinomycetes > JAWWOL01 > JAWWOL01 > JAWWOL01. The sequence continues at coordinate 43,419 of JAWWOO010000003.1, read as the reverse complement.
CGTGGGCCTGGCTCAGACCGGCGATGAACGAGCGGTCGATCTTGACGATGTCGATGGGCAGCCGCCCGATGGCGTGCAGCGAGCTGTAGCCGGTGCCGAAATCGTCGAGCGCAATCCGAAATCCCCTGTCCCGCAAGGCATTCAGCGCCCGCAACGCGTCGTCGTCAACGGCAATGCCCTCGGTCACCTCGAGCCACAGGTGCCGCGGGTCGAGCCCGTCGGCGAGCGCCACGTCCAGGGCGTCGGTGAGGTCAGGAGTGCGCAGCTGGCGCGCCGAGACGTTGAGCGACACGCTCGCGGGGATCCCCGCCGCATGCCACGCCATCAGCTGGGACGTGGCCAGGCCGGCCAGGTGCCGCCCGATGTCGATGAGGTGCCCGGTCGTCTCCGCTACCGGGATCCACGCGTCCGGCGGGATCATCTCGCCGTCGCAGCGCCATCGCGCCAGCGCCTCGTACGCGATCGGCTTGCGGTCGAGCAGGGACACGATCGGCTCGTAGTGCAACGTGATCTCGTCGCGCTCCAGCGCCTTGGACAACCGCCGCTCCAGCCCGCGGGCTCGCAGCAGCTCGGCCCGCATCCAGTCGTCGAAGTAGGCGATCCCGCGGCCGCCCGCTGCCTTGGCCCGCTGCATCGCGATGTCGGCGTCGTGCAGCAGCCCGTCGGCGTCACCGTGGCGCGAGTCGGCCGTCCGGCTGGCCACCCCCATCGCGACGGTGATCGTGCCCGTGAAGCCAGGCAGCTCGTACGGAGCTTGCACCGCGGCGAGCAGACGCTGGCCCAGGTCCGGGCATTCACCGGCGCAGACCAGCACGAACTCGTCGCCGTCGACCCGCGCCACCAGCTCGGCGTTCGGCGCGGCATCGCGGAGTCGGCAGGCGATCTCGGCCAGCATCTGGTCGCCGACGAGGTGGCCGAACGAGTCGTTGACCGACCGCATGGCGTCCACCCCGAGGTGCAGCACGGTCACCGGGGCAGCGCTTTCGGCCAGCCCATGGCTGAGCCGCCGGCGCAGCTCCGACCGGTTGACCAGCCCGGTGAGCTCGTCGTGGGTGGCCCGGTGCAGCACGGCTTGCTCGGCGGCGTCGCGTTGCGCGGCAGCCTGGGTGATGCTCTGCACCGCCTGGACGAACGCGGGCTCCGCATCGTGCACGGTCAGCAGCCGCTCCGCGTCGGCCGCCAGCAGAGCCGCCGGCGAGGTCATCCCCGCCCGGGCGAGCCGAGCCAGCGCGATCTCGCGCAGGTTGAGCGCATGCTGCCGCTGGGCCGCGAGCGCCTGACGACGGCCAACGATGACCAGCAAAGAGGCGAACAGCGGCGTCGTCACCCAGCCACTGAGCTGCTCGGCCATCGCCGGCTCGGTGTCGGTGAAGTCGAGCACCGTGATCACGGCGCTCGCTGCGGCCCCGGCGAAGAGGGCGACCACCTCCAGGTCGTTGCCGATGCGGACCACCATCACCGCGATGTAGCCGAAGCTGACGGCCACGAGCGGCAGGATCAGCAGGGGCGGCAGCGGCCCGTACGCCGGCCAGCCGTCAGCGACGTGATGGGCATAGACCAGGTCAGTGGTCGGCCAGAGCACCAGCCGGACGACGGCACCGGCGATGCAGAGCCCCACGACGGGTGCTGAGGCCGTGACGCCGGCCAGGGCCGCGACCAGGAAGACGGCGGTCAGCGGGAGCACGGACGCTGCCGCGTACCGGAGGAAGAGCACACCGCCGACCTGTGGGCTGGCATGCAGCTGGAGCACGGCCGCATTGGCGCCGAGCTGGACGGCCAGCGCCGCTGCACACAAGCCGGTCCAGGTCGCGCGGCGCCGGCCGCCGATCCAGCCCGCCACCCACAGCTGTTCGGCCGCGACCGCCAGGGTCAGCCCCGCCAGGATCAGTTGCGCGTCCACGGCGAAGGCCGGGCCGGTCGTTCCCATCAACGGACTCCTGCGCGTCATTGACCCGGCCGGCCGGCTTCAGGGGTGGCGGGGCGGTGTGAACCATACTGGACATCGTGTCTATTGTCGAACTTCGTGTTCAGTTACGCGGAACCGGTGCCGAGCCTTGTCGCCGCTGGGCTGTTCCTGGACGGCATGTATAGTTCGGCCGTGATCGACACCGAGGAGAGCTCCGACCGCCGCGTCCGCCGGTCCCGGACCGCCCTGCGCGCGGCCGTGCTCGACCTGGTGACGGACCACCCGTACGACAAGCTCACCGTGGCCGACGTGCTGCGCCGCGCGGACGTGTCGCGGGGGACCTTCTACTCGCACTACACGGACAAGGACGCGCTGTTCACCGACGCCGTCGAGCACCTGGTGGCCGACATGGTCGTCGACGTGGTGGCCGTCGCCGCCAAGCAGACCGCTACCCTCACCGGGGCCGCCGTACGGGCTCTGTTCCGCCACGCCCAGGAGCACCGCGCCGTCTACCTGTCGATGCTGGACGGTGCTGCCGCGGGTGGGCCGTTGCGGCACTACGTCGCCCAGCTGACAGCTGCCTTCTCGGGCCTGCAGCGGGACAGCGTCGCGGCGGTCGGCTCCCCGCCGCGGATGCCGCTGGATGCGGTCGCCCGTTGCTGGGTCGGCGAGCAGCTGGCCCTGACCGCCTGGTGGCTCGAGGTGAGCCCCGACCTCGACGTCAACGAGCTGACCCGGATGCGCATGCACCTGATGACCGGTGGTGCGACCTGGGCGTACGGGCTGGAGCCCGGGCAGCTCACCTTCGAGGACAACCTCGACGCGGTCTCAGCGGGCCCCAAGGCCTGATCGCCCCCTCGCGGTCAGATCAGCCCGGCGTACTGAGCGAGGATCGCGACCGCCGCGGCGGTCATCAGCGCGAAAGCCAACCATCCGACACCCGTCGACAGCTTCCCGTTGCGGTTGTCTCCCATCAGGTCCCGGTCCGCGGAGATCAGCATCACCAAGGCCAGGAACGGGGCAGCGGCGAGGCCGTTGATGATGGCCACGATCACCAGCAGCTGGATCGGGTTGGACGTGAGCAGGCTCAGCAGCGTCCCGCCGACGGTGCCGACCGCCACGAGGCCGTAGAACACCGGGGCCCTTCGGGGCGAACGGGAGAACCCCCACCGTTTCCCGAGCAGGCCGGCCATCCCCGCTGCACCGGAGCCGGCCAGCACCGGGATGGCGAGCATCCCGGTGCCGATGAACCCCAGGGCGAACAAGACGGAGGACCAGTGGCCGGCGACCGGCCGCAGGGCGTTGGCGGCGTCGGCGGCGGAGCTGATCGTCTTACCGTGGAGGGTGGCGGCCGTGGCGACGATGATGGCGAACATCACCGCGTTGGAGAACGTCATACCGACGAACACATCGGCGCGGCTGGTCCGCTCCAGATGCTTCGCCACACGGGGATCGCGCTGCTCCAGACCAACGGCCCGGTCGCCGCCTTCCGGCTCGGCGCGGAGCTCCTCGAGCCGGTGCGCGGACTGCCAGAAGAAGAGGTACGGGCTGATCGTGGTGCCCAGCACGGCAACCAGCAGCCCCAGGTAGTTGCTGCTCGCGGTGAGCTGCGGGACGACCAGGTGTCGGGCGACGTCGCCCCAGTGAACGCTGACGGAGAACATCACCACGAAATACGCCAGCAGCGGCAGGCACAGCAACTTGAAGATCTGCGCGATCCGGGCGAACGACCCGAGCATCACCATGGTCGAGATCAGGGCCCCGGCGAGCAGCGCCCACAACCAGGTTGGACCGGCGTGGAGCAGGTTCATCCCCGAACCGACCGCGACCAGGTCGGCCGAGATGTTCAACGCGTTCGCCACGATCAACGCGGAGACCAGGACCAGCAGCAGCGGCCGGGCCCGGTGGCTGAACTTCTTCGCGGCGAGCTCCCCGAGCCCGCGGCCGGTTGCAAGCGCCGTCCGGTCACAGATCTCCTGCACCCCAGCCATCAGCGGCAAGGTCAGCAACGACACCCACAGCAGCCCCAGACCGAACTGCGCTCCAGCCTGGGAGTACGTCGCGACGCCGGACGGGTCATCATCCGAAGCACCGGTGACCAGACCGGGCCCCACTGCCCTGAGATAGCTACGCCACCCTCTCGGCCCGGTGGCCGTGCTGACGTCGACCTCCGAGCCGTACCGCTTCGACGTCGACGTGGCCATGCAGGCGCGTTTGCCCAGCCAAGATCGGCCGAAACGAAGCTCTCAGCCGAGCCCTAGACACCGGGGTGTTCGAGGGAGTCTTTGACCCGCACGCCGAGCAGCGCGATGTCGTCGCGCGGATCGCCCGCTTGGAACTCGACGACGTCATGAAGCAGACCGCGAACCAGGGTCGTGGCGCCGCCGTCGTAGCGCTCGGCAGCAGCGGCGAGGCGGTCGTCCCCGTAGAACTCTCGCCCTTTCCGGGCTTCGGTGACTCCGTCGGTGTAGAGGAGCACGGTGTCGCCTGGCAGCAGGGCGAGGTCGGTCTCCGTGAAGCTGGGGTCGGTCATCGCTCCGACGAGGGAGCTGGCGGCACCGATGAAGGCCGGTGGTTGGCCAGGTCGCAGGAGCAGAGGCAATGGGTGGCCGGCGCAGCTCAACATCGCCCGCCAGCGCGCAGGTCCCGGCCGCAGGTAGAGAAGTGCAACGGTGGCGAATCGCTCACTGTGGCGCAGAAGCACCTCGTTCAGCGTGCCCAGCGCTTCCTGCAACTGGTGCGGGCGGAGGGCGACCACCCGCAGGCTGTGCCGAACCAGTGCGGTGACGACGGCGGCTTCGGCGCCTTTCCCGCAGACGTCGCCGATCACGAACACCCAGTCCCCGGTCGCTGTCTGGAAGTAGTCGTAGAAGTCGCCGCCGACCTCCTGCCCGGTGTGCGCCGGTCGGTACGCCGCCGCGACATCGAGACCGTCGATGATCGGGGGCTCCGGCGGGATCAGCACGGTCTGCAACGTCCTGACCAGCGTCGACGCCCGAGCCTCGGACTCCTCGGCCTGCAGGCGGGCGCGGACCAGCTCTCGCTCGTAGGAGCGGCGGTCGGTGGCGTCGAAGACGGCGGCGCGGACCACGATCGGAGCGCCACCGCTGTCGCGTTCGAGGACGGCGTTGACCAGCACCGGGAGGCGTGACCCGTCGGCCCGGACCATCTCCAAGGCGATCGCGGCCGCTTTGCCCTCGCCGCGGAGCATCGGGCCGTAGTGCGTCTCGTGGTATATCCGGCCACCCGGGCTGAGCAGCTGAACAAAGGTGCGTCGCCCGACCAGGTCCTCGCGCCGGTAGCCGGTCAAGGTGAGGAAGGTCTGGTTGACCTTGACCACCATGCCGTCCGGGGTGGTGGACAGGTAGCCGCATGGCGCCCGGTCGTAGAGCTGCTCGGCGTCGTCCTCGAGCAGCGCGGCCCGGAACCCTGTCACCGCGCCCTCACCGTTCACTGCGAGAGGACCAACTTCCCTGCCAGGAACGCGTCGATAGCCGCCACGGTTGCCTCAGGAGCGCTGAGGTTGGGGCAGTGCCCGGTCGCCTCGAGCAGCACGTAGGTGCTGTCCTGCAGGGCGTCGCGGACGTACTCCCCGACCGCCACAGGGGCAATCGCGTCATCGCTGCACTGCAGCACCAACGTCGGGACGCTCACCTCGCTCAGGTCGGCCCGGTTGTCGGCCAGGAACGTCACGCGGGCGAACTGCCGGGCCACCGCCGGATCGGTGCGGCAGAAGCTGGCGGCCAGCTCCTCCCCGAGCTCCGGTCGATCCGGATTGCCCATGATCACCGGGGCCATCGCCCCGGACCACCCGAGGTAGTTGCTGTCCAGCGAATCCAGGAGCTCGGCGATGTCGGGCTCGGTGAACCCGCCGACATAGTCACCCTCGTCGATGAACCGGGCCGACGGACTGACCATGACCAGCCGGGAGAACATCCCCGGTGCCTTGATCGTGGCCAGCGCACCGATCATCGAGGACACCGAGTGACCGACGAAGACGGCGTCGTGCACGCCCAGCTCGCCACACAGCTGCACGACGTCCTCGGCGTAACCGTCCAGGGAGTCATGGCGTACCGGGTCGTACCCGGCAGGATCCGCGCCGCCGGCGCCCATGTTGTCGAACGTCAGCACCCGAAACCGGTCCGCGAAGCGCGGGGCTACGTGACGCCACATCCGCTGGTCGCACCCGAACCCGTGAGCGAAGACGATCACGGGTCCGTGGGGCACACCACTAAAGGTCACATTGTGCCGAGCCGCAGCGGACATGCTCGGATGCTACCGCAGGGTCTGACGACCGCTCTTGTCGTCAAACCCTGCGTCAGCGTCAGCGTCAGACCGGACCGCCGCCACCGCCATCGGAGGGGGCGCAGCTCTGGCCATGGTCCCCGCCGTTGCCGCCGCCGTTGCCGGCGTCGCCGGTGTGCGGGTTGCCGCCGCTGGAGTTGTGACCGCAGTTGCCCCAGCCCTGGTCGCCACCGTTGGCCGGTGCCGGCCCCTCGGGCGCAAGGATCGCGCCTCCGGTGCGCTGACCGTCTCCGGCAAGGGCAACTGCGGGCGAGGCCATGCCGGTAAAGGCCACGGCCAGGCCCACGGCCACGAGAAGTCGTCGCATAGTTCCTCCATCAGGTGTGGTGTGTGTGCGCCAATCTGCCCAGGCAGCACTACTCCCTTTGCCTCGGCGGCTGAGGCCCTCCGCTGTTGGGCCGACCAGGGGACACCAGCCGCAGGTCGGGCCAGACCCCGCGGGCCCACGTCGGAGCATTCGGGGCGCTCTGTCACCCAGTTGGGCTATCAAGTGCCGACAGATCGTGTGCCAGATTGGGTCGACGCAAGCGAGACGGGGGTAACGATGGGCAGCAACCGCAGGTCGTGGGCGGCCGTCGCCATGGCGACAACCGTTGCCGTTGCGGCCCTACAACCCAGTGCTGCCGCAGCAGGCTCGTCGGTGCGCACGCAGGTCGCCGCCGATGCCGCATGGATCCAGCAGGGTCAGCTGTCCGACGGAGCGATCGCCTGGTACGTCGACCGTCAGCACATCAGCCCGTACCTCGGGAACTACGCGGCGATAGGCCTCGCGGAGGCGCACAAGGTGACCGGCGCTGCTGCCTATCTGACGGCCGCAACAGCCTGGCTGCGCTGGTACGCGGCACACGAGGACGCCTCCGGTTTCGTCACGGACCATGACGTCTCGGCCGCCGGTGTCGAGAGCTCAACTGGTGACATGGACTCGACGGACGCGTACGCGGGCACGTTTCTGCTTGCTACCAGGGCGGTTTTCCGGGCCGGCGCCAGCAAAGCCACCATCAGGTCGCTCTCCGCCGGCATTGTCGGGGCCGTCGCCGCCATCGAGGCGACTCAGGATGCTGACGGGCTGACCTGGGCCAAGCCGACATGGCACGTGAAATACCTGATGGACGCTACGGAGACCTACGCCGGCCTGCGCGCCGCGGCAGACGTCGCCGTCGTGTTGGGCAATCCCGCCCTGAACGTCCGGGCAACCAAGGACGCTGATGCGCTCTCCGCTGGCATTGCCGGATTGTGGAACCCCACCGTGTCCGCCTATGACTGGGCCCGCCACGACGGCGGAGCCCAGACGGTGACCAACTGGGCCAACCTCTACTCCGACTCGATGGAGCAGGCTTGGGCTGCCACCTTCGGTCTGGCCGACCCTGCCCGGGCCAGCGCTCTGCTGTCGACCGTCACGGCTGCGCATCCGCAATGGGGCCAGCCGCAGGCCACCGACGTGTCGAACGGAACGCCCGCACCGGTGGGCTACTGGCCGGTCGTCGGCTGGGGCCTGCTCCGTGCGGGTCAGACCGGCCAGGCTCTGACCGCAGCTGCCAGTATCCGTACCGCCGCCCTGGGCACCAGCCGGGCATGGCCGTTCACGACCGGCAACGCAGGCCAGCTGATCGTGCTCGAGTCCGGCGACGTCTCACTCGTCAGCTGATTTCCGGACCCGCTTGCCCGATTGCTTGACGGCGCAGGGGCAGAGGGCTGTGATGTGCGGCAGGCCGACGACATGCGGGGGCAACCGTGAGCAAATATTTCCTCAACCGGTGGGCGCTGGCCGGACTGCTGGTCGTGCTGCCTGCCTGGGGGTGCCTGTTCTACTTCATCGGTGACGACCATCATCACCACCACCTCGCCTGGGCGCTGTTCGTCGTGGTGGTATTCCTGGCCGTGACGCTGGCCCTGTTCGAGTGGGCCGGACGGACCAGCGCCAAGCCGGCGCGGGCGAGGTTCGGCTTCCTGGAGGTTGTCCTGGGCGCCGATGGACGGTTCTCCACGAGTAAGAGCGTGGTCGCCCTGTGGACGCTGGTACTTGCCACCTCGCTGGTCTTCATGAGCGGTTTGGCGTGGTTCACCAACGTCGATGGCAAGGACCTCTTCGGCGGCGACTGGAACTCGTACTTCCTCTTGCTGGGCGGCCCTTTCGCCTCGGCCGTTCTGGCCAAAGGCATTGTCGTGGCCAGCGTGAACAACGACCCGTCGGCGAAGTCGTCGACCACGGCACAGAGTGGTACGGCCGCGGTCAGCACCACGCAGACCACCGCTGCCCCGAGTGGAGCCGACCTGGTGTCGAACGACGCCGGCGAGACGGACCTGGTGGACAGCCAGTACGTCATCTTCTCGCTGGTGGCCGTCACCTTTTTCGTCGGCGCGCTCGTGACCAACGTGGTTCGCTTCGGCGCCAGCCCGGACGCCCCCGCCGTTGCCCTGCCGTCGATCCCGTCGGCATTGCTGGGGCTGACCAGCCTCGCGGCGCTGACCTATGTCGGCAACAAGGCGGTCTCGACCCAGGGCCTGCGGGTCGTCAAGCTGGCGCCCAACCCGGTGGCCAACGGCCAACTGGTCACCATCACCCTGGTCAACCTGCCGAGCACCGCGACCGTCTTGAACACCTACGTCGTTTGCCACGACGGCGCCGGCACGGTGACCCAGATCGCCCCTGTCACCGTGACGGCCGGAACGGTGACGTTCCACGCCCCCACGGAGATCGGCCCGCACCAGATCAGCATCGTCGCTCCGGACACCGTCGCCGGGCCGCTGACCCTCACCACGTCCTGAGTACGGCAGCAAGGTGAGTTGGTGCGCACAAATTTGAAGGCGATCCCGACCGTCCCAGCTGGGAGGTGAGCGGCGGATCGTCCAGCCTGGGGACGGCTTCAGGCATCGCAGTAGCCGCTCCCTGGGCTCTAGTGATCGACGCAACGCCCTTACCGGAAGGCGTTGGGTCATGTATGTGCGTCGGGACTCAGGCTCGTCGGGACGCGTCGTGCAGCTCCGGATCGCCGACGGCGCTTCTGCGTCTGGGCTGCCGCCGAACACGGCATGACGAGCTCGATTGGAAGGGACGCCCCTGACGACTGACTGGCGCACTGTGGCAGCGACATTCCTGATCCACGGTCTGAGCCCGATGTGGGACGCCTTGCTGTTCGTGGTGGGCGCGGGTCTGGTTCTGGGGGTCATCGTCCACTCGACCCGGTCACGCCACAACCGCTGACGTGCCGTGGCAGTAGCCGCTCGGCGACTGGGACTCGCGTGAGTGGTTCTTCGCTACGTGCCCGCCGGTCTCACCGCCGCACACTCAGTTGACTGGGCAGTCGTTCCGGTGGTCGGCAGCCTCAACCGGATGCATGCTGAGCAGCCGCGGTCGGCCGGGCGACGAGGATGGGCGGAACGTCAGCTCGACGCACTGTCCAAGGCGGACTGACGGCACTGAGGGGGCTGTGGTCACCGAGAAGCAGCCACCGGTCGCCGCATGCCTACCCACGCACAGGTGCGGCTCGAGGGTGGTGACTGCGCCGTACCACGTGGTCAGACCGGCGCCGCCGCACCCTGCCAGGATGCCCGTGCCCGTAAGAGTCAGCGCCACTGCCCATCCGTGTGCCGACCTCCGGTTCAAGGGTGGTGACCTCCCGCCTCGACTGGAACGATCAGCGGCAGCGTACCGGCGTCAGTCGATCACTGGTGCAACCAGTGAGGCCGCAGCCACAAAGGGTCCTGCCCTTCCCCTGGTCACCGCTGCACCAGGTCACAACGACCGGAGCCGTCCCGTTCACCGATCCTTCTTCGGAGCGGGGCTTGGGACAATCCAGATGAGCTCAGTGCGCGGTGGCGGTCCCTGTCGCCGCGGCGGGTCGGCCGTCGAAGGTGAACGTGCCGATGACAGTGGTGCCGTCGACCGCGTAAAGGAGGAGGCTCTTCGGCGGGATTGCCCTGGCCATGAGGGCTGCGGCATCGGCGGGGTTCTTCGGCTCGGCCTCCGCGGGCATGTCAGCGTGTTTGATGTAGCCGTCGACGTAGGCGCCGGTGTTGTCCAGTCCACTGGCGGCGATCAGGTCCGGGGCCTTGCCCCCGTGGGTGGATGCATCCGCCAGCGATCCGTAGGTCATGCCGTAGGCGTTGACCGGGTAACGCAGGTCCGCCACCGCGGACCCCGACGGAACTGCTGACACCGGCCCAGTTGGTATCAGGGGCAGCGGAGAAGATCCTGCGCGGGCAGAGGGCAACGGGTAGGGCCCGAGATCGACTTTTCGGCTTTCGACGCGGGGCCCGGAGATAACACCGTGGGTGGACCTGATGGCGGGCAGGTAGGCCACGTTGAACGCTGCGGCCGCGGTGTCCGAGCCGATGGTCAGCGTGGTGTAGCCGTCGGGCATCACGATCGCCATGTACACCGGCCGACCGTCGGCCCAGTCCAAGACCACCGAGAGCGGCGTGGTCAGGAGGTCGGCGACCGCGGCGCAGCTGGTGGCGCCGCTGCCGTTGGAGTTCCTCAGGATCAAGCACACACCGTCGCCCGTGGCGGCCGCCAAGTAGACCGTCGTCTGACCGACGTGCTTTGCGAGCACACCGAGCCCGGTGGGCTGGTGCGGCTCAGAACCCACCGGGCCCACCCCACCGCTGAGGTCCGGGGGGAGGGCTACCGCATGATCCAGCGCGGACAGCGTCGGTGAAGCCGCGGCTCCCGGTGCCACGGTGTGAGGCGAACTCGGCGCAAGCGCGGCCACGCTGGCCACCACGGCGACGGAAGCGACCGCGATCAGACCGCCCGATCGGCGGAGGGTCCGGCGCCGGCGTGCTCGGCGCAGCAGGTCTGCGGGGTCGAGAAACACCTGGGGTTCCGGTACACCCTGGTCCAGCAGGACGGCGAGCTCGTTCACCCGGTGCTCCCTTGCAGCTCGAGGTTGGTCAGGCCTGGGTGCCGGCGCAAGGTGGCCAACGCCTTCGCGGTCTGGCTCTTCACGGTGCCGACCGCGCAGCCCAATGCTGCTGCGGTCTCGATCTCGGACAGGTCGTCGAGGTAGCGCAGGGCAACCACCGCACGCTGCCGCGCCGGAAGGCTGCGCACGGCGGCGACCAGGATCTGCGGAAGGTCTGGATCAGGAACCAGGTGCTGGAGCTCGGGCAGCTGTTCGGTCGGCACTTCGCCGTTCCAGCGCCGGCGCCGCCAGTCGATGGCCTTGTTGACCATGACCCGCCGGACGTAGGCATCCGGTCCTTCGCCTGCGCTGATCCGGCTCCAGTGCGGCCACGCCCTGAGCAGCGCGGTCTGTACCAGGTCCTCGGCGGAGCCGCGGTCCCCGGTCAGCAACCAGGCGGTGCGCAACAACGCACGCTGACGCCCGAGCACGTACTGCCGGAAGTCCTCGGTCGCGTCCACACCTACCCCTTCGTCCGCCTCACCAGGATCAACCGGTCAGAGCCGTTGTCAGGTTGCCTCCGGACTCGACAAAGTGAACCAGCGGTCACGGACACAGACCACCATTGGCGCCGGCCCGGCCATCGAGCCCGGACCTCGCGAGACGACGAGCCAGGACGACGGAAGCCCCGGTCGCCAAAAGTGCGTAGACGGAACCTCAATCGGCACACCGTACGGTCGGTCCGCCGCGGCAGCCGCCGGTCCTCGAGCCCGTCGCAATTGCCGATCCGCTAAGCGGACGTTCCTGGTCGGGTGCGACCGCGGCCGGCGAGGGGCGATCGGCCTGTTGGCACGGCATGTTCACCTAGGCCGTGATGAACCGCTGCTCGAGGTACTGAGCAACAGATTCCCGGTCTTCAGCGGTGAGGTCGCCGGGTTGTCGCAGCAGCTTGTTGAGGCCGCGGCGGCCGACCAGAGGGACTCCGCGGATGCTTTCGCCAAACCACGGGAGTTCAGTGCCGACGAAGCACAAGGCCCCCCGCACGGGTAGCACGGCGTCGGCCGCGTGCAGAACCCTCTTGACCGAGTCCACCTGTCGTGCCAGACCGTCGAGAAGTGAGGTCTTGTCGCGACCGCCGATGTACAACCTCTCCACACGCGGCGTGAACAGTCCACCGGACCGTCTCACCTCGAGCGTTCCGCGATGCGTCTTGGCGTCGACAACCCACACACCAGCGGCCGCGATCAGAAGGTGGTCGATGTTGCCCCGGGAGGGACGGCCGTCCTCGCGAACCGACTTCCGGTCGTGCAAGGCGACCAGGTGCTCGCCGAGCAGTCCCGTGAGAGAGGCCGCGACGGCCCGTTCGCCGTGCGCGCCCTGAGCCCAAACGCGGGTGCTGACGGGGTCGTCGGTGAGGGCGAGCAGCAAGCCGCCCAAGCGGGGGTGGCGGCGCCGAATGTCCTCGTGCCGCTTCTTGGAACGCCTGTCGTGCTCCCGCTGCGCGGAGCCGCCGGCTACCTGCGGTCGCTGAGACGCCGGCGGAGCAAACGCGGGTGCTGCCGGCGCGTGGCCGACTCGATGCTCCGCTCCAGCGGAAGGACCGTCCGCCACCTCAGAGATTGCCAGCGAGGTGGCGCACGGCAGGCATCGAACGCTACGCGTTGCCGCCTCCCAGGACGCCTGGGTGCCTACTTCGAGGGCTGCACCGCAGTTGGCACATGCATCCGGGCGTCGCAGAGCGAGGATCTTCATGGTGTGGTCTTCGGCCGGCGGGAAGCCATGCTCGAGTCCATTTTTCGTCCACTACTAACCGAATGCTTGGTTCCAGCAGCGCAGGGCCGGAGCGGTGCCCGCGACCGATCGGCCGGTGGAGCACTGCCTCGCCTCGAACGAGGACCCACTTGGTGGCTACCGCCCCATGGAGGTGGGGCTAGCTGACGCCCGCACCGTAGCCGACGATGATCGCGCCGATGAGGACGACGGCGCCGAACGTGCCCAGCAGCAAGGCGCCGGCGCTGGGCGGGTACTTGGCGTCCGTCCACGGTGGTAATGCCTTCAGCCCGATGACCGCCACCACGGCAAGCTCGGCTCCTCCGGCGACCAGAGCTGCCGACGGATCCGTCTTGCGCCGCAGGACCACCGTGGCAAGCGCGATCGACAGTCCCAACAGCAGGATGCCCGCGTATCGGGGGTCCCGAGCTCTGCTGCGCCATGTCCATGCCGGCTGGTGCGTGGTTCGTGGGCCGTCGTTTGCGGTGTGACGGGTTTCCCATGCCCACCAAGCCGCCAGCGCTACGCCGAGGACGAGTGACAGCCAGAGCACCCACAGGGCGGCTCCGGCACCGGCAGCAGCAACGGCCAGGATGATCGGAACGAACGCAAGAGCCAGTAAGACCTGAGTCCGGACGGCATTGAATTCCCGTCGACGCGCGAGCACGGACAACGGCACCGCGCCGAAGGCGGGCACGAGAAAGGCGACCAGCGGCAGCGCGCCTCCGGAGGTCGCGTCACCTGCCAGCGTGCGCCGGGCGCCATCCACCACCAGCAGAGCGCAGACAGCAAACACGAACCAAGCACGGACAGGATGGCGCTCGGCAGCGTCCCACATGCCTGGTCGAGTGCCCGAGACCACGCCGCTCAACCCATCCGAACCGGCGAAGGCGCACCCGCCGAGAAACGTCCGCCGGCAAGAGTCCGTTCCGCACGCCGAACATCATCCGAGCATTCAGCCATCGCAGAGGTCCGATCCTCAGTTGGCGTGTGACCAGGAAGATCGACGGTCCGAGCACCAGCGCGACTTCGGCGACTGCTCAAAGACGCCTGCAGAGCCGCGTCGAAATCCGCCGGGGTGGTTCGGCACAGGTGTGAAGGCATCAACACGCAGGCCACGTCGAAGGAGACCAGTCATGAGCACCGTCCTCGGCGCCGAGCGCGCCCTGCCGTCCACTCGCTCCGCCCGCGCTAGGACGCGGGCAGTGCTGACGGCGAACCTGCAAGCCACGCTGGTGGCCGCGGCCGGCGCGGAGGCGCTGACCGCTGTCGTTCGGGCAACCGGCGTGCACCTCGCCGTCGGCGACCCCGGCGGCAATGCCAACAGCGTCGTTCCGGTCAATGTGGGCGCGTGCAGCATCACCCTCGCGATGGTGATGGTGCTGGGTACCGGCCTGTCGCTGGTCGTCAACCAGTGGGCGCGACGCCCGGCTACCGTCTACCTCCGTACGACTGTGCTGCTGACAACTCTGTCGCTGTTGGCCCCTGTGACCGCAGCGGCGACCTCCACCGCGACCAAGCTCACCCTGATCGGCGCGCACCTGCTTGCCGCCGCTGTCGTCATCCCGGTCGTCAGTCGTGCCTTGGGTCGGCCGCTCGGCCAGCAGGCCTAGACAGTCCCGCCCACTACCGAAAGGATTCACTGCTATGCGATACATGGTGATGCACTACGAGACCGAGGCAACCGAGAACGGCGCGATGCCGACTCCGGAGCAGCAGCAGGCAATCGGCACGTTCATGCAGGAGGTCGCCAGCACCGGTGTGCTGCTCGGCGGCGAGGGCGTCTTCCCCAGCTCGCACGGCGCCCGGGTGGAGTTCACCGGAGACGATGTACGGGTGATCGACGGCCCGTTCGCCGAAGCGCGCGAGCTCATCGCCGGGTTCGCCCTTCTCGACGTCCAGACGCTGGCCGAGGCGATCGAGATCGCCCGCAAGTTCGGCCAGATCGTCGGCACTGGACGCGTCGATGTCCGCCGCGTGGTCGAGGCCTCGGACCTGCAGTGAACGAGCACGACTCGACCCGCCACTCCGAGGTTTCAGCGCTCGAGGAGCGGCTGGCCGCGGTGTGGCGGGCCGAGTCGCCCCGCCTCATCGCCCGCGTGGCGCGGCTCGTCGGGGACCTTAGTGCGGCCGAGGACATCGCGCAGGACGCTTTCGTGGCCGCCATCGAGAAGTGGCGGGTCGAGGGTCTGCCACCGCAACCTGCAGCGTGGCTGCACCGTACCGCCCGGTACCTGGCCATCGATCGCATCCGTCGGCAGGATGCGCAGCAGGCTAAGTACCGTCAGCTGGCAGCACGCAGCGATGTGGTCCAACCACCCGAGGAACTGCCCTCCGACGCCACACTGGCCGACGACCTGCTCGGCCTGATCTTCATGGCCTGTCATCCCGTTCTGTCGGCCGACGCCAGGTCCGCGCTGACCCTCAAGCTCGTCTGCGGCTTGACGACTGAAGAGGTCGCCCGAGCACTGCTTACCGCCCAAGCCACCGTGGCCCAGCGCATCGTCCGCGCCAAGCGAACCCTGCGAGCAGCCAACGTCACCTTCGAGCTGCCGGAGCAGACAGAGCGTGCCCGCCGTCTCCAGGCCGTCCGTGAGGTCATCTACCTGCTGTTCAACGAGGGGTACGCCGCCACCTCCGGTGCCCAGTGGACGCGCAACGACCTGTGCCACGAGGCGCAGCGGCTTGCCCGAACCCTCGCCGCACTCACGCCGAACGACACGGAGACTCTCGGCCTGCTAGCGCTTCTCGAGATCCAGGCCTCGCGCCTAGCCGCCCGTACCGACAGCAGCGGCAACCAGGTCCTGCTCATGGATCAGGATCGTGACCGGTGGGATCACCTGCTGATACGTCGCGGCCTAGCCCTGGTCGACAGAATCGAACACCTCGGCGGCAGCTCCGGCTGCTACGCCCTGCAGGCCGCGATCGCGGCCTGCCACGCGAGAGCAACTCACGCTGAATCCACTGACTGGGAGCAGATCGCCGCCCTGTACGACGCGCTCGCCCAGATCAACCCCTCGCCCGTCGTTGAGCTCAATCGGGCACTGGCGGTCAGCCGGGCGTACGGGCCGGCCGAAGGCCTAGCGCTCCTCACGCCGCTCATGGGCCAGCCGGTAATGGCCGGCTACCACCTGCTTCCCGCCGCCGCCGCAGACTTGTCCTGCCTCGCAGGCGAGCACCAGCATGCGCGCGATCTGTTCCTCGAAGCGGCCGCTGCCGCGCCGAACCAGCGGGAGCGAACCGCCCTTCAACGCCGAGCGGCCGAGTGCCTCAATCACATCGCCATCACGGTCCCACCAAGGGATCTCCACCAGTCAGACCTTCGCGACGAGCTCCCATGACCAAAGGCCGCGGCAGCCAGTAGTCGTGCTGCGTCGGGCCAAGACCACAGCGTCGAGCCCTGCAACCCACGGTCCGGGCGTACGGGCAAACGCGACCTGCCCCACCCGCGACACTGCCACCGAGGTTCAACCCGACAACGGGCGCGCGCCAGGGCAACCGAAGTGGTCCGGAGGCGCAGCCCGTCCCAGTCATCGATCGTTGACTGGGAACGGCGCCGTCACCGGGACGAGGCGAGTCGTACGGCCGCCGTCGGCGAACGGTGTGCCAGTCTGGGTTCCTCATATGCACGTCTCAGATCAGCCTTTCGGCAGACGGATCAGCTTGGGTCGATCCACGCCGAGCCGCCCCGAAAGGGGCGACCGCGTGCCCTCGAAGCCCGCCGTTGCCCAGTTGGCAGAGGCCGGCCGGCCAGGTGCCGAAGACCCTGCTGCGGGATAGCCTCGTACTTATGATCAACGGCACCCACGCCATCGTCTACGCGTCCGACGCCGAGCAGGCACGCGCATTCTTTCGGGACGTGCTCGGGATGCCGAACATCGACGTGCACGACGGATGGCTCATCTTCAAGCTTCCGCCGGCGGAGTTGGGCGTCCATCCCGCGGGGGACGCTTCGCCAAGTGGTCACCACGAGCTCTTTTTCCTGTGTGACGACCTGGAGGCCACCGTCACCGAGCTGAAGGCCAAGGGCGTCGAGTTCACATCGGGGGTCCAGGCAGCCGGCTTCGGTCTGATGACCCGGCTGCAGGTCCCTGGCGCGGGAGAGATCGGGCTCTACCAGCCGCGGCATGCCCTGGCATACGAGCTCGAAGGCTGATCGGCCCGTTGCCCTGGGTGCACGCCCCGGAGAGGCGATCCTCGTTGGAACCCGGATGGTGGTCTGCAGTCAGCGATCCCTATCAGGTCCGGCGCACGAGTGGGTTGCCGTCCCAGTCCAGTTGAGGCTCGGGCCAGTTGAGGCTCGGGCGCGCGGCCAGGAAAGGTGGAGCCTGTGAGGGCAGGTGGATGATCCGGACCGCGGTCTCGGTGAGCGGGCCGGGCATCAGGGCATCGTGCACTCGCTGCGGTCTGCTCTTGTGACGCGCTGAACCCATACTTGGGCCTCGCTGAACGGGTACGGGGTGCCAAAGTTTGGTCGAGCGCTCGCGCCCCATGATGAGGGCTTCGCGGCAGCTTCTGAGTGCCCGGATCGTCACGTCCGGCAACGCCTGGCGCCGTCAGCAGCATGCCCGAGTGATGAGACCGCTCAGACCAACTCGCCGCGCTTCCTGCTGAGGTAGGCGCGCTCGGCGGAGTTGTGGGTGGCGGCGATGGCGGCGTCGTACGACTCCTTCGCCTCGGCGGTCTGACCGAGCCTGCGGAGCAGGTCGGCGCGGGCGACGTGCCATGCGTGGTAGCCGGTGAGCGGCAGCCGGTCGACCAGAGTGAGGGCGACCTTTGGGCCGTCCAGCTCCGCGACCGCGACCGCGCGGTTGAGGGCGACGATCGGCGACGGGTCGAGCCGGGTCAGCTGGTCGTACAGTGCGACCACCTGCGACCAGTCCGTGTCCGCCGCGGTGGGGGCGTCGGTGTGGACGGCGTTGATCGCGGCGAGGAGCTGATAACGGCCGGGCCGGTTGACCGCGAGGCACTCGCGGACCAGGTCGTGCCCCTCGGCGATCAGCCCCCGGTCCCAGCCAGCGCGATCCTGTTCGCCGAGCGGGACCAGCTGCCCATTCCGCACCCGAGCCTCACGCCGGGCCTCGGTGAGCAGCAGCAGCCCGAGCAGACCGGCCACTTCCGGCTCCTCGGGGAGCAGCTGGCGGAGGACCCGCGTCAGCCGGATGGCCTCGCCCGTGAGCTCGGCCCGCACCGGGTCACCGTCGCCGGTGGCGAGGTAGCCCTCGTTGAAGACGAGGAACAGCACCGCCAGCACGCCACCGAGCCGCTCGGGGAGGTCGGCGGCCTCGGGCACCCGGTAGGGCACCTTTGCCGCCGCGATCTTCTTCTTCGCCCGAGTGATCCGCTGGGCCATCGTGGTCTCGGGCAAGAGGAACGCCTGCGCGATCTCAGTCACAGTCAGCCCACCGAGGAGGCGGAGCGTCAGCGCGATCCGCGCTTCCGGGGCGAGCGCCGGGTGGCAGCAGGTGAACAGCAGCCGCAATCGGTCGTCCTCGACCGGTCCTGTGTGCTCATGGGGCGTGTCGCCGTGGTACATGAAGGCCGCCTGGTGCTTTGCGTCGCGCTGCTTCTCGCGGCGGATCCGGTCGATCGCGCGGTTGCCGGCGGTGGTGGTGAGCCAGCCACCGGGGTTGGGAGGTACGCCGGTCTCCGGCCACTTCTCCAACGCGGCCACGAGCGCCTCACCCGCCGCCTCCTCTGCGATGTCAATGTCACCGAAGCGGCGGACGAGCGAGGCGATCAGGCGGCCGTACTCCTCGCGGAAGACCCGCTCGACGGCCGCCGTTTCGCCCTCCATCGTTCAGTCGCCGTTCGGGCCGGCTCAGGCAAGGCCGTGGAAGGGACGGACCTCGACCTTGCCCCGGCAGGCCTTGGACGCCCCGGCGGCGAGCTTGAGCGCCACGTCGAGATCCGGCGCGTCGATGACCCAGAAACCCCCGAGGACCTCCTTGGTCTCAAGGTACGGGCCGTCGGTCATCACAGGCGTCTCACCCTGGCCGTCGACGACGGTCGCGGTCGATGCCGACTGAAGCCCACCGGCGAAAACCCAGTAGCCATCGGCGTGAAGCTTGTCATTGAAGGCGCCGGTCGCGGCGAACGCCTCCTCCATCTCCTCCTTGGAGCCGTAGTTCCCGTACTCGTCCATCTCGGCGGCGCCGTGCACGCTCAACAAGTAGTGCGTCATCTCACTTCTCCTCGGTTCCGGGCGGTCCCGATGACCGCGTTCTACCTCCACTACGAACGCCATCCCGCTGATACGACAACCTGCCACAGAAAGCTCTGCGATCGGGTCCTTCAGAGGGGAACTGCCGTTCGACCCTCTGGAGCAGTAGCACCGGACGCTCGTGTGCAAGCCCGGCCGCCAGTACGTCCAGCGCGTCGCCGACGGGACTGGCTGCGCCGGCGTCACGGCTGCGACTCGCTCCCGACCCGTAGCGGTGCTGCGTCACCGGGCATCGACCCGAAGGACGATTCTTCCCGCGACCTGTCGGATCCGTACCCGCTCGTTCGTGGAGGGGGCATGCGCGGGTCGCACCGGGCGCCCCGCCGAGGAAACGGAGCTCGACATGTCCATCACCACGCAGATCCCCACCCGCACGACCCTCAGCGCGCCGACCCCGGCGGCCGAGCGGCTGCTGGTATGGAAGCACGGAGTCGCTTCTGCCGTCGTGGCCTCGGTCGCCACGACCGTCCTCGCGGCGATCGCGTCGGCCGCCGGCGTCTCGTTCGCCGACAGCAGGGGCGCGAGCATCCCGATCGCCGGGTTCGCGCAACTCACGCTGGTCTTCTCGCTCGTCGGCGTCGGCATGGCCGCCGTCATGGCGCGCAGGGCGAGTCGGCCGCGGACCACGTTCGTGCGCACGGCGGTCGCCCTGACCGCGCTGTCCTTCGTCCCGGATCTCACGTTCGGGTTCGACGCAGGCTCCGCCGCGACCCTGATCACGCTGCACACCGTCGCCGCGGCGATCGTGGTTCCAACCCTGGCGCGGCGGCTCGCGCGCTGACAAGGCTCGAACCGTGCCACCGTCCTTCGATCGCTTCCCCGGGCGCTCAGGAGCCGGCGAGCAGCTTCCCGAGGCGGACCAGACCTGGCAGAGCGACCAGTAGGTGTCGGTGGATGCCGCGCACGACCGGTGTGAGGAGTTGCGGTAGGAACGGGAATCCGGCCCAGGGCTTCCGCCCGTCTTCCGCACCTGTCACGATCTTGCCAGTCGGCGGATCGTCCGCTTCAGCGGGGGACAAGGTGGTCATGGTGAGACATGTGCGCGTTGTGGGCATCGGACTGGCCGTTGCGGTCGTTTTCGGCGGCGGGATGGCAACAGCGTCGGTGAGGACTCCCGCTACGGTGAAGGCGTGTGCGGACAAGCACGGCTCGTTGAGTCTGTTGAGCAAAGGCAAGTGCGCCACTGGAACACATCTGCTCCGAATCGGTGTGACCGGTCCGCGCGGCGCCGCAGGAGCTGCCGGGCCGGCAGGGGTCCCGGGAAACCCCGGACCGTCGGGTGCCGTGGGGCCGCCGGGTGCCGTGGGGCCGTCGGGTCCCAGTGACGTCTACGCCTGGGCCGGTGACCTGAACCAGACCCACCCCGCGAGTGCGGTCCTGACCGCGCCGGCCGGCAACTACGTCGTGAGGTGGCAGGGCTTCGCCGACCACGCAGGAGCCAGCGTCTACTGCTACATGTCCTTCAACGCCGGAGTCGGTGACGGGATCACCGTCCAAAGCCCGGCCAACACCGGGGCGGCCGACGGGTACGAGCGGCTCGTCCACGCCTCGTCCGCCTTCACGACCCAGGTGACCTGCGTCCTGTTCTCCGGCGGCGTGGTTTACAACGTCGTCCTTACGGCGACTGCAACGGGGGCTTTGCACGGGACCGGCATCGTCGAGCTGCCCTAACCGCCGTCGACGTTTGATCGACGCCTCAATGAACTCGATATGGTCGGTCGGGTTGAGGCGGTTTGGTGCGACGCTGAGCTGGGGCGTGGGCGTGAACATGGCGCTCACCCGTGCTGGCTGACCACTGGACGAGTGGTTGGACGAACGCCGGTCCGACCGCGGCCTGTCCGCGCACTCCGAAGTCGCGTGCGGCAGAGCAGCCGTGGCTGACGGCGCTCCGGTCGTGGTCAGGGTCATTGGGGTGCGGCGCCGCTGATGAGCAGGCTCTGTCCGCTGATCCAGGCCGCTAGGTCGGAGGCGAGGTATTCGGCTGCGTCGGCGACATCGTCGACGGTGCCCATTCGCTCGCCGATCCGGTTCTGCTGAGCGACGAATTGGCGGACCGGGTGGTTCGGGTCGAACTCGGTGAACACGCCGGCGCCTTCGATGGCGGTGGGCAGAATGGTGTTGACGGTGACGCCGCGGCGCGCGATCTCTTGGGCGAGGACTCCGACGGCGTAGCGGGCCGCAGTCTTGCTGGAGCCGTAGAGGCCCTCGGCCGGCACGGGGAGTGCAGTGGTGCTCGAACCGATGTAGATGATGCGGCCGTTGTCGGCGATGTGGCGGGCGGCACCTTGCAGGGTGAAGAAGGTTCCCTTGGTGTTGATCGCGAACAACTGGTCGAATTGCGCCTCGGTGATGTCGAGGAAGGGGATGCCAATCCGTTCGATGCCGGCGTTGGCCACGACGATGTCGATCTTCCCGAAGCGCGACAGAGATTCGGTGAAGAGTTGGCTGATGTCGGCGAGGACGGACATGTCGGCTCGGATGGCGACCGCCTCGACTCCGAGCTTGTCGATCTCGGCCAGGGTGGCGTCGGCGATGGCCGGGTCGCTGACGTAGTTGATCACGAGGTTCGCGCCAAGGCTTGCGTAGCGCAGCGCGATGGCTTTGCCGATGCCCCGTGCGGAGCCGGTGACGACAGCGGTCTTGCCGGTTAGGTCAGTCATGAGGATCGTTCCTTCAGGGTTGGGTTAGAGGCTTTGTCCGCCGGAGACCTCGATACGCTGCGCGGTCATCCACCGGCTGTCGTCGGACAGCAGCGCTGTGACTGCGGCACCGATGTCGTCAGGTTCGCCGACCCGGCCGAGTGCCACCTGGGAGGTCAAGTAGGCGCGGACCTGCTCGTTGTCGCGCATCATCCCGCCGGAGAAGTCGGTCGCGGTGGCGCCGGGCGCGATGGCGTTGACGCGGATGCCGCGGGCGCCGAGCTCGGCAGCTTGGTAGCGGGTCAGCACCTCGATAGCGCCCTTCATCGCGGCGTAGGCGGCCTGTCCGGGAACAGTGAAACGGGTTAGACCGGTGGAGACGTTGAGGATGGCGCCGCCGTCGGCCAACACCGGCAGCAACGTCTGGGTGAGGAAGAAGACGCCCTTGAAGTGGACATTCACCAGGTCGTCGAATTCCTTCTCCGTGGTGTCGGCAAACGGCGCCGACACGCTGATGCCCGCGTTGTTGACCAGGAAGTCGAAGCCGGTCCGTCCCCAGTGCCGCTGCAGCGTTGTACGCAGCTGCTCGGCGAACCCGTCAAAGGAACTCACGTCACTGGTGTCCAACTGCAGTGCGACTGCAGCTCGGCCGAGCTCGGTGATCGCACTGACCACGGCCTGCGCCTCGGTGGGGCTGGTGCGGTAGGTGATGATGACGTCAACGCCGGCAGCGGCCAGGTGCAGCGCGTCGGCGCGGCCGAGGCCACGGTTGCCGCCGGTGACGACAGCGATCTTCTGGCTGGTGGTCATGGAATTCTCCTTGGATCTCAAGCACTCGATTGCGGTGAACCCGGACGCGCTTTGGGCTCTGGCTGCTAGTCCACGCTCGGGCGACGTTGGCTACCAGGGCCTACTTGTCCACTGTCTGGCGATCCGAGGCTGAAACGGCAGGCGTGCTCAGCCTGGGATCGGTGGGCCGTGGCTAGCGAGCCCAGAGAGCGGGCACCCTGGAGGCATGGACCGGGCAGGGATGGCGGAGTTCCTCCGCAAACGGCGCGAGGCACTACAACCAGGCGATGTCGGGTTGCCCCGCGGTCAGCGCCGCCGCACCCCCGGCCTGCGGCGCGAGGAGGTTGCGGCGCTCTGCGGCATGTCGACCGACTACTACAGCCGCCTGGAACGCGGACGCGGACCTCAGCCGTCCGAACAGATGGCGGCCGCCATCGCGCGTGGACTACGCCTGACCCTCGACGAACGTGATCACCTGTTCGTGCTGACCGGCCACAACGCGCCAGTCCGGACGTTGCGCGGCGACCACGTCAACCCCGGCATGATGCGGATCCTCGACCATCTCGACGACACGCCAGCCCAGGTCGTTACCGACCTCGGCGAGACCCTGGTGCAAACTCGGCTCGCGGTCGCGCTGCTCGGCGACCAGACCGCCTACACCGGGCCGTCCCGCAGCATCGTCTACCGCTGGTTCACCGAACCGGCCGAACGCAACCTCTACGCACCCGAAGACCACCAGATGCACGGCCGCATCTATACCGCCCGGCTCCGTGCAGTGGCCGCGCGCGAAGGGCGCGGCTCGCGGGCCGCTGCACTCGCCGAACGACTGCGCGCCGAGAGCCGGGAGTTCGCGGCAGTGTGGGCCGACCACGAGATCGGACTCACGTACACCGAACAGAAGCGGATCGTCCACCCAGTCGTCGGCACGCTCACCTTGCACTGTCAAATGTTGCTCGATCCTGACCAGTCGCAATCGCTGTTGGTGTTCACCGCGAGGCCCGGGAGCGAAGATCACGACAAGCTCGAACTGCTGTCGGTGATCGGCAGCCAACGCATCACAGCTGAGGTGGCGGTCCAGGATCTCGCCGGGGGTGCATAGTCGGTTGCCGCCGTGGGCACTAGCGGGGCTCGGTGATACGGCGTACGGCCTCGACCAGCGCGGCGCGGTGTTGGCGGCCTCGTACAGATGCGTGGCGTTATGGACGAGGGAGGCGTGCGCCAGCGTGCCGGAATGTCGGATCCCGTCGAGCCGACCGTCAACCACGGGCACTTAGCTGCGGACTGCCTGGATGGTGCTGTCCAGCAGCGCGGCGAGCGGCTTGGTTCCGCCTGACCTGGTCCATTCGTCTACGGCCACGTCCAGGCAGGACAACGCGGCGGACACGATGGCCTGCGCACGGAGTTCGCGGGTGCCGGCCGGGCCTTTGAGTCGCTGGACCACAGCGGGGATCAGCAGTTCTTGCCACTGGGCGTGTTTCTGCTGCTGGGCGGCGCGCAGGGCTGGAGTGGTGGCCAGCATCGTCGCCCGGGCCAGCGCCTTGCCACCGTCACTGTTCAAGGCGGTCAACGGCCCGTCCAGTGCGCGACGAAGCGCCTCCCAGGGCCCCTCAGAGGCCGGGCGCCGTTGCAAGGCCGCGGCGAGATCGTCGCCGATGGCACGCATCTCACCGAGGACCATGTCCTCTTTGGTCGCGAAGTAGCGGAAGACGCTGCGCCCGGACATGCCGACCGTCGCTGCGATCTGATCGACGGTGGTCTCCTCGAAACCCTGCGCGAGGAACAGCTCCATGGCCTTGCTCGCGATCTCGGCTTGCACGGCCCGGCGAGTCAACTCACGAAGGCCGCCACGACCAGCCGGTGCGTTCACCATATGTCGATACTAACGGCAGTAGTCGGTTGTGACAGTTACTGCTAGAGTTGTCAGTGACTGACACAACAAGAGTGTTGCTGACGCATGAAGGAGAATCCGATGGACGTCGACAGCTACGCCGAGGGCGCGCCGTTCTGGGTGAGCCTTCAGACAGCGGACCCCGATGCGGCCGCCCAGTTCTACGGCCGGCTGCTGGCGTGGGAGTTCGCTCCGGCAAGCCCAGGAAACGAGGGACACCGCACCGCGCTGCTGAGGGGGCGCCCAGCCGCTGGTGTCGGTGTGGTCGGCGACTCGGGCCGTTCGGGCTGGTTGACCTACGTCGCGGTTCGCGACACCGACGAGACGGCGCGCAGCGTCCAAGCGGCCGGCGGCACCGTCGTCTCGTCTCCTGTCGACGTCTCCGGGTTGGGCCGGCAGGCGGTCTTCGCCGATCCGAGCGGCGCCCAGTTTGCGGTGTGGGAGGCCGGATCGCGGGCGGGCGCCGGCGCGGCCAGCGAGCCGGGCGCCTTCACGTGGGGAGAGTTGATCACCGACGACGTCGAGGCTTCCGCCGCGTTCTACGGCGCGGTGTTCGGCTGGACCGTCACCGCTCCGGAAGGGCCCTTGCAGCGGCGCGAATGGCAACTCGACGGCCGGTCGATCTCCGGGCTGCTACCCCGCCCGCCAGCCATGGCCGTGGACATCCCCGTCTACTGGGACGTCTACTTCGCCGTCGCCGATGTCGCGGCGGCAGCTGGCACTGTCACCGCCATCGGCGGGACGCAACTGATGCCTCCAACGGACATCGGAACCGCCACAATCGCGGTCTTCCTCGACCCCACCGGATCCGTCTTCACCGTCACCGCCCCCCACAACTAGCTCGCTGGGGCCACAGAATCCACCAACACAACAGCGGCCCGTGGCCGGGCGGCACGAGTCGGGCCACGGGCGACAGGTGAGAAGGGAGACACCATGTCTTTCAGCGGGAAGGTCGGTGTGGTCACCGGCGCCGGCTCCGGTCTTGGCGAGGCCGGCGCCAAACGCCTCGCTAACCAAGGGGTCAAGATCGTCGTGGCCGACCGCAACCAAGGCGCTGCCGAGCGAGTCGCCAACGAGATCGTCGCCGCCGGCGGTCAGGCCACGCCGTTCACCGCCGACGTCGCCGACTTCGCTGATACCCAGCGGCTAGTCGACTTCGCCGTCAGCTCGTACGGCCGGCTTGACCTCGCCTTCAACAACGCCGGTATCACCCCGCAGCTGATCGACGTCCACGAGATCGACCCAGTCGACTGGGCCCAGGTCATCACGATCAATCTGACCGGCATCTTCCACAGCATGAAAGCCGAACTGGCTTACATGCTCGAGCACGGTGGCGGAAGGATCGTCAACATGGCCTCCACGGCCGGTGTCATGGCCCACGCCGGGCGAGCCGCCTACTCCGCCTCCAAACACGGCATCGTCGGGCTGACCCGCTCCGCGGCGGTCGAATACGCCCAGCGCGGCATCCGGATCAACGCCGTCGCTCCCGGCCCGATCGACGCACCGTCGGCCCAAGGGCTGCCGGCCGAGGTCCGCGCTGCCATCGCGGCCAAAACCGCGATGGGCCGTGTCGGCCACGTGGACGAGGTCGCCGCCGTGGTCGTCTTCCTGCTCTCCGACGATGCCGCGTTCATCACCGGCTCCGTCTATGAAGTCAACGGCGGCCAGACCCAGCTGTAGGGCCGCCGCACGCCGATCCCCGTGCCGATCCGCCTGCCGGTGCCGATCCGGGTGACGGTTTCACGGGCTGGCGTTGGGGCCGGAAGGCGGGGTGGCCGCCTCCCGGCTGACGTCCGGGCCGTCCTCGATGAACGCGGAGCGGGCCGCGTCCAGCAGGCGCCGCCGACTACGCAGTTGATCCCTGCGCGGCAACGGTCCTCCTCAGGCGAAGCGGTGGCGCGGCCATCACTTAGGCCTACGCGTGAAACCGGTAGTGGCACCCCCCCGCCTTCACGCCTCGTAGAGCGGGGTTTGAGTGTGGTCACCTGAAACCGTCACGGTGCCGCCAGGTGGTGCCGCGGTCACCGATCCTCTATCCGGATGAGTCCCTGCCCAGAGGCTCATCGGGCTTCGGTCAGACCCCGGACTTGCCCTACGCACCCTGGCGTTCGCCCGCTCGCGTCGCGACGTGTGCACACCGTCGCATCTTGCTGCCGTACTCACCGCGTCTTGAGGACTACCTGCTCCGGTAGAGCCGGCCCCACAAATGCGGCTGCAAGGGCTGCCCCATGGCGGACATGTCGATGGCATAGAGCAGCACGCCCTCGAGCAACCCGTACAGGCGATGCAGGCCGGAGACCTCAGTGGCGGTTGCAGTGCGGGCCATGAAGTCCGACGCAAGCTCGAGCTTGACGCCCTGCACGGTCCCGTACGACACCTCGGCGATCCCGCTGCCGTGGGCGATCACCGCCTCCACCTCGCCGCCGGGCTGAGGCCGCACGTAGCCCGTCTCGACCGCCAGCGGCCTGGAGTCGTCGAGGGACCAACTGCGACTGACGTACTCCAGCAGCGGTTTGCCCCGGTGGGAGAACGAGACCTCGTGGCCGTAGGCGAACTCCTCGACGGTCGGGTAGCTGCCCCTGCCATGGCCTCGCCAGGTGCCGAGCAGCCAGGACAAGGGCAGCAGGGCGGGGTGCAGGTCGGCGTCGGTGGGTGGCTCGAAATCGGCGCCTGAGGTGTCGCCGAGGTGGATCGAGGCGACGGCGTCAGCCAGATCGATCGGGTCGTCGCCCGGGCCGTCGCCGGGGGTGGAGTCGCTGTCCATGGCGCTCAGCCTAACGACCTCGCGCAGAGCTCAGCGCGAGGTCGTCAGGGCCGTACGGGAGATCAGCTGCGGACGCCGCCGACGCGACGGGAGCGCACTGTGGTAAGCAGGAAGAAGCCGCCGGCCATCATGGTCAGCCCGATGATCAGACCGGGGACAACGACCGAGCTGCCAGTGAACGGAAGGTTGCTGCCCTTGTTGCCGCCGGCAGCTGCCACGGCCGGGGCCACGGTGACCTTGGCCGTCACGACCCGCGGGTTGCCGGCCGGGTCGACACCGCTGCCGGTGAGGATGTTCAGGCCGAGCTTGTTCAAAGTGACCCGGATCGAGAAGGCCGATGCCGCGCCCACGGTGGTGGTCGCCGCCGGGCGGACGTAAGCGGCGGTAGCAAAGTGCGCAGCCGAGTGTCCCAACGCCGAGGACGCGGAGGCACCGGCGACCAGCGTCGCGTACACCGCGTCGTTGACCGAGACCGTCACCTTGCTGCCGGCTGCGAAGCCGGAGCCCCCGAAGTCGACCGTCGTGCCGAGGACCACTTTCGTGGCACTGACCGAGCCGCTCGAGCCCGTGGGCGGATATTGCGCGAGAGCCGCGCCGGCCGACGTTCCCAATACAGCGATACTCGCAGCAAAGACAGCGAGGAGTCGTCTGATCACCGCTGTCCCCTTTCGTTCGTGCCCACGCAGTTCACCCTCAGAGTCGGCTTTGGATGGATAGTTACGGTCCTATCGGCACGGAGGCACCAAAACCTGAGTGACTTGGTCCATGACAAGCGGCTGAACCGGCACGATGGGCCTATCGGCCCGCGACGGCTCCACCAGATGGAGCACCAAGGTGCCGCTTGTTGCCGGGTCCAGCTCGAGGTAGCGCGAGAATCTCGGGTGCGAGCGCTCGACCGTCGCCTGCATCAGCACCGGTTTCCCGTCCAACGTCGCCGAGGTCAGCTGCCCGCCGACCGCCGCGTAGACACTGACCAGGGTCCTGTTCTGGCCGGGCGGATAGGGATGTGAGGGGTTGTCGGCACGGGTGAGCGCGTACGCCGAAAGGCCGCTCGCCGGGGCGTTGTTGGTCAAGGTCACGGTGATCGTCGAGCTGCGCATCCCCGTCGTACAGGGAGCGGCTGTGTAGCTGAGGCTGCGGCCCAGGTAGTAGTCGAGCTTGCCGCCGGCGGCGTTGTTGACGACCAGCTCCGCGTACGGGCCAGGTGCCTCCGTGAGAACTCCCGAGATCGGCAAGGTGGCCAGCCTCGCCTGCTCGGTGGGGTGCGCACTCCACAACCGCAGGTGCGCCGTGCCGACGGCAGTTCCCAGCCCGGTCACCAACGACTGCGCTGATCCGCGGCCGCCGATCAGCTGCGCGAACATCGCATGGGCGACCTCCTGCAGGAACTGTTTGCGTACGGCGGGGTCGGTGAACGTGGCGTACGCCTTCTCCTCGGTCAGCTCGATGACGTCGGAACCGCTGACTTTGCTGCCGTCGGCCAGGGTGGCCGGTCCGGTGGCGTCCAGGATGGCGGACATCGCCACGGGGTCCAGGGCGAGCACCCCGTCCACGTGCTGGTGTGACTGCTTCTGCCACATGACGCTCCAGATCTGCGCGGCGTCAGGGAAGTGCGGGCTCATGTTGGACTCCCGCAGGTCGGTGGCCGCGCCGAAGCCCGCGTACAGCGAGTCGTACTCCGGTCCCAGGCTGACCACCGGCTTGGCGAACTGAGCCAGCTCTGCATCACTCCCTGTCCGGGTCACCGTGATGCGCCCGTGGTCGGCGACTGCCAGCCCGAACGCGCCCATCAGGCCACCGGTGCCGCGCGCCTCTGCGTTGTTCTGAAAGGCGAGGAAATAGGTGCGTGGGCCGTCGGCACCGAGCATGGACGGGACCAGATCCGCTACTGTGGCGGCAGTCTCAGTGGTGGAGACCAGACTTTTGAGCTGGCCGAGCAGGCTGCTCCTGGCAGCGGACACCTGCCGGAGCAGGCCACTCGACGGCAGCGCCTGCACCTCGGCCTGCACGGCCTTGCCGGCGACGACGGCCCGGTCCAGTGAGGGCTTGGCAGCGGTGAACGGCGCCAGCTGAATCGACGCGCCCGCCGTGCGCAGGGACGCCGGGTCGAGGGCCCCGCCTGCGGTCAGCAGTGGCGGCAGCACCGCGCGGCTGAGCTCGTCGGCGGCCATCGTCAGCCCGCGCGTGGCTCGCATTGACGAGCCGAGGAACGGCAGCTTCTCGTACGCGCGCCACACCGGGTCGGTGGTGAGGCTGCGGGCCCGCCCGGTCTCGGCCGAGAGCTGGGTCAGCATCCGGCGTGCGGCGGCCTGGTCCCCGTGGACGATGGCGCTGCGCAAGGCCGGCAGCTGACCCTGGGCCGCAGTCAGCCGGGTGCGCGCCTCGAGGCCCCGGACGACGACCCAGGCGCCGCCCACGGCCAGGACGAGGACGGCGAGCCCGACCAGACGCAGCAGGGTGCGGCGACGACGGTGCAGTTTGACGGGCTTGACGGCGTTGACGGGCCTGACGAGCTTGACGGGCTTGGGCGCCGGGGCCGGCCGCCAGCCCGGCGGGGGTGGCGGCGGCGGAGGCAGGGGCTGGACAGGGCTCTGCTGTCCTGCCGGGTCCGCCATAGTTGTCGGATCGGCAGGGTCGGACAGTTTCTATACCTCCTCCACAGGGCGGCTTTTCCTCCACAGGCCTGCGATCGGCCTCGGTTCGCCGCCGTGGGCCGGTCAGGATCGGACCATGCCCCTGTTCCTCTCGAGCCTCCGCCCCGTCCGGCTGCCGGGCGCGTGGCTGCTGGTCGCCTCGCTGGTCGTGCTGGCAGGTGCCGGCTGTGCCGCCCGGCAACCGGCTGCGACCTGGCGGCCCTCCGCTGCCGTCGAGCACCAGCTGTTCGGCCGCTCGCCGCCGGTGCCGGCCGACGCCATGACGGCAACGGTCGTGCGGGTCATCGACGGGGACACGCTGCTCGCGCGGCCGCCGGGACGGCCGACGGTCCGGGTCCGCCTGATCGGGGTCGACACTCCCGAGACCGTCAAGCAGAACACCCCCGTCGCCTGCTTCGGAACCGTCGCCTCCGCCTATGCGAAGCAGCTGCTGACCGGGCTGACGATCCGGGCGGCGTACGAGCCTGGCGGGCAGACCGACCGCTACGGGCGTGACCTGTGGGACGTCTGGCTGCCGGACGGGAGGTTGCTCGCCGGCCTGCTGGTCGCCGACGGCCTTGGCCGGGCCTACCCGTACGAGCCACAGGTCCGGTTCGCAGCGCTGCTGGCGCGCCTGCAGGCGGAGGCCAAGTCGGGCGGCCGCGGTCTGTGGGGGTCGCCCTGTCGCGGAGGGTCCTTCAGCACCCCCGACCGGGCCTGGGACCCGCCCTAGTTTTGTCGGTGGTTGCGGGCACAATGCCGCCATGACGACCTGGACCGAGTTTGCCGCGGCCGAGCCCGACCTGGCCGAGCGGGTCCGCAACTGCTTCGCGGTCCGCAAGCACGCCACCCTGGCCACGATCAGGAGGGACGGCTCGCCGCGGATCAGCGGCACCGAGGTGGAGTTCAGCGACGAGGGGATCTTCCTCGGTTCGATGCCGGGCGCGGTCAAGGCCGTCGACCTGCAGCGGGACCCGCGCTTCGCGCTGCATTGCCCCACCGTCGACGCGGTGACTGGCGAGGAGAGCGCATGGATCGGCGACGCCAAGCTGTCCGGCGTGGCGACCGAGGTGGCGCCAGGCCCGGGCGGCTCGCACCGCTTCGCCCTCGACCTGCTCGAGGTCGTGCACACCCGGGTCGGCACACCGGCCGACCACCTGGTCATCGACTCCTGGCATCCCGACCGCGGCCGGCGCCGCATCGAGCGACGCTGACGGGGTCGTGCCTGCCGGTCGGGCCCGCTGGTGGCTACAGCCCGCCCGCGACCCGCAGCACAGCGCCGGTGACATAGGCCGATTCGGGTCCCAGCAGCCAGGCGATGGCCGGCGCGACCTCGTCCGGCTCACCCACCCGGCCCATCGGCACCCGCCCGACCACCCGATCCAGCCGATCGGGATCGCCGGCGCCCGCATGGATCCCGGTGCGGATGAGCCCGGGCGCGACCGCGTTGACCCGGATGCCGTCGCGGGCCAGCTCCTTTGCCAGCCCGACGGTCAACGCCTCGACGGCCGCCTTCGCCCCCGCGTAATGGACGTACTCGTGCGGCGACCCGACCGTTGCCGCGCTCGACGAGACGTTGGCGATGGCACCCCCGGTGCCTCCGCCTTCTCTGGACATCACGAGCGCTGCCCGCCGGGCGCACAGCACCACACCGAGGAAGTTGACGTCGATGACCCGCTTGATGACGTCCACCGGGGTGTCCGCGAGATCCCCGACGAAGCCGGTCAACCCGGCGTTGTTGACCAGTCCCGTGACCGGCCCGATCTGCTCTGCAGCCGTGGCGAACAGCGCCGCGACCTCCTCGTCAGACGTGACGTCCACCCGTACGGACATGGCCGCACCGCCCGACGAGGCGACGGCGCGCACCACGTTGGCTGCCCCGGCCGCGTCCTCTCCGTAGCCGACGACGACGTCGTGGCCCGCCCGGCCGAGGTGCACTGCTGCTGCGGCACCGATGCCCTTGCTGGCCCCGGTGACGATGGTGACCGGACGCGCGGTGGCTGCCATCAGTCGATCATCCCCCACGCCGACAACCGGCACGCTGTCCTAGCGCACGACGACCGGCACCGACTCGACGACGGTGAAGTCGATGCCTCGTACGACACCGGCGCCACTCGGGTTCTCACGCGTCAGCGCGGCCAGCAGGGACGGGCCGGCGGACGCCGCCTGAGCGACTTCCTGTCCCCAGACGGTGTCGTGCTGCCCGGTCAGCGTGACGGCGAGACCCGACCTCGTCGCGGAGGTTGCCTCGACCGTGGTCTGGGTCGCCGCAGCTCCCACCTGAGTGGGGGTGCTCGGGTGGATGAGGTGCGAGATCGCCGAGCGCACCCGGCCGGAGATCTCGCGCGGTGGGAGCGGCTGCGGGTTGAGCTCGACGGCCTCCCCCGTCCCTCGCCCTCCGACGATGATGATGCCCTGCCGCTGAAGGGCGTCCGGGCGGCTGAAGACGCGGGTATGGTCCGGCAGCTCGACCATCACCTCGTCTGACAGCGCCGCCTGCAACGGCGTCTTGGGCGGTGCCGGGTGCACGCTGACCGACCCGGTCCAGCCCGAGGGCTGGCACACGACTTCGGTCACCGGGCCGTGCCAGTGGTAACCCGGTGCCAGCGTCGCCGTGACGCTCATGGCCGCGTCGATGGGCAGGTCGACCAGCAGGTAGCGGCGATGGTAGTGGGTGTCGTCGTCCTCGGCCCTGAGCATGGACAGCGTTCCGACCGGGCGCTGGTCGACGAACAGCCCAGCCCCGCCGACCGGGACGGTCGCCGGGACGACGAAGTCACTGCGGCCGCGCAGGAACTCCGCAACCAGCTCGGCGAACCGGTCCTGGCCGCCGATCATCGTCATGAACCGATCGGCCGCTCCGGCCCGCAGCTCCTGAGCTGCCGCCGGCTGGTCCGCTGCAGGCAGGGCCGCGAGAGCTGTGGACACGGCGGCAGCGGCAGCCGCCGACGCGGGCGGGCTGACGTCAGCCATCGCTGCGGCCGTGGGGGACGCGGTGACCGTCGTCCAGCTGCTCGTCCGGACGCTCTGCAGAGCCCCGGTGGTCGCCGAGGCCAGCGAGAACGCCGACGCCGAGTCGCTGACCAGGCTGCCGAGCTCGAGCTCCGGCCGGTTGCTCGGCGCGCCCAGCGTCCGCGGCCAGGAGATGATGCCCTCGGCCGACCCGGACCGGTCGAAGCCGACCGCGGTCAGCAGCAGGTCGAGCCGGTTGCTGGGTGCGCCCGGCAGGCTCAGGCCGTGCAGCCCGCCGCTGCCGCCGTCCAGCCGGTCGACGACCGCCTCGAGGAACCAGTAGCCCTCGGCAGCCAAGCGGGTCAGCTCGGCGTTGACCGGGCCCAGCGCGTCGTTGGCGTACGGGGCGAAGTTCATCCCGGCGATGAATTGCTCGAGCCGGCCCTTGAAATTGACGCCGGTGAAGAACCCGAAGATGTCGTTGACCATCGAGATCAGGTCGGCGACGAAATTGTGCGAGTCGATGACCGGTGCCACCACGGTTATTTCCTCGAAACCGCTGGCCGTCAGCGGTTGTGTCGTGGCCGGGAGCGCGATCCGATAACTGAGCTCGAGTCCGAACGCGAAGGAGAACCTCGGGTCGGCATAGCTGCCGAAGACCGAGGGCGTCGTCGAGGTGGCCTCGATGTAGTTCCCCCCGGTCGAGATGTGGACGCGCAGGTCACCGTTGTCCTCACGCGACACCGACACGTCGATGTCCGTGGCCACATCGGTCGTGATGTCGTACAGGGTCACCCCTGGCGAGATCAGGTCGCCGGTACCGAGCCCCTGCAGCAGGGCTGACAGTTCGGGCCGGTGGTCGGTCCACGCCGACTGGGCCGAGTCGCGGATGACGTTGTCGAAGTAGGCGTCGGCGGTGCTCTGCCCGCCCGGCGATCCGTCGGTACGGGTCGCGAGACCGATACCGCCGGCAATGGGCATGACCATGTGTGCCCCCCACGTGGCCTGCCGTCTGCCGCGCCGACAGCCGGAGCGTGTCCGGCGGCAGTGCCCGCGTGTAGCAGCGAACACCCGGCCAATTGAAAGGGCAAGGCAAATGGGCGAGACCTATTTGTGCGACTAGGCGTGACCGGTCAACGGGCCTATGGGCTCAGTAAACGACGGCCTGTGTCCCATCGGTCATGATCTGCTCGAGATAGGCAGCCATTCCGGCAATCTCGATGCCCGGCAGCGTCGCTTCCTGCGCAATCCCCCGGCGGGCGGCGCACTGGCTGCACAGGAACACCCGTCCGCCGGCGATGACCGCATCGAGGAGGTCGATCAGCGGAGGGGCGAACGGGAGCGCGAACTCAGCGGCATGCCCCGGTACGGCGAACCACGCGGCCTCGCCGCTGAGCCACAAGGAGACATCGACCCCGCTGACCGCGGCCGTACTGGCGAGCGAGAACGCCTGCGCGCACCGCTCTGGGGCGTCCGTACCAGCCGTGACCTTGACGACGAGGCGAGTGCTCACGCCTCGAATACTAGGCGGCGACGGTGCTGCCGACCGGGCGGCCCTGTGCGGGGACGGTGCCCGGCTGGGCCTGGTCGCGCCCGGTTCGCGCCTGCCGCGTCGCCGTGGCGTGCCGGGCCGCGAGCGCGTCGTACGGGATCGGCCCGGTCCAGCACAGCGGACCACCGAGGTCCATCAGCAGCTCCAGCAGTGCCTCGCGCTCGACCTTCGTGGGATCGCTCATCGTGGTCTCCTGCCGGTTCAGAGGGTCTGCACCGGTTGCATCGACCCGACCCGGCGCACAACAGAGCGCCGAGAGGCCGATCCTGATGCAGCCGAACGGAGCAGCACCGGAGCAAACAAAGCAGGCGTCGCACCCCAAAAGGGATGCGACGCCTGCCGGGACAAGCTAGGCGACCGAGAGCTGGACCTCGGTGATCTGGCCCTGCTCGGCACTCACGGCGGTCTCGCCGCGGGCGCCGGGCGCCAGGGCGAGCAACGTCCACGCACCGGGCGCGGCGAAGAACCGGAACTGCCCGGTCGCGCTGGTCACCACCTCGGCGGTGAACTCGTTGGAACCGTCGAGCAACCTGACATAGGCGCCACCGACCGGCTCGCCCTCCTTGGACACCGTGCCCTGGATGACCGTCTCTTTCGCCACGTCAATTCCTTCCACAGACACGCCGCCGACTGGTGCAGTGCACACGATCAGGCACCCTTCTCGACCGGGACGCCGACCAGGGACCCGTACTCGGTCCACGAGCCGTCGTAGTTCTTGACCTTGGGCAGGTCGAGGATCTCGTGCAGCACGAACCAGGTGTGCGCGGACCGCTCGCCGATCCGGCAGTAGGCGATCGTGTCCTTGCCGGTCAGGTCGACGCCGGCGTCACCGTACAGCGTCTTGAGCTCGTCGTCGGAGCGGAAAGTGCCGTCGTCGTTGGCCGCCTTGGACCACGGGATGTTCTTGGCACCGGGGATGTGACCGCCGACCTGCGACTGCTCCTGGGGGAGGTGGGCAGGCGCCAGGATCTTGCCGGAGAACTCGTCGGGCGAGCGCACGTCGACGAGGTTCTGCACACCGATGGCCGCGATGACCTCGTCACGGAACGCCCGGATGTCCGTACGGGCCTCCTGCGCGGTGTAGCTCGTGGTCGGCCGGTTCGGCTCCTCGTCGGTGACCGAGCGGGAGTCGAGCTCCCACTTCTTGCGGCCACCGTCGAGCAGCTTGACGTCCTCGTGGCCGTAGATCTTGAAGTACCAGTAGGCGTAGGCCGCGAACCAGTTGTTGTTGCCGCCGTAGAGCACGACGGTGTCGTCGTTAGCGATGCCACGGGAGGACAGGAGCGCCTCGAACTGCTCCTTGTTCACGAAGTCGCGACGGATCGGGTCCTGAAGGTCCTTCTTCCAGTCGACGCGCACGGCGCCCTGGATGTGGCCCTTGTCGTACGCCGACACGTCCTCGTCGACCTCGACCAGGACGACCTTGGGGTCGCCGAGGTGAGCCTCGACCCAGTCGGCATCGACGAGTACGTCGGAGCGGCTCATGGGATGTTCCTTCCTTGCAGTTAGGGAGTTGCCGGGTTACTGGGGCTTCTGGGGAATGCGCGGACGAGCAGCAGGTGCATCTCGCAGCCGAGACAGAACCCGAACACAGCGTTGAGCAGGGCGGCGGCGAGTGCAAGGCCGGTGGCGACCGCGCCCAGGATGGGAAGCCCGGTGAGGTAGCCGATGACGCCGACCACCACGAAAACCAGCCCGACCAGCTGGGCGAACTGCGGAGGTGCAGCGGCCTCGAGCTCAGTCGGCGGCGAGAGCCGAGGCCGGACGAACCGCCGGAACACGATGCCGTACGGCTGCCGGCCGAGCTCGCTGGCGCCGAGCGCGAAGACGACGGCCTGGACGGCGAGCAGCCACCAGGCGGACGTCAGCAGGACGATCGCCAGCACCACGGAGGTGATGGCGGCGCCGAACCGCTGACCGCGCGGGTCGACCAAGGGGGAAGGGCTGGTCACGGGGATCTCCTGAACGCGCGCACGGAAGAGGGACGCGGTGCAGGACGGCTGGGCGTGTGGGTTGCGGAGCCGTCCGGTCAGGTGCGACAGAGACCGGCGGACATTCGGCACAGGTCGACGGCGCGTCGCTTGGTGAGCACGGTGACCTCCACGACCAGCATGGTAGGAGTCGGCCGCAGGTGCTGTCGACTCCCGGTCAGCGATCTCGTCACCGGGTCTCACCATCCGAGACCTGGGCGCTGACCTGCGGCACTCCCAGGATGATCCGCCCGGCGGAGGCGATGACATCGGCCTTGCGCGGCTGGCCGGACGCCCGCTGCACGACCAGCCCGCGCCGGTCGACGACCAGCGTCGTCGGCGTACGGACGATCCCGAGCGCCCGTACGGCGTCCAGCTGGGCCTCGGCGTCGACCTCGACGTGCCGCACGCCCGGAACCGTCGCGGCCACGTCTGACAGGATCGCCCTGGTCGCGCGGCAGGGCTGGCAGAAAGCACTGGAGAACTGCACGAACGTCACGGCCGCCTCGTCGGGGGCGAACCCGAGCCCGGTGAGTACCTCAAGATCAGGCGGCGTCGCGTGTGTGCTGGCGGGCAGCGGAGTCACCGTACGGATCCGGCCGTCGAGTCGCCAGCGGGTCGCCCCGAACACAGCGACAACAGCGATCACCCCGAGAAGCACGTAGACACCCGTCACGTCAGGTCGAGCAACCCACACCGACCGGTCATTCCCGCTGCACCCCCCGCACCGGGCCGCGATGTCGCTCGATCGTCGATATCCGACGATTCAGTCACATCGCCGACGAGTTCACGCTCAGGCCGCTCGCGGCTAGGTCACCGATCGGTGCGGCATGCGCCGGGTCCACCGGCCGCAGGTGCACCCGGCACTCTGGCCACGGCCGCCCCAGCTCGATCATCACGTCCTCGACCGCGATGTCAGCAAGATGCTGGCCCAGCGCAGCCGCGAGTGAGCCCTGATGGGGGCTGATGGGGGCTTCGTCAGCTCTGGGTGGTGGTCGTCGGGACGTGCACCAGCCGGGTGCCGTCGACGGTGACGATGTCGTAGGCGGCGGTGGAGGACAGCTGCAGCGACGTGGCACCGGTCAGGGTCGCGGTCCCCTTGTAGGTCACCTCCCAGCTCGCCGCGACGTCGGTCGTGCCGTCCCTCCCCACGGCCACCAGCCGGCAGTGCTGACCCGCCGGAACCCCTGCGAGCGTCAGCTGCAGCGACGCGCCCCAGCCCTTCTGCTGAACGGCGATCCGGGCCCAGGCGTGGGTGTTGGGGTCGGTGCGGTCGAACACGGCGGCAGTGGCGACAGGAGCGTGTCCGGACGGCGACAGGACCACACCGGCAACCGAGGACCCGGCGATGAGTACGAGCGCCGCGGCGACGGACACCAGCCAGCGCTTGCGGCGGGAGGCGCGGCGCTCGGCGAGCGCAGCGGCCACCACGCGATCGACCAGCCGGTCGTCGGGGGCACCGGCCGAGGCGCCCATGAGGGCGACCTCCTCGCCGGACACCAGGTCGAGGAACAAGGGCAGGCTGGTCAGCTGGTCGAGCTCGGTCACGCAGGCCGGGCACTCCGCCAGGTGCGCGTCGATCACATCGCGCTCCGCAGGGGTCAGCGCACCCAGCACGTAGGCACCAAGGGAGAAGCGCAGCTCCTCGTGCGCGTCGGGGACGGTCACAAGGTCACTCCTCTCTCGGTCAGGGCGAGCCGCAGGGCCCGCAAGGCGTAGTAGCAGCGGGACTTCACGGTCCCGGCCGGGATGCCCAAGGTGGCGGAGGCCTGGGCGACCGTCGAGCCACGGTAGTAGGTCTCGAGCACGACCGCCCGGTGCTCGGCGGACAGCGACTCCATTGCGTCCGCCACCTGCCAGGCCACCAGCGCCCGGTCGATCTCGTCCGGCGCAGGGATCAGGGCGAGAACGTCGTCCGCCACCTCGTGCGGCCGCGCCATCCGGGCCCGGTGCGCGTCGACGACCAGGTTGCGGGCGACGGTGAACAGCCAGGGGCGTAGCGAGCCACGGCCCGACCCGAGAGCCTCGGGGTGACGCCACGCCCTCAGCAGCGTCTCCTGCACGATGTCCTCCGCCCGGTGACGGTCGCCCGCGACCAACCGCAGCACGTACCCGAATAGCGCACCCCCGTGTTCCTCGTACACCGCTCTGACCAGCGCCTCGTCCGAGGTCGCGGAGGAATCAGCAGAGCCACCCACGGAGGGAGGTACGTCGCCCTCGTCGTTCCGGTTCATCCGCCGACCGGGATGGTGAACGGCCCGCTCACCGCGCTGACGGTGAAGCCGGTCGCGTCGGCGCTCACCGCCTGCACCCTCACGCCGTAGGGGAGGCTCGAGGTCGGGATCACGAACGACAGCTTCTGGACCAGCAACGAGGTCACGGCCGAGGTCAGGCCGGCCGCCTTGAGGTTGCTGACCGTGACCTGGATCCCGGCCGGCACGGCGGAGACCGACCCGGTGCCGCTGCCCCTGACCGTCTGGCCGAGCACCTTGGCCGACCCCGAGACGGTGAACTCGCCGCCTGCGGCGGGGGCGACCTTGAGGCCCTGCGGCTTGGCCAGCGCATTGACGTCGGCATAGCTGAGCAGCACCGTCCCGTCCGCCCGGTCGACCGAGATCAGCTTGACCGACTGGGAGAGTACGTCCGCCACCTTGAGGTGGACCCCGTGCAGGTGCAGGGTCAGCGCCGAGGCGTGGACGCTGCCCCGCTCGATGTTCTTGGCCGTGGCGTCGACCTGGTCATACCGGCCACCCAGCAGCTGGGTGAGGAACGGGAAGCCCTCGACGCTGACCTTGGGCGTCTCGGCCAGGTGCTGGTTGCTCTTGATCTGATCCGCGACCACCTGCGCCGCCACCCCGGCTGCCAGCCGGTCGGCGACCACCAGGAGTACCAGCGAGAAGGCCAGCTTGAACAGCCGGATCACGTGAGCACGATCCGGGCGACGACATAGGCCGGCGGGGCGGCGACGAGTACGGGCAGCAGCGTGGCCACCCCCAGCCGGGCCGGCCAGGGTGCTGGCCGGCGGTCCGGTCCGTCCTTGGCCAGCGTCGCCAGCCCGGCATCGATCCCCAGGTCGACGGCGGCGGCCACGGCAGCTGCGACCAGGGCGACCAACAGTACCTTGGGCCCGGTGATGAAGCCGGCCCCGGGGAACAACCCGTCGCCGTGCGTCGTCCACCGCTGCGAGCCGTACCAGGCGCCCACCGCCGCTGCGGCGCCCAGCCCAGCCACCAGCCCGGGCAGCCCCCGGCGGAGGGAGCCGGACAGTGCCGGGCGGGCCCAGGCCGCGTCGACCAGCCGGCCGACCCCGAGAACCGTTGCCACCCCGAGCAACGCCGCAGTCGCCGCCTGCCGTCCGTCGGTCAGCGGCTGCTCGCCGTTGAGGCCGGCCCGCAGGGTGAGGTAGGCACCGCCGGCGACCGCCAGCACCGTCGCCGTCACGGTTGCCGCCAACGACTCGGTGACCCTCGTACGCTCCCGGCGGGCGATCTGCCAGAGCAGGGAAAAGAGGAAGGCGAGCGCCACGATGGTCGCGAAGACACCGAGGGCCACGTGGTGCACCCGCAGAAGGACACCGTCCGACGCCGCCGCGGCACCCGCGGAGACGGCCACCGCGCCGGCCGGGCTCGGCGTGTCCAGGAGCGCGGTCCACGCCAGGACGAACCCCAGTTGGACCGCCAGGAGGAGGACGAGGAGCCAGCCTCGGCCGGCGGGGGCGACGGCCGCCATGGCTCCGGCGACAGCAGCAGCGACCACTCCGACGACCAGCACGGGACGAGCCCTCGACGCTGCGGCCTGACGGAGGGGTGCGGTCACCCGACGATCGTGCCAGACCCGACCAGGGGAGCGGTGCGGGCGCGCAGCCACTCGTGCAACGCCTCCACCGGCAGCGGATGGCAGTAGAGGAAGCCCTGAGCGGTGTCGACGCCCATGTCGCGCAGCAGGGACGCGACCTCGGCCGTCTCGATGCCCTCGGCCACGACGGTGAGCCCGAGGGAGTGGGCCAGCGTCACCACCGAGGCGACGATGGCGCGGTCGCGGGCGTCGTGCTCCATCTGTGTCACGAACTCGCGGTCGATCTTCAGCTGCTGCACCGGGAGGTTCTTGAGCCAGGCCAGCGAGGAGTAGCCGGTGCCGAAGTCGTCGACGGCGCAGGCGATCCCCGCATCCGAGAGCCGCTGCAACGCGTCGCGAACGCCCTCCTCGGCGATGACCGACTCGGTGATCTCGACGATCAGCCGGCTGTGCGGCAGCCCGGCCTCGGCCAGGGTCGCCGTGATCGATGCCGGGAGGTTCTCGTCCTGCAGGACGGCCGCCGAGAGGTTGACGGCGATCGGCAGGGCCAGCCCCTCGGCTGCCCATCGGGCCGCCTGGTCGACCGCCTCCTGCAGCACCCACGCGGTGAGCGGGTGGATCAGCCCGCTCTGCTCGGCGAGCGGGATGAAGTCGCCCGGCGAGATGACGCCCCGTACGGGATGGACCCAGCGGACCAGGGCCTCGACGTGCTCGACGTGGTTGGTCTGCATGTTGATCAGCGGCTGGTAGTAGAGCGTGAGCTCGCCGAGGGCTGCGGCGTCGCGCAGCTCGGCGAGGATCGCCAGCCGGTGCCGGTGCGCCTCGTCGGTGGCGGTGTCGTAGAGCGCCCAGCCGCACCGGGCCCGCTTGTCGCGGTACATCGCGATGTCGGCGCGCTGCAGGAGCACGCTCGGCTCGTGGCCGTGCTCGCCGGAGAACGCCACACCGATGCTGGCCGACAGCGAGACGGCCATCTCGGCGAGGTCGAACGGCTCCTCGAGGCAGGCCAGCAACTTGCCGGCGACCGAGCTGGCCTCGACCGCGGAGTGCAGGTCGGGAAGGCAGACCGCGAACTCGTCGCCACCGAGGCGCGCGACGGTGTCCGAGCTGCGCAGCGCGGCGCACAGCCGCTCGGAGACCTGGCGCAGCAGCAGGTCGCCGGCGTGGTGGCCGAGGGAGTCGTTGACGTCCTTGAACCCGTCGAGGTCGAGCAGCAGCAAGCCGACGTTGCTCGCGTCGCGATGCGCTGCCGCCAGCGCCTGCTCGAGCCGGTCGGCGAGCAGGGTGCGGTTGGGCAGCCCCGTCAGGCCGTCGTGCAGGGCCTGGTGGCGCACCTCCTCCTCGGCGCGACGGCGCTCGACCACCGCGGCGGCGACGTTGGCGACGGCGACCAGGAAGTTGACGTCGGGCTGACTGAAGGAGCGCCTGACCGGGCTGAACGCCGACAGGACCCCGTACGGGCTGGCGTGTCCCTCGATCGCGACGCTGACACCCGAGAGCGCCCCGTGCTCGAGCAGGGCCGACGCGGCGAGGAACCGGGTGCCGCCGTCGAGGTCGCCGATGGTGACCGGCGGCATCCAGGCCAGCTCGTACTCCGACAGTCCGCGGACGCCGGTCGGTGCCGTCGTCACGCCGACCGAGCCGGGCGACCAGCCGACACCGGCCACGAGCCTGAGGTCCTCGGCTCCGGGCAGCAGCTCGAAGACACCGCACAGCGGGAGGTCCAGGGTGCGGGCGACCAGGGCGGCTGCGGCGTCCAGCAGCTCGGGCAGCGCAGTGCCGGACAGCGCCCACTGGCCCAGCGCCGCGACGGCGGCCTGCTGCTCGGCGACCCGCCGGCGTTCGGTGACGTCGCGCAGGTTGACCACGACGCCGCGGATCGCCGGGTCGTCGAGCAGGTTGGAGCCGCTGACCTCGACGTGCCGCCAGCTGCCGTCACCGTGGCGGACCCGGAACTCGATGCTGTCCGGTGCCTGCCGCCCCCCGATGGCGGCGCCGAAGGCGCTCTCGACCGAGGGCATGTCGTCCGGGTGGACGTACTCGAACATGTTCTGGCCGGGCTCGTCGTAGGTGCGGCCGAGCACGGTGAACGCCGATGGGGTCGCGTACTGCACCTCGCCGTGACCGTCGACGATCATGATCACGTCGGCGGACTGCTGGACCAGCTTGCGGTGCCGCTCCTCGGACTCGCTCAGGGCCGCCTGGGCGTGCAGCGCGATCCCGAACAGCCGGGCGTTGTCGATGGCGAGGGCCACCCGCTGCCCGATGTCCTTGACCAGGGCCAGGTCCTCGCGGGTGTACGGCGCCGAGGTCCGCATGCGGGCGCAGGCGAGCGCGCCGACCGTACGGCCGCGGACGCGGAGCGGGACGACGATGACGCTGCGTACGGGGAACTCGTCCAGGAAGCCGCTGTAGGTCTCGCGCAGCGGTCCCTTGATCCGGTCAGGGTCGATGTCGGCGATGAACACCGTCTCGCCGGCGCCGACCGCGGCCTCCGCCAAACCGTCGTTCTGCTCGTAGAGCACGTCGAGGATCTCGCGGGCGCGCTTGTCCGGGTGCCAGTTGCTGACCGCGCGCAGCCCCTCATCGCCGATCACCCACAGCGTGGCGGCGTCACCGACGATGCGGGCGACCGCCTGAGCCACGTTGGTCATCAGCTCGCGGTCCTCGTGGGTGCCCTCGGCGAGCAGGTCGCACAGCTCGACGATCCTGGCGGTCCGCTCGGCGTCGCGGCGCAGCGCCTCGTCGGCGGTGCGCTGCTCGGTCACGTCGAGGATCTGGACGAAGAAGTAGAGCGGCTCGTACGGGGCCTCGCCGCCGCGTACCAGGGTGGCGTGCATGACCACATGGACGACTTCACCGTCGGGGCGCAGGTAGCGCTTCTCCTGGCGGTAGCCAGGGACCTCGCCGCTGACCAGCTCGACCAGCTTGGTGTCGCACTCTGCCAGGTCGTCCGGGTGCGTCGTGTCGCGATAGCTCTGACCGACCAGCTCGGCCTCGGTCATCCCGAGCATGTCGCAGAACGACGGGTTGACCTGGAGGTAGCGCCCGTCGAGGCCGAGGACCACCATGCCGACGACGCCGGTGTCGAACATCCCGCCGCGCTCGACGTCCAGGTCCGGGCGCAGCCGGGCGTCGCTGAACACCATCACCGCACCGGTCACCCGGCCGGCGGTGAACACCGGGGTGACCCGGTAGTCGACCAGCAGCGCGGTGTTGGACGAGCGCCACAGCACTTCGCCCTCGAGGCTGCGCGGCTGACCGTCGTGGAGCACGGCAGCGACGGCGGAGTCGCCGAAGTCCAGTGCGCGCCCGTCCGCGGCGTGGTGCATCGCGCGCTCGTGGATGGACCGGCCGATGAGGTCGTCCATGCTCCAGCCGAGCAGCCC